>NZ_JAENHX010000015.1:0-65274 GCF_016757845.1 Lysinibacillus sp. HST-98
AAGATGAGATTTCCCATTACGCAAGTAAGTAAGATCCCTCAAAGACGATGAGGTAGATAGGTTCGAGGTGGAAGTGTGGTGACACATGGAGCTGACGAATACTAATCGATCGAGGACTTAACCAAAACGTTTGAAACATTCAATGTATCGTTTATCTAGTTTTGAAAGAATAAGTCTTTCAGCTGAATAAGTGAAGTGATGATGGCAAAGAGGTCACACCCGTTCCCATACCGAACACGGAAGTTAAGCTCTTTAGCGCCGATGGTAGTTGGGGGCTTCCCCCTGTGAGAGTAGGACGTCGCTTCGCTTATTTTTTGTGGAGGATTAGCTCAGCTGGGAGAGCATCTGCCTTACAAGCAGAGGGTCGGCGGTTCGAGCCCGTCATCCTCCACCATTTTGGTCCCGTGGTGTAGCGGTTAACATGCCTGCCTGTCACGCAGGAGATCGCCGGTTCGATCCCGGTCGGGACCGCCATTATTATTGCCGGTGTAGCTCAGTTGGTAGAGCAACTGACTTGTAATCAGTAGGTCGTGGGTTCGACTCCTATCGCCGGCACCATTCCCTTGGAGGGGTAGCGAAGTGGCTAAACGCGGCGGACTGTAAATCCGCTCCTTAGGGTTCGGCGGTTCGAATCCGTCCCCCTCCACCATTTTAGGGGCATAGTTCAACGGTAGAATAGAGGTCTCCAAAACCTTTGGTGTGGGTTCGATTCCTACTGCCCCTGCCAGGTATTGAGGTACTCGTTCATAATATAGCTAATATAATTTATATAGTGGCGATTGTGGCGAAGTGGTTAACGCATCGGATTGTGGTTCCGACATTCGTGGGTTCGATTCCCATCAGTCGCCCCATTTTAAAATTGGGGTATAGCCAAGCGGTAAGGCAACGGATTTTGATTCCGTCATGCCTAGGTTCGAATCCTAGTACCCCAGCCATTTTTAATTGCACGAGCCATTAGCTCAGTTGGTAGAGCATCTGACTTTTAATCAGAGGGTCGAAGGTTCGAGTCCTTCATGGCTCATCATTTTTTAATTAGCATGCGCCCGTAGCTCAATTGGATAGAGCGTCTGACTACGGATCAGAAGGTTATGGGTTCGACTCCTGTCGGGCGCGCCAATAAAATCATGTTTACGGAATGTAGCTCAGCTTGGTAGAGCACTTGGTTTGGGACCAAGGGGTCGTAGGTTCGAATCCTGTCATTCCGACCATCTTTCATGATAAATGGGGCCTTAGCTCAGCTGGGAGAGCGCCTGCCTTGCACGCAGGAGGTCAGCGGTTCGATCCCGCTAGGCTCCACCATTGTAATATTTTTGGAGGTATACCCAAGTCTGGCTGAAGGGATCGGTCTTGAAAACCGACAGGCGGGTAACACCGCGCGGGGGTTCGAATCCCTCTACCTCCTCCATTTTTCGGGTCAGTAGCTCAGTTGGTAGAGCATTAGATTGAAGCTCTAAGTGTCGGCGGTTCGATTCCGTCCTGACCCACCATTATTGCGGGTGTAGTTTAATGGTAAAACCTCAGCCTTCCAAGCTGATGTCGTGAGTTCGATTCTCATCACCCGCTCCAAAATGGGCCTATAGCTCAGCTGGTTAGAGCGCACGCCTGATAAGCGTGAGGTCGATGGTTCGAGTCCATTTAGGCCCATCATTATTCCGAAGTAGCTCAGTTGGTAGTAGCACCTGACTGTTAATCAGGTTGTCGCAGGTTCGAGTCCTGCCTTCGGAGCCACGGCCCGTTGGTCAAGTGGTTAAGACACCGCCCTTTCACGGCGGTAACACGGGTTCGAATCCCGTACGGGTCATCAAGCATGTAGCACAGATGTGTGTTACATGCTTTTTTCTATTCTCCTTTAAGATATTCTCCTTTTTCATGTTGTTGAGAAAAGATCACTAGCAGAAAAAGACACCTATTAGCAAGGTAAGAGGTTGATTTCCGTTCCGCCAGCTTCCTTTCCAGGGGGCGTCCGATGAGCCACTTCACTCATTTACGTTTGCTCCAGGGTCTCATCTGTGACGCTGGCTCCACTACAATCAACCATTCTGCAAAGTGTCTTTACTTTACTTTTTTCATAGTAGCATAGCGATCAAAAAGCCCATTATCTGTATGCTTAGAGGGGATAAGCTCTTATTTTCAATGTGGAGTAGGGAATCAGTTACAACAGCCATCCATAAGTGAATACCTTCAATTTATTTGTGGGATAAAAGAGGAAGACTACTTGATTGCCGGGGTTAGCCAGAAAGAGGCTAGCCGCACCGCGAAAGCCAAGCGTCAGCATGTAATTAGCCTAAAATGGAAAGACTTTTATCTTTCACAAAAATTCTATTGATGGCTTTGCTACAACACTATGAAGGTTACATGATTAATGTAGACTTTTTACAATAGTTAGGATCCCTCTCCCTTACATTCTCTTAAGAAAGAGAGTCTATAGAGTAAATATGAACAAACTATTTCATATATAAAATATGTATGTTTTTTCAATTACTATTTTCATGGTGCTTGTTGTTTTGTTCCTCTAATATGAGGATAAGTGGAGGAATCGATATGAATATACAGGAGATACAGCAATTTTTAAGTCTATATCAGACAGAACAAAATGAATCAGAACTTTGGTTAAAGAATAGATTACAGGCAGTTAAGGATGCAGGTGAATATCACCCAACAACAGAGGAGCTAGTTTTTGGCGCACGGGTGGCATGGAGAAATAGCAATAAGTGTATTGGACGTCTGTTTTGGCAGTCACTGCATGTAGTAGATGCACGTGATGCTTTAGATGAAAAGGCTATTTTTCAAAAATTACTAGAACATATTGATTATGCGACAAATCATGGGAAAATCCGTCCAACTATAACAGTGTTTGCTTCAGATAGAGTACGGATTTGGAATCATCAACTAATTCGTTATGCTGGCTATGAAACGGAGGCAGGCATTATTGGTGATTCGCAGTCCATTAAATTTACAAAAGTGTGTGAGTCGTTAGGATGGAAAGGTAAAGGAACTGATTTTGATGTACTACCACTCGTTATCCAGGTGGATAATCGTGCTCCTCAAATGTTTGTAATTCCTGAAGAAAATATAGTAGAGGTCTCAATCCGTCATCCAGAGTCAATCGATGTGGAGAAATTAGGAATGAAGTGGTATGCCGTACCTATTATTTCGAGTATGCGTTTTCAAATGGCTGGAATTGATTTTCAAGCAGCTCCATTTAACGGCTGGTATATGGGAACAGAGATTGGTGCACGAAATTTAGCAGATCATGATCGTTATAATATGTTACCTGCAATTGCAGAGATTTTTAATCTTGATACAACCAAACAAGCGTCTCTTTGGCGTGATCGTGCTTTAGTAGAACTTAATATTGCTGTTCTTCACTCATTTAAAGAAGAGGGTGTGAGCATTGTTGATCATCATACAGCAGCTCAGCAGTTTAAATTGTTTGAGGAGGCAGAAAAATCAACAGGAAGAGAAGTTACTGGCAACTGGACATGGTTAATCCCACCACTTTCCCCTGCCACAACTCACATATTCCATAAACCCTATGTAAATATATATCATACACCAAATTATTTTTATCAAAAACCATGCTATTAGTGTAAAGGAATTGTTTACTTTCAACAATTTTGATGAGAGAGGGCGCTTACTATGTTAAATCAGCAAATTCCCAATATCCCATGGAGACAATTGACGACACCTTATGGTAGAGGTACAGCCATTCCTAAGCTGATAGAACAGGAGCAATACACACAACTAGCTGAATTAATTGAACATCAAGGTACACTGTGGCAGGTGACACCATGGGTTTTGCTTGTCCTGCTAAAAAAGCTTACTAGTAAAAAATTAGAGGTTGTCTCCTTACAAGAGGTACAGTTATATTTAGCTGTGGCACATGCTATTACCAAGGATTATCTCGACCCAGTCAATACTGTTAAAAATATGCAGGAGCTATTAGACGTCAACTATTTGTGGATAGAAAATGAAGATAATGATGAGCAGGAGTGGGAGAAAGAAACGCCAAAGGGCTATGAGGAGCAAGCTTTTGTAGGCTATTACTTTTATAGTTATCTGCTTTTACAAGAGGCTGTTCCTATTTTTTCTACTATAACAGCTCGTAATAATGAAGCATCAGAATGCCTTGCTGAATTGCTAACATTACTCCGCAATCCGACAATTAAGTAATGTTTAAACACTATAGAAATAGAGCAGATGGAGGAATCTAATCCACCTGCTTTATTTAATGTTAATGCACATACTCATCCTTAGAGGCTCTCATTGAGCAAAAGAAGAGTAACATTGCTACAACGACAAAGAGCCATCCCGCAATATTCCAGCCACCAAATAAATCATGCAAGTAGCCAAAAAGAATAGGACCAATTGCGGCAAATAAATAACCCAAAGATTGTGCAAAGCCTGATAAATCTGCTGCTTCAAATGCAGTACGAGTACGGAGAGTGAAGAACATCATTGCTAGGGCGAATGAAGAACCACCTGCTAACCCTAGAAGAACCATCCACAGGACCCCAAGACTTGTCCATTCCATGACAACTCCAACAAAGCCTACTAAATAGAAGGATGTAAACATCAATACAAGTGGGCGTTGAGAAGTCATTTTACCTGCAATAATAGGGACTGCCAAAGCCATTGGTACTTGTGAGAATTGCATGATTGAAAACATCCAGCCAGCATTATCAGGCGCTAAACCTTGAGCAATATAAATCTCAGGTATCCACGCTGCTGTTGTATAGAATAATAAAGACTGTAAACCCATTGCCCCTGTGACAGCCCAAGTAACAGGTGATTTCCATAAAGGTGTACTGGTCTTTTTAGATGTAGTAACTGGTTCTGGGTAATTTGACTTTAGTTGAGGTATCCAAATTAAGATTGTAATTAGAACGAGTATGAGTGCAATGGAAAGCGCACCTTGCCAGCCTAACGATGAATTAGCTATCGGATAGCTAATACCAGCTCCAAGGCCAGCAGTAAAATTCATGGACATGGTGAAAAAGGCCATTAATAAACCCACATGATAGGGAAATTTCAATTTTAATAATCCTGGAATTAGTACATTTCCAAAAGAAATGGCTACGCCAATTAACACAGTACCCAATAGAAGTAATTCTGTCGTACCAAGTGAACGTAGGACAATTCCTAAGGCCAAGAGAAAAGTTGATAAAAATAATGTTAGCTCAAGCCCTAGTTTGCGTGCTACAACTGGTGCAAATGGAGATATAATAGCAAAAGCCAGCAATGGAATCGTTGTTAGAAAGCCTGCCAATACATTAGATATTCCAAGATCTTCACGGATAAAGGATATAATTGGACCAACAACAGTTAGTGGCATTCGTAATGTAGAGGCTATAAAGATAACGCCAAAGACTAAAAGTAAGGTTGTTCCTGTCCAGCTAATTTTTTTACTTGGATAACTAGTGGTATGATCATTTGTAGTCAAAATAAATCCCCCCTAATAATAACCATTCTAATTGAACTACTATAACACTTTATCACACTATTAAAAATAGTAGAAGATTCATAAAATACGGAACATTTCTTGCAGTATTGAAATGTCTATGGTCTTATGTTAGTATAATAAACATCATAAATTTAATAATTATATGCCTCATGTTTGTATTGAGGTAGAGGTCGCGATATTTATAAGTATGCTAATTGAAATGACAAGCATTGATGAGATTAGCTGAAAGGAAATATTGCCGAAGTGTGAGGGGACTTGAAAACCTCATGCTGGGGCTGTCTCCGAAAGGAACAGAACTGTCACGTTTGTACAACGTGTTGAGCTATCATGTAGGGAAAACTGAGGATTAACGTAGCCATCACAGTGTATATGTGATGGCATTTTTTTGCCTCATAAATAGGAAGGAAGCTATATCGTGAGTGAAATAAAAGTAAATCAGCTCGGACATAAAGCGCCGAAGCTGAAAAAAGAATTAAAAAGCCGTCATATTACAATGATTTCTTTAGGCGGTACAATTGGTACGGGGCTATTCTTAGCTAGTGGAGGTGCTATTGCTCAGGCAGGGCCTGGGGGAGCATTGCTTGCCTATGCTTTAATCGGTATTATGGTGTATTTTTTAATGACAAGCTTAGGGGAAATGGCTGCCTATATGCCATCATCAGGTTCATTTAGTACGTATGCAACCAAATTTGTAGATCCCGCTTTGGGCTTTGCATTAGGCTGGAACTACTGGTATAACTGGGCAATCACCATTGCTGCCGAAATTGCTGCTGTGTCATTAATTATGAAATATTGGTTCCCAGAAAGCTCATCAGCACTTTGGACAGTATTATTTATTGCTGTTGTATTGACGTTTAATTTACTATCCGTAAAAAGTTATGGTGAAAGTGAATATTGGTTTGCCATGATTAAAGTAGCAACGGTTATTGTTTTTATTATCATTAGCTTACTAATGATTTTTGGTATTTTAGGTGGGCAGGCTCCTGTAGGTTTTACTAATTTCTTTGTTAGTGATGGGCCATTCCATGGTGGCTTCCTTGCTACATTTGGTATTTTCCTAGCTGCAGGATTCTCATTCCAAGGGACAGAATTACTAGGAATTACAGCTGGTGAAACAGATAATCCTGGTAAAAATATTCCGAAGGCTGTTAAATCTGTATTTTGGCGTATTCTATTGTTTTATATTTTAGCGATTGGTGCAATCGGGATGTTGATTCCATTTACAGACGAACGTTTGTTATCAGAAGATATCGCAGTATCACCGTTTACACTAGTGTTTGACCGTCTAGGTATTGCCTTTGCTGCTTCTTTAATGAATGCCATTATTTTAACGGCTATGCTGTCAGCAGGAAATTCAGGACTATATGCATCTTCTCGTATGCTATGGCAATTAGCAGTGGATGGACATGCACCTAAATTTTTTGCAAAGCTAAGTCGTAGAGGTATTCCGATTTATGCACTTATGGCAACATTAGCTGTAGGCTGTTTAGCATTTTTGGCATCCTTCTTTGGCGATGGAGTGGTATATATCTGGCTATTAAATGCTTCTGGAATGTCTGGCTTTATTGCATGGCTAGGTATTGCGTTTAGTCATTATCGTTTCCGCCGAGCGTTTGATGCACAGGGCTTGGATCCAAAGTTATTACCTTATAAAGCCAAATTATATCCGTTTGGACCACTATTTGCTTTTACAGTTTGTATGATTGTAGTCATTGGACAAAATTACACAGCCTTTACAGGCGATAAGATTGATTGGTACGGTATGCTTGTTTCGTATATTGGGATTCCATTATTTTTAGCATTATGGTTGGGCTATAAAATAAAGCACAAAACAAAAATGCTTCCACTTAAAGATTGTGATTTAAAAGTTGAAGATTAAATAATAGGGCTGTTCTGTAAACCTAAGAGTGATGGTTTATGGGGCAGTTCTTTTTTCAACACTCATAAACAAAATCTCTCTAATCAAACATCATAAATATGGTAATGTAATATACATATGGAAATTGGGTTTGATAGGAGAGGTGCATGATAGTGCAAAAGCATATTTTACTTGTAGAAGACGATGAAGCCATTCGTGAAATGGTTGATAATTACTTAACGATGGAAGGTTTCAATGTCACAACAGCGACTAATGGCGAAGAGGCATTACATAATTGTTTGCAAAATACCTTTGATTTGGTCATTTTAGATATTATGATTCCTAAATTAAATGGATTGGAAGTATTAAAGATTATTAGAGAGCAGGCAGCACTTCCTATCATTATTATGTCTGCAAAAGACAGTGATGTTGATAAAGCGTTGGGCTTAGGATTAGGGGCAGATGATTATATCGCTAAACCCTTTTCTATGCTGGAATTTTCAGCACGTGTAAAGGCTGTTATCAGAAGAGCGACGAAATACTCTAGTCAAGCTGAACAAAAGCAAGAGGTCCTCGAAATTGATAATTTAAAGATAGATATCGTTAATTTCTCAATAGCAAAGAGTGGACAAGAGATAAAGCTGACATCAAAGGAATTTTCCATTTTAAAATTGTTTGTGACAAATCGTCAACGGGTTTTTACCAAAGAGCAAATTTATCAGATGATATGGAAAGATGCCTATTACGGAGATGAAAATATTATAAATGTACATATCAGAAGACTACGTGAAAAAATAGAAGATGATCCATCAAATCCTCAGTATATTAAAACTCTATGGGGAATCGGCTATAAGTTTGAGGGATAAAAATATGATGATATTTCTATTAATAATAATTGTATTGCTAATCGGAGTCCTAATTTTTCAATGGAAAGTCAAGAGGGAACAAGAACGCGCTATCCAATACATTCATAGTAAACTACACGTAATTGTAAATGAACAGACATATGAAAAGATTCTAGTAACAACTACAAATTCAGAAATTCAACAGTTACTTATTACACTGAATGCTTTGCTAGATCAGCATCAAAAAATCCAGGCTACGCATCGTAAAATGGAAAATTCCATGAAAAAGATGTTGGCCAATATTTCGCATGATCTTAAAACACCTTTAACCGTTGTACTTGGCTATATTGAAATGCTTCAACTTCAAAATGCGATGAGTGACGAAGAACGCCAACGATTACTTACAGGTGTACATGCTAAAACATTAGAAGTGTTAAAAATTATCCATACATTTTTTGACTTGGCAAAATTAGAGGCTGGGGACACAGATTATCCAATCACTAAAATCAATGTCAGTGAAATATGCCGTAAAAATATTTTGTCTTTTTACGATCTGGTTACTTCAATGGGATTAGATATTAATATTGATATTCCTACAAGCCCCATGTATGCCCTTGGTAATGAAGAAGCATTAAATAGGGTTCTAAACAATCTACTGTCTAATGCTATTGCGTATGGAGCAGATGGCAATGTAATTGGAATTACCGTAAGACATGAAGAAGCCAATATTGATATTGATGTGTGGGATTGTGGCAAGGGTATTGATGAATATCATATCGATAGCGTATTTGAAAGGATGTATACACTTGAGGATTCTCGAAATAAATCTTTTCAAGGCAGTGGTTTGGGACTAACGATTACAAAGCGGCTAGTAGAAATAATGAATGGCTCCATCCGGTTATCGAGTATTCCTAATGAAAAAACTACTTTTACCATTTCGCTAAAACGAATGATGTATTGAATCCAATTGTGCTTGTAAAGCTTTAAGGCTTTGCAGGCTTTTTTACTTAAGAAATTTGTAAGAATGCAGTAATAAAATAGAGAGTTTCATTTTTTATAATGAAGCTAGTCACAATTGAGGGAGAGAATTACATGACATACATTGTAAAAACAAATCAGCTTACGAAAGTTTATGATGGAAAAGAAGTTGTTTCAGCTGTCAATATGAACGTTAAGAAGGGGGAGATTTATGGATTTTTAGGTCCCAATGGTGCAGGTAAAACCACTGTTATGAAGATGCTAACTAATCTAACGAAGCCTACTAGTGGGGATGTAGAAATTTTAGGGGAGAAATTGACAGACAAATCCTATGAATTACTAAAAAGAATGGGAACAATTATTGAATATCCTATTTTCTATGAAAAATTAACGGCTAGTGAGACCCTGGAATTACATTGTGAATACATGGGTTATTATGATAAGAAAGAAATTGCACATGTTCTTAATTTAGTAAAGTTAACCAATACAGAGAATAAGCAGGTTAAAGATTTTTCTCTTGGGATGAAACAGAGATTAGGCATTGCAAGAGCCATCATTACAAAGCCAGAGTTACTTATATTAGATGAACCAATTAATGGATTGGACCCAGTTGGGATAAAGGAGTTAAGAGAGCTTTTCAAGATGCTTTGTAAGGAGTACGGCATAACTATTATTATCTCTAGTCATATTTTGGCTGAAATAGAACAATTGGTCGATACAATAGGTGTTATTAAGAATGGAAGGCTCATCACTGAGGTAGCAATGGATACTATTAATCGTGATCAGGTAAATTATACCGAAGTGATCGTAAGTGATGGGAAAAAGGCAGCGTTTATTATTGAAAGCGAATTAAACATTACTAATTTTAAGATGATGGATGATAACTCTATACGTATATACGACTCAACAGTATCCCAACAAAGCCTATCAAGAGCATTAATTGAACATGACGTGGAGATTGAAGAGATTAGTAAAAAAACAAGTTCATTAGAGGATTATTTCTTAAAGCTAATCAATGGAGGCGTTGTCCATGCTTAATTTAATGCGTTTAGAAATGAAGAAATTCCATTTAGGATCATATGTTAGAGGAGCTATCATTGCTAATTTAGTCATTCTCGGGTTTCTGTTTATGATTTTATTTATTTCTAAAGTAGAAGGAGATCCAGGGCTTGAAAATTACAAGGTTGCTTTAAGTGTCATTGATTCATTTGTAAGAGCAGTTTTTATTATTTTTGCTTCTACGTTAATAGCTAAGTTAATCATCGGAGAATATAAATTTAAAACCATTACTTTAGCCTTTATGTATCCGATAAGTAGAAGGAAATTGATGGTCGCAAAGCTTGCTATTGTCATGCTATTTACTTTCAGTATGATCATTATCTCCAATGCTCTTATTACAGCCATTTTTTGTGTCGTAAGCGATCGATATGAATTAATTCCAGATGTACTATCAAGTTCTTTAATTATTCAGCATATACCTTCTGTATTGATGAATGCGATAGCTGCCTCAGGCATAGCTTTAATCCCATTGTATTTTGGGATGAGAAAATACTCTATACCGACAACTATCATTTCATCTATTATAATTGTGTCTGTAACTTCGTCAAATTCAGGTGACTTTACTTTAAACGATATAATTATTATTCCAATTACTTTAGCAATCGTGGGTCTGGGTATTGCTTATTTAGCCATTAGAAATATCGAAAAGGTGGATGTTTAATCAAAAAGATACCAGGTGCTCATTCCTATAGAGTACCTGGCTTTTTATTATCCAAAAATTGTTTCCCAAAGTAAGTAAATGTTTAACGTAACAACAATGACTACGACAAACCAACCTAAAACAGTTGTAATACGGTGATTAACTAGGCTTCCCATGATGTCTCGTTTACTTGTAAACATAACAAGAGGGACAAGTGCAAAGGCAATACCAAATGATAAAACAACCTGACTAAGAACCAAAGCATAGGTAGCATTCACACCAGAGGCAATGATTGCAAGTGGTGGCACCATGGTAATCGCTCTACGTAAATAAAGAGGTATTTTTCTTTGAATGAAGCCCTGCATCACTACGTCACCGGCTAAAGTCCCTACAGAGGAGCTAGCAAGCCCTGCAATAAGTAAACCAAGACCAAAGGAAATGGCAGCCAGTGGGCCGAGCGCATCTTTTAAGCCATTATAGGCAACATCTAAATCTTCAACAATAACGCCTTGGGTATGGAATACTGCTGCGGCAATTATGAGCATGCTCATATTGATGGCACCAGCAATAATCATAGCGATGATAATATCGATAAATTCAAAACGGAAAATACGTTTTTTTTCTGCCTCATTTCGACCAATAATACGACTTTGTGTTAAAGAGGAATGTAAGTAAATAGCATGAGGCATAACGGTTGCACCTAAAATACCTGTTGCTAATAATAGTGAATCTACACCTTCAAAGTGGGGTGTGAACATACCGATCGCTACATCGCCCCATGCTGGCTGCGCTAAAAATGTTTGGAAGGCAAATGCCAATACAACAATTAATACCATGCCAGAAATACCTGCTTCAAAGGCTCTAAATCCTCTTCTTTGCAGCTCTAAAATAGCAAATGAACCCACTGCTGTAATCAATGCGGCGGGAAGCATTGGGATATTGAAAAGTAAATAAAGCCCTAATGCTGCTCCGATAAATTCAGCGAGGTCAGTGGCAATGATGACCAATTCTGCCTGTATCCATAAAAAGATAGATGTTTTTTTAGAAAAATGCTCGCGTGCGACTTCAGGTAAATTTTTTCCTGTCGCAATTCCAAGCTTGGCAGACAGAGATTGAATTAACACAGCCATTAAATTAGAAAAGGCTATAACCCAAAGTAGCAGGTAGCCATATTGAGAGCCTGCTGTAATATTTGTAGCAAAATTACCAGGATCGATATAGGCGACTGCTGCAATGAAAGCAGGTCCTAGAAATGGTAAAAATCTTCGCCAACCTTTTATATCTCCATCTAAAACCGCCTCTGCAGCCGATTTTGTGACTCGTTTGTAAACCATATTGTTCCCTCGTTTCAAAAAGTATCACCGATGAAATAAAGTTTCCTATAGGAAAATGAGATATTAGTATTCTAACGCTAGGAATAAAAAAAGTGAAGTGGTTTGCTTTATCTTTCTGTAAGTATGTGCCATTCTCATCATTTTCTAATTAGACTTTCACCACTTGTATCGTATACGATGAAAAGAAAAGGCGAAGGACGGATTCGACATGACACATCGAATTTTAATTATAGAAGATGAAGAAAATATTGCGAGAGTGCTACAACTGGAGCTTCAATTTGAAGGATATGAGGCAGCAATGGCCCATACAGGAACAGAGGGCTTACTACAATACCGTGAGCAGCAATGGGATTTAATTTTACTTGATATCATGCTACCTGAGATGAGCGGTATTGATGTGCTAAAGCGTATTCGTGCAACAAAATCTCAAACACCTGTTATCATGCTAACTGCCAAAAGCGAGGTAGAGGATAAGGTAAAGGGCTTGGATTTAGGAGCCAATGATTATGTGACAAAGCCTTTTGAAATTGAGGAGCTACTGGCACGAATTCGCAATGCATTACGGTTTTCGCAGAAGGTAAGTCCAAAGCAAGTTGCACTTTCATTTGGCCATTTATCGATAAACGAGCAAACAAGGGAAGTTGTATATTTTGATAAGGAAATTCAGCTGACACCTCGTGAGTATGATTTGTTGTTCTATTTACTAAAGCATCCTAAACAAGTACTGACAAGGGAGCAAATATTAGAGGCTGTGTGGGGCTATGATTATTATGGGGATACGAATGTTGTGGATGTTTATATACGTTATGTACGACAAAAGCTTGAGGCTGCTAATCCAACACCTCTTATCCAGACAATTCGAGGTGTTGGATATGTGCTAAAGGAACATAGTTATGAGACTTAAAACAAAAATCCATCTACTAACAACATTGCTTATGCTAGTTATAGTAGTGGCAACAAATAGTGGAATTTATTTGTTGTATGAGAAATTTGCCTATGATACGGAATATAATCAGCTTCAGTCACGGGCAAATGAGTTAAGCTCTACACTGAGTCAGTTAAATGCACAAACCAACCTACAGCAAGTATTAAGAGCCTATATGCCAACAGATGGTGCCGTTTATATAAATGATGGTGAACTTTTGAAAACGAAGGTTCAGGCTACACTCGAAATGCAAGAGGTACCTTCTATTACCTATACAATGCCTGCCATTTGGATCGACGGAACGGTGGTGGACATAACTTTGCAGCAATCTATGGAAGAAGTAGAGCGGACATTAGATTTGTTAAAGTTCATCTTAGTTGTTGTATCTGTTGTGGCATCGATTCCTATTTTCCTAGCGAGCTTTGTACTCGGTCGACTTATTTTATTACCGTTAGAACGTTTAAATGAGACCATGCGCAAAAGTGCATCTACTGGGAAATATGAAAAAATAGATACCACAGAAAAAGGTGGGGACGAATTAACAAACATAAACCGCACTTTTAATATGATGATGGAGAAGCTTGAACAACATTATCAGAAGCAACAAGAATTTGTATCAAATGCCTCCCATGAATTAAAAACTCCTATAACTGTCATTGAAAGCTATGCAAAACTACTCCTAAGGAGGGGGTTTGATAATCGGGAGGTTGCTCAGGAATCCTTACAAGCTATTGCCAATGAATCATCTCGTATGCATGAAATGGTATTGCAATTGCTAGAACTAGCTAAAAACAAAGAGCAATTGGACGTTCATTTCGAACAACTAGAGCTTGCCCCGTTCTTAAATAAAGTAGCTTTACAAATGGAACAGGCTTATCATCGAACATTTAGAATTGATGAGCAGATTCCAAAGTATATTTATAGTGATGAAAAAATATTGAAGCAACTACTTTTTATTTTGCTGGATAATGCTAGGAAATATAGTGAGGATGAAGTACGTATTCAAGCCACTGAAACAACCAATCATGTACGTATTACCATCCAAGATTTTGGTATTGGTATTCCAATCGAGCATATTCCTCATTTGTTTGAGCGTTTTTATCGTGTAACAGAGGATCGTAATCGTAAAACAGGTGGTTCGGGGCTAGGGCTAGCAATAGCACATGAACTGGCACAACAACTAGGTATAACAATAGATGTGAAAAGTAAGCTAGGGGAAGGCTCGAGCTTTACTTTATGTATACCAAAGGAGGGACAGCAATGAAAAAGTGGATGTTAGTAATTGTTGGTATTATCCTTTGTAGTGGAGTAATTTGGTTTGTTCAACATCGTTATTTTTACGTTCAACCTATTAGTGAAGCGGAGGCTATTCGCCATATTGAGACTATCTACAATGGTCATGTTACACAAGTTGAAAAACAAGGAAATACCTTGGAAATGCTTTTTACGCGAGAGAATGTCAAGTATGCAGCTATACTTGATGTTACGACACAAAAGGTAACTGCTCTAATCATGAAAGAAGGACAAAGTAAATTACTATTAACAGAAAAGCAGATCAGACAAATGGTTAAAAAGGAATATGGAGATGTAGAAAGCGTTATGCTTACAGACTCCGTTTATACTGTACGTGTTGAAAATAAGAAAATTCAAATGGATTTAACCCTTGATGGTTATACTGGCGAACTACTGGCAGAGAAAAAGGTTGAGCCACAAGAACAACCTATCGAAGAGCCTATTATTACTGAGCAACAGGCTATTCAAATAGCTCTTAAGCAATTAAAGGGTGAAGTGGATTCAGTTGATTTTGAAGAAACCTCAGAGGGTGGTTACTATTTAGTTGAGATTGAAACGCAGGAGGACGAAGCTACATTTCAAATTCATGCTGTTTCAGGAAAAGTACTGTCTGTAACATGGGATGACGATCATTAAATCATTCTCATGAAATTCTAATGTTCCTCTTATAGTTCTATCATCTTCACTTGGTAAGCTAAGTTTAGATAAAACAAAGGAGAGATGAACATGAAAAAAATGATAATGATTCCAGCACTAGTAATTACTCTTGGAGTGGGTGCAGCGATTGGCTCGACGACTTTATTATCAGGAAATGCCCAAGAAAAAAAGGTC
Organism: Lysinibacillus sp. HST-98; assembly: GCF_016757845.1. Taxonomy (NCBI): domain Bacteria; kingdom Bacillati; phylum Bacillota; class Bacilli; order Caryophanales; family Bacillaceae; genus Lysinibacillus; species Lysinibacillus sp. HST-98. Next base: position 15,228 of record NZ_JAENHX010000015.1, read on the forward strand.
TTATCCATGCAGGAAATTGAGAAGAAAGCGCTAGCGGTAGTGGATGGTACAGTTGCCAATATCGAATTTGACCAAAATCAGTTTAGCTCTATTTATGAAGTAGAGGTGTATACAGATACAGAAGAATATGATTTAAAATTTGATGCTTATAGTGGGAAATTACTCAAGCAGAAAAAGGAACGTCTAGATGACGATGATTGGGATGATCATATTCCTGCTACGACTGCTACAACAAAAATAATTACAAAAGAGCAGGCTGTCAAGACAGCCCAAACAAAAGCAAAGGGTAAAGTGACAAAAATTAAACTTGATGATGGTGTATATGAAATTGAATTAAAAGACGGTCAATATGAATACGAAGTAGATGTGGATGCAGTCTCTGGGAACATTATAGATTTTGAACAAGGCTTTGATGACTAATTTAATGAGCTGTCTTAAAGGGAGAACATACCTTTAAGGCAGTTTTATTGTTTTTATTGTGGGTATTTACTAGATATTCAGGAAATTTACTTTAAGAAGTGGTTATTTATATGTTCAAAAAAGAAAAATTTTCTTCTTTACTTTTTCAATTAGCAGGCGTACTATGACATCATTATAAAAGTTTCAAATTTCTAAATCGCTGAAGCAACTAAACGCGGGGGAACCAATTTTGATGGATGGCATAGCCATTCTTGGGGTGAATCTCTTCCTTTTGGAGGAGTAGGGCTACTCAGGCCCGAATCCGACAGCTAACCTCGTAAGCGTTAAGAGCAGAAAAGTGGAGCTTGGCAGACGGATGAGCGTCTACAAGTCTTATTTAGTGATGACTTGTAGGCGTTTTTTGATGTCATTTAGAAAGGCGAAACACATTCTATGAAACTAGAAGGTGTTTATCAATGAAATCCTCATTCAAACGTTATGTAATCGGCAAACCATTAAGATCCGATGCGTTAGGGGAACAAAAGCTAAGTAAAACAAAGGCATTGGCTATATTATCGTCAGATGCATTGTCGTCAGTAGCCTATGGACCAGAACAAATTTTAATTGTTCTGATGACGGTAGGTACAATGGCTTTTTGGTATACTTTACCTATTGCCGCTGGAGTGGTTATTCTACTCGTGGCATTGATTTTATCCTATCGTCAAGTTATCTTCGCCTATCCACATGGGGGAGGCGCTTATGTCGTATCACGAGAAAATTTAGGCGTGAATGCAGGTCTTGTTGCAGGGGGTTCTTTGCTTGTTGATTATATTTTAACGGTAGCAGTAAGTGTGTCGGCTGGGACAGATGCCATTACATCTGCATTTCCAAGTCTTCATGCTTATAATGTACCCATTGCTATTATATTTGTGATTTTCTTAACGATTTTAAACTTGCGAGGTGTAACAGAGTCAGCCTCTATCTTGGCTTACCCAGTTTATCTATTTGTAGGCGTTATGCTGTTGCTAATCGGGATTGGGCTCTATAATGTGGCAACTGGACAGGTGCCTGCAGAGTTACATCCAAAGATTGGTACACCAGTGGCAGGGATTAGCCTATTTATTTTATTAAAGGCATTTGCATCAGGAAGTTCAGCGTTAACAGGAGTAGAGGCTATTTCTAACGCCATACCTAATTTTAGAAATCCTGCTCCAAATAATGCTGCTAAAACGCTTTTAGTAATGGGCGCCATTTTAGCCGTTTTATTCATCGGGATTGTTAGTCTAGCTTATTTTTATGGCGTTGCACCAACAGAAGAAGCAACAGTCGTTTCCCAACTAGCAGAAGCTAGTGTTGGTCGGAATTTTCTTTATTATATTGTCCAGGGGACAACTGCAATGATTTTAGTACTTGCCGCAAACACAGGGTATTCAGCATTTCCCTTGCTTGCTGTGAATTTATCGAAGGATGGTTTTATCCCAAGAATCTTCCAAATCCGAGGGGACCGTCTTGGCTATTCAAATGGTATTTTAATGCTAGGTATTGCTGCCATTGTTTTAATTATACTTTTTGACGGGGCCACAGAGCATTTAATTCCGCTCTATGCAGTAGGCGTATTTATTCCCTTTACATTAGCGCAAACGGGGATGATGAGAAAATGGTGGCGCGAAAAACCTAAAGGCTGGGTAGCAAGATTTACGATCAATACAATTGGGGCCGCTATCTCTTTCATCGTGGCAATGATGTTTTTTGTGACAAAAATGTCTCAAGTTTGGCCAGTGTTTATCTTTTTACCAATTATTATTTTTGTATTCCATCGCATTAAGCAACATTATCAAGCTGTTGGAGAACAGTTAAGATTAAATCATGAGGAACTGGCTACTATTGAGGGGAATGTTTTCATTGTGCCAGTAGCTGGTATAACAAAGGTGGTTGAAAACTCTCTACATTATGCCAAATCACTTAAGGTTGATAAAGTGATAGCCTTTTACGTAGCTTTCGATCAAGCAGATGCAAAAGCTTTTGAAGAGAAGTGGAATGTCTGGCAACCTGATGTACGATTAGTTACCTACTATTCACCATATCGCAGCATTACACAGCCATTAATTAAATTTATTGATAAAGTAGAACATCAATGTACGAAGACAGGTCATAAAGTAACGGTTGTTATCCCTCAATTCTTACCGAAAAAAGGGTGGCATCATATGCTACACAACCAATCGAGTCTTCTCATTCGTACATCATTGTTATTTCACAGAAATGTCGTCATTATGACAGTACCGTTCCATTTATCAAAATAATGCTAGCAAGCTAGAAAATAGTCTGTTATAATCAGTACGTTGATTGAAAACACGAACGTTTACAATTAAAAAGTTCCAGAATACCATTAAATTCCGAAAAATCAAACTTTTTTTGGTGAGAGATAGTAGCTCTTGCCGAATAAAGTGATAAATTGGTTATTCTGATAGTTTCATACAAATTCACTCATATAATAGCGAGAATAGGGCTCGCAAGTTTCTACCGATTTACCGTAAATGAATCGACTATGGGTAGCAATGCTTTTAGAGAACTTCTATTTTAATGATGTTTTCTATTCATTTCGACGTTTTTGCGCTGAATGCTTTGCTCCACTCGTAGCAGAATGGAATCAAAGTATTCAGCGTTTTTTTATAATTTTTTACGAAAGAAGGATATGAAAGAAATGAAGTTATTACAAGACAAAATTATGCAAGAGGGTAAAGTATTATCTTCATCCGTATTAAAGGTTGATACATTTTTAAACCATCAAATTGATCCAATGCTAATGAAGGAAATTGGTCATGAATTCGCAAATCGTTTCTCTGATCAAGTGATTACAAAGATTTTAACAATAGAATCTTCAGGTATTGCCCCATCTGTGATGTTAGGCTTAGAAATTGGCGCACCTGTCGTGTTTGCTCGTAAACGTAAATCATTAACGCTTTCAGATAACCTTTATTCATCAAAGGTACATTCATTCACAAAAAATGAAACAAATGAGATCTCAGTCTCACGTAATTTCTTAAGCGAAGATGACAATATTTTAATTGTAGATGATTTCTTAGCCAATGGTGAGGCTGTCAAAGGCTTACTTGATATTGCTGCACAAGCGGGTGCAAATGTTGTGGGAGTTGGAATTGTTATTGAAAAGGGCTTCCAAGATGGAGGGAAATTATTGCGTGAGCAAGGTGTTCGCGTTGAGTCATTAGCAATTGTAGATTCTCTTGAAGATGGCAAAGTAACATTTGCTATGGAGGCTCGCGCGTAATGAATACCTTTAAATCGACTGCGCTAGCGATTCAACATTTACTTGCAATGTATGCCGGAGCCATTTTAGTGCCACTGATTATCGGTGGGGCAATTGGCTTCGATTCAACACAAATGACGTATTTAGTAGCGATTGATATTATGATGTGCGGGATCGCTACACTTTTACAAGTTTATTCAGGTAAATTCATTGGTATCGGCTTACCTGTAGTACTTGGCTGTACATTCACAGCGGTAAGTCCAATTATTGCGATTGGTACAAACCCAGAGCAGGGTATTACGGACATTTATGGTTCTATTATTGCCTCTGGTGTAATTGTAATGATAATTGCGGGCTTCTTCGGTAAGCTTGTGAAATTCTTCCCACCAGTCGTAACAGGTTCAGTTGTTTCAATTATCGGTATTTCCTTATTACCAGTAGCATTAAACAATATGGCAGGTGGACAAGGTGCTGAGGATTTTGCTTCTGCTTCTAATGTAGCTTTAGCCTTCATTACATTGGTTATCATTTTAGTCGTTTATCGCTTTTCTACAGGCTTTGTTCGTGCTATTTCTATTCTGATAGGATTAGTAGTAGGTACCGTTTTAGGTGCCTTCATGGATAAGGTAGATTTCACGCCAGTTGCAGATGCGAATGTATTTCACATGGTACAACCTTTCTACTTTGGCATGCCAACATTTGATGTAACGGCGATTATTACCATGACACTTGTAGCAATGGTATCTTTAGTAGAATCATCTGGTGTCTATTTTGCGTTAAGTGATATTTGTAATAAAAAATTAGATTCAAAAGATTTGGCTCGTGGCTACCGTTCAGAAGGTCTAGCTTCAGTAATTGGTGGTATTTTCAATGCCTTCCCATACACAACATTCTCACAAAACGTGGGACTAACGCGTATGTCAGGTGTTAAAGATCGTAAAGTCATTTACATCACAGGTGGTTTACTAGTAGCACTTGGCTTCCTACCAAAAATCGCAGCGTTAACAACGATTATTCCTACATCTGTACTAGGTGCCGCAATGTTAGCGATGTTCGGTATGGTCATTACACAAGGTATGGGGATGCTCGTACCAGTTATGAACGAGTCAGCAGAAAACGCGATGATTGCTGCTATTGCAGTCAGTTTAGGTGTTGGTGTATCAGTCGTTCCTGGCATTTTTGATGCACTACCAGAAAAAGTTTCTATTTTAACATCTAACGGTATCGTTTGTGGTTCAGTCACAGCGATTATCCTGAATATTTTATTCAACATGATTGGGCCAAAGCATAAAAAAGACCCGATGCACGGGGAAGTATAAAGAAAAATATTAAAAATCATCTAAGTGCTCTATTTTTAATTAAAACAATATTGTCACCTGCTTTTATCTATTATTCTAGATTTGAGGAGGTGGCATTTTTTTGAAGGGCTATTTAATGATGATGTATTTTAAAGTGGGATAATGGGCGTGCTTACTTGCTTAAATGAAAAGATTGTCATGTATAATTAAATAAGGGAGAGATGCAGATGGAAAACTTTGAAGATCTTTTGCCAAGACATAAATCTGATAATGCGAGAGTAGAAATGATTAAGAAAATGGAAAGAGATAAAATAATGCCTTTACTGCCTAGCCTCCTTGAATGGGTTCAAGATATGAATTGGCCAGTGGCCCCAAGTGTATTAGAGTTACTTTTAACTTTTCCAGAAGAAATTGTGCCACATGTGCAAGAAGTCTTATCTTCAGATGATGATAACTGGAAATGGTTTATTTTAAACTATTTAGTTATTCAATTACCAGTAGAGTCTAGAGTTCAGTTTAAAAAATATTTAACAAGAGTGGCTGAAAGACCTACACAGAATGAACTCGCAGAAGAAGTTAATGAAATTGCAAAAGAAATTTTGGAGACAATTTAAAAAATAGTATGTAGAGAAATATTTAGTTTAGTTTCTTATTATTTTTGTCACGTATAATAACTTCATATGGAATTTCCTCGATGGATAGTTCTTCTTTTTTCAATTCTATTATCTTATCCACATAATACATTAGCTGCTTAACCTTTTTGTTATATTGCCAAAACCCTTTTGGTTTTTCTAAGTCAGTTTTAATAATTATTTGTAACGGTTCAGGGTGGAACGAATATGCAAATCCTCTGTATTCCTTAAATTGTTTTTTAGTTTCGTCTCTGATTGCACTAAATACAGGTTGCCATTCTTGGTCTTTGATTTTACTTTTGCTTTTTTCTTTTATTAAAACCTTTAAGTTCATGTTGGTATTAGAATAAACTGAACTGGCGATAAGCTTTTCGATTTCATTCTTATTTATTAATTCCCCGTTTATTACCTCAATTATGATTCCCTTACTTGGGTCAATAGTTAATGAATAATTGGTTTTATCATAACCATTCGCTTTTAATAAATCTAAGGTTATTTTTAGTACTTCATTTAACTTACCATGTTCCTCACTTAATTCGTAACCATCCAATACAATGTAATCCACTTTGAAGTTTTTGAAACCCGACTCTTTTGTAATATTTAAGATAATATTATCAATAATACTCTTATTCCTTTCAATAAAGTCTTTATCTTTGGCTTGAATTGTAAATACACGGTTATCTTCGGAAAAACCAAATCCTATTTGATCGAATCCTTTTTTAGTAAACTCTAGGGAAATTTTGTTTAATATCTCGTTTTTCTGCTCAATTTTCTTTTTAGTTTCCTCCATACTTTTAACTAAAGTCATTTTCAACTTTTCTTCAGAATGAGCAGACCTTGATTTATCTACATTTATCGTTATGACCATGGCAATAATGGTAGTGGCAGTTATAAAACCAATTAAGGTTTTTTTCATAATAGTCACCCCTCAAGTAAAATTTTATGTTTTTAACTATTGATTATGATTTTTGTTAAAATTTGTTCCTTTAAAATAACTCTAGACAGTCATATGGAATGTTTAACATTAGAACTAAAAGGGAATTTAAAATAGAGTTGTTGAAATCGCATGTAACTCTCTCTTTCAACATATACTTATATAAAACTACTCTCAGAAAGGTCTAGTACAAATGCAAAGTATTGTTTTAATTTTAATCCTACAATTAGTATATGTACCTTTTTTAACATTACGAACAATATTTTTAGTAAAGAATATCACGTTCCTTGCTGCGATATTTGGGATGCTGGAGATGTTGGTGTATGTATTTGGCCTTTCACTCGTTTTCAGTGGGAAGCAAAGTATGTTATCTATGGTTGTCTATGCAGTTGGGTTTGGATTAGGTATATTTTTAGGAGCAAAAATAGAACGAAAGCTAGCGATAGGCTATGTTTATACAACCATTAATACGCAAAATAAGAATGAAGACCTTGTGAAATTTCTTCGCAACGAAGGGTTTGCAGTCACGATTTATATAGGAGAAGGGCGAGATAGTAACCGCTATAAATATGAGATCTTAACGAAGAGGAATCGTGAAGGAGAGCTCTTTCAAATAGTAGAGCAATTTGAGCCGAATGCGTTTATTATCTCGTATGAGCCTAAATCATTTAAGGGCGGCTTTTTACTTGCTCGTATGAAGGCCAAGCAAAAATAATAGTCTATATGAGAGGACCTTCGCTAAAAGCGAAGGTCCCTTTTTACATTTTTGTTTCAACCCAGTTTTTAAATAAGTCATAATCTGTATAGACGGTTTCTTTGTAGCTCATTGCTTGTAAAATTGTATGTTCTATAAATACATTTCGTTCTTTACCGATCGCTTTTAAAATCTCCTCCTCGCTGTGATAGGTAAAAACATGAGAATAATCGATGTCAGCTCGTGCATGTATTTTAGCGGCAATTTTCCCCATAAGTGATGTTGTTGTAAAGTAATCCTCTACATCCTTATAGTTTTTGGGCTTAATCTTCTTTTTATAAGGAGAACGTTCTCGAATATAAAATTCCTGACCATTCATCGTAATAAAGGCTAAATGTGGATCCTCTAAGTGGTGCATGGCTTTTTGAGTTCCAACTACTCGTGCTCCTTGGTGTTCATAATGAGCCCAAAATAGATCCTGATAGGGAAGAAAGTAGGCAGGAATGGCTGTGCGTACTTCTTTCATTTCTAACACTAAATTTTCAACTCCTGATGCACCCTTATCGTCTTCCACTAAAATATAGTAACGTTTTAAACCGATAGATGCTGTCCCAGAGCCATACTTATAAGCTATGTCCCTAATTTTATAAGTAGAAAGTGCGTTTGAAATGGCACTGTATTCCTCAGCAGTGACTGGTTGAATTTCTTCATTCCATAAGAAAGCACGTTCGCCATCTTCATTGAGATACGTAATATCTTGTAAAAAGTAAGATCTTTGGCGTTTTTCAAGCTTTTTCAATAACCTCTTTGCGGGTCCCTTTGTATTATCTTTTGTAAAAATGAGTGTTAGAGGATCATCCTGTTTACGCTCAAATCGTTTTAGCTGATCAATATAACTGTTAAGAAAATGTTGAATAGCCGTTTCTTGGGTTACCTTATGTAAGCCTTGTTCCTCTAAATAGAGCGCAATACTAACACTCATTCTAACAATGTCGTATAAATAAGAGCCAACATAGCCCTCATCGAAATCATTGACATCAAAAACAATGGAGCCAGCTTCATTTTGAAAAGCACCGAAGTTATCCATATGCATGTCACCTTGAATCCAAGTCGGTTTTCTATCAGGAGTATGGAAGATTGAAGCTGATTTTGTCATATCAAAATAAAAGAGATAGGCACTTCCACGGAAAGATCGAAAAGGACTTTCAAGCATTTTACGGTATTTCTCCAAGCGCTGTCCCTCTGTTAAACGCATTCGTTGACCATCAAACTCTTCAAAGATTGTTTCCAATTGTTCTTGTCTTAAAAAAGTTCTTGTATGTTTAACTTGTTCCAATAAAGCATGCTCCATATCATAATCCCCTTTGTTAATTTAAAATTTATCTGTATATACGGAAATAAATTGAATAAGTTTCGAAGAAATTTAGCAAATGTACTCGATAAAAATGGCTAATCATCTAAGGTTATTTCATAACATGTTCAATAACCTATTTTCATACTATAAGACATGCATAGACACGGAGGGGGGTTGTATGTATTTCTTTACAAAAAGTCTTGTCATTATAATAGGAAGTATTTCATTGTCGTTAGGAATAAACTTATTTTTAACGCCCTATGAAATTTTAGATGGGGGAGTAGTAGGGTTAGCGCTAATATTACATTATTTATATAAGCTCCAAATTGGTTTAATGATTATTATCATTAGTATTCCGATTTTTATTATTGCGTGGTTTAAATATAAAACCTATTTTTACAATAGTATACATGGCTTACTAACGTCTTCCTTCATTATCGATTTTTTAAAGCCTGTCCGCAATCTTGTGCAAATTGATGCGCTCTATAGTGCCATTCTTGGAGGAATACTTGTAGGCTTTGGTATTGGTCTAATGCTGCGTTTTCAGACAAGCACAGGGGGGACTGACTTGATAGCACAATTTATCTGTGATAAAACGGGTATCAATGTTGGGGTATTGATATTTTTTATTGATTCCATCGTGATTGTTATAGGCGGATTCCTCCTATCCACCTCGACCTTTCTATTATCTATAATTACAGTGCTAGTTGTGGGGATTACGACAAGCATTATTACTAGTCGAGTTTAATAAACAAAAAAAGTTCCAGTATAAACTGAAACTATTTGGGGGGCTGATTATCGAGTGCTTTCATTAGCTTCTTTTTTGGATGTGCGGGTTTCACTTCGGCAATTAGTATAGCTAGTAAAATAAGTACGGCACCAACGACCATACGGCTTGTTAGCATTTCATGCAAGAAGATTACGGATAAAACCATGCCGAAAAAAGATTCAGTTGATAGTATAATCGCAGCTTTTGTGGCAGTTGTATATTGATTGGCCACATTCTGGAAAAGATAAGCTATGGTCGTAGAAAAAATCCCTAAATAAACAAGAGAGTAAATTGCCTCTTTTTCAAGTGACGTAGGAATTTCACCTTGGCTAATGACAACGAGAACACCTATAAAGGAAGCTGTGAGAAACTGAATAATAGTTAGAGCAATGGCATCTTCCTTTTGAACAAAAAGGTTAGTACAAAAGATATCAAAGGCAAAAGCAACAGCACAAGCTAATGATAGGGCATCACCTATATTCATTGTCAAGGAGCCTTGTAATGATAAAAAGCCAATGCCCACAATCGCCATTATCGAACCAATGATTTCGTAGCCATCGATACGACGTTTATAAACGGCATATGCTATTAAAGGAACAATGATGACATTTACTGCGGTTAAAAAGGCATTTTTAGATGGTGTAGTATATTGCAGTCCGACTGTTTGAAGGGCAAACGCTATATATAAAATCGTACCTAATAAAGCTCCCTTCCAAATTACTGATTTCGAAGCCTTTTTTAATCGGGCGCCAAATAAAACGGTTAATATGATGGAAGCTAATAAAAATCTGCCAGCCATTACTTGATAAGCTGTTAAATATTCTAGAGCAATGGCTGTTACAACAAATCCACTACCCCACACGATTGCAGTAACTAATAACATGCCATCAGCTATGTAAGTTTTCATGTTTTCTTCCTCCTAACTTCAATAGAATAGCATAAGAGAGAAGAAAAGAATTTGATTTTATTTCTAAATATTCAGGCGTTTTTTTGTACTTATTCCAAAGCGATTAGTCATTGTTCATTTTGCTATGTAATAAGTACAATTTAACGGCTGCAGCTAGGCGTTCATAAAAAACATAATCATTATCTATGGGTGCTACTAGCTGACGTATTTTAGCCATACGATAGCGAATTGTATTTGGATGACAGAATTGTGCTACAGCCACTTCCTTAATATTTCCTTTTTTAATGATATAAGTTATGGCGGTTTCCATTAAGTCTGGATCAGCCTTATCATCAAGTAGAGGGGCTAAAAAGGAGGTAACATAGTCCATAGCGAATGTTGTATCTTTACGGTATAACTCGATTAATAAACAATCGGACGCGAGATTCTTATAATGACAGTTAGGGAGCATATCGATTTCAGCAAAAATATTGGCAAAAAAAGCTTCGCGTAATGCCGTTGGGAATCCAGTCTGGGTATCATTACAACTGCTATAGCCGAAAGTGATGGTATCAGTGGGTATGGCGTATAATGCTAGCCATTCATGTAAAACCCTTTCAAATTGGAATTGCTGAGATGGATGTGTCATGATGATAAATAGACTTTTTTTATAAGAACAAATCATACCCGATTTTAATAGTGGCTCCAACGTGTAAAAGGGCTGCATCCAGCTCGGATGGATTGTGTCACTAGCTCGTAAATTTGCTATAAATACATATTTTTCAAAGGGCTTATTGAGCTGTTGTAAAATGGATTTGATTTGCTCCTGTGTTACATCTTCCTCCATTAGCCTTCGTAAAATCGTTTCTATAAAATAGGAATAATCCTGTGTCTTAGCGTAAGCCATTGTTTCTAAAATGATTTTTTCAAAAAACTCATCTCCACCAAAGCGCAATATAGGGAAATTATGCTGCTCTGCATACATCAAAACTTCTTCAGGTAATTCCTTAAAAATAACAGGCTTATAAGCTAAAGCACTAGCCCCAAGCTCAATTAGATTTTTAACAGCATTGAGTAAATACTCAGGCTTTTGTTTAGCAAATAATAAACTACTTAACACAACGCTGTTGGGGGTAAAGATGGTATCTCTGACATGGTGGATGTCAGGTGAAAATTCAAAGTCTAATATTTCTACATTTTGAACAGCTTTATGTAAGCCGCTGTGACCAGCAATAACAGTGAAGTCTTTTGTAATAGGTAGTTGTAAAAATTTCTCTACATTCATGTGTGGATCATTGCCTTTCCTGTAATAAGCTTCTTGCTTCTATTATAAAATTACTTGTACATAAAAAACCATTAGTATAAATGCTAGCAGGTTTCTCCCACAAAAAAATCTGCTCATTCAGCGGTATACCGTGAAGTGAGCAGATTTCCAGTGCTTAACGTTTAGATATTAGCAAAAATATTTGGTTTTCTAGTTCTCTGTGGATTTGCTTGCTCAACAGCATAGCCTACATTTAAAATGCGTCCTTCTTTAAAGGCTGGTCCAATAATTTGTAGACCTATTGGTAAGTTTCCTTTAAAGCCACAAGGAACCGAGAGGGCAGGTAAGCCTGTTAAGTTACTAGGGCCTGTAAAGCGGATAATATTATCAATTAAATCTACCTTTTTACCGTTTAACACTGCAAAATCATCCCCAATTGTACTAGCTACAACAGGTAGGGTAGGGGAAATGAGCACATCTACCTTATTAAAAATCTCTGTAAACTCCTGCTTGATTTGACGACGTACCTGCTGAGCCTGCAAGTAATCGACTGCAGAAGGCAATTCACCAAGCTCAAATAGCAGACGAATATCGTCACCAAAGTCTTGTGGTCTCTTTTGTAAATCTGAATGGTGTATAGCTGCTGCCTCTGAAAGAGACGTCACAAGCTCTGCCCATTCTGCATATTGTAGGGAAGGAATACGCACCACATCTACTTTAGCGCCTTGATCCACTAAGCTTTGAATACTTGCTCTAACAGCCTTCTCTACATCAGTATCAACATTATTAAAGAAGTACTCTTCATTGATACCAATCACTAGATCCTTGATATTGCCAGTAAGCTGCTTCTCATAGTTGTCTATTGGAATATCAATGCAGGTAGGGTCTCGATGATCAAAACCAGCGATAACTTCGAGCAAGCCCGCTGCATCCTTAACGGTCTTTGTCATCGGGCCAATGTGGTCTAAGCTCCATGCTAGCGGGTAGCAGCCGTATTTACTTACACGACCGTGTGTAGGTTTTAAACCTACAATGCCGCAAGCAGAGGATGGAATTCGAATAGAGCCTGCTGTATCTGTCCCTAGTGAAGCAACACTTGCTCCAGCTGCAACAGCCGCACCAGAGCCTCCACTTGAACCACCAGGAATTTTATCTAAATCCCATGGGTTACGGACAGGGCCGTAATGAGGGTTGTTATTGGTAATTCCCCAAGCATATTCATGCATGCTTAATTTTCCAGTGAAAATAACACCAGCGTCACGAAGCTTTTCAACTACTGTCGCATCATAATCAGAAACGAAGTCCTTATGAATTTTTGAGGACATCGTTGTTATTTTATCTTTAAAATACAAGTTGTCCTTTAAGGCCATAGGTATCCCATGATACATACCCTTATAATGACCTTGGAGAATCTCCTGTTCAACTTCTTTTGCCCTTGCTAAGGCTTCTTCCCGATAAAAGGCCATATAGGAATTAATTTTAGGCTGACTTTCCTCAGCAAAATCTAAAATAGCTTTCGTTAATTCCACGGGAGATAGCGACTTTGATGCTAGTAAAGGTGCCAACTCTTCAACAGATTTTAAATGTAAATCAGTTGTCAATATGATCACCTCCAGGAATACTACGTATAGCAATGTCCGCATCATCAATCGCAATACCTTCTAAATTGCTGCGAAGTGACTGCATACCTTCCCAGCGTGTTTTTAATAGTTCAAGGTGTTCAGGTTTCGGTGTAATTCCTTTGTTCTCCAATAACTGTTGAATAGACAAGCTCATTAACAGGATCCTCCCTTGAATAATTTTTATCTAAATAGGTTTCCCTATTAAGACCAATACAGTAAAAACACAAAAAAATATAATAGGTAATATAAACCTATTATTACAATCATACACTAATATCATTTTATATCAAATAAATTATTTGTAATAGTTTTAATATTGTGAAATATTAACTAGAAAAGCGTTTTGTTAAAACCTATTGCTAGAACTTGCTCTTTTTACATTCGGTTCACAGTCTATTTACAATCAAAGCGTACAATGAACCATAATAACCAAATTGAAGAGGTGCAAGAATGGAGTCTGCAGTGGGACAAAGTATAAAAACAAGTAATATATTTTCTTTTTTTAAATATTTATATGGGCAGCATCAAAGCAGTTCATTATATATGAAACGTTTAAAGGCATTGAAACAAATTATTCAGCATAACGATTTACATACATACTTTCAACCTATTGTAGATTTACAGTCAAAGCAAACAATAGGATTTGAAGCATTAAATCGACCATTACCCTCAACATTATTTAACAGTGTGGATCAGTTTTATGAGTTTGTAGGACAAACAGATTGTGTTTTTTTATTTGAATGTTTTTGTAGAAATCTTTCCTTGCAACGTTTCAAGGAACGTTTACACAAAGACTTGGTGAATAAAAACTTTTTAGTGTTCCTTAATATACATCCGAATGTTTTATTAGATAAAAAATATCACAGTGGCGAAACGTTACAATTATTGAAGGAGCTTGGTATTAAGCCTCAGCAAGTGGTTTTTGAACTGACTGAGCGGAGTGCAGTAATAGATTTTATGGAGTTTGAACGTGTATTATCGCATTATCGATCACAGGGCTATCGCATTGCCGTCGATGATGTGGGATCTGGCTATAATAGTTTAAAAACGCTCATCTATTTAAAGCCAGAATTTATTAAGCTAGACCGTTCATTAATTCAATTCATAGACCAAAATAATGAACAACAGCAGCTCGTCACATTGTTAATGAAATATGCTGAACAAGCCAATACTAAAATCATCGCTGAAGGGATTGAACGACAAGAGGAGCTTGATTATCTCCATCGTATTGGCATTCATTATGCACAGGGGTATGCGATAGGAAAGCCAGCAAAGGAAATATATATGGGGAAAATAAGGGTGGGTGACCATGAAGATAGGGGAAGTCATTGAGAAAGTTCCATGTATTGATGAATTTGTGAAAAATAAAGAAGTAGATGTACTTTTTACAAGTAATCCATCGTTGCGTAGCGTTGTTGTTGTGCGTGATGAAAAACCAATTGGCCATATTACACGCACACATTTCTATCAAAAAATCGGTACTCGGTATGGCTATCATTTATTAATGGAACGTCAAAATCAGCTGATGATCAAGAAAAATCCTTTAATCGTTGATCGTAATACACCAATCACAGAGGTTAGTACATTAGCTATGGCTAGACCTCCTGAGGATTTATATGATGATGTCATCGTCACGAAAAACAATCTTTATTATGGCATGGTTAGTATTCGAGAGTTATTGTTAAAGCTTGTTGATACACAAGTAGCCATTGCAAGCTTCCTGAATCCATTAAGTAGTCTTCCTGGCAATAAATTAATCGATGACAAATTAGAGGAAGCATTACAGCTATCGCAATATAGTTTAATTTATTTTGATTTAGATCACTTTAAATCCTACAATGACACATATGGCTTTAATAAAGGCGATAAAATTTTACGGTATTTAACAGAAATACTAAAAAGACATATTTGCGGCGTAGAAGATTTTTTAGGACATATTGGTGGAGATGATTTTGTAGCTATTCTGCCGTATTATGAGGTAGAAAAGATTTGTCAAAAGATTATTGATGACTTTGATGCCAACATACTTAGTTTTTACGAGTTAGAGGATTTAGCATATGTTCAGGTAGCTAGTAGATCAGGCGAATTGGAACCTTTAACGTGTACATCCTTATCCATTGCCATAATTACGAATGAATATCAGTATTTTGACTCTGTCGAACAATTATCCAATGCGGTAACACATGTGAAAAAACAGTGTAAAAAAATCGCTGGTAGTTGTTACCTCATTAATAAACAACAAAACTATTTTGTTCATTAGACAAATTATGCTAGATTTGTGGAACTAATATGTAAAATATATGAAAAATTAAAATTTGGTTACAAGAGGTTTAGATGGATTCAAGAAGACTACACATTTGGCAACCTGTCACCTGCTTAGAAAGAGCCTAAATTTTAGAAAAATGCTTAAAAGGCTGCCCCTACACTGTTAAAAACTAACAGTATAGGGGCAGTTAATCATTTGTCACCAAATGTAGTGCAATTGATTAAACTAGCTATACAACTACACTCTTTCCTTTGTCGGAGGATGATTGTTACGCCATTATTCGGGGAATAATTCTAAGCAAGAAAGCATTCTGTTATAGGAATTTATTAATCTTAATAAAACATACTTGAATTATAGGGATTATGGGTATATAATTCGATTACATTATTATAAAACATCTTAGGAGGCATTCCATTGTCGAATTTACAAATCATTCTTAACGTAGCAGTGTTACTTGTGTTCGTTGGAATTTTATATGTTATGAATAAAAAGCACGTGAAGTTTTCTAATCGTGTTTTTGCCGGTTTAGGCTTAGGGATTGTACTTGGTCTTGGACTTCATTTTATTTATGGTCTCGATTCTGAAGTATTAGCCAAAACAACATCTTGGTACAATATTATCGGTACTGGGTATGTGAAACTGCTCCAAATGGTAGCAATGCCATTAGTATTTATCTCCATTTTAATTGCATTTACTAAAATGAAGATTGGTAAAAATTTCGGAAAAATGGCAGCTCTTATTTTAGCCATTTTAATCGGTACAACAGCCGTTTCTGCAGCTGTAGGTATTCTTTCTGCAACAGTCTTTGATTTAGATGCAACACAAATTTTACAAGGTGATGCTGAAACTGCACGTGGTCAATACCTTGAAGAGAAAACAACGGGCTTAGCGGCTCCTGATTTACCAACACAAATTATTGAGTTATTCCCAGCAAATCCGTTCCTTGATTTAACGGGTGCTCGTTCTACTTCAACGATTGCGGTTGTAATTTTCTCAGCATTCCTAGGTTTTGCTTATTTACGTGTGGCACGTAAAGATGAGGGAACTGCAGCTACAATTAAAAAAGGTTTAGATGCCATCTATGCCCTTGTAATGGGTGTCGTAACAATTGTATTACGCTTAACGCCATACGGAATTCTCGCGATTATGGCTCGTACTGTCGCAACATCTGATTTTGGAGCGATCTACAATTTAGGTAAGTTTGTCATTGCTTCTTATGTAGCACTATTTATTGTTTTAATCGTACACTTATTAATCATTACATTAAGTGGTTTAAATCCATTTACGTATTTGAAAAAATCTGCAGAAACATTATTATTTGCCTTTACATCACGTTCTAGTGCCGGTACTTTACCGATGAATATTAAAACGCAAACAGGTCGCCTTGGGGTATCTGAGGGGATTGCAAACTTCTCAGGCTCATTCGGATTATCAATCGGGCAAAATGGTTGTGCCGGTGTATATCCTGCGATGTTAGCCATTATGATTGCACCAACAGTCGGCATTAATCCACTTGATCCTGTGTTTATTATTACAGTTATCGCAGTAGTAGCGGTTAGCTCGTTTGGTGTAGCAGGTGTTGGGGGTGGTGCAACATTTGCAGCTATCCTTGTATTATCAGCACTTGATTTACCAATTGCTCTAGCAGGTGTATTAATCTCTGTTGAGCCTTTAATTGATATGGGTCGTACAGCGTTAAATGTAAGTGGTTCAATGACTGCTGGTGTTACAACAGCGCGTATTACTAAAGAATTAGATACAGAAATGTATAATAATAAAGAGTTAGGTGCTCAAGTAGCAGACCTATAAGATCGAAGAAGCCCCGTTAAAGTTTTAACTTTAACGGGGCTTCAGCTTTATACGATTTTTACATAAAAATCCTTACCATTGATTAATTCAGATATCTCAATATTATAATTTTGTTTATAGTAATCATAAATATTGTAGGCTAAACCGGAGTGTCCATTCAAATAGGTTCCCTTTTTAATTTCTTTACGTGGATTATGGAAATCAAAATATAAGCGTGAATCATGACTCATTGAATTTAAAATAGCAAGAAATTCTTGTTCTTCAATATGAATTCCCCGTGTATACCGACATTCTCTACGATACGTATCATGTGACACATTTACGGGAGAAGCTTCAAGAATCATTTCAATATGTTTATTCAAATGATGACAGCTCCTTTCAAATTATAGGTAAAAACCATAAGAACAATCAGCTTTTATTACTTCTAGTATATAATTGTCAGAAAATTATATCAATATTTTTCTACCAGTTTTGCTGTTGAATTTCTTCAGCTATTAATTGTAAGTCATAGGCAGTTACTGTTAAAAGATTATAATCATGGGACTCCATATATTTTTCTGCAAGCCGTTTGATATATTTCGGTGAACCCTCATTTTCTTCATCATAAATTAATAAAAGTCCATCTGTATTTTGGATAATAAATTTGTCCTTCTCAATAAATTGCCAAGGAGCTTCATACGGTTTTTTGGTCACGCTTGTGACAAAATCAGCTTGGGCAATTAATGCTTGATACTTTTCTTTTTTATGATCTTGCCAATTTTTCTCTTGCTCTAAAAAAGGTGTGATCACGGCGTATTTTAAAAGTGGGAATTCTTTTTTTAACATTAAAACAACTTCAGCACTCCAAGTTTCTACGCCCTGCTGACCGCTGATAATAACCCATTCAAGTCCTTCATCAAGCAGTGTACGTAGACGAGCTTCCAGTGCTTTCTTTATGATGACAATACCAGGATGTTTATCATTAAAGATACCAAGCTCATGTGGTTTATAGCCAGTAATCATAATACGCTGTAACACCAAAATACCCCCTAAGCTGTATAGTTGTAAATACTAGTATACAGCAAGGGGGCAAATGAAATCGATGTTATCTATGAAAAGGCAAATAGTGTTAAAATTACTGCTACAGCTGCACAAATGCCTAAAAACCACCATGAGTCTGTAAAGTCTTCTTTTGTGTCACTATTCATAAAAAATATTCCTTTCTAATTTGCTTGTTTGAGGGGTGTTACTTTACTTGCCCAGTCCAAGACCAATTTGTCCATATTCGTAAGATTGTTTCAAAGGGACCACGTTTAAATTTCTTTAAATAGGCAAGGCTGAAAACACATTGCAAGCTATAAACAATGATTCCAAAAAGGATTCCGCCAAAGACTCCTAATTTGCCATATAAGCCAAGGCCATAGCCATAAAAAACAGTTGTACAAATGATGGTTTGTAGTAAATAATTGGTTAGTGATAGTTTGCCAACGCTCTCAAATGCAGGAGCTAGTAGTTGAACTGGACGGGTGTTATAAATGTATGCTGCGAGGCAAACATAGCCAATCGCTAATAACTGGGAGCCGCCCATTAATAAGATCGAAGAAAATGCACTTATACTTTCTATTAAACTTAAACTTTTACATACGAGTCCTATGGGTACAAGGAGAGCACCTAGCTTATACCATTTCATTTCCTTGTTCATCTCCACGAAGGCTTGCTTTTTAGCGAGCGCCATCCCAAACAGGAATAATGGTGCGTAGAACATAGGTGCAAAAATTAATATAATGAAAATAAATGAAGGATCCTCCATTCCTGGTACTTCAGCATTAGCTCTAAAATCAAAAATTTCTAAGTAGCTTCCGTTAGCGTAAACATCATCCGCTTGCTCGATGTATGTCTCTATCTCTTTTTGTTCTTTTTTAGATGTTTCCATAGAGCCGTATGTTAACGCCGTAGTTAATACAAATAGGATACCAGCCCAAATAAATAAAGTTTTTGGTTTACGATTAATAAATGGGATTAAAAATAACATCATACAGCCATAAGAAAATAGAATATCGCCTTCCCACAATAAAATAGAATGTAATAAGCCAAGGGCAATTAATCCTGTTGCACGACGTAAAATAGACCAGCGGCTTTTATTCTTTTTTCTGCGGATGGATTCAATTAGTTTAATAAGTGAGAAGCCGAATAAAATAGTGAAGATGGGCATAAATGAGCCTTCAATCACAACTTTTACAAAATATAAAGCCCCGTTATCTAAGGTAGAAAGATTTTTTAATTCATCTTTGCCATACATCCCGAATTGGAAGATTAGCAAATTTGCCATTAAGATGCCAAATAAACTAAATCCACGCATTGTATCAATGAAAGTAACACGTTTAGTTGTCATTGCGTTTTATCTCCTTAATTGGTTATCTTATACATATAATAAATAGGGAAGCTTATGGTGAAATAATGACTACCTTAAAGTAATCTTAAAAGTAGGTGAGGAAATGCAGGAAGCATCAATTTTAGTGTTAGAGGATGAACGTGCCATTGCTGAAATGATTGAAATCATTTTAAGAAAAGAAGGAATTAACAATATTACCTTATGTAATACAATTGAAGAAGCAAAAGATGAAATGAATACTAAAACATTTGACTTTTATCTATTAGATATCATGCTACCAGATGGAAGTGGGCTGGATATGGCGAATAGTATTCGAGAAAAAAGTGATGCCCCTATTTTTTATTTAACCGCAAAAAGTAGTGATGCAGATAAGCTTCGTGGTTTTATGAATGGTGCAGATGATTATATTACAAAACCATTTAACCCCTTAGAGCTTGTAGCACGAGTAAAAGTGCAGCTAGTCCGTTATATGAAGAAAAAAAGTGTACCAGAAAATCACATATTTACTTGTAGCCGTTTTACATTTGACATTGATGCAGCAGAAATTGAGGTAGACGGTGTAAAGGAAATAATTAGCGGTCGCTTGTTTCATTTATTAAAATATTTATGTGACAATGCAGGGCAAGTGTTATCAAAAGAGCAAATATACGAACGTGTATGGGGTGATTGCTTATTTGATGATAATACAGTGATGGTACATATAAGAAAGCTGCGAGAAAAAATAGAAAAAAATCCTGGAAAGCCGACATGCATTATCACTGTCAGAGGCATTGGCTATAAGCTTGTTGGGGACATTTCTTCATGAAGCCAGCTGGAAAATTAACACTCCGTTTTGTTTCGTATTTCATCATATTCTATCTATTGATCATTTCAGGTTTTATTATAAGCTTGGTGTTTTTTGCTATTTTTATCAATGACCGTGTTGGTGACAACATTCATGTGATGAGCTCCTTTGAAATCGAAGATGATGCAGTTGTAGAGAAAGGGAAGACAGTTAAAATTGCTGACTATTTAGTGAAGAGAGCTGAAGAAAATGTTGGACAGCTGTATTTATTTGATCCAACCATGACGATTGTTGATTATACAGGAGATACCTGTGGACTATGTGGAAAGTCAGATAGTGAAATATTGGCATTGCAGCAACCAGGCATGCATACATGGGAATTGCCGAATTACTACTTATTATTTCTTCCGACTACTCCTGTGCAACCACTTTTTGAGGAGGCACTTGAAAACTGGACAGCAACAGGGGACATTTCAGCTGTAACACGGCAACGTCTAAAAGAAAATAAAGCTAGTGTTGAAATTTATGACGAGCAATGGAATCGGATTGAGGTCATAGGCGAACGTTATGAGAAGCTAAATAAGCCACAATTACTAGAGGAAAAATACGATATTTTCGAGCATGCGGAGTTAAAGCAAAGTACAACATTAGCCAACGATAGGACATTTGTTGTAAGAATGCCTAATCCATCGTATAAGCCATTTGAAGAGCCTTTTAATAAGGCAATGGTACTGTTTGTTTCTATCTTCTTTGGGGGACATGTTATTTTGCTGTTGGGTGTTATTTTCTTATCTATTAGTATTTCACGTCAATTCGTGCGACCACTTGTCTATGTGATATCGCGCATTGAGCGACTTACCCAATTTGATTACAGAGAGATTAGTGACAAAAAAATCCATCATAAAAAGACAGGGAAGTTGAAAAGAAAATTTAAACTGTTCCAACCTGTAGAAGAGTCACTCAATCACTTATCGGAGCGACTTGATTCAAATGAAAGGCAAATCAAGCATGCAGAGCAATTACGGGAGGAGTGGATAACAGGTTTATCGCATGATTTAAAGACCCCGTTAAGCTCAATTTACGGCTATTCAACGATGCTGGCATCGGAGGATTATGAGTGGACAAAGGAAGAGATGCGTATTTTTGCAACAACCATGCAGGAAAAGGCAACCTATATGGACGCACTGATTCAGGATTTGACGTATACGTATCAATTAAAAAATAAAGCCATACAGCTAGATAAAGTGGTACTGCCGCTAGCAACATGGCTACCACAATTTGCAGACGAACAGGTGTGTGTGAAGGTGTATGGTGATGTGTTGTTACAAGCAGATGAGCTTTTACTCAAGCGAATAATGGATAATTTAATTACTAACGCGAAAAAATATACACCTGAAGGAACGAAGGTAATTGTGGAAGCACAACATACTGGTAAAGAAGTGATGCTTACCATTGCTGATCAAGGACCAGGTATTCCTCAGGAGGAGCTCGATAATCTATTCGAACGCTATTATCGAGGTACGAATACAACAGACGATATTACAGGAACAGGGCTAGGACTAGCCATTACGAAGCAGCTCATTGATTTACACAATGGCACAATTAGTGTTCGTTCAGGTCAAAATGGGACAATCTTTGTGCTAAAATTTCAATGTCATTAAGGTGAATCACTGTGTTTTCTTAATACTGGACAAAAGTCTGTCATAGAACTTAATTTCATTCAACAGAGTAAAGAGGTATCAAAGTATTCATTTGATACCTCGTTTTTTATTTATTTTTCGTACAGCGTTCAGCGGGCTGTTCAATTTTTACGTAACGCCATAAGTTATTGGCGATGTCACGGGCTTCTGCTATATGTTCAGTGCCGACGAAAGCCTTACGAAAAGGTGTAAGAAGTGATTCGATGATAAAAAGCTTTGGTTTTTCTTTCTGCAATTCTTCTAATAAGAATTGTGCATACTCCAAACCCTCCCTAGTTTCATTATTTGATAATCCCTTTGTAAATCCTTGTAGTTGTTCAATAACCATTTCTTTTGTAACGGTCTTATAGTTCACGACATTTTGAATGGTATTAATCATTTCAACACTTACGATAATCTCTTTCGACTCAAGCATAGTGGGTATAATAACGCTAATATTACGCAATGCTACACGTACAATAGCTTCTCGATTGATATATTTATAATCGGCAATAAAGACAGCGCGTAGAGTGAGGTTAATCATTCCAAGTGTTTGAACTGCACATTCATAGCTAATAGGGCTAATCTCTTCTCCAAAGACTTGTACTAGACGATTGGCGAGCCATTCTAGTTCTTGTAAATGGTAATTAATAATAATTTTTTTTAGTTCTTTATCTCTTGATTGGAAGATGGATTCGAATATCTGTACTAAATTATGTTCACGATTGACATACATGAGAACAGCGACTTGCTGCGTCAATACCTCTAAATCTGTAGGGTCTTTGCCATAAATGAGCTCGTGGCGACGATTACTGGCTTCTTCACGACCTTCATCTAAAATGGCGATTAAGCATTCATTTTTCGAAGTAAAATGATTATAAAATGTACCTTTAGAGATTTTAGCTGCATTGATGATGTCATTAATCGATGTATCTAGAAAGCCTTTTTCAATAAAAAGTTCACGTGCTGCTGTTATAATTTGTCTTTTTCTTTTGTTCATAACCTCACCTTTTTTATAATATTATACTCTTATTCTACACTTGAAACGCTTATATATCAACGTTTATAAAAAATATAAACTTATTTGTTGAAAAAAGTAGACTACGAGTATAAAATAAGTTTTATCGTAAAACACAAGAAAGAATTGAGGGATATAAATGAATAGTGAGCAAACAATGAAAAAGCCCCCTTATGGCATGATAGCTATTCTATTTGTGGGTGCTTTTGTTGCTTTTCTAAATAACACATTGTTGAATGTGGCATTACCAACAATCATGAAAGATTTTGGGATCAACTATTCAAAAGTACAATGGTTAGCAACAGGGTATATGCTTGTGAGCGGTATTTTAGTGCCTGCTTCAGCATTTTTTGTGACACGCTTTAAAAATAGGCATTTATTTATTACAGCGATGTCTATCTTTACAATTGGAACAATTATGGCAGGTTTCGCTCCTAATTTTGGCGTGCTGTTAGCAGGTCGTATGGTGCAAGCAGCTGGAGCTTCTAGTATGTCACCACTTTTAATGAACGTTATGCTAACAAGTTTCCCGAAAGAAAAGCGTGGAGCAGCAATGGGGATCTTTGGTTTAGTTATGATTATGGCGCCAGCAATTGGTCCTACATTATCAGGGTATATTGTGGAACATCATGATTGGCGTATGCTTTTCCAAATGATTATTCCATTTGCTTTAATTAGTTTATTATTTGGCGTTTGGAAACTAAGAAACGTGATGGAGACACGTGAAGTTCACTTAGATTTCCTTTCAGTACTTTTATCAACAGTTGCATTTGGTGGTATTTTATACGGCTTTAGTACAGCAGGGGATAAAGGTTGGTCAAGTCCGTGGGTATATGGCACGATTACAATCGGCTTCATTGCTTTAGTTATTTTCGTTGTTAAACAGTTGAAAATGGATGAGCCATTATTGGAATTACGTATCTATAAATATCCAATGTTTGCTTTAGGGTCAGTTATCTCAGTTATTGTCTCTATGGCAATGTTCTCAGGGATGATTTTAACACCAGCATATGTACAGTCTATCCGTGGTATCGAACCATTTGAAGCAGGCTTGATGATGCTTCCAGGGGCACTTGTCATGGGGATTATGTCACCAATCACTGGTAAGCTTTTCGATAAATTTGGTCCACGTGTGTTGGCCATTATTGGATTAACGATTACAACAATCGCAACATTCGGTTTAACAAAGCTAGAAATTGATTCAAGCTACACATTTATCGTATCGATGTACACAATCCGTATGTTCGGTATGTCTATGGTCATGATGCCTATTATGACAAACGGTTTAAACCAACTACCACAAATGATGAATCCACATGGTACAGCTATTAACAACACATTACAGCAGGTATCAGGAGCAATTGGTAGTGCAATTTTAGTTACATTCATGAATAATCGTACAAAAGCCAAAGCTGAGGAATTAATTGTCGAGGCAAAAGCAAATGCGGCACAAGCAGGGGCAGCACCTACAGCTGAGCAAATGCAACAAATGCAAGATCAAATTATGCAAACGGCCTTATTAGATGGTATTACACACTCATTCTTAATTGCCGCTGGTATAACAGTAATTGCAGTCGTGCTTGCATTCTTCTTAAAACGCGTAAAAGTTGAAAGCGCAGCAGCGTCAATGGATTTAAAAAAACCAACTAAATAATCAAAGTAGCCCTAGCCAGTAAATATTTACTGGCTAGGGCTTTTTTATTGAGTACACATGAAAAAAAATTTTAGGATTGGTGTTATTTTTCATCATTTTATTTTATATGATAATACTAATTTACAGAAAATTAAGATATTTAATAGTGGGGTGCTTCCTTGGTAGATGCATATATAACTGGCTTAGTGAAAGAACAGAAAATTCCAGGTGCTGTATTAATTGTTCAGCAGCAAGAAAGAAGGCTATTTTCAGGCAATTATGGAGCTTATACAGCTGTGGATGGCAGCGAGCAAGCTATTTTAAGTAATACGTTGTTTGATTTAGCCTCCTTAACAAAAGTTGTCGCAACACTCCCGGCTGTTTTACTCCTGATCAGTCGAAATCAAGTTTATATAACAGATCCAGTTCAAACCTATTTGCCTGATTTTAAATATCCCCTTATTACAATCCAGCATTTATTGCAGCATTGCTCAGGATTGCCAGCAGATTTAACACCTGTAGTTAAGAGACATCATAAGCGTGACATCCTTCAGGAGGTACTGGCAAGTGATGTAGTATGGCAGCCAAATGAACAAGTGCAATATAGTGATTTAGGTATGATTATTCTAGGAAAGGTGATTGAGAAAGTTACTGGCATTTCATTAAAAAGTTTTGTAGAGCAAGCGGTTTTTAAGCCATGGGGCATGCATCATACATCTTTTCAACTGCCTGTGCATACAAGAAGGCTTGCAGCATCTACAGAAATGGTGGCAGGTCAATTTTTGCAGGGAATAGTCCATGATGAGAAAGCTTTATTACTAGATGGTATTGCTGGTAGCGCAGGTTTATTTTCATGTGTAGAGGATTTAGCAAAGTATGCGGAAATTTGGTTGGGGATCAAGCAACAAAGTGTGATTCCATATGAATGGTTAGAGCTTGCCTATACGGAAACTTTTAAAACGAGGGGTCTTGGGTTTGAAGTATGGGGAGGTGAAGAAGCATCATTTTGTTTTGGTAGGAGGTGGAGCAAGGGTTCATTTGGTCATACAGGATTTACAGGCACGAGCATTTGGATGGACCCTGTAAAAAAGGCATTTGTCATTTTACTAACGAATGCTGTGCATTATGGGAGAAATACAAACATGGGAAGGATTAGAGAGAAGCTTCATACGATGATTTATGAAAAATTACTGATATGAAGGGTGGATCTGCTGGTATGAGACAAAAGAGTAAATGGTTATTGCTGCTTCTTTTATTACTCGTTGTGGGTTTAGTAGGCTGTAACACGAATGAGAAAATAACGACCTCAACAACACCTGATAATAAAGAGAAACCGAAAACTGAAGAGGTTTCGCTAACAATAGGGAGTTGGCGCACAGAAGATGTTGCCAAGTATGAAAAAGTGATTGCTTTATTCAATGAACAACATCCTGAAATACATGTTTCATTTAACCCAACTAAAAATACTGAATATAATACAGTCCTCAATACAGCATTACAGGCTGGAGAGGGTCCAGATATTTTTCACTTACGTCCTTATGCAGCTGGATTGAAGCTTGCAGAGGCAGGTTATGTTGAGAAGATAAACGGCTTAAATGGATTGAATGTATTTCCTGAAGAAGCATTAAAGGCATCTCGCGATGACGAAGGGAATCAGTACGGTGTACCAATTAACTTAAGCTCTACACAATTTTTCTATAATAAGAAGATTTTTAAAGATAATAATCTTGACATTCCTACTACATGGGATGAATTCATGGCATTAAATGATCAATTATTAGTAAAGGGTATTACACCAATTGCAATGGGTACAAAAGAAGGCTGGCTATTATCGTTGCTACACGGTATTGTTTGTCCTGCTGTTTATGAGGGTAATGACTTTTATCAAGCAGTGCTCGCAGGAGAAAAGGATTTTACAGATCCGCAGTTTATTGAATCCATTCAAGTAATGAATGACTTGAAAAAGTATTTTCCTGTCAATTCTGAAGGCTTAGGAATGGATGATATCCGTACTTTGTTTGCGCTAGAAGACGCGGCTATGTTCCCGTTAGGTAGCTGGGAAATTCCTGTTATATTAGAAATGAATCCAGATTTAGATTTAGGTTATTTTCCTATTCCATCTAAAGAGAGTAATACAACAGTGACGACTTGGGTAGATGGCTCATTTGCAATCAATGCTAATTCGAAAAATAAAGAAGCGGCTAAAGTATTTTTAGAATTTTTAACAACTAAGGAGTTTGGCGATTTGTTTGTAAAAGAGTTTTCTATGATCAGCGCTATTCCAGGTATTACCTCTGACGATGCATTGTTAAATGCTATTAGTCAATCAACTGCAAATGAAGCAACGCCATATATGTGGGTAACTAATTTTACTGGTGGGGACCCAACAACAAAGAGCTTGCTTGAAAGTGAGCTACAAGGCATGTATTTAGGTCAAGTAACGCCTGAAGAGGTTGCCACAAAAGTACAGGAAAACGCTAAAACTTGGTTTACGCCATTTCAAAAATAGTGAAAGCTTCAAGTCAGCAGACCCCTAAAGTGTTATAAGGAGTTTAGGGGTCTTGTTGTTTCATGATTAGTAAAAGGAGGCTACTCATGATAAGAGAATATACAGCTTCATCAGTTAGAAGGAGGAAATCTAGAATAAGATGGACTATCCATCTTTTTCCTATCCCTGCGCTGATAATCTATGGGTTGTTTGTGCTTTATCCGATAATAGCGGCCTTATCCTATAGTTTTTTTGAATGGAAAGGGATGGCTCGTGGTGATTTTATTGGTTTCCAAAATTTTGTGACTCTTTTTACGACAGAACCCTATGGCTCTATGTTTTGGAACGCCTTTAAACATAATGTCCTCTATTTTGTTGTGCAAATGATTGTTATGAATGGATTAGCCTTTTTTCTTGCCTTTATTATTTATCAAAAAATTAAAGGAGCAGAGTTTTTTAAGGCTGCTTTCTTTCTACCGCGTTTATTATCAGTTATTGTTGTAGGTTTCTTATGGAAGCTCATTCTCAATCCTAATTTTGGTACTTTAAATGTCATTTTGGAGAAATTAGGTCTTGAGACCTTACAAAAGGCTTGGCTTGGTGATCCCAAAACGGCATTAATCGCCATTATTTTAGTCAATTGTTGGTTTGGATTAGGTTTTGGTGTCTTAATTTTTCTTGCTGGCTTTCAAGGGATCCCGAGTGAGTTAGTTGAAGCTGCAAAGTTGGATGGCGCTAAGGGCTTTACTTTATTACGTACGATTTACTTACCTTTAATGGTGCCATCAATAATGATCATGGGCATTTTAACATTTATCCAGTCGTTTGAAGCATTTGAATTAGTATATGCAATGCAGGGCTCCATGGGAGAGCCTTACTATTCTACAGATACGTTAGCAGTGTTTTTTTATCGCTTAGCATTTGGTAGCTCTACCGCTTCTGGCACAACAGCTATTGGGTTGGGTTCGGCGTTGGCTACAGTACTATTCTTATTTATATTAGTTTGTACCACGCTATTTTTACGCTTTGCCAATAAAAGGGATGTTCAAATGTAAGGGGTGAGTCTAGTGAAGCAAGGCGCTATTTGGGTTCGACCATTTTATTATCTTGTGGTGTTTACGGTGGCGACCATTAGTTTATATCCAATTTTGTTAATGATTTTATCTTCATTTAAAAAGAGCGTGGACATCTATAAAAATCCATTGGGTTTACCGACTAGCTTTAGCTTAGATACTTACCGTACATTATTAGCAAAAATTCCATTTACCACGTACTTTCTAAACAGTCTATTTGTCAGTATTGTATCTGTTGTACTAATAGTGGTTGTTTGTTCACTGGCTGCATTTTATATTGCTCGCTTTAAATTCTCTTGGAATCAGGCATTGTTCTTTATTTTTTTATTAGGCATGATGATTCCTATAAAGTTGGGGATTGTACCGCTCTTTATTTTAATGCGTGATTTAGGGCTGATAAATTCCTTATGGTCTTTAATTTTGATGAACATGGCGACAGGTATTCCACTATCCATGCTAATCTTAACTGGCTTTTTTAAAACGATGCCTTATGAATTGGAGGAAGCAGCCCGTATAGATGGGGCGGGGAACTTAAGGGTTCTTTGGCATGTAATGTTACCGTTAATGAGACCTGCACTTGGAACAGTGGTGATTATAAATTTTATTGCTTCATGGAATGATTTCTTCTTTCCTCTTATTTTTATTACAGAAAAAATGAAACGGACAATACCTGTTGGAATGATGTCACTTTTTGGGGAGCATTCGGCAGATTGGGGCTCTCTTTTTGCAGGTTTAACATTAGCTTCATTACCAATGATCCTATTATTCTTTATTGCCTCAAAGCAATTTATGGAGGGACTGACGGCTGGTGCCATTAAATAGGCAATACATTATTGGGGTCGATGGTGGTGGGACGAGAACCCGTGCAGTGATTGGGACAAGAAATGGGGAAGTGCTAGCTTTTGTTGAAGGAGCTGGAACGAATATAAAATCAACCCCACCAGACGAGGTAAGGCTACATATTATCAAGCTCCTTGCCACGTTACTACAAAAGATAGATGCGACAAATAATGATATTGCTGCGGTGTTCTTATGTGTGGCAGGGGGCGATCGCCAATTAGATAAAGAACGCTGGGAGCAATGGGTTAGCTTCCTTTTCCCTGCTAGCTCCTGTAAGATAACCATCACCAATGATGCGGTAGCGGCACTTACTAGCGGCACATATACACAGCAAGGGCTCGTTGTGATAGCAGGAACGGGTTCCATCGTATATGCGGTTGGAAAAAATCATCAAGTTAGTCGTGTTGGAGGATGGGGTTATTTATTAGGAGATGAGGGCAGTGGGTACTATATTGGGCAAGAGGCATTGCGATTTATTACGCGACATTATGATGCTATTGGCGTGAATGAGGATCTGTTTACAGCGACTATTTTGGAGCAGCTAGCGTTAAAAGATCCTAATGAAATTATTACGCGTGTTTATGAGCATCCACAGCCACGTGTACTCATAGCCTCTATAGCTCGTGTAGTGTTGTGTTTAGCAGAGCAAAATAATGATAGGGCACAAAAAATTATTGAACACGCTACACATCATTTAACTCAATTTATCCAAATAATGTTAAAAAATGAGCCGCAGCTAAAAGGTGACTCTATTGTCCTATGTGGAGGTTTATTCGAAAATTTTTATTTTGTTCAATGCTTTCGAGAAAGATTACAGCTTGCTAAAATACTTAATCGACTAATACAACCAGAGGTGCCACCTGTTATAGGAGCTTTCGTTAATGGACTTCTCAGTGAAAGAATTCCAATCACAGAGGCTTTACAACGAAAGGTAAAAGGAACTTGGATGAGTATCCATGAAAAATAGTATGGAGGGATTTGATTTCAATGGAACGAATGACAAAACTGACGACTGAAGGCTATCATCCAGATACGACAAACCTAGACTTAATGTCCACTATTGAAATTGTAAAGCTGATGAATGAAGAGGATAAAAAAGTACCATTAGCCATAGAAAAGGTTTTACCTGAAATCGAGCAAGCTATCACAGCTGTTGTGCATGCACTAAAGAATGGCGGTAGATTATTTTATGTTGGTGCAGGGACAAGTGGGCGAATTGGTTTGCTAGATGCCGTAGAATGTCCACCTACATTTAGTACGTCACCAAAGCTTGTGCAGGCAATATTGGCTGGAGGAGCAGATGCAGTAATGATTGCCATAGAAGGTGCAGAAGATGATCTTTCATTAGGAGAGGTTGAACTACAGAAACACCAGCTAACAGACCAAGATGTAGTAATAGGGATTGCAGCAAGCGGTCGAACGCCTTTTGTCAAAGGGGCATTAAACTATGCTCAACAACTAGGGGCAAAAACAATCAGCTTAGTCAGCAACGCTCATTCTATTATTAGTAAGCATGCAGATATTGCTATAGAGGTGATTACAGGACCAGAAATTTTAACAGGTTCTACAAGACTAAAGGCTGCAACAGCTCATAAACAAATATTAAATATGATTACAACGACAACCATGATTAAGCTTGGAAAGGTCTATAAAAATTTAATGGTGGACGTTCATGCTAGTAATTTTAAATTGCGTGAGAGAGCCAAACAAATCGTCTGTGAGGTAACGGGTGTTTCTTATAGTCAGGCTGAAAGTGTTCTAGAGCAAAACAATTATCAAGTAAAGCTCGCGATTGTGGTGCTACTAACGAATGCAACGATTGAAGAGGCAAAGGAATTACTTGCTCAATCAGAAGGGCATGTGCGTAGAGCGGTGGCACTAAAGAAATATTGAGGAAGGAGGTGCGTGGATAACTTCCTTTTATCTAGAGATGGAGCTGGAAAAATGGAAAAAATAAATGCGGGTTTAATTATGCTTGCTGAAATGTGCGAAAAGCTTCCACTCTCCGAAAAAAAGGTGGCCAGCTATATATTAGCACACCCAACACAGGCTATAAAAATGACAGCGGTTGAACTAGGAGAGGCAAGTCAAACAAGTAGTGCCGCAGTTATTCGGCTGTGTAAATCGTTAAATATTAGTGGTGTTCAAGAGCTGAAATTGCGCATTGCTGGTGATTTACAACATGCTAAAACTGAAGATCGGGATATTGAGGCGAATGAAGCGTTGCCATCGATTGTAGAGAAGGTAACGATGCAAAGTAGTGAAATTTTGACACAAACAGCTAATTTAATCGATATTGCTGAATTAGAACGTGCCATAACGGCCTTATCACAAGCCGATAAAATTATATTTTTTGGAGTGGGTGCATCAGGTATAGCAGCAATGGATGCAGATCAAAAATTTTTACGAATCAATAAAAATAGTAGGGCATTTGTAGATTTGCATTTAGGAGCTACAGCCGTTGTCAATACACAGAAGGGGGATGTGGTAGTAGGTATCTCCTTCTCAGGGGAAACGCATGAAGTGGCTAAAATCCTTGAAATAGCTAGCCAAACACCAGCCACTACAATCAGTTTAACACGCTATGGTAGTTCACTAGTGTCTAGCCTAGCAGACATTTGTTTATATGTATCTCCCAATGTTGAAGCTACCTTTAGAAGTGGTGCCACTTCCTCACGTCTAGCGCAGTTACTTGTCATTGACATTTTATTTATGGGAGTAGTGACGAGTGCCTATGAGGAGACAGTGGATCATTTAGATGAAACACGTTCAGTTATTCAAAGGCTGCATAAAAAAGTGGCTAAACGAAAAAATAAAATAAAATAAAAACATATTAAAGTTTGTATGTTCAGACTGTAGACAAAAGCTATCGAGAAGTTTCTCTCGATAGCTTTTGAATTTTTCTTTCTCAGAAATAAAACGAATTCAGGTTTGGAGGTAGATAGTTAGATGTAATATCAATACCCACTTTTCTGAAATCTTTCTTATAAGCAACAATATTGTATTGATATTTTGGATTAAATGGTAGGTGAGTTAGTCCGTTTTGGAAAAAATATATTTTTTAACCTAATTTTAACCTTGTTATTGTAATGTGCTAGGTAAAGCAATATTTTGTAAGGAGGTTTTAAGGATGGAACAATATGTCGGAGAAATTCGATTATTTGCTGGTGATTATGCCCCGGATGGCTGGGCTCTTTGTAATGGTCAACTATTATCTATTTCCGAAAATGAAATACTTTTTTCTCTGATTGGCACAACCTATGGGGGAGACGGACAAACGACCTTTGCATTACCCAATTTTCAAGGCAGGGTTGTTGTACATCAAGGACAGAATCCAATGACTGGCACTACCTTTGTCAATGGTCAAATGGGAGGAGTGGAATCTGTCACTTTAATCTCATCACAGCTTCCTGCACATACACATCAGGTAAAGGCATCTTCTCTTGATGGCACAACACCCAGTCCAGAAAATGCTGTTTGGGCAAAAGATATACAATATTCGACACAACCACCAAATGGCACAATGAATGCCGCCATCATTTCAAGTGTTGGAGGAAATACACCTCATGACAATGTAATGCCATTTTTGACAATTAGTTATATTATTGCGCTTTACGGTATGTATCCAATGGAATAGGAGGTATGAAGGATGAGCGAACCATATGTAGGTGAAATTCGATTGTTTGGCTTTGGTACAGTTCCGAGGGGCTGGGCACGATGCGATGGGCAAGTATTGCAAATTAATACAAACCAAGCTCTATATTCAATTTTAGGAGCAACTTATGGTGGTAATGGAACATCGACCTTTGCATTACCTGATTTAAGAGGCAGAGTTCCAGTTCATGTAAGTAGTAGTATCACACTTGGAAAAAAAGCAGGAGAAGAGGTACATGTATTAACAACTAATGAAATGCCAGCTCATACACATGTTGTCAATTGTAGCTCGGTAGGTGCTACGTTGAAAGAAGCTACTGGTAATGCATGGGGAACATCGACTAATAATATCTATTCAGTCAATCAACTGAATACTAATATGAACGCGCAAGCTTTGTCAGCGACAGGAAACTCACAGCCGCATCAAAATATGCAGCCTTACACTGTAGCAAATTACTGTATAGCTTTAGTCGGAATATATCCATCAAGAAACTAGGGACGAAAGGAGGTAGGAAAAAGTGTCAGAAGCATATATTGGGGAAATTAGAATATTTGGTGGTAATTTTGCACCAAGAGACTGGGCTTTATGCAATGGTCAGCTTATAAACATTGCTTCGAATAGTGCATTATATGCAATTTTGGGTACCAGATATGGAGGAGATGGAAAAACAACATTTGCTTTACCTAACTTAAATGGTAGGGCAGCTATTCATCAAGGAACTGGAGCAGGATTAACACCGAGAAGTGTTGGAGCATCTGGGGGTTCAGCTACTGTTACACTATTAACGACTCAAATGCCTAGTCATAATCATATAGCTACTTGTAACAATACTCAAACAACAAATAATGAGCCAACTGGAGCAATATGGACCGAACAACAAGGTAGAGGTTCTCTCCCGGTATACTCAACTTCTTTGAATACATCAATGAACGCCTTAGCTATTGATCAAACTGGGGGAAGTCAACCACATAACAATATGCAACCATATTTAGGACTGAGTTTTATTATTTGTTTATATGGGGATTGGCCTCCTAAGAGTTAATGATTCATTAAATGAAGGGTGTGAAACCAAGAAGGAGAATATTAAATGGGAAAAAAGATATTTACAATAACCTTATGTTTGATGTTAATCGCTTATAGTCAAATGGTAGGAATAGGGTTCGTGTCACCTTTAAAAGTGGAGGCGGCTGCATGCGATTCGCCAGATTTTCCAAGTTGTATACAGGATTTAACACAAGCTTCGTGGAAAGATGATACAAATAATGGCTTTGTAGTGAGTGGTATTCCTGGTGATGATGGTATTAATATATTCAAGTATAGCAATGGATCACAATTTCCAGCTGGTTATTATTTTGATGCAGATGAACATTCCCCACCAAAATCAATTAGAATTTCTGCTGGAGAAAGCTTTGCAGGTGGTATCTTCGATTTAAAATCATTAAAAATTAATACGATTAATAAACACCCTGAAAACGATGCATTGTCCTTAACAATTCAAGGGTATGATGGAGCAGGAAACCCAAAAGGAAATCCAGTAACTTTTAAGACAGTTGCAAATCATGAGCCTATTTATGATATTCCTATTAATATAGAAGGAATCAACTCATTTTTCATTACTGCGAGTGTAAATTTTATACCTACTGTACAGGCGGGACTATGGGATTTAACGTTTACTCAATTTATAATAGATATCCCAAATAATAATCCGCCAACAATTACAAATGGTGCTATTGCTACCTCAAACATTACTACATCAGAAGTACAGTTGGGCTGGGCTAAAGCCTCTGATGATATAACAACACAAGGGGACTTAGAATATCGAGTCTATCAATCTAGTAGTAATAATATTGGTACGGTTAGTACAATTGAATCGAATGGGACACCGTTAGGCGGCTACACCAAAGATATTACTTCCTTTAATGTGGCAGGTCTTGCTGCCAATACTACCTATTATTTTAATGTCATTGTCAAAGATACTGATGGCAATAAGAGCGCATATATGATGCAGCAAGTAACAACCCTAGCATTAAATAAGCCACCGACATCCAGTAATGGAACCGTAAATGTAAATGAGGGTCAAGTGTATACATTTAATAATACTTCCTTTGCTTTTTCTGATGAAGATGCTGGAGATACTTTGCAACAGATTCAAATCTCTACAATCCCAAATAGCGGGCAGCTCTTCCTCGATAGCAATAATAATCAGCAATTTGATGGTGGGGAAGCTATTACAAATGGGATGACAATTAGTAAGGCTAATTTAGATGCTAGTAAATTAAAATATGTTACTGAAAATGGTTCTAATTCATTTTTTACATTTATGGTAAGCGATGGGGTTAATTATAGTACTAACTATACAATGAATCTAGTCGTCAATGCGCGTCCAGCAGTGACAATTACACCAAATAATTCTAGTCCAACAAATAGCAATCCAATTCTTATAACTATGGTATTCAGTGAGTCAGTGACAGGCTTTACAGTTGATGATATAGCTGTTACAAATGGAAATGCTACATTACTGACAGGAAGTGGTACCACATATACGGCACAAATATCACCTAGTGCAGATGGAGCTGTGAAAATCAAAATTCCTGAAAAGGTTGCTGCAAATAGCGGTGGTGCATTGAATAAAGCATCAAATGAATTACAAATAATCTATGACGGTACACCACCAACTAATATTGACCTTAATAATACTATAGTACAAGAAAATAAGCCGATTGGTACAACTGTTGGTACATTGACAGCAACAGATTCAGGAAGCTCACAAACATTCACGTATTCATTACAATCAGGGGATATGAGCTTCTTTACGATAAATGGAAATGTATTAAGAACCAATGCGCTGTTTGCATACGATACGAAAAATAGCTATAAGATTACAATCAGAGTAACAGATGAGGCTGGCAATACGTTGGATAAGGAGTTTACAATCCAGATTACTAAAAATCACGCACCAACAGGCTCTATCATTGTTAACAGTGGGCAAATCTCGACAAGTTCTATAAATGTTACCTTAACTTTGACGGCAACAGATTTAGAAGGAGAAGCAATAGAAATGCGCTTTTCGAATGATGGTATTACTTGGTCCAGTTGGGAGTCAAAAGTATCTACGAAAAGTTGGACATTGTCAAATGGAGAAGGTAGTAAAACAGTTTATATGCAACTAAGGGATACTGCTGGCAATATATCAAATGCATTCTCAGATACAATTGTTCTAGATACAACACCACCAGTCATAACAGGGGTTACAAATAACGGTGTTTATAACACTGACGTAACAATTAGTCTTAATGAAGGAACGGCTACCCTGAATGGAGCAGCTTTCACAAGTGGAGCCACTGTAAGTACATCTGGAAATTATACTTTAGTAGCAACAGATAGTGCAGGGAATACCACAACTATTACATTTGTGATTGATAAAGCTCT
Organism: Lysinibacillus sp. HST-98; assembly: GCF_016757845.1. Taxonomy (NCBI): domain Bacteria; kingdom Bacillati; phylum Bacillota; class Bacilli; order Caryophanales; family Bacillaceae; genus Lysinibacillus; species Lysinibacillus sp. HST-98. Next base: position 51,390 of record NZ_JAENHX010000015.1, read on the forward strand.
GCCAAAAGCTGTAGAGGTAAAGATCAAATCGAATAATCTGGATCCTACAAAGGCTAAGGCAGGAGATACGATCACCTTAACAATGAAAACAGATAAAAATATACAAGCACCTATAATTACCATTTTGGGGAAAGCTGCTATTGTAACAGGAGCATCCACAAACTGGCAGGCAACATATGTTATGGCGAATGGTGATTTAGAGGGAACAGCACCTTTTACAATTAACTTTAAAGATTTGCTAGGCAATTCAGCAATAGAGGTAACTGGCGTAACTGATGGAAGCTATGTCATAGTCGATGGCATAAAGCCAACTGTGAAGAAGGTGGCAATGGCTTCAAATAATGCTAATCCAACAGTTGCTAAGGTAGATGATGTAATCACAATCGACTTTGAGACAAGTGAGGACATTCAATCACCAGATGTAACAATCCTAGGACAAACAGCAAATGTAAATGATAAAGGTGATGGGAATGCTAAAACATGGCAAGCAAGCTATACATTGAAATCTGGAGACGCAGAGGGACCCATTATCTTTACAATTGATTATCAAGATATAGCGGGGAATGAGGGCTTACAGGTAACAGAGGTTTCATCAGGAACAATTGTGATGTTTGATAAAAAGTCTCCTGAAATAACAACCTATTTCCCAGCGCATCAGGCAATTACTGTACAGCCTGCAGATAATCTTGTATTAACATTTGATGAAAAGGTCTTACCTGTAACTAGTAAAAATATTGTCATAAGAAATGCTACAGATAACCAAATTGTCGAAACAATTGCTGTTACACAAGCAAATGTTTCTGTTACTAATGAAACTGTGACAGTAAATCCTACATTGGATTTAGCCCATAACACCACTTACAGCATTCAAATTGACGCAGGTGCATTTACTGATGTAGCAGGTAATGCGTATAAAGGTATTACTAATAATACTTCCTGGAATTTTACAACTAGTGCACTGCAAACATATACGGTTACGTATGACAGTAACGGGTCTGATGGGGGGACAGTACCAACAGATTCAAAGCAGTATAAACATCAGGACACTATTTTAGTACTGGGCAATACAGGTAATCTAATGAAAGCAGGCTATACATTTGTAGGATGGAATACGAAGGCGGATGGAAAAGGTGTTACTTATAAAATTGGGCAAACGATTCAAATGGGGAAAGGGAATTTGATATTGTATGCTTTGTGGTCTAAAAACAATGTACCAGGAGATGGAGGATCATCAACGCCTAGTACACCAACACCTGATCCTGTTGCACCAAGTAATCAGCTAAAGATAAATGTTGTAGATCAAAGTATGCCAGATGATGTGCTCCTCCAAACCGTGTTAACACGTGTATTGAGTAACGGTAGCTTTCAAGATACAGTAAACTTTACAGTTGCAAATGCAAACGAATTTCTCCGGATCTTAGGGAATAAGGAAGATAAAAGATCTCGACTTGTGATCCCTAATTTGGAACCACCAGCAAGTGAAACAAAGGTGATACTTGAAAGAGATGCTGCTAAACGACTAATTGAGGGCAAATCACATTTTAGTATAGCCATGGGAATGGTCAAAATAGATGTTCCTTTTACTTCAATGAATGATTTCAATGAAGATATTTTCTTCCGAATTGTACCGATTAAGGATGCATTGCGGCAAAAAGCTATCGAGGATCGGGCTAAACAAGCTGAAATAGTTTTACAACAGGGTAATGGCGCTAATGTAAAACTCATTGGTCAGCCAATATCTATCGACACAAATCTACAAAACCGTCAAGTAACATTGCTACTACCATTACCAGCGAATCTCACATCAGCTCAACGAGAAAATATCATGGTCTATGTAGAACATAGTAATGGAACAGCTGAAATAATACGTGGGCGTTTTGCAGAATTTACGAGAGGGCAAACAGGTATAGTATTTGATGTAGAGCACTTTTCTACATTTTCTCTACTTTATGTAGAACAACCGCAGGAAGAAGAGCAACCAGAGAAAGAACCAATAGAGGTAGACAGCACATTTTCTTCCTATATTCATGGCTATACAGATGGCACTTTCCGTCCGAATGCAAATGTCACTCGTGCCCAAATGGCAGCAATGTTGGCAAGAAACCTAAGTGACAATCATGTACCAGAAGCGCCTAACCTATTTTATGCAGATACAGCTACTTCATGGGCAAAAAACGATATTGAATATATTCGTACAGAAGGAATTATGCAAGGACATCATGATCGTTCATTCGGGCCGAATGAAATGATTACTAGAGCCCAAATGGCGGTTATTGCTGTAAGATGGATTGATAAGCAATGTGTAGAAGGGTCTACAGATACCTTGTATTGCGAAAAAACCACAAGTGGAGAAACATATCGTGATGTGGCGTTCTCACATTGGGCAGCAAAAGAAATCAGTCGCATAAGTGCGATAGGTATAATGGTTGGCTCAGGCAATGGTGAATTTAGACCTGAAGAGAAACTAACACGTGCACAGGCAGTAAAGGTACTGAATCGAATCTTTAATCGTCCAATACCAACTGAGGACACAGAACAAATCTTCAAGGATATACCTAAAGAGCATTGGGCTTACTTTGAGATTCAAGCCGCAGCAAAATAAGATTAATAGAATAAGCACGCTAGGTGATAATGCCTAGCGTGCTTTTAATTCGTTTGAAGAAATCAATTAATTTCTTATTTAAATGTACCAGATGTAAGTTTGAATATAAATTTGATTGCCATCAATGGGATATACAGCTGGCTTTCTCTTCTAGAACTCGTGGATTCGAAGCATGCATGCTTCAAAGACGTTCCTCTGTTTGAGGATCGAAGAAATGAATTTTTTCTTCCTTCATAACTAGGAAAACCTTGTCGGATGGATGCAAATTGTTATCAGCCTGTACTCGAGCAATAAAATTTTGATTCGCTAAAGAACAATAGAGATAAGTTTCTGCTCCGAGTAATTCTGCAACATCAATCGTTGCAGTGAAAGTGTAAGGGGAAATAACATCAGTCATTTGTAAATTCTCAGGTCGTATCCCCATAATAATCTCTTTCCCTAAATAATTTTTTTCCTTTAACATTGGTAAATGCATGGATGGGATAGGGAAGCTTTGCTCGCCTAAAAGGATCTCGGTATCTGTTAGACGACAGTGGAAGAGGTTCATGGATGGTGAACCAATAAAGCCTGCTACAAACATGTTTAGTGGTGTATTATATACTTCTTTAGGTGTCCCAATTTGTTGTATAAGGCCATCCTTCATCACTACCAGACGGGTAGCCATCGTCATAGCCTCTGTTTGGTCATGTGTGACATAGATCGTTGTCGTTTGAATTCGTTGATGGAGCTTCTGGATTTCTGCCCGCATTTGTACACGTAATTTGGCATCCAAATTCGAAAGAGGCTCATCCATTAAAAATACCTTAGCATCTCTGACAATTGCTCTTCCCAGTGCTACACGCTGACGTTGTCCACCAGATAGAGCTTTTGGTTTTCTTTTTAAATAATCCTCTAATCCTAAAATCTTAGCAGCTTCTTTAACACGACGATCTATTTCCTTTTTATCGACCTTTCGTAGCTTTAAGCTAAATGCCATATTATCATAGACTGTCATATGTGGATATAAAGCATAGCTTTGAAATACCATTGCAATGCTACGATCTTTCGATTCCACATCATTCATGAAAACATCGTCAATGTATAGTTCTCCCTTTGATATATCCTCTAAGCCAGCAATCATACGTAAAGTTGTGGTCTTACCACAGCCAGAAGGGCCTACAAATACAATGAATTCTTTATCATGGATATGCAAATTAAAATCAGTTACGGCTTGGATATTTTTATCGTAAATCTTATAGATATGCTCTAACCTTAATTCCGCCATACATACTGCACCCCTTTACAAGTCATAATTTCATTGTAAATGACTTTAGAATAGAGTGATATGGAAAGCTTGCACAGTGTTGAAGGCATAATTTGTGCAGTTTGTCTTAAAGTGATTCTAAGAAAATAATGGCAAGATAAACTTCTAGTCGATGGGAAAATTGCCGAATATCCTTTTGCGTCACTTGTTGAAATTTTTCTAGGCGATTTTGTAAGGTATTACGGTGCATATACATTTTTTTAGAGGCTAATGTAATATTTCCATCGCATTCAATCAATTTCTTGATTGTATGGAGTAATTCTGGCTGAGAAGTGGCTCTTTTTAGGATAGAGGAGATAAAAACCTCTTTCTCTTGATAGGCTAGATGCTGCGTTACATATGGCACTAAAAGCTCTTGCTGTGTGAGTATATGCTTTGGTGTATAAGTCCAAATGGATGGTAGAAGGTGAACATACCAGTTAAATCGTTCCTTGGTCGTGGTGATGTTGTGTATAATATCAGAAACAAAAATCTTAAAATGAGTCTCTAAGTCTGCCATTAGGGGATTAACATAATGAGCCAAATCTAAGAACTCATTGCAGTCGATACATTCGATTATGACAAATAATTGTGGTTGAAGCGATAGCAGTATAATATCCTTCCCAAGTAAAGCTTCAAAGATTGAACGCAATAATGTAGATGTGGTAAAGTCTTTATCAAAATGAAGAAATAACAAACGATGCATAGGAAGAGTAGTTGGAGCAATATCTGTTTTATCTGTTAAATAATCAAGCCAAACTATATCATAGTTATCGGATAAGACAGTGGGTTCTGAGAATATTCGCAATAGCTCATATTCATTTTGTGTCATTGTGTGTATTGGAATTTCGTAAAGCTGATTGTCAAAATTAAATACATAATTTCCATCAGTTCTACCTGAGAAGGGGCTTAATAATGGGAAACGTTGCTGTAATTTTTGAAGATCCATGCATGCCACTCCTTATTTAAATAGAATGTGATAAGGTCAATTTACTATCATTATATGATGAAATGCTTATAGTATTAATATAAAAAACACGGACATGAGCATGTATGACAATCATACCTAGCTAATGTCCGTGTTATCTATTTAGGCATCTTTTTTAAATAACTTACCTGGCCAGAAAGCGTATTTACCTAGTACTGTTGTGATAGCTGGTACAAGTAATGGTCGTACGATAAATGTATCGAGCAATACACCAATGGCTGTCACAACACCAAATTGAACAAGCACTTGAATCGGTAATGTTGCCAGCACCGCAAATGTACCTGCTAGGATGAGTCCAGCAGATGTAATAACGCTTCCTGTTCGGACAACACCTTCTTCTACAGCTGTTAAATGGTCAGTGGTTTTACGCTTTTTCCAAATTTCTGAGATCATAAAGATATTATAATCCTCTCCGAGAGCTACTAAGAACACGAAAGCATACAATGGAATAGCTCCAGAAATTGCTTCGGCCCCCATGATATGATGTAAAATTAACCATCCAGCGCCTAATGCCCCAAAATAAGAAATAATAACAGTGGCTAATAGATAAACAGTGGCTGTAATAGAACGTAAATAGACAAATAATAATAATGCAATTAAGGCAATCATGGTTGGCATGATTACTGTTTCATCTCGCTTAGTTATTTGTTGTGTATCATATTGACTAGCTGTTTCGCCACCAAGCCAAACATGTTTCTCAGCGTTGTTGAGACCTTGTGCCTCTAGTATTTTAATAACCTCTTTTTGTAGTTCAGGAATATGAGCTAATGACTCCTGTGCATAAGGGTTGGCATTGAAATTGAGTTCATACAAGTGTATATTCTTATTTTTTTCGCCAATTTGTACATCTGCCACACTATCAATATAAGAGATAGCTTCAAGTTGTTGCTGGATATTGATATCAGTACCTTCTGTGTCGATTACTAATTGAACAGGTGCTAGTTCTCCAGGCGAAAAATTCTCCTCTATTAATGTAAATCCTTCTCTAGACGGCATATCTTTTGGGAAGGATGAAAGCAAATCAAATGTATATTGAATTCGCGGAACAAATGCCGCCAACCCTCCAAGCAAGATGACAGTTACAGCGATAACGACCCAAGGTTTATGGGTAACAAATTGACCAATTTTATGACTAATCTTATGTGAAGGCTTATGCTGTTTCTTGCCCTTTTTATTGGCCATTTCCTCCGTTCGAGGAGTGAAGGGGAAGAACGCTACTCGCCCAATAAGGACAAGAATTGCTGGTAGGACAACAAGTGCTGCGACCCCCATGACAAGCACACCAAAACTAAATGGTACGGCAAAGCGTTGAAATGCGCCATAATGGGCAAGACTAAGGGTCGCTAAACCTATAACCACTGTTAGGGCACTCATTAAAATAGCACCACCCGATTCTTTAACAGCTAGCTTCATTGCGACAGTCTTATCCTCAACATCAAAGAGTATTTCTCTATATTTTGAAATTAAAAATAAACAATAGTCAGTACCTGCACCGAAAAGTAAAACAGTCATAATGGAAACAGCCTGTGAATCTTTATCTATCCATCCCTGTTCAGCAAAAAAACCAAGTGTTGGGCTAATCACACCATAGGCAAGCCCTACAACAATTAAAGGAATAATAGCTAGCAATGGCGAACGATAAATAATAATAAGTAATACCAAAACGAGTAATACAGTTGCGATTAATAGCTTCACATCTGCTTGTGAAAATAAACTGACAGCATCAGTGGCAATTCCCACTGGTCCAGAATAGCGCACATGAAGTGCATCGCTTGATAATTTATCATCTAATTGGACTTGATAACCTTCCATTATTTTTGTCAGCTTATCTAAACTATCCTGTAGCATATCTGTAGCGACACCTTTTTCAAAAAACACCGGTGTAACAATTGTTGTACCATTTTCAGAAGCGGAAGCCATTAAAGCCTGAGGAGGCATTTGATCAAATGGTGGAACCATTGTTTGATGGGCTAAGGGCTTTGCTTGCAGCTCCTTGTATACACCCTGTATAGCCGAAAAATCATCAGGTGTTAAGCCATTTTCGCGATGCCACACCAACAATAGAGGTGTTCCAGCATCATTAGGAAATTGCTCTGCAATAATGGACGCAGCTTGCTCAGACATTTCTGTGTCAGGTAAGTTTTTGCCTGACTCACTTTCTATGCTATTGATTTGTGGCCAAGCAAATGAGAATACAACTACTAATAACACCCAAAAAGCTAGTGCTAATAATCTACCCTTTTTACTTGCAACCATTGAGCCCCATTGCTCAAGTGGATGTTTTTTCATCAAAAGACCCCCATTTCATGTAAGTGATTTAATTATATATACTAGAAGGTTAATTAATCAATCCATAAATATTAATATGTTATAATATGCGTAAAAAGAATGTTTAATTAAGGAGGCGAACTTGTTGAAACAATTACCGCGTGTTCTCGGGAGACCTCGCCATGATGAAAATGCGAAACCTACAAAAGATATTGTCCTTGAAACGGCCACAAGACTTTTTATTAAAGAGGGCTACAAAAATATTTCAATGGATGATGTAGCAAAGGCTTGTAACGTAACAAAGGCGACTGTCTATTACTACTACCCAACTAAAGGGGATTTATATACATCTGCTTTAATCGCTATGATGGATCGTATCAAGCTATCTATTCTACAAATTTTAGAGCAGCCTAAACCATTTAAAGAACGACTCGAACAGCTCGTTGAAGTTCATTTATCAGCCACGATTGATATTGATATGAAAAATTTTATGAAAGAGGCTACCATCAATCTTTCGGAAACGCAGCTGAGACAAGTTCAAACATCCGAAAATGGTATGTATCAAACAATAGAGCAGTCTATGCAAGAAGAGATGGAAAAGGGCACAATTCGAAAAGGAAATGCAAAGTTTTTCGCTCATAACTTTATGGCATTAATGACTGTAGGGTATTTTAAAGATGGCGATGGTAAAACTTTGCTAGGCTCAGTAGATGTGACGGCAAAGGAAGTAACAAATTTCTTCTGGCTTTCTGTTGAAAAACGTTAACATAAAATAGGTTTTTAAAAGGAGTTATCTCATTTATTTGGGATACTTCTTTTTTAGTGATGTAAGTCACAGACAATTAGAGCGATTCTTTATTATAGTGGGGGTGTGGCCTAGAAAGTAGTGGAACATCGTAAATCAAAAAGAAACTATATTAGCCTAAAACTAGGGACAACAGTGTAATGGGGGAATGATAATGACAATTATATCAATCCAAGCAATGCTTGAAGAAAAGACTAAACATATTGGTAAATTAGGGAGTATCGCTGGTGCAGATATTTTGAACATTCAATTGCGTGCAGGTGAAAAAATTGCTGAGCATCATGCGGACAATGAAGTGCTAATTATTGTTCAATTTGGTGAAGCTCGCTTTATCGTTGAAGGTGTGGAGGGAATTTTGACACAAGATACAATTTTAGCTTTAAAACCATCTGAAAAGCACAGCTTAGAAGCAATTACAGACGTTTGTGTTATTGTAATTAAATTAAAATAAAGACAAGCTCCTACTTTATATGGAGCTTTTTATATGCTCATTTTTGAAGAACTATAATTTTATGTGGTGACAGCCGTGCAACGATAGAGATGCCTTGTAGAAGCTGATTATGCTTCATAAACGTTTGATACAACAGTTGCACAAGCCCAGCTTTCTGCTCGTATAGAGGAGACGGAAAATCATTAGAGTGAAGCTATTTCTAAAGAAATGAGTGAAAGACTTGCTTCCTTTATTCTAAAATCTACTTCGTTAGCCAAGAGTGATACATTTCTATTGACACTAACAAAAAAGATTTAACTTCCTTAATGAATACTACTAGAGAAACCTGAAGCCGTCGATTATCTGCTTTCCAAAAAGAAGGGGATATAGAGATGACAGGAAAAAGAATGTTCATTAAAAATTATATGCATTGGAAAATTTATTATAGCAAGACAGTTAATAGTTGATGAAATCAATGAATTTTGAAAAGATTGTCGAAATTGTGATATAGCTCATTGAAATAATGTACAAACAGTCTTATAATGAAGGTTGTAATGTCACCAAGACAAGATAAGGATGGTATTATGATGCGCTTTTTGCGATTTAAAGTAAACATTGTAATAACAAGTCATACGAATCGCTATCCAGCCCTTGTGACTGGTGATTGTGTAGGATATACGCTGTAACGACTGTTAAGTTTTACCTTAATGGTCTTTTTTACATGTAAGTAATAAAAAATAGTACTAGTGATGGCAAAGGAGAGTTCAAAATGTCAGAAACGAATAACCAAACACAGGCTGAACAAGTAACTGTGAGTAAAGAGCAATTAGATGTACTAGATCAATTATTAAAGCCTGAAGTTCAAGAATCACTTACAACTTTAGTTGAGCAATTACCGAAGTTAACTGAAATGATGACATTATTAACGAAATCATATGAGTTTGCTCAAGCTGTTGCAACAGACGAAGTGCTTAAAAACGATACTGTTGGAGCAGTAACAGAAATCGCTGGTCCTGTAGTTGGCTCTGCGAAAAACCTTGCAGCAACTGCAATTGAAGCGAAAGACCGTGCATCTGAAAGCCACGAAGTAATTGGTTTATTCGGTCTTGTGAAAATGTTAAAAGACCCTCAAGTTCAAAATGTTTTCCGTTTTGTTAATGCTTTCTTACAAGTAAGCTCAGAACGCAAAGCCAAATAAGACTAAAGGTAAATTCAATTCGTAAGGACGGAGGATTAATTAATCATGTCAAAAGAAATCGTCATCTTAGGTGCAGGTTACGCTGGCGTTTTAACTGCATTAACAGCACGTAAGTATCTATCAGCTGATGAAGCTAAAATCACTGTAGTAAACCAATTCCCAACACACCAAATTATCACTGAGCTTCACCGTTTAGCTGGTGGTACAATTGCAGAAGGTGCTGTTGCATTACCACTTAAAAAAATCTTTAAAGGTTTAGATATTGACCTACACATTGCGAAAGTATCCAAATTTAATGTTGATACTAAAAAAGTTGATCTAGATAATGGTTATACATTAACTTACGACACACTTGTAGTATCTTTAGGTAGCCAAACAGGATTCTTTGGTATCCCAGGATTAGAAGAAAACTCTATGGTTCTTAAATCAGTAAATGATGCCAATAAAATCAACAAACATATTGAAGACCGCATTAAAGCATATGCACAATCTAAAGATGAAGCAGATGCAACAATCGTTATTGGTGGTGGCGGTTTAACAGGTGTTGAGCTTGTTGGTGAAATCGTGGACAACTTCCCGAAAATCGCTGCAAAACATGGTGTTAATTTTGCTGATCTTAAAATTAAACTTGTTGAAGCTGGTCCAAAAATCTTGCCAGTTCTTCCAGATACACTTATCCAACGCGCTACTGAAAGCTTAACTAAACGTGGCGTAGAATTTATTACAGGTACACCAGTAACAGGTGTTGACGGCAACGTTATTTCTTTAAAAGATCGTGAACCAATTGTTGCAAATACACTTGTTTGGACAGGTGGGGTAGCTCCACTTCCAATCGTAGGCGAATCAGGTCTAGCTGCTGATCGTGGCAAAGCAACGATTAATGAATTCTTACAATCTACATCTCACGAAGATGTCTTTGTTATTGGTGATGCATCTGTTGCCCTACCAGCTGATGGAGGTCGTCCACTATACGCTCCAACAGCACAAGTTGCATGGCAAATGGGTGAATGTGCTGGTTATAATGTATTTGCACAATACAAAAACCAAGACATGAAAGCATTCTCAGCTGTAAACTCTGGCACACTTGCAAGCTTAGGTCGTAAAGATGCTGTTGCTACAATTGGTGCAAGCAACACAGAGCTTAAAGGCCTTCCTGCAACATTAATGAAAGAAGCTTCTAATATTCGTTACTTAACACATATTAAAGCTTTGTTTGGTTTAGCCTATTAAAAAACAAAACACTCACTGCTATCACGCTATGTCGTTGTTAGTAGTGAGTGTTTGTTTTTTTCTTAAAATGTATATTAATTACTTTAAATCCAGTAAAATAAATACATATTCATATTCTATTTTCTGAGGTGATGGCTGTGTTAACAATGTTTCGATCAAAAAAAGTAGATATAGAGCATTTTAAGGCTAAAATTGATGAACTGAATGCAAAGCTGGATAAGAAAGATCATGATTTTCAAATTTTTTTAAATGAGTTACATAAGGAAATCATTGAAACTATTGAACAACATAACAAGGTAAATGACCAGCATACTATTTTAGGAGAAATGGTCGCAGATATTGTAGGAGAGTTTAATAAAGTGGAGGATAGCACAATTCAATCCAATAAAATTTCTGAAAATGCCCTAGATAAAGGCAATTTATTAATCTCTTCCTCGGATCAAATGATGACATTATCGGTTGAAAGTAAGCAGGCTGTTCAGGAGGTAGAGCATTTGATTGATGCGTTAGGAGAGCAGTCTCAAAAAACATCTTTAAGCATGAGTAATTTAAGTGAGCGCTCAAAGCAAATAGCGGAAATAGTAAATGTTATTGGAGAAATATCAAATCAAACCAATTTACTAGCTTTGAATGCATCTATTGAGGCAGCAAGAGCAGGGGAGCATGGTAAAGGCTTTTCGGTTGTTGCCGAGGAAGTTCGCAAATTAGCTGAAAATACGAAAACAAGCACAGAAGATATTGCTAATTTAACAAAGAAAATAGAAGAACAAATTGGACTTGCTTACGAGGATAATAAAAATAACATGCAGCTAGTAACAGAAGGCATTGATAAAAGTGCTAAAACATCAGTAAAAATTGATCAATTGCTGCATATTATGACAAATGTTCAAACGGGAATAAATGAGCTATTAGCTTCCATTAAAGATCAGAAGCTATCAAACGAAGACGTTATGCATAAATTTAATAGGACGACAGCCTTATTTGATGAAACAAATCGCGTTCTAACAAGCCATATTGATGAATCAGAAATTGTAACAAAAAAATTATTAGAGGCAGTTGATCAAGTAAAGCATTTTCCAACTGAAAGATAGATAATCTAACTTAAATTCTATGGAAATTTAATAAGCAAGAACCCTGCATAGCGGCAACTTTTCAACTTCTTAGTGACTACTACAGGGTTCATTTAATTATTTCAAGTCGCCAACTTTTTCTTTTAATGCGGCTAATTGATCTGGATAGTTTTTTTCAGTTATTTCATTCCACAATTCAGCATCTTTAATTCCACATCTTTCGGGAATAAAGACTGGGTCAAGCCCCATCTTCTTTTGCTCTTCATAATCTCTTAATGTAGCTATACCTGGCTTTGTTAATAAGATAATAGCAATTAGGTTTAACCATGCAAGTGTACCTACACCGATATCAGCAAGATTCCAAGCAGTTGATGAGGAACGAATCGTTCCAAAAAAGATAGAAATCACTAGTAGTACTTTTACGACAATAGCAATAGTAGCAAAGTTTTTATTGTTTCTAAATAAGTAAGCAACATTACTTTCCGTGTATACCCCAAAAGCAAGCATAGTAGTTATTGCAAAGAAAAATACAGCGATAGCAACAAAAGGACTTCCTAAACCAGGAATGAATGAGTTAATTGCTTCTTGTGCGAATGCAGTACCTGCTTCAACTCCTGGTAGATTCTCAACCAAAAATCCCCCATTAGGATGGGCAATATTGTAACTGCCTGTGGAGATGATCATAATGGCTGTAGCTGTACAAACAAGTAGTGTATCTACATAGACCGAGAATGCTTGGACAAGCCCTTGTTTAGCAGGATGAGATACTTCTGCGGTACCAGCTGCCTGTGCTCCGGTACCTTGACCTGCTTCATTTGAATAAGCCCCTCTTTTTACTCCCCACATAATTGCATTTCCAAAAACAGCACCGAATGCAGCATTTAAATTAAAGGCAGAGCTGAAAATTAAAGCAAATATTGCAGGTACCTCTTTTATATTGATAAATAAAATAATAAATGCAAGAAGTATGTAAGCAGTTGCCATAAATGGTACTGCATATTCTGCAACTTTTCCAACCCTTTTAATACCGCCAAAAATAGCAAATCCAAATATTGCTGAAACAATAATACCTGTAATTATTGGTGAAATCCCGAATGCATTTTTTGTAGAATCAGCAATATTAAAGGCTTGAACACCTGAGCCAGTGAAACCAGTTGCTATAATTGTAGCGATAGCAAATAATATAGCAAATGGCTTATTTTTTAACCCTTTCTCAATATAGTATGCTGGCCCTCCACGATACTCTCCTGCGATTTCTTGTTTCCAAACCTGAGCTAACGAGGACTCAATATAGGCAGCACCAGCTCCTAAAAAGGCTATAACCCACATCCAAAAGATAGCACCTGGTCCTCCAAAATAAATTGCAGTAGCTACACCAGCTATATTCCCAATACCGACACGTCCACCCAATGCCATTGCAAAGCTTTGAAAAGATGAAACGCCATTTGCCGAAGTTTTTCTATTAAATAATTGTTTAATCATATCTTTGAAGAGACGCACCTGTGGAAACTTCATAATAAGCGAAAAGTAAACGCCAGCTCCTAAGCAAAGATAAACTAATGCATTACTCCAGATAATCCCTGCTATTTTACCAGTTAAAGCGGCAAAATCCATATAACAACCTCTTTCTATTTTGTACTGTGTCATCTTAGATTATTAGGTAACAATTCAAATGAAAGGATATGAAAGCTACTTTGAATGAAGTTTCTTTTTACTTAAAATAAACTTTTAATCAATGTATCAATCATAATTGGCATCTCTTTAAACGCACTATCCACATGCAATCGCTCTGTTTTTTGATGGGCATCCTTACCAAATGGTCCGACATTTAATACAGGACCTTGTAATGCTGCCATCTCTTTGAATGGAATATGGTACGTATCGCCCCATACAGGTGTGTTCCGTTCAAATGCTAGCCACTCATTGGATGCATCTGAATAGTTGACATAGCTTAAATCACAAATTCCGTTAAAGTAGTGGATCTGCTCCACCTCAATATCAAATGTTTGAGC
>NZ_JAENHX010000016.1:0-55757 GCF_016757845.1 Lysinibacillus sp. HST-98
AGTCTGGGCCGTGTCTCAGTCCCAGTGTGGCCGATCACCCTCTCAGGTCGGCTACGCATCGTCGCCTTGGTGAGCCGTTACCTCACCAACTAGCTAATGCGCCGCGGGCCCATCCTATAGCGACAGCCGAAACCGTCTTTCAGTCTCTTGCCATGAAGCAAAAGAGATTATTCGGTATTAGCCCCGGTTTCCCGGAGTTATCCCAAACTATAGGGTAGGTTGCCCACGTGTTACTCACCCGTCCGCCGCTAACGTCAAAGGAGCAAGCTCCTTTTCTGTTCGCTCGACTTGCATGTATTAGGCACGCCGCCAGCGTTCGTCCTGAGCCAGGATCAAACTCTCCATAAAAGAAATTTGATTAGCTCAAATTGTTTTGCTGGCATCATGTTTGATGTCCAAAATTGCGTTTCGTTCACTAACCGAAGCTAGTTACTTAAAACTTCATTGATTACGTTTTGCTTGTTCAGTTTTCAAGGTTCATTTAGTAACCATCTCTCGACAGCAACTTTTAAATTATAACACTTCTTCTTTTTCGTTGTCAACACTTTTTCGAAAATATTTTTCAAATCATCGGAGACAACTTTTAAATTATATTATAATCAATCGTTTGTGTCAACATCTTTTTTCAAATTGTTTTTGAAGTTCGATGTCGTTGATTGCATTGTCTTAACGACAAGTAATAATTTATCACGTTGGAAAGCACTTCGCAAGTGTTTTTTAAACAAAATCTAATTTTATTTAATAAACTTGCTTTAATAAGCTATTTTGCGCATTTACGAGAATCGCGAATCATAGTATCTTTCCTTATTTATTATTTGTTTTACTATACATCTCTTTCTATTAAATCTCAATATCTTAAATTACAATACTACTTACTTTTCAAGTTAAATATAGCTCATAAAAAAACTACAAATTTAAATATGTTGTTTAGGTCTTAGAAGGTTTTATAAAAATGCAATAAATGAAAATAAGCAGGCGCTAAAGTAGAAGTACTTTAGCGCCTGCTTATTTCTAATATGTCCCTATTTTATTTCATTACCTTGAGGGTCAACTATATTTAAACACCACAAGAAGTTATCCCATGCAGAATACCAGCCACTAAAGATTTCAGAAGAATCGTCCCAACGAACATCAAATTTCTTATGGCCATCTATTTCTACTAAATATAAAGTAAGAGTCTCGTCTTTTTTAGCAACGACTAATTTCATACCATGCTCGAGCTCTTCCTCTGTAAACGGAACATCAGAAACAGAACGTAATTGTGCCTGTTCAAATACTTGTTTGTTAATAATTTTGTAATTCATTATAAGCCCCCAATAAAATACTTCTTTTTTATACTTATTGTATTTGAAAAACATAGAACTATAAAAGTATAACCTAAATATAAACCACGTTTAAACAACTTAATTTTTTTCATTGAACAAAAAGAAGAGAACTCACTATCATGTGAATTCTCCTCTTAATCCATTGACTGCTCTTTAATAGCTCTATAAAGAGCCTACGCAGCAATTTATTTTGTAATATGACGCATTGTTGGGAACAATAATACATCACGAATTGATGGTGAATTTGTTAGTAGCATAATTAAACGGTCAATACCAATACCTAAACCACCTGTTGGAGGCATACCGTATTCTAATGCTTCAATGAAATCATTGTCCATTTCATGTGCCTCATCATTACCTGCTTCTTTTTCTGCCATTTGTGCTTCAAAGCGTTGGCGTTGGTCGATAGGGTCATTTAACTCAGTGAAAGCATTGGCGTGCTCACGACGAACGATAAATAACTCAAAGCGATCTGTAAAACGCTCGTCCTCTGGATTTTTCTTCGCAAGAGGTGAGATTTCTACCGGGTGACCATATACAAATGTAGGCTGTACAAGCGTCTCTTCTACTTTCTGTTCGAAGAATTCATTGATAATATGACCTACTTCGTGAACATCCTTCACTTCAACTCCATGCTCTTTAGCAAGTGCTTGTGCTTGTTCTTTTGTCATCGGCTGCCAGAAGTCTACACCTGTTGCCTCTTTTACAGCGTCAACCATATGAACTCGTTTCCAGCCTACAGCAAGGTTGATTTCATCTTCACCATATTGAACGGATGTTGTACCAAGAACTTCTTGGGCTACATGTGCAATAAGGTTTTCAGTTAGAGACATGATATCTTGATAATCAGCAAATGCTTCATACAGTTCAATCATTGTAAATTCAGGGTTGTGGCGTGTAGAAATTCCTTCATTACGGAACACACGTCCGATCTCGTAAACTTTCTCTAAACCACCAACTATTAAACGTTTTAAATGCAATTCGATGGCAATTCGCATATATAATTCCATATCAAGGGCATTGTGATGCGTAATAAATGGACGCGCAGCTGCGCCACCAGCAATTGTGTGAAGCATTGGTGTTTCTACTTCTAAGTATCCAGCATTATCTAAGTAATTTCGGATTGCACGAATAATTTTCGAACGCGTGATAAATGTCTTTTTGCTATCTTCGTTTGTCATTAAATCTAGATAACGTTGGCGATAACGTTGCTCAACATCCTGTAAGCCGTGGAATTTCTCTGGCATAGGACGTAGCGCTTTTGTAAGGAATGTGAATTCCTCAGCCTTTACAGAAAGTTCCCCCACTTGTGTACGGAACACGTTACCACGCACACCTACGATATCTCCTAAATCAGCTTGTTTAAATAATTCATACGCTTCTTCGCCTACATGATCTTGACGAACATAAATTTGAATTTGACCATTTAAATCTTGAATATGTGCAAAGCCAGCTTTTCCTTTACCACGTTTCGTCATAATACGGCCCGCAATAATTACCTCTTGAAGGTTTTCCTCAAGCTGTTCTTTTGTTTGATCTGCAAATTGTTCACGTACTTCTGTTGATAAATGTGTACGCTCAAAACGGCTTCCAAATGGATCTTGTCCATTTTCTAGTATAGTTGTCATCTTTTGGCGTCTCACCAATAGTTGATCATTTAATTCTTCTATATTTGACACTTGTTTCACTCCTTAAGTAAATTGTCCGCGTTTACGTCCATAATATTTCTATTGTACACAATTTTAGTGCTGTAATCATCTGTTTCAATTTATTTTCAATCCAATACAAAATAATTAATAATTCTAAAAATTAAAGGTGTTGCTGAAAAGGCGCCTCTATTAAATCATAGAGGCGCCCATAATAAAAACTATATAATTAATTCTTTGACTTCTGGAACAATTAATTTAGATTCGCTTTCTTCATACTCCTGTACAAGACTATTTAATAGTACTCGAAGTTCTGCCGCCGTTTCTGTTTGGTTAATAGCATTGCGGGCCTTACCATTGCCTCGGATTCCTTTTAAATACCATGATGCATGCTTACGCATTTCACGTACTGCAATTCCTTCTCCCTTTAATTGAAGAAGTCGTTCAAAGTGTAGTAAACATACGTCCATTTTTTCTCGTACACTTGGCTCTTCTTTTAATTCACCAGTTGCTAGGTATTGCACCGTACGATAGATCATCCATGGATTACCTAAAGCAGCACGTCCAATCATTACTGCATCTACACCTGTAGTTTCCAGCATACGTTTAGCATCTTGGGGTGTTTCCACGTCACCATTACCTAGCACAGGAATGCTGACATTTTCCTTCACTTGACGAATGTAATCCCAGTTCGCTTTACCTTCATACATTTGTACACGTGTACGACCATGAACTGCTACTGCAGCTGCACCTGCACGCTCAACAGCTTGAGCGTTTTCAATTGCAAAGATATGTTCTTCATCCCAACCAATACGCATTTTTACACTAACAGGCTTTTTAACTGCATCTACAACAGCCGCTACCATCTCATATACTTTATTAGGATCAAGTAGTAAACGTGCTCCAGCTTCACATTTTATAATTTTATTAACAGGACACCCCATGTTGATATCAATAATATCAGCAGTCGTATTTTCATCCACATATTTCGCTGCTTCCACTAAGGTTTCTTTATCTCCACCAAAGATTTGCAGTGAAAGAGGATTTTCACGTTCATCGATATAAAGCATACCTAATGTTTTTTCATTTTTTTGGACAATGCCCTTATCACTAATCATTTCAGCGTATACGAGACCTGCCCCAAACTCCTTAACCGTTAATCGGAAAGCAGAGTTACAAATCCCAGCCATTGGCGCTAATACTACTCGGTTGTCCATGACAATATCGCCAATTTGAAATGGCTTCTCTGTTGACTGACCCAACGTTTTTCTTCCTCCTCTATAGGCTTTACCTATTTTCTCTATCTATCGTTAATGCTATACGCTGATAATTCATTCCTATACAAATACTTAATTCACCGCTGACGGCTCATTAAAGTGGTTCCAGAAGATTACGCCTTCCTTTTCACAATCCATTTGCTGTAGCAGATCATGCGCTTGTTGTAGCTGTTCATCGAATGGTGATGGTGTAATCTCTACAAGTGGTACTAGGACGAACGCTCGCTCGTACATTCTTGGATGAGGAACAATTAAATTCTCCGTTTCAATATTCTCTTGATTGTAAAGTAAAATGTCAAGATCAATAACTCTTGGTCCCCAGCGGAATTCTCTTACACGCCCTAATTCCCGTTCGATTTCTTGGCAAATATTCAACATCTCAACAGAAGATATAGCTGTTTTTAGATGAACAGCTATATTTAAAAAATCTGCCTGATCCGTATAACCTACAGCAGCTGTCTCAAAAACAGATGAAACACGAATCAACTCTAGTTCCTTCTTGTCCTTTAAAAGGTCTACTGCGTGCTGAAGATTCTCATATCTCTCCCCCATATTTGTTCCGATAGATAAATAGACATCCTTCATTAGAAATCCCCCCTCGTAACCTCAACAGAGACTTCTTTATAATAACCATGAATAGGTGGGTCTGGTTTAATAAGCTCTACACGAACTCCTTTTACTTTATCAGGATAGGTTGCTAAAATCACATTTGCTATTTTCACAACAAGAGCCTCAATAAGCTTAAATGGTTCACCCTCTACAATATCCCGACATAACGCATATACCTCTGCATAATTTACGGTATAAGAAAGATCATCCGTTTCACCGGCTTTTGTCATGTCTACTGCAAGCGAAACATTTGCTCGAAAGCGTTGGCCTAGAGTGGTTTCAGCTGCTAATACACCATGATAACCATAAAACTGCATGTCCTTTAAATGAATATAATCCATCACGCTTCCTCCTTAAACAAACGTTTACCCACTAATACATCCGTCATATACGTTGCCCGCGCCATTTCCTTTACATCATGAACTCTTATCATATGACAACCCTTTTCAATTCCATAAACCACTGTGGCGCTTGTCCCTTCAAGACGCTCCTCAACAGGTAAGTTCAAGACATTACCAATCATTGATTTACGTGATGTTGCTAATAATACGGGATAGCCCATAGCCACTAAATCCGATAAGTGTTGCATCATAGCTATATTTTGTGCTGTATTTTTAGCAAAGCCGATACCTGGATCTAAGATGATATGATGATCGGGAACTCCCGCTTGCTGTGCAATGGCAATACTTTTTTCTAAATCTGCCTTTGCAGTCGTCCAAAAATCAACACCATAATCCATATTTTCACGGTTATGCATTAAAATGATTGGAACATGTAAGTCTGCAGCAACCTGAGCAATTTCTGGTTCTGCCTTTGCTCCCCAAATATCATTGATGATATGTGCGCCGGCTTCAATTGCGGCACGCGCCACACTTGCTTTATACGTATCAACTGAAATAATGACCTTTACTTCTTGTGCTAACGCTCGAATAACAGGCACGATGCGTGCAATTTCATCTTCATCTGAAATTCGTTCGTACCCAGGACGTGTAGATTCTCCACCTACATCGATAATTTTTGCTCCTTCAGCCACCATTTTTTTTGCTTGAGTAACTGCAGCCTCCACATTGTTATACTTTCCTCCATCAGAGAAGGAGTCCGGTGTAACATTTAGAATCCCCATAACAAATGTTTCTTGTCTATAGTCTAATGTAATACCATTAATCGTTAATGGTTTCGTATATTTTTCTAGCATGTAAACGCTCCTTCTATCCTCGTTCCACTTCTTGAACAAATGCGCTATGCAAAATGGAATAAATAGGTCCTTTATTGCCTAAAAATCGCTGGTTCTCCAAGCTACTAATAGGCACAAGTTCTTGTACTGAATTGGTAATGAAGCATTCCGTACTTTGTAGTAAATCCTCTTTTGTATAAAAGCCTTCCTGTACGTCAAGGTTTAGCGCACTAGCCTTTTCTATAACCCATGCACGAATAATTCCTGGTAAAATACCTGTCTCCAAAGAAGGCGTATATAGTATATCACTTTTTATCCAAAATATATTTGATGTCACACCTTCAGCTACATAGCCTGATTCTGTTAAAAAGAAACCTTCTTGTTGGGCAAGTGATGGCATTTCAAAGCGACCAAGCACGTTATTGCCGTAATGGTGCGATTTAACACGAAAGGCTTGTTCAGGTGTATTGCGTGGTATGGTAAGCCATTGTGCAAACTTTTCAGTACCACGCGGTGTGTCTTGAAGTTCCTTGCGAAAAATGATGATATTAGGTTGTCTATATTCTGTTGGCTGTAATCCAATATTATGTTCACCCGCAGATACATTTAAACGGAAGTAACCATCCTGACCGCCAGCAAGTTGATTTAGTTGTTGCACAGCCTCAAGTAATACACTTTCAGGATAGTTTAAATGAATGTGATATTGTGATAAAGCACGCTGTAATCTTTCCATATGTGCTTCCCAGTAAAATACCTGACCACCATATGTTCGGAACGTTTCAAAAAATCCTAATCCATATAAAAATCCATGATCAAATGGCGAAATTCTCAGATCCTGGGCCGCCATATAGTTTCCGTTCATCCAGCACTGCATCTATTTCACTCCTTCTACATACATTTCTATAAATTGGCGAAGTAGTTGTTTCCCTTGCTCGGTCATAATGGATTCCGGATGATATTGCACACCCTCAATAGGATATTCCTTATGACGTAAACCCATAATTTCTCCTTCTTCTGTCCAAGCTGTTACTTCTAGACACGCTGGTAATGTCTCCTTATCGACAATAAGAGAATGATAGCGAGTTGCTTGGAATGGATTTGGCATGCCTTTATGCAAACCTACTTCAGCATGCAGCACGGGTGATGTCTTCCCATGCATTAAACGTTCCGCTTGTATGACATGACCACCAAACACTTGTGCAAGTGCCTGATGTCCAAGACAAACCCCTAAAATCGGAATATTTCCCGCGAAATATTTAATAATGTTCAGGCTTTCCCCTGCCTCATTTGGACTACATGGCCCTGGAGAAATAACAATCATATCTGGCGCAAGTTGTTCTATTTCTTCTACTGTAATAACATCATTACGTTTTACTACTATGTCATGACCAAATTCGCCCAAATATTGGACGATGTTATAAATAAATGAATCGTAGTTATCGATCATTAAAATCATTTTACTCGCTCCTCTGCCATTGCCTTTGCCTGCCACATTGCCTTCGCTTTATTTAAAGATTCCTGATACTCTCTTTCCGGAACAGAGTCAATGACAATGCCTGCTCCAGCTTGAATATGCGCAACCCCATCTTTTACAAACGCTGTACGGATTACAATATTAAACTCCATATCACCTGTAAAGCCTAGCCAGCCAATTGAGCCTGTATATAAACCACGTCGTACAGGCTCCAATTCTTCAATAATTTCCATAGTGCGGATTTTTGGTGCTCCTGTAATTGTGCCACCTGGGAACATCGCACGAATAACGTCTGCATTCGTTTTCCCTTCTGCTATTTCTCCACGCACATTCGAAACGATATGCATAACATGCGAATAGCGCTCAATAACCATAAACTCATCCACTTTCACTGTTCCATAGGTAGATACGCGTCCTAAATCATTGCGCTCTAAATCCACTAACATCACATGCTCAGCACGTTCTTTATCATTATCAATTAATTCTTGAGCCAATGCTAAATCTTCCTCTTCGGACTTTCCTCTTGGTCGAGTGCCAGCGATTGGTCTCGTCGACAACTCATTGCCTTGACGCTTGACTAGTAACTCTGGCGATCCAGAAACAACAGAGAAATCAGGTGCTTCAATATAAGCCATATATGGTGACGGATTAAACGCTCGTAGTGCCTCATAGACATCTAGTGCAGTTGCATTGAGTTTCTTAGACTGACGAACAGATAAATTCACCTGAAAGACATCACCTTGCGCGATATACGTTTGGATTTTTTTAACCGCTGCCTCGAAATCGTCGCCTGCAAATGAAACAAGCAACTCATTTTCATCATTCTTAACTTCTATAGCGGTTGTTTTCTCAAATTTTCGCGCGTCTAATCCAGCCTGTGCTGCAACCTGCCAGATGTTAGCCCATTCTTCCAAGTTAACCTCATTCTCTTCTAACTTCATAAGTGTCACTGTATTCGTTTTCACATCATGTACGGCCCAGCAATCAAAGATATAATAATAGATATCTGGCACTTGTAAATCATCTGTTGCCGTATTAGGAAGCTCCTCAATTTTACGAGCATAATCATACGACACAAATCCAATAGCCCCTCCCTGAAAAACAGGTAGCTCTCCATTATAAGAAACCTGATATTCCGCCACAAGCTCTTCCAGTAAGTCGAGGGACTCCCCTTGTAAAACTTCCTGTCTGCCATTTCTCCAATTGACCAAAAGCCCACCATCTACTGATCGTGCGGTAGCTAATGGATTCCACGCAGCTATTGAAAAATGTCCACCACGTCCACTTTCTAAAAACACATGCGCTTGCTGCGTCTCTGTCTGCCTTTTATAGCTATAAAAAAATGAATCTGCATCCATCGTTAATGTTTTTGTAAGTATTGTTTTCAAGTTATTTTCCCCTTTAAACATATGCTGTGATTCCATCTTAACTTGATTATTACACAGAAGCGAATATTTTTATAATTTTCATAGTGTCCAAGTTTTTGCACTAAAAAAGGCCCCTTTATAAAGGAGCCCTTACATAAAAAATTGAATTAGTCTTCAAATTGATATAAAGGTGTTGATAGATAACGCTCACCATTAGAAGGCACAATAGCAAGGACATTCGAACCCTTACCTAAACGTTTTGCCGCTTCAATTGCAGCATAGATTGCAGCACCAGATGAAATACCACATAGGATTCCTTCTTCACGTGCTACTTTACGTGCTACTTCAAAAGCCACCTCATTTTCAACAGGGAATACTGAAGAATAGACTTCCGTATCTAAAACTGCTGGTACAAATCCAGCACCAATTCCTTGAATTTTATGTGGTCCTGGTTGACCACCAGAAAGAACTGGTGAATCCTTTGGTTCAACTGCAATGATTTCAATGTTTGGATACTTTTCTTTTAAGACCGCACCAGCACCAGTAATTGTACCTCCAGTGCCAACTCCAGCTACAAAAGCATCAAGTGTTAAGCCATCAAATGCTTCTACAATTTCTGGGCCTGTTGTTAAACGGTGAATTACCGCGTTCGCAGGATTTGTAAATTGTTGTGGTAGGAAGTAGCCATGTTCTTCTGATAGTTCTTCCGCTTTAGCAATTGCACCTTTCATACCTGCTGGACCAGGCGTTAATACAAGCTCTGCACCATAAGCACGCAATAAATTACGACGCTCTAAGCTCATTGTTTCTGGCATAACTAAAATGGCTTTATAACCTTTGGCAGCGGCAATCATTGCAAGACCAATACCTGTATTACCAGATGTCGGCTCAATAATTGTACCACCAGGTTTTAATGTTCCGTCTTTTTCGGCAGCTTCGATCATGGCTAAAGCTAGACGGTCTTTCACCGAGCTTCCCGGATTAAAATATTCTAATTTTACATACACAGTACCTTCATTTTCACTTGTTGCATGGTTTAATTTTACAATTGGTGTTTTACCAACTAATTCAGCTACCGAGTTTGCTAATCTACTCATTTACTAATCCACTCCCAATCCCTACTATTTTTATAGGTTTTACTTATTTTGTATTTTATCAATTTTTCCATTCGATTGTCAATAAATAAAACTCATATTTTCAGAATATTTATCATTGCTTTGAAAAGGAAAAACCTTATCCTCTGCTAAAGAAAAAGAACCTGCATTTATTGGGTAATTCACTACGAATGCCTGTAAGTTTGATCAGACTCATTGTACCCCGCAAAACCTGCAGACTCTTTTCATGTATTATTTTTCTTTTTTAGTCTCTCCATAATACCAAGTAGCATCAAATTCAGACCAAAATGCTTCTGGCGTAACAGATTGCGGTAATTGCTCTAAAGCTAATTCTCGCTCAATATGTTCTTTCACATCGTCATATGTAAAGGATTGTCCTTCTAATACCTCTTGTACTTGAACAATGCCATAATGACCATTATCTAACTTAAAGGCTTTACTTACCTCATTTGCCTTTAGTGATTTTACAGTATTAATAATTGCAGGGTCTACATTTTCCTGATTTTCTGTAAGGAAACCAATATCCCCTCCTAAACTCGCTGAAGCACTATCAACAGAAATTTCTCGTGCCAGCACTGTAAAGTCAGAGCCATTTTTCAATTCACCCAGTGCCTCATCAGCAGCTTTTTTTGAATCGACCTCAATAAAATTCGTACGATAGCTTGTTTTTGTATTATATAAGCCTTGATTTTCTTCATAATACTTTTCAACGTTTTCTTCCTCTATCACTACGTCTTTCGTGAGTACCTTATCCAATATAAGCTGTGATCGAATCTTTTGGCGTAGTTGCTCTGCCGAAAGATTTTGCATGGCTGTATCAAACTTATCTTGAGCAGATCGCATTAACGCTAATTCAAGATCAATTTCTTTATCAGTAACTTTAATTTTATATGTTTTTGCGGCTTTTTCCATTACCGTTTCATTTACTAAATTTTGGAGTGTTTCTTTACCATATCGTTCTTCCATAGCAATCATCCACTCTTGGCGTGTGATAACATCCCCGTCAATGGCAGCGACTTGTTCGTCGCTACCAATTTCCTGACCTTTGTTCGGGATCAACCAACTAATGAACCATAATACATTTCCTAATAACAAAACGGCTATGACAGCTAAAGCAGGCTTTGTCTTTAAACGACGTTGCAATAAAGGAGTTTGGTTTGGTGTTACATTGGTTGAAGGTCGACGATTACGCGTTGAGCTCATCGATAAACCCTTCTAGCTCATCTTTAGAAAAGCTATATGTCTCTAAGCAGAAGTGACATTGTGCCTCTGCACCGCCGTCCTCATCAATCATTTCTCTAATTTCTGCTGTTCCTAGACCTAAAATTGCCGCACCAAACCGCTCTTTTGAACATTGACATTTAAATTCAACTGGCATGGAATCTAAAATTTGTAGATGTCCATTTCCTAATACAGCTTCTAAAATTTGCTCTGGTGTAAAGCCTTTTTCAATCATTTTTGAAACAGGCTCTATTGTAGCAAGATGTTGCTCAATTTCAGTTATCGTTTCTTCCTCACAGCCTGGCATTAATTGAAGTATAAATCCGCCGGCTGCAAGTATAGTGTTGTCTGGATTAACTAATACGCCTAAACCTACAGATGATGGTACTTGCTCAGATGTAGCAAAATAATAAGTAAAATCTTCAGCAATTTCGCCTGAAACAATTGGTGTTTGTCCTGAAAACATATCTCTTAAACCAAGGTCTTTAACAATTGTAAGAGCACCTTCTGTTCCAACACCTGCTCGAACATCTAGCTTACCTTGCTCGTTTAAATCAAAGTGAACATGAGGGTTTGTCACAAATCCACGCACTTCTCCATGTGCATTACTATCAATTACCATTGGGCCAATTGGACCGTTGCCCTCAATTTTAATAGTGATTTTCTCTTCACCTTTTAGCATGGCTCCCATCATAACAGCCGCTGTCATTGATCGACCTAAAGCTGCCGATACAACTGGCCATGTATCGTGACGGCGTTGCACTTCTCCTACTGTGGCTGTTGTGCGTGCTGCAAACACACGAACTTGTCCATTAAATCCTAAACCTCTTACTAAATAATCACTCATAAATGGAATGTCCCTCATTTCCTATTGGTTACGTTTATAGAGCTTATATAAACCCTTTAACGTTAAAAATGGATCTACAACTTCTATAATTTGTGTCTCCCCTGCGATTAGATTTGCTAATCCACCTGTAGCAATAACTAATGGCTCCTCTTTACTTTGTGCTTTTATACGATTAACAATGCCCTCAACTTGCCCGACAAAGCCATAAAAAATTCCCGCCTGCATGGCAGAAACGGTCGTTTTCCCCACGATATGTGTAGGTCGAACGATTTCAATACGTGGCAATCTTGCAGCTTGTGTATAAAGAGCCTCTGTAGAAATAGTGATGCCTGGCGCAATAGCTCCACCCATGTAATCACCCTTTTCGTTCAAGTAACAATAGGTTGTTGCTGTCCCAAAATCAACTATGATACAAGGGGCCTTATATAAATCTAGAGCTGCTATGGCATTCACTATTCGATCAGACCCAACCTCACGTGGATTTTCGTATTTAATATTTAAACCTGTTTTCACACCTGGTCCTACTACCAAAGGCTTTTTTCGAAAATACTTTTGGCACATCGCCTCTAGTGAAAACATAATTGGTGGCACAACTGAGGATATAATAATGCCTGTTATTTGTTCAAATGAAATGCCTGCATGATTAAAAAATGAAAGAACTTGCATGGCGTATTCATCTTCTGTTTTATGAAGATCCGTCACCATACGCCAATGGAAGGCTAATTGATCGTTGTCATCATAGACACCTAATACAATATTTGAATTCCCTGCATCTAAAACTAAAATCAAGAATGACACCTCCCATCGTCATTGTAACTTTTGCAATCCTCATATTACAACATTCTCTCTAGCTGGAATGAGGATAAAACACTTTAGAAAATGATACCATACTTTTTCTCTTGATTCAGCAGATGTTGTTTGTACTACAAGTGAAGATAAACACCTATATTTTTTTTAAAAACAATTGTATGTTATCATCCCTCTTTAAAAAGAGGCTCCCCAAGTATGGTAGCCTCTCTTACAATCATTTGAAATTAAATTTTTCTGGATCTGGGCCACAACGTAGTCCGTCGTTCATTGCATCTAACTGTGCCATTTCCTGCTCAGTTAACGTAAAATCAAAAACGGCCAGGTTTTCAACCATACGTGCTGGTGTCATCGTTTTTGGAATCGTAACAACATCATGTTGCACATCATAGCGAAGTACAATTTGTGCAGGCGTTTTTCCATATTTTGATGCTAGTTCTCGAATCAATGCCTCTTCCAGTAGAGAACCATTCATCAACGGAGACCATGCCTCCACCTGTATGCCCTTATCCTTACAGTAGGCACGTACTTCCTCCTGTATTAAGTGCGGATGGAATTCAATTTGATTAATAACAGGGACGACAGTCGTTTCCTTCAAAAGGCTTTCTAAATGGTATACGTGGAAATTACTAACACCAATCGATCGTACTCGACCATCCTGGTAAATCTTTTCTAGTGCTTTATAAACCTCAATAAAATTTTGGTCTATTCCAGGCCAATGTACTAAATATAAATCCAAATAGTCTAATCCTATTTTTTCTAGACTGCTGTCATAAGCCGCAAGTGTTTCTTCATAGGAAAGTCCATCGTTCCAAACTTTCGATGTTATAAATAATTCTTCACGAGTTACTAAGCCTTCTTCAATGGCTGCTCGTATTCCTCGTCCAACACTTTCTTCGTTGCGATATACTTGTGCTGTATCAATACTACGATAACCTTTTACTATAGCTGTTTTGACTGCTTCAGCTAGGTCATCTCCTTCGGGTACTCGAAAGACACCATAACCAACCAATGGCATTTTAAGACCATTATTCAATACAACTTTTCCCACGCGTATACACTCCTATCTGCTTTGGCTAACATCTCTCTAAATGGCAGAGTTGTATGCAGCTTGTCTTTTTTACTACTCTATCCTAATGCTTATTAGTAAGAAAAGGCAAAGAAAAAGACTGCTTACTGAACTAGTAAACAGTCTTCCCTATTTTTAATCACGTTTTTCATCGATACCCTTAGGCGCATCATTCGGTTCTTTACGTTCTTTTGCTAAATCCAAAGTTGTTGGATTTGACTCTTTACTTAGTAGCTCTTTTTCAACAACTGGTTCGCCAATAGTATCTAATGTAGGCTTTGCTTCAATCTTTGGAGTGTTCTCCTCAATTTTTTCTGTAGCCTCAGGTTCTGGTAACACACCATGATCACGTAAATGCTCAATTTCTTGTGCATTTAATGTTTCTTTTTCCATTAGTGTATTGGCAATTAAATCAAGCAAGTGACGTTTTTCCGTAAGGATACGCTTAGTTCGCTCATATTGTGTATCAATAATTTTTTGCATTTCTTTATCAATTTCATAGGCTATTGAATCAGAATAGTTTTGGTCAGAATTAAAGTCGCGGCCAAGGAATACATTACCACCTTGACTTGAACCAAATTGCATAGCTCCAAGATTCTCACTCATTCCATATTCAGTAACCATAGCACGGGCAATGCTTGTAACCTTTTGGAAATCGTTATGTGCTCCCGTAGAAACTTCACCAAGAACAATCTCTTCAGCTACACGACCACCAAGAAGACCTGCAATACGATCTAAAAGCTCTTGCTTTGTCGTAAAGAAGCGCTCTTCCTTCGGTAACATAATCGCATATCCACCCGCTTGCCCCCGAGGAACAATTGTTACTTTGTGTACTGTATCAGCCTCATCTAGCTCAAGACCAACGACTACGTGGCCAGCTTCATGGAAGGATACCAGTTTCTTCTCTTTCGCAGAATATACGCGACTGGCTTTTGCAGGACCAGCAATTACTCGGTCTGATGCTTCATCAATATCTGCCATATTTATAGTGCGCTTACTTTTTCGAGCAGCTACAAGCGCCGCTTCGTTAAGTAGATTTTCTAAATCCGCACCTGAGAAACCTGGCGTACGTTGAGCAACAGCTGCTAAATCAACTGTATCTGCTAAAGGCTTATTACGTGCAT
The DNA here is from genome assembly GCF_016757845.1 of Lysinibacillus sp. HST-98. Lineage (NCBI taxonomy): Bacteria > Bacillati > Bacillota > Bacilli > Caryophanales > Bacillaceae > Lysinibacillus > Lysinibacillus sp. HST-98. Next base: position 15,056 of record NZ_JAENHX010000016.1, read on the forward strand.
GTACTTTAAGAATTGCCTCACGTCCTTTTACATCAGGATGCCCTACTGTAATTTGACGGTCAAAACGACCTGGACGTAATAATGCTTTATCTAAAATATCAGGGCGGTTTGTTGCGGCAATGATAATAATTCCTTCATTGGCACCGAAACCATCCATTTCAACTAATAACTGGTTTAATGTTTGTTCACGTTCATCATGACCTCCACCAAGACCAGCACCACGTTGACGACCTACTGCATCAATCTCATCGATAAAGATGATACATGGAGCATTTTTCTTAGCATTTTCAAATAGATCTCGAACACGTGAAGCCCCAACACCGACAAACATTTCTACGAAGTCAGAACCTGAGATAGAGAAGAATGGAACACCTGCTTCACCTGCTACTGCTCGTGCAAGTAATGTTTTACCTGTACCTGGAGGACCTACAAGTAAGATACCCTTTGGAATACGGGCACCAATTTCAGTGAACTTGCGATGGTCTTTTAAGAATTCTACCACCTCAACAAGCTCTGCTTTCTCTTCATCAGCACCTGCTACATCTGTAAAACGTACTTTTTTCTTCTGATCATCATAAAGTTTAGCTTTACTTTTACCAAAGCTCATCACTTTATTACCGCCACCTTGAGATTGACTCATTAGGAAGAAGAATAAGAAAATGATGATAATGAAAGGAATAATTCCTGTAAAGAATTGAATCCATCCACTTGTTTCTGGTGCTGCTAAAAAACTAATATTACTATTTTTATCCTTAGCAGCCTCATCGATGCGGTCCATTAAAGATTGGTTTTCACGAGGGATGTTTGTAGTAAAGCTTTCCCCTTTTTCATACCCCTTCAGTGTTCCTTCAACGACATAAACTGATTTATCAGGTTGAATTGTAGCACTTGTTATTTCTTTCTTATCTAGAGCTTCTTGAAACTCATGATAAGTTAATTCTTTCGTTGGGGATTTTCCACCATTGAAAGTACCAAAAATACCGATTATCACTAGGAAAATCAGTAGATAGAATATGGTATATCGAAATATTCGATTCATCTCCAGCCTCCTCATTACAAACAGAAAAATTATAAGTAAAATCTTAACATATCATGATTTCATCATACAACGAAAAGCCCTACTTAAAAAATGTTTCGTTCACCTATTGCCGTTATCACAACAGTTTTTAGGCCATCTTTATATGTCCCAGCGTAATTGTACCTGTTCCTCGGGCTCGATATAGCTAAACATTGTGTCAAGATTTTGAATTATGTTCAACATAACTAAAAATACGTGACCTGCGCTGGAGACCTTTTCTTTTTATAGCTGGTCTTTTGTATCTTAGAAAGAATATACCTCAGGCTTTAAAATACCAATATAAGGTAAGTTACGATATTTTTCAGCGTAATCTAAGCCATATCCTACAACAAAACCATCTGGCACTTCGAAACCAACATAGTCAGCAGACAAATTCACTTTCCGACCTGATGGTTTATCAAGTAATGTAACAATTTTAATGGACTTTGCTTTGCGATATTTAAATAAATCTACTAGATAGCTTAAAGTTAAACCACTATCAATAATGTCCTCGATAATTAATACGTCACGTCCCTCAACGCTTGTATTCAAATCCTTTAAAATCTTCACTTCACCAGATGACACGGTAGCATTACCGTAGCTAGACACATCCATAAAATCAAGTTCGATGAAAGAATCGAATCGTTTCATGAGGTCTGTCATAAATGGCATTGCCCCTTTCAGTACGCCAACAGCTAATGGAAATGCATCTTTGTATTCCTCTGTTAATTGCGCGCCTAAGTCTGCAATTCTTTCTTGCAATTGTTCTTCTGTAATCATAATTTTTTCGATGTCGTTTTGTAACATATCGATTCCTCCTCGTGATGTATCAAAAAATCTTCACCCTATTTCGGTGAAATATTTTACAAAGACCTTAGTCTACGATGAGCACTGTATCATCGTTTGGTTGCGGAGTGGTTGAAAAAAATATTCCCATACGCACACCAATTACCGCTACCACCTCATCAGATTGAGAAATCAGTAACGGCCAGCTATTTCGCTCATTTAAAGGAATCTTTTCATCTATAAAAAGGCGAGATAAGCGTTTTGGCTGATCCATTCCTTTTAACAGCATTCTATCTCCATCCCTGCGTGCCCGAACATAGAGCGGTAGGTGGAGTTTGCTAGCGTTAAAATAAAAAAGTTGTGCAGTATCCGTCAGCAATTCAGACGATAAATCATGCAAATTGACTACGCGTAAGCGCTCACCATTTGTCAGTGTTGTCCAGCCATTAGCAGTTGAAATAACCTGTTTCTCAGGAGAAGCTAGGCCTTCTAACGGCTTCTTTTTCTGAATCGTTAAATTTCCATAACGGCGAACTGCTAGAAAATCTTCAGGTAAGTGAATTTCAGCATACCCTGCTGTTGTATCACAAAGCTTTAAAATTGAAGTCAATAAGGCATAACTTTGTATCGTATTTGAATCTTTGTAAAGATAGTTTAATAGTATTAAAATGAGCCTCCTTTGTAAAGCAAGTGGTACCAATTGAAATGCCTCAATTTCCATGCGATATGTATTTTCATTATTTCTTATGATGATTTGGGAAAATACATCTTGGGCCAATGTCATTAAAAAGGTATCATCTTCTTGCAATTGCTTTGTGAAATGGGTCACCTGTTCAGTCACTCGCGGATTCTCTGCCTGCAGTAAAGGCACTACATGATGTCTAAAACGATTACGTACATAGGTATCTTTAGAATTGCTAGCATCTTCTCGATAATCTAAACCTTTTCTAAGTAAATATTCCCCTATTTCAGACTTTGTAACCGTTAAAAACGGACGAATTAATGATTTTCCTCCAAAAATTCTTTGAGGACGTATGCCCTGCATGCTATTCATTGTTGCATTTTTTGTAAGGGCCATTAATACTGATTCCAGTTGGTCATCCGCATGATGTGCAGTTACAAGCTTATTAGCATTTGTTTTTTGCAGAACTTCTTTGAAAAATTGATACCTTTCCCTACGACAAATTAGCTGTGTATTACCGTTCTCCTGTGCCAATATTGTAGGTATAGGAATTTCCTTGGCATGTAAGTAAACACTATTAGCGTCACAATATTTTTGAACAAAAGCCCTATCCTCAGAAGAGGCTTCTCCTCTCAACATATGATCAACATGTACGGCTTCTACCTGAATGTTCCACTGCTCCTGTGTTTGAATAAAGTAATGAAGTAAAGCCATAGAATCTACCCCACCCGAAACGGCGATGAGAAGATGGTCGCCTTGCTGTAATAATTGCTCTTCTTCTATAAATGCTTTGACCTTTAATTCAAATGACAAACGCTTCTCCTCCCCTTTTCGTTGTTAGTTTAAGATGATTTACTCATTGAATACTGAGCTGGTCTAAAGACAGCCCATGTCGGTACAACATGTGTCACCTCTAACATTAATACTGTACAATCATCTTCTATTTCAAAATAACCTTGGAATGATTGCATAATGGTTGTTAGTTTTTCTTGAATCGTTTTATTTGTACTTGCTACCTGCTGTGCGAAAGCTAAAAATGTTTCCTCTTGTTCATCCCAATCAGCTACACTTGAGAACAGTCCATCTGAATGCATTAAAATAACATCACCTGCCTTCAGTTTTCTTTTTTCAGCTTCTACTGCTGATATAGATAAGAATCCTACAGGTGCTGCATTACTTTCAACTTTCAGTACCTCTTTTCCACGCAAAATGTAGGTTGACATTCCACCCGCCTTCCACGACCACAAATCTCCGTGCTGTAAATCGACAAGTGCAAAATCAAGCGTTGCATACATATCATCTTGCTGCTTTAATGCCATGACATAATGGAGCGTATGCATCGCAGTTTCTGGATTCATATTGTAATTTAGACACTCTCGCATTAAATGAATCAATTTTCTACTTTCATGTTGTGCTTCTTTACTTTGCCCCATACCATCAGACAGCAATATCGCAAATAATCCTGGATGCAATTGGAAAAGGGCGTGAGAATCACCCGAATATAGTGTTGCATCTTTAGACATGCTATATATATCATACTCTACTTCAAAGCTAATAGCTGATCTAAAGCAAATTTGAACATGACGAAATGGTATTTCACAGGCTACTACTTTTTCAATTTCAAAAGGTTCATCAAAAATTTCATAAAGAATCGGCAAAATCATACGTTCAGCTAATGTCGTATCTTTCTCCCAGTTGACACGTGCTGGTGCTAAGGCACAAACAATCTTTCTTGCCCCAGGCTTATTGCTTAGGACATCAAGTTGAAAACATTCAATATTGGCTTTCTTTAAGCGTTCAACAATGTCCTTCTCAACACTTACAAAAGAAATTGTATCTTCCTTCATCTCAGCAATTAACTGATTTAAATGATTGCTCATATCGCGCAGTTGAAGGGCAATCATTTTTTTACCATGGAAATACTGCCCGTTGATTCGTTCTCTATAAAGTTCTGTATCTAATTCCTCAAAGATTTTCGTGGACTTCACACATTTATAGCGTATTTGTTCTTCAACACGATGAATAGCTGATTCCTTGCCTACTCCTTTCATATGAAACCAATCTGTCATCAGCTTGTCCATACCATTATTTTGCGCACCCCAGCAATGATCATAACGGAAACAACTTAAACAAGTATTCATTGGTGCTACTTCCTTCGCCGCTTCAACTGGTGCTGTCATAAAGCGATCAAACACAAGTTCCTTCATGAATTGCACAAAATGCTGAAAGTGCTCTAATTTATACGTTACATGTTCCGTTAACCAATTCTGTCGGGCTAGTAAAACTTCCTCTCGTTGTGGAAAGAGCTTGTCCCTTACTCTATCTGAATATTTCTTGGGAATGGTTAGAAATAAAATACTCCCAATGGCAATTGAGGTGAAATAAACACTATCCAAGGGCAATGTGGCGTCATAAAATAAAAAAAACACACTAGGTAAAATACTACCGATAGCAACACCAAATCTACCACCTTTCGCTCCCATACCTGCACACAATCCAGTTAAGGTAGCCACCGATAGCATACCGGTAAACGAAAGCTTGGCCACACCAATAAGCGTCCCTAGCACTGCTCCAATGACAGTTGCTAACGGAACACTTCCAACCAATGCGCCAAAACAGATAAAGAGCTGCAGTAAAAAAATAGGGAGAGAAAAATAGCTAATTACAACCGTTTGCATTCCAGTAAGCATGGCTGCAAAGACGACTAATCCCGAACCCAGCTTTTCATATGTCCAATGCGTCGTAAACCATTCATACGAATTAACAAATAATACTTGCATAAACAATGTCATAATAAGAGCTAAAGCTGCTTCACAGCCCACATAAAATTGTACAAGCACGGGTGGTAAACCCTGATACATCACCCCTTGCCACATTATTTGTACCAGTAATACAGCTAAAGACACCGCAATACTTTGGGGCAGTTGCCAGTAACGAAAACGCATAATACATTCATACAGGATAATTTGTAAAGCGAGAATTAAGACTTGTCCAAAGCCCAAGAAAAAGCAACCCGCTAAACTCCCAAATAATACGAATTTGGCATACTCCCTATATTTTGTTCGAATAATGGCCCAAAAAGGAACTGAGAACGGTACAGCCGCTTCAAATACAACAGATTGAGCCAAGAAAAAGGCGGTTAAAAAAAAGAGAGAGCCTATTAGGATCTGCTTCTTTTTCAAACCTATTTTTTGGTCATCTACATTCGTTGTATTATACCATTCAATACTTGTCATTTAACTATCCCCTTTCCGCACTTTTGGTTATTATAAAAAATTATGTGTGGAAAGATTGTCTGACGTTGACAGAAAAAAATATAAATATTTCGACTAATAGCTATTCATAAATACGAGAATTGGCAACAATTTCTATAGCTAAAGGCTTTTGATCAATATAAATATCGGAAAATTCACTTATTGAATCTATATAATAATCAATTACTATTCATCTTAAAGCCTATTTTGAAGGGATTTTACGTACTATTAATGGTTTGATTCAGCTCTTCTCTAGGATATATTTCTACGTAAGAACAAAAAATCCGCTAAAATATTCTTCTATAGTTAAATGTCCTGAAATATCTTTAAATATTTTTTCAAACCTACTTGACACTAGCACAATTGGCTTGTATTATTTAACTTGTTGCTTAAACGACATGCGGAAGTAGTTCAGTGGTAGAACACCACCTTGCCAAGGTGGGGGTCGCGAGTTCGAACCTCGTCTTCCGCTCCATTTCTAAATTTGGCGGCCTAGCTCAGCTGGCTAGAGCGTACGGTTCATACCCGTAAGGTCGGGGGTTCGATCCCCTCGGCCGCCACCATATAGGCCCGTTGGTCAAGTGGTTAAGACACCGCCCTTTCACGGCGGTAACACGGGTTCGAATCCCGTACGGGTCATCTCAAATAGGTATCTCAGAACTAGATTCTGAGATACCTATTTTTAATTTACAATCTATTTATACCATCTACTTATTTCTTTGCAAATTCTATCCGCTAGCTCAAGTAAAGCTATGTGACAGAATATAAAAGTATGGCATACTAGTAAAAACAGCGTTTTTAGGAGGTTTAATTCCCTTGAGTGCATTAACAAAAGCTGCTTTAATTTGTGGAAGTGGCTCAATGATTATTCTTATTTCAATTCTAATAAACTTACCGTTTTTTGTTCAAATAATCTTATTGCTTGGTGGACTAGCTGTGAGTGTATATGGTGTTGCTTTACTTGTCAAAATGGTTATCCATCCAGTGAAGAAAGAATCCATTAGTCTTACCGATGAAAAAACGATAACACCCACAAAAAAGAAAAAGAGACCTTCTTCTACTTTATAGGTATATTAAAAAAGGGAGTAGCTTTTTAAAAAGCTACTCCCAACTCTATTTCATACACTTTTTCTACGATTAAAACAGTCAGCAAACTACCCTCTTCTAGCTCCGCGACCTCCGCGTTTTGATTCTGTAGCACGTTTAAGTGTTGCTAGACGTTCATCACTATCTTTTAAGAAGCGTGCCATTTTTTGCTCAAAATTTTCTTTTGGCTGGTGGCGTTCGTTGCGATCATTAGAACGATTATCACGACGTGGACGTGCTGGACGCTCTGGTCTTTCAGCTTGAGGCTTTGCTTTACGGATTGAAAGACCAATCTTTCCGTCCGCTTCAACATTCATCACTTTTACTTCAACTTCATCTCCAACTTTTAGATGCTCATTGATATCTTTTACATAATTGTCAGCAACTTCACTAATGTGAACTAAGCCTGTTTTGCCATCTGGCAGCTCAACGAATGCTCCAAAATTTGTGATTCCTGTTACTTTACCTTGTACCTTGCTGCCTACTTCAATTGACATAAAAAAAATGCTCCTCCTTAAAAATTAAGCGACTCTTTTGAGCCATGTAATCAATTTAATCAAACTTTTTACTGCAATAAGCTTCTCTTTTCATTATATATAACAATAAAAGAGTGTCAACAATACATAGCTTTTCAGTCGTCTTTTTTATCTTCCTTATCTGGAATGATGAAAATAATCTCACCTTTTTCCGATAAGTAGTACTCTTTTCTTAATAGCTTTGCGATATATTCATCATCCTGCAATTGTTTGATTTTAAGATTTAATGTATCTTGTTCTTCTTTCAATTCAGTGAGATGCCGATTCGCTTCTTCCTTGGATTTCTCTTTTGCTGCTAATGTTTCATTCTGATGTGACAGCACATTTAAGAGAAGAGCAATAATAATGACTGGTACAATCGCAAAAAAGACAATACGACGCATCTTACGTTTTCGAGCCTGTTGTTTGCGATTTATAGCTCTATCCGTGCTACGGACATAGTCATTATCAAGCTTAGTGAAGTTTTGGGATTCATCATTTGATGAATGACGTCTAGTCATGTCCGCACCTCCGATAATTATTGTTGCTTTTTATTATACTTCAAATATCGTAGTTTTTTAAAAAAAGTGTAGGACAAATACGAATAAATTTTGACAAAAGGTCTTATAACAAACATAACAATATTTATTAATAATTGCAAAATTTGTCGAATAACCGTAATTATAAAGCGTACTATGAACCAAAAGGGTCTCCATGTTATATTCACCAAAATTCTAGCAACGAAACGTAAAAAGGTTTGAAAAAATGATTGATACAAAAAAATTCCGGCTATTTGCGCTAGCGGGTCGTAAGCCCGCCAAGCGCCATCTTTTAGCCAAAATAATAAATAGTATGTCAACCCTCCTAGTAGAATCCACGTTATTAACTCAACAACCATCATCCACTTTCGAAGGCTTGACCTTTTTGGAGTTGAAAAAACAATGAGCCTTATACTATCAATTATGAAACCAACTGCTATACCGCTCAAAACCATGACAATTAATTGATAAAATTGTTCACTGACAATCATCCAAATAACTTATGAAGGAAACCTTTCGAGAAGCCGCTTTCCTCCTCGTCGTACTGTAAAGTTTTTACAGTTCCTTCAAGTGTCAATAATCCTTTGTCAACATCTAAATGAACGATATGCAGTTCCTCTCCACGGATTAACAAGTGCCCTTGGGACGTCTTAATGAAAAACTCTTCCTGATCAAAGCGTTCAATTGATTTTACAGAGGTCATGTCCATTCTTTTACGATTACGAATCGTTAAAATATGCTCTCCAGATGGAATTGTGTAACGATTACTTTCTTGATGTAGCGTCATTTTTTTCCTCCTTTAGTCGTCCTAGCTTCTGTTCACTTTATGCGGACAACCTTCAAAGAATGACAACTTTATTTAAGTTGTGTAATATTTTCACCTACAAAAAGAAAGGCTGGACAACATTAGGAGGGCTAGAAATTAAATTTAGCTTTATTCCTCATCATCAATAAATTCAGGCTCAATCTTTTCAAGTCGTTCTTCTTTCAAAATGGTAAACATTTTTGCTGCATCTTCTTTTTTCACAGTATCACGTATTTCTTCTACACGTGCCGTTACTATTTTTTGACCAAAACGGATAGCAAGCTCATCACCAGCTTTCACTGTACTACTTGCTTTTGCAATCTTTTCATTGATTGTAATACGTCCTTGATCGGCCACTTCTTTAGCTAAAGTACGGCGTTTTATTAAACGGGATACTTTTAAAAACTTATCTAATCTCATAATCTTACTCCTTTTCTAGTTGCTTTGCTTCATTCCAAAATGCATCTAATTGTTCTAATGTAAAATCGGAAAATGGTTTTCCACTTGCCTTTACCTGTTGCTCAACATAGCCGAAACGTCTTGCAAATTTCTCATTTGCATGTAGCATGGCTTCTTCTGGTGATAATTTATAGAAACGTGCTAAGTTTACTAATGTGAACAATACATCACCAAATTCATCAAGACGGGACGAATTAGAGCCTTTCGTCACCTCATGGCGAAATTCCTGCCATTCCTCGGTAAATTTATCCCATGCTCCCTCCACATTTGGCCAATCAAAGCCCACTTGTGCTGCTCTTTTTTGATAATTGTAGGCTGTTTGTAAAGCAGAAGATGCTCTATACGCTTCGTTTAATAACGGTTTATCGCTAGTTCCCTTTTCTTCAGCCTTGATGGCCTCCCAATTAGCCACAACACCCTCCGCATCTTCTACTGCAACATCCCCAAAAACGTGTGGATGGCGACGAATCATTTTTTCACTAATTGAAGCTAACACATCTTCTAGTGTAAAGTAGCCTTGATCTTCTCCTATTTGTGCATGTAAAAATACTTGTAACAACACATCGCCAAGTTCCTCAATCATGGCAAAATCATCTTCAGCATCAACCGCTGCCAAGTATTCATGTGCTTCTTCAAGTAAGTATTTTTTCAACGACTCATGTGTTTGCTTTTGATCCCAAGGACAGCCATTTGGGCCTCTCAGCGTTGCAATGATTTGGCGGAATGTTGTCCAATCTCTTAATGACTCCTCCTGTGATTTTACAGGTGGTACATAGACTGTTGTTAAATTATTTACTTCTACACTTTGATCGAGTTCATAGAGCGGCACTGTGACAATCTGTTCTTGTGAAGATCCAGCAGCTGTCACAACTGTTACAGGATACTCATCATCATATTTCTCCATCAACGTCAGCTTCACTTCTGATGCACTGAATGTATCGTATACTTGAGCAATCAAGATGTGCTGACGCATGTTAATGTCATGCATTGAAAAGCTAGTACCATCAAGTAATTGAAAGCCTTCAATTGGATCGATTTTTAAGGCACCAAAAATGGGATCTAAGAAACTCTGACCACCCTCAATGACTAGCTCAATTTTCCCTTCATTTGCTGCGGCAATAAGTAATTGCACTGTTTGCTCTGCAACTAATGGGTGCCCTGGCACAGCATACATAACATCCTCAACAGCGGTAGCTTTCATAAGAGAATCAGCTATTTCCGCATAAACAGGTTGAAATGTATCGTGTTTTTCATACACATTGTCAAAACTTTCGAATACCACACCCTCTGCTGCTAATTCCTCTAAAACCGGATGATCCACTGTCCGTACATATAATTTTTTTGCAGCCTTTAATTTTTTATAAACACCCATTTGCAGCTGATTAAAGTCACCTGCACCTAAACCAATAATTGATAATGTATTCAATTTTTACACCTACTTCTTTGAATTTAGCCAAAGTTGATAAACGGCCATTCTACGTCCAAACGGCAGTAAATACCATTCTTTTTCTACTAGTACTCTTTTCTTTGCAATAATTGTTAGCATAACAAACGCTCCAATAGATACTGCTGTCAAACCCGCCACCATGGCTATCATACGTGAAGACATCAGGTGATTTAAAAAGGACGATACTAGCTGTAACCATATAAGAACGACGATTGTCATACTGAAAGAGGCGATTCCTACTTTTTTATAAAATGCGCCTGAAGCTAATTGAATGCCAGTCAATGTTTTTAAATAAATAATTAGCAAGATTGCTGTTAATAATAATCCTATATCATTAGCGATGGCAGCTCCTAGTACACCTAATCCACCAATTAATCGTACATTTAAAATAATTTTTATTAGAAAACCGATTATGAGAAATAACGCAGGTTTTTTTAATTTCCCATAGCCTTGTAAGATTGCTGTAAATGTAAGGATAATTGACAAAGGGACAATTTGAAATACATAGACAATCAATACCTCCGATAAGGAATTGGTTTTAAAAAGCATTTCATTTAAATAAGGCATAACTAGCATTAAGCCTAGTGCTGCAGACCAGCCGAACAGGACGGATGCTTTGTATGTTAATTGTATGAATGGCACTGCACTACGTCCCGCTTGTTTTTTCGACAAATGGGCGACAAGTGGCACAATGGCCAACGACAATGAGGATGCAATGACAACACCTAGTTGAACTAACGGTTGTCCTCGATCATAAATCCCTTTCGTTTCCTTCGCTATTGTAGGAGTCATTCCATTATTAATTAATGACGAATAGATTGTAAATGAATCGACCAATTGATAGCCAAGTAGTAGTAGACCACTCATACTGACACTCAAACTCAGCCATGTGACCTCTTTAATGATAGGTAAACTTGAATTACGATGTAGATGCTGTTTAACTTGCAGTAGACCAAATCGTTTATGCGAGATATAAGCAAGTAATAGCAAGGCTGTAATTTCTCCAATTACTGTACCGATAACAGCCATTCTTCCTGCACCATAAAGAGATTTCGTCGTTGTCATAATAAGAAAGGTACCTGCTAATATGACAGTTACTCTCACTGCTTGTTCAAGTACTTGGGCATAAGCAATGGGCTCCATAATTGCTCTAGATTGAAAGCTACCTTTTAAAATAGCCAGCGCCGGCATAACCAATACTACTAAGGAGCCTGTACGAATAAGTGGTGCTAATTGAATATCTCCCATTAAATGGGCAATCTTTTCAGCACCTCCAAATAAAATGGCAAAAAACAGTAGTGATAATACCGTTAAATACCCGAAAACTACCTGTGTTATAGTGCGACGTCTTTCATCACGTTCTATTGTATCAACAATACAATCATTGTCTGCAAGCATTTTAGAAATGGCTATAGCAAAGCCACTAGATGTCCAAACAACGAAGATTGAAATAACTGGATATACCTGTTGATAGATATAAAAGCCTTCATCACCTACTAGATTTTGAAAAGGCACACGGTAAATGGCACTAAGAACTTTTACAATAAGGGCTGCTATCGTCAATAAGGCGGCACCCTTCATGTAGCTTTTCATACCAAAACGTTGCGACATAAATTGCCCTCTTTCCTTCTTAACAATGCCAATAGTATAGCATATCTCAAAAGTTTGACGTGCAAGGTGGCACTACTGTTCCTATAATGATTCATCCTTATGTACGCAAAAAAGTTATTGTTCAGCCTTAAAGGTCATCGCAATAACTTTTCCATGCATTAACTATTCATTTGTTTTGCTAAGAAGTTCGCAGCTGTTTCCACTACTTTAACTTCTACCTCACCAACAAAGTGTACTTTAGACAAGACGATAATACAGCCAATAGGATCACCATTCACCATTATAGGTGTCGCACAATATGATTTCACTTGCTCATATTGCCCAGGGACAATTTCAATCGTTGTCTCCATTTTTTCAATTTTTGTGGAGCGCTCGTCCATAAAGCTTTCCGCAAAGGACGTAATGCGACGATTTATATATTCCTTTTTCCCAATCCCTGCAACAGCGATTACTTCATCACGGTCAGTGACAAATGCCGGTGTGCCCATTGTTTCATAAAGTGTTTCAACATATTCTCTTGCAAATTCCCCCAAATCATTGATGGGAGAATATTTTTTTAAAATGACTTCGCCTTCTCGGTCCGTATAAATTTCAAGCGGGTCGCCTTCACGAATACGTAGCGTCCTACGAATTTCTTTTGGAATAACTACACGCCCTAAATCATCAATACGACGAACAATTCCTGTTGCCTTCATTCTAATGCCTCGCTTTCGCTACAATGAAATTTTTATTCAATGATAGTATGGTTTTTATTTGAGCAATCTATGCAAAAACTGAAGAAAAAGGATTTCACAACCATCAATTTTTTTCAAAATACGGTATTACATCAATCAACTCCTTATTAGATTACCCAAGTAATAAGTTTCTATAATTAATTCAGAAAAATAGTGGAAAAAATCCATTATTCCTGTGAGCAAATATGATAGAGATGGTGATTACTGAATCACCGTGAAAAAGGCTATTCTTATCTTTTACAGTAAGAGATAAGAATAGCCTTTTAACTACTATTGCTGCTTTTTTGCATTATCAATAATTTGCATTAGTTCTTCCAACATATCAAAGGGTTGATATTTCCCACTCTTGCGTTCATCTATTGTTAATTTTAACTGCATGCCATCCATACCAAAACCAACAGCACGCTCGAATTTCATCGATTCTTCAATAATCTTACTGCCATCGACACTTGCCGTTCCTTGTTCTGATAATAGTATTGTAATAAGTTTTTGCTTCTCCTTTACAGATACTACTCCCGCACCTAAGCCCCAAACTTTCATTCGTGCTATTCGAAGTAAACGCTCTGTTTCAATTGGAAGATCGCCAAATCGATCCTCTAATTCCTCCATGATTTCGTCATACTCCTCCACCTGATCCATGGCTTTAATTCGTTTATACATTTGGATCTTTTGATAACCATCTGGAATATAAGCGTCTGGAATATAAGCATCAATACTCAACAAAATTTCAATATCTGGCTTTTCTTCTTTTTTCACGCCTGTTTGACGTTCTGCGATGGCATCCTGAAGCATTTGTGAATATAAATCAAAGCCAACTGAATCAATAAAGCCATGTTGCTGCGCTCCAAGTAAGTTTCCTGCGCCCCGAATAGATAAATCTCGCATCGCAATTTTAAAGCCTGAGCCAAGTTCTGTAAATTCTTTGATTGCTTGTAAACGTTGCTCCGCTACATCTGTCAGAACTTTGTCGCGTTGGTACATAAAATATGCATAGGCTACTCTGTTAGAACGTCCAACGCGCCCGCGTAATTGGTAGAGCTGGGCTAAGCCCATGCGATCAGCATCATGGACTATTAATGTATTTACATTCGGTATATCGACACCTGTCTCGATAATCGTTGTCGTAACAAGTACATCATAGTCGCCCTCTAAGAAGGCTAAAATCACTGATTCTAGCTCTGACTCAGTCATTTTTCCATGAGCAAAGCCTATACGTGCTTCAGGGACCAGCACTTGAATCTCCTCAACCCTTCGAGCCATATCCTCTACCCGATTATATAAATAAAATACTTGTCCGCCACGTGCCATTTCCCTCTCAATAGCTTCTCGTACTAATGCACCGCTGTGCTCCATCACATATGTTTGAACTGGGAAACGATTAGCAGGAGGCGTCTCAATAACAGATAAATCTCGGACCCCTACCATGGACATATGAAGTGTCCTTGGAATTGGTGTAGCTGTTAAAGTTAAGACATCGACATTTGTCTTTAACTGCTTAATTTTTTCCTTATGCGTCACACCAAAACGTTGCTCTTCATCCACAATTAGCAGACCAAGGTCTTGGAAAATTAAATCTTTAGATAAAATACGGTGTGTTCCAATAACTATATCGACTCGGCCCTCTTTTAAGCCTTTTAATGTTGCTGTTTGCTCCTTTTTCGAACGGAAGCGAGATAACAATCCAACATTAATGGCAAAGCCTTGAAAGCGCTCACGAATAGTCTCATAATGTTGCTGGGCTAGAATGGTTGTAGGGACAAGGAATGCCACTTGCTTTCCATCTTGAATAGCCTTAAATGCGGCACGAATGGCTACCTCTGTTTTACCATAGCCTACATCACCACAGACTAAACGGTCCATAGGGCGTTCACGTTCCATATCTCGTTTTACTTCAACAATTGAGCGTAGTTGATCTTCTGTTTCTTCATAGGGGAACATTGCTTCAAAATTACGCTGGTCATCGTTATCAGGTGTAAAAGCATGCCCTTTCTCTGCTTCACGCTTTGCATACAGCTTTATTAAATCATCCGCAATATCCTGTACAGCAGAGGATACCTTTGCTTTCGCCTTTTTCCACTCTGCCCCACCTAATTTATGTAGCTTTGGTTCTCGATCCTCTGACGCCACATATTTTTGGATTAAGTCTATTTGCTCAACAGGTACATATAATTTATCGTCTGCACGATATCGAATATGCAGATAATCCTTATGTGTACCATTAACCTCTAATGTCTCTACACCAATATATTTACCAATCCCATGATGAACATGTACAACATAATCACCTGGCTTAATTTCCGTATAACTTTTAATACGTTCAGCATTGGTCATTTTTTGTGTGCGTGTTTTTTTCTTTGCCTGCTGTTTAAAGAGCTCGTCTTCTGTTACAATTGCTAAACGCTGTAGGGGCAATTCAAAGCCACTCGACAAGCCCCCATCTACAATATAAATACCAGGTTCTGTTGGTTCACCTATTGCTGTATGAATATCGTATTCTTCAAGCATTTGCTGAACTCTTTTCACTCGTTCTTTATCCCTTGCTATGATGAGAACTGTAAATTTGCCTAGTAACCAGCGTTCAACCTCACTTTGAAGCAAGGACATTTGTCCATGAAATTGTTGCATTGGCTTGCAAGAAAAGTTGGTTGTTTTATTAAATGTAATCCCTGCAAATGTTCGCGAAAACAATGAAAATGAAAGCTTTTGTTGTGACAACATCGCCAATATTTCTTTTAATGAGAAGGCAGGTTTGACATCATGAACCATTTTTCCCTCTTCGATTAAAGATAAAAACCACTCATCTTCTTCACGCTCCCATGCATCCATTACCTCTTGAATACGTCCAAGCTCGTCAAAAAGTACAATACCATCATGTTCAAAGTAATCTCCTAAAAAGGCTGTTTTATCGTATAATAATGAGCCATATTTGTTTACATAATCAGGTAAATTCCCTTGTTGTAGCAACTCAATATCATATTGAATATGCTGATACAGAAGTTCTTTTGTCTCCTGCTTTTTAACCTTCTTTAGGCTGGCTGCTAATGCCACTTCTAAACGGTCTGCTAATGCCTGTCTTTCTGATTTTGTAAGAATAACCTCTGAAGCAGGGAGAATACGAATTTTTTGTAATTTATCAATAGAACGTTGGTCATCTGCTGAAAATGTTCGTATGGAGTCAACCTCTGTATCAAATAATTCGATACGAATTGGTGATTCTAAATAAGGTGGATAAATATCTAAAATTCCCCCACGTAATGCGAACTCTCCAGGTGATGTCACCATTGAATTCCGTACATAGCCCATCTCAACTAATGTTTGCAACCATTTATCAATTTCAACATCTTCGCCTACTGCGGTTTGTAAAAAATAGTGTAGCCAGTGTTCTTTTGGTTGCATTATTTTACGTAGACCAGCCACAGGTATTACATATACGGCTTTCTCACCTCTAGCTAAGCAATCGAGCGTCGCGATTCGCTCCGCGCGAAGTTCTGGTGAAGCCACAGAAAGATCGGCTGCAATAAATTCATCAGCAGGGTAATAGTGAACATGTTCCTCGCCTAATAGTCCAACAAGCTCATCCGCCATTTTTTGTGCCTGCAATAGATTAGGAGAGATAATGTAGATTGGCTTCTTAACATATTCAAATAACACATCAACCATTACTGGGCGTGCGCTTCCTGTTAAACCTGTTATAAGCTGTGATGCAGTTTGACTGCTCTGAATTTCCTTTAAAAAAGATGTAATATGTTTATCTTGCGACACAAGCTGTCGTAAAACCTCCACAGTCAAGCTCCTTTCAGCATAAATTCTATATTTTTATTTCTATTATTCTAGCGTTATTTTACATATCTCTATTAATGGCTGTTTTATGAAATGGAAAAAGCCTTGAACACACATAAGTGTGTCAAAGCATCCTTCCAATTATTGAATCCATTTATTGAGTGCGTGATAATCTGGATATTGTTTCAGCGAATCCTCACATTGCTCACAAATGCAGTGCACAGTCGTTTGACCATGTTGATCTTTCTCAACATAATCATCCGCTTCTCCCAATTCGAAAATATGCAACTTTCGAATTGTATCATCTGCATCAAATGGTAGTGTCCCTATTTCTACTTCACAATGCCGACATCGATAGCGAACTGACATCTCCAAATCATCCTCCTTTAAGCAACTTTCTACTTAAAGTATAGACATTTATAAAAAGGATTATGCACTTTTCACTGTCATCGTCATTGCAATAACTTGAAAATTAGAGAATTAATTTTTACCTGTAGCTAAGACTATTCACTACAAGTATTAGCTGTAATAATAGTGTAAGGCAGTTCATTACTCACCTTACACCATGCCAATTATCCAAAAACTTTAACAGAAATTTTATTACTTTCATCTATTTGCTTACGTTAAAGTGATTCATCACATCAAGAAACGGCTTTGAAAGAGATGCTTCAACAGCGTTTACAGAATTTACAATTGCGTCTTGCATAAGAACTTGGTCTTCCTTCGAAAATTTAGCTAAAACATAGTCTGCTACCTTCATGCCTGCTGGCGGGCGATTAATGCCCACTCGAATACGATTAAATTCCTGAGTACCTAAATGTTGAATTAACGATTTAATGCCGTTATGACCACCTGCACTCCCTTTTTGTCGCAGACGTAATTTACCTGTCTCTAAATCCAAGTCATCATAAATGACAATTAAATCTTCTATCTCTATGTCAAAATAGTCCATTAGGGGACCAACACATTCCCCTGATAAATTCATATATGTTAATGGTTTAACAAGTAGAACCTTTCCTTCTGGTCGATGTACAGTAGTGTACATCCCATTAAATTTTGAATTTGTTAAAGGTGTTCCCCATTTTTCTGCTAACGCATCAATAACATCAAAGCCAATATTGTGTCTTGTGTGCTCATAAGGTTTACCCGGGTTTCCTAAACCAACGATAATTTTCATAAGTACCTCTCTTCTTTCAAATCTAATAGTCATTATTTTACCATATAGCACGCCTAGAAAGCATTTTGTACAATTGTTAAAAGGCATAAAAAAATAAGGCTAACAAGAAAGCTATAGCCTTCTTATTAGCCTTAAGCGTCAATTACTTTTATACTGTCTCTTGCCCTTCTTCACCTTCTGTAGTCTCTTCCTCTACAGAAACAGGTGCCACAATGGTTACTAACATATAATCATCTTCACTAATAATTTCAACAGGTGTAGCATCGCGAATATCTGCTACTGTTAGGGATTCCCCAATTTTCAACGATGAAATGTCCACATCAATTGATTCAGGTAACTCTGTTGGCTTTACTTTTACTTTTAATTCTAAGTTAGGCTGCATTAGAATACCGCCCTCACTCACACCAACTGACTGTCCAAGTAATTTAATCGGGACATCAGCTTCTAGCTCTTCCGCCATATTAATGGCTAAAAAATCAATATGATTTACTTCATCTTTCAATGAACATTGCTGAACCTCTGACACAACAGCATTCACCTTTTTCCCCTCTAACTCTAGTGAAAACACACTATTTTGTCCATTTTTTTGAATGGATTTTTTAAAATCTTTTGCAGCAATAGAAATTGGGGTTGAATCTACTTTGTAGCCGTAAATAACTGCAGGAATGGCTCCCCCTTTTCTAAGTTGGGTTAATGTTGAACGATGCCCAGTTTCGCGCTTTGTAACACTTAATACTGTACTCATACTTCTTTATTCCCCTTCCAAGAAAATTATTTACGCCTCAACAATAATTCGTTGTAGGCTATGATAATATTTAGCTCTATTTGTTTAAGGTAGAGTAAATATTATTAAGACACATTATTATTATACCCCTTTGTGAGAAGGCTCACACATAAAACACTCATCTATTTCTTCGCCTCAATGAAATAGTGCCTAATTTATATTGAAAAGACCAATCTACTCAAAGAATAGATTGGTCTCATACTTACAATATTTATTAATCAAATAGAGTACTTACAGATTTATTTTCATAAACGCGAGAGATAGCATCCGCCATTAATTTAGCTACAGAAAGCTCTGTAATTTTTGGAGATTTTTTCTCGTCTGATAGCTGAATTGTATTTGTCACTACTAACTCTTTAATAGCAGAGTTTTCAATACGTTCAATTGCTGGACCAGATAATACAGGATGTGAACAGCAAGCGTAAACTTCTTTTGCACCAGCAGCACGTAACGCATCTGCCCCAATCGTAATTGTACCTGCTGTATCAATAATATCATCAATCAAGATTGCCACTTTACCATCAACATTACCAACAATGTTCATCACTTCCGCAACGTTTGGTTTCGGACGACGTTTGTCAATAATTGCAATCGGTGCTTTTAATCGTTCAGCCATTTTACGAGCACGTGTTACCCCACCATGATCTGGTGAAACAATAACGATCTCATCTCCTGGAATACCTTTAGATTTGAAGTAATCAGATAGTAATGGTACTGCCATTAAGTGGTCGATTAGGATATCGAAGAAACCTTGGATTTGAGGTGCGTGTAAATCTAATACGATAACACGTGTTGCACCAGCAGTTTCAAGTAGGTTTGCCACTAATTTAGCTGTAATTGGCTCGCGCGCTTTTGCTTTACGGTCTTGGCGTGCATAACCATAATAAGGCATTACAACGTTTACTGTACGAGCAGATGCACGTTTAACTGCATCTACCATAATTAAAAGCTCCATTAAATGTTCGTTTACAGGTGCAGAAGTAGACTGCACGATAAACACATCACAACCTCGAATACTTTCTTCAATGCTAATTTGAATCTCTCCATCACTGAAGTGCTTAACAGAAGATTTACCTAATTCTACGCCCATTTCCTGCGCAATTTCTTGAGCTAATGGATTATTAGAATTAAGTGAAAATATTTTTAATTGTGAGTTTGCATAATGATACGGCATGATGGCCTCCTGTTTAGTTGATAATTATTTTGAATTTAATTTGCTTACATAATTCGGTTTGTTTTCTTGTCTTGCACGAGCTATGGCAAGTGCATCTTCAGGAACTTCTTTTGTAATTGTAGAACCTGCTGCAATAAATGAACCTTTTCCAACTTTCACTGGCGCTACTAAGTTAGTATTACATCCTACAAATACATCATCTTCAATAATCGTTTTGAACTTGTTTTTTCCATCATAGTTTACTGTAATGGAACCACAACCAATATTGACATTACTACCGATCTCGGCATCGCCAATATAGCTTAAATGTGAAACTTTCGAGCCATTATCTAGCTTGCTTTTCTTCACTTCTACAAAGTTACCAATTTTTACATGACTACCGATGTCTGAAAGTGGTCGAATATGAGCAAATGGCCCTATAGCAGTATCCTCTGCAATAGCGCTTTCACGGACAACTGAAGAATGTATAGTTGTACGATCACCAACGCGGCTATCTATGATTTGAGTATTTGGACCGATAATGCAATCTTCACCGATCACAGTAGCACCTTCAATCATTGAGCCAGGTTGAATCACCGTATCACGCCCAATAACTGCATCTGCACTAATATGCGTTGTTTCAGGATGGATAATTGTTACACCATTCCGCATATGCTTCTCGTTGATTCTTGTACGCATTAATGTCTCGGCTTGTGACAAAGCCACGCGATCATTAACACCTAGTGTTTCTTCAAAATCATCAGTGACATATGCTTCAACAATATCACCTTGCTTTTGTAAAATTTCAATGACATCTGGTAAATAATATTCACCTTGGGCATTATCATTTTTCACAAGTTTCAATGTTTCAAATAATAATTTGTTATCAAAGCAATATGTGCCTGTGTTTATTTCTTTTACTAATTGCTGCTCTGCTGAAGCATCTTTTTGTTCAACAATTTGCTCCACCTGTCCGTTATTGCCACGTAATATACGGCCATAGCCAGTTGGGTTTTCAGCAATTGCAGTTAAAATAGTTGCTTTAGCATTCTTTGCATGATGATGTTCGAATAGAGCTTGCATCGTTTCAGGACGAATTAGTGGTGTATCTCCACATACAACTAACGTTGTACCTTCTTCATTACCTAAAATGGCCTCTGCTTGTTGCACAGCGTGCGCTGTACCTAGTTGTTCAGCCTGCAGCACATACTCACTTTTATCACCAAGCTGTTGTTGCACTTTTTCAGCACCATGTCCGACAACCGTTACAATGCGATTCACATCTAACGTCTGAATATGATCCACCACATGTTGTACCATCGGTTTCCCACATACTGGATGGAGCACTTTATATAATTTGGACTTCATACGTGTACCTTGACCTGCAGCCAAAATGACAGCAAAAACATTGCTCATCAGTAAGTCCTCCAATACGCTCATTTTCTCTTATGACTATATAGCAAAATTCATCTATTTTCAAGGCATGTAGAGTTGACAAAAACATGAATTCACAAATCCAATGCACCTTATGCTCGAATGTCATGAAGTATATCCTGAAATTGCTCATATTATCTTTTTATCAAAATAAAAAGAACCCTTCCAACTAGAAGAGTTCTTCCTATCTTTTTTACCATCAGTTTGTAACATATCCTTAAAAAGTAAGTTATTTACTATTTATTACACACCGATTCCCTCTAATTCTTCCTCTTTACCAGCTTCCTCTACTTCACTAGAGTTATGATACTCGTTTAAAATGATCTCCTGAATTTTATTTCGAGTATCAGAATTAATTGGATGAGCAATATCTCTAAACTCCCCATCTGGTGTTCGTTTACTAGGCATAGCTACAAATAAACCAGTATTTCCATCAATGACACGAATATCGTGAACAACAAACTCATTATCAAGTGTAATGGAAGCAATCGCACGCATGCGACCATCCGTCTGTACCCGACGTAATCTCACATCAGTAACTTCCATTTTCTCACCACCTCTCTTCTTGGATGCCTAAATGAAAATATCATATTCTCAATTACCGAATATTTTCCTTTTCATAGTCTATCAAATTTTCTAAAAAATTTGAATACTTATTAGAATAATATTTTTTCTTATATACGTAATTTTTGACAATTGTTTGTCAGCGTAAAAAAACCCACTAAAAAGAATAAAGGTTCTCTTTAGTGAGCTTAACAAGTTTTAATTATTTTACGATTGCGATTACTTCGATTTCTACTTTTACATCTTTCGGAAGACGGGCTACCTCTACAGCTGAACGAGCTGGTTTATGATCACCGAAATGATTTGCATAAACTTCATTCATCGCTACAAAGTCATTCATATCTTTCATAAAGACCGTTGTTTTCACAACATTATCTAAAGAAGTTCCAGCTTCAGCTAAAACAGCTTTTAAATTAGCAAATACTTGATTTGTTTGTACAGTTATATCGCCTTCCACTAAATCCCCTGTAGCTGTTAATGGAATTTGACCAGAGCTATAAAACATTCCGTTAACAATAATACCTTGTGAATATGGTCCGATTGCTGCTGGTGCATTTGTTGTTGCTACTACTTTCATTTGTCATGTCCCCTTTTAGAAAAATAGTTACCTTCACTTAATGCAATTGTTCGATCTTTTTCATTAACTTCATGAAGCTTTACAAGTGAATAATAATCATCTACTAATGTTTCGTCCGCATGCTCAGCCTCCACAAGCACTGCAATGCCTGCTAGCTGACAGTCAAACTCCTCTAAGAGGTTTTTCATGCCATTCATTGTACCGCCGACCTTCATAAAGTCGTCCGTAATTAATACACGTTGTCCACTCTTCATGCTTCTTTTTGATAATACCATTGTCTGAATTCTTCTGGAAGAACCAGATACATAGTTAATGCTTACTGTAGAACCTTCCGTTACTTTACTATCTCTTCTCACAACTACCACTGGTACATTTAAATGTCTTGCGATGGCATGGGCGATGGATATCCCTTTAGTTGCTACTGTCATTATGACATCGATTTGTTGATCTGCAAAGGCAGAAGCAAAGACCTTCCCTACACGATTAATTAAATCTGGGTTTCCAAGCAAGTCTGTCATAAATAAATATCCACCTGGTAACAATCGATCTGAATGTTCTAACTCTGCTTTTAAATCTTGAATCACTAAACGTACTTCAGCCTCGGACATTTTCGGAATATACTTTACTCCTCCTGCAGCACCCGGCACTGTCATCAATAACCCGATTCCTTTTTCTTCGAAAGTTTCTTTTACAATCGTTAAATCTTCACTAATGGATGACTTAGCAGATTGATATAGTTCTGAAAAATAAGTTAGCGGGATCAGCTGATGTGGATGTTCTAGTAAGTAGTACGTCATATCAACTAGTCGTTCACTACGCTTCCATTTCATGCGACCCTCTCCTAAACACGAATATTTATAGGTAAAATTAACACAAATTTGCGTTTCTAAGCAAGCGTATTTCGCTCACCTAAAATTCGTACTGCATAAACTTCCTCACAAAAACCACGTAAACCATTATAAATGCGACTTACACGAGCTTCACTATCCACAAGCCCAAATACAGTTGGACCGCTTCCACTCATTAACGTAGCATCTGCCCCAAAGCGCTTCATTTGTTCCTTTAACATCACAACTTCTGGGTGTAGCTTAAATGTTACAGTTTCCAAAACATTTCCTAATGACGAACATAATAGCTCATAATCTTTTGTCTCTATAGCTTGTATCATCTGCTGTGTATTGGGATGTTGCAGCCCTTCAACCTTAAGACCCCCATAAACTTCTGCTGTCGACACACCAATTTTAGGCTTAGCTAGTACAACCCAACAATTAGGTGGAGCTGGTAATTCTTTTATTTTTTCGCCTCGCCCTGTAGCGAGTGCCGTGCCTCCGTAAACGCAAAACGAAACATCCGAACCAATTTTAGCACCAAGCTCCGCTAATTCATCTATTGATAAACCTAAATCCCACAGTTCATTTAGCCCTTTTAATGTTGCAGCTGCATCACTACTACCTCCTGCGAGTCCTGCTGCTATGGGTATTTCCTTTTCAATCGTAATGGATACACCTTGTCTAATGCCATATGTATCTTTAATGAGACGCGCTGCCTGATAAGCAAAATTACGATGGTCATTTGGTACAAAATTATCTGTTGAAGTTATTTGAATAACACCATCTTCTCGAGATTCAAGACTGATACGATCAGCTAAATCGACTGTTGTCATTACCATCTCCACTTCGTGAAAATTATCCGGTCTTTTATAAAGTACATCTAATGTTAAATTGATTTTTGCAGGCGCCTTTACATAAAGCATATTTCTTCCTCCTTATAGCTACACGTATAAACAGTTCTTTTTTCGCGCAAGATTATTCATTTTATTTTACCATATTGAGAATACGAAAATGGAAAAAAAGAACCGTTTACCCTATTCGGAGTAACGGCTCTCTCTCGTCAGTTGTATTTGTTGTGTCAGTAAGGATTTTCATCCCTGCTGAATGAAACTTTATAAGATGACTATTTTAGCAAAAACAGCCTACTTACGCTCTTGCTCACTACTTGCCCGTTCAGCCATTTCTATGGCACGTTTGACCATATTACCAGCATCACGAGCTTTTATGCCGCCCCAGCCTTCCTTTTGCACAACATCATAAAATCCAAGTTCTTTTGCGATCTCTTCTTTTAAACGAGGTGACATGATACCTTTTCTAGGCATATAAACTCCTCCTTTAACAACTGACGAATTTAGTATGCCCGTGAAAACGCAAAACACTCATGTATTTTTAATATACATGAGTGTTTCTAAAATATAGAAATAAGTACTAGAAACTATTTTGCGACAGCAGCCTTTGCTTCGTCTAAAAATGTAATCTCTACTGCTTCAGTTAAAATATCTGTGTAGCTATACGATACGCGCTTGCACGTATTGTCTTCTTGATCGAGCTCTACTACAAAGATGGCGCGATATGTCTCACGTAGTATCCCTGCACACTCAACCGTTTTCTTGCGACCACCGTTTGCTTTTAATTGCAAACGTTTACCCAAATGACAATCCAACGACTTTTTAATGTCCGCTAAAGTTTTTGGCATTTTCGCTTACACCTCACTAATAACAAGTATAAGCTAATGGCCCAAAAATGTCAACAAAATATAATATTTTATCAGCCTCTTATAAATCTTGTCAACTTATTTTTTATAAAAAATATATATTTTTTTACATATCCGAAAAATTGTTAACAAAAATTTTTACTTTGCAAAAACAGGATGCAGTGCATCGGCTAATTTCCCAAACTCTTGAATTGAAAGTGTTTCTCCACGGCGAGTTGGCTCAATATTCGCTAGCTCTAATGCCTGTAAAATGTGATCCTTCTGTGCCTTTCCATTTGGTAAACCAGATTGCAGGTTATTATAGATTGTTTTTCTTCGCTGTACGAATGAGGCACGCGTTACAACAAATAAAAAATCCTCATCTATTACTTTTACCGGTGGTTCCTCATGCTTGATAAGGCGAATTACTGCAGAGTCGACGTTAGGTTGAGGCATGAAAACTGTTTTTGGCACTGTCATCGCAATATCTGCTTTCACGTAATATTGTATTGCAATTGATAAAGAACCATATTCTTTCGTCCCTGGCTTAGCCGTTATACGGTCTGCTACCTCTTTCTGCATCATCACAACAAAACCACGGATCGGTAATCGGTCATTGAGTAATTTCAGTAAAATTGGAGTCGTTACATAATACGGTAAATTTGCTACAACCATAATATCATCAATACCTGGCATCTCATCTGCAATTACTTTCTCCACATCTGCCTTAAGTATGTCAGAATGAATAATAGACACGTTATTATATGGACTAAGCGTATCTTCTAGTACCGGTAATAAACGTTGGTCAATTTCAAAGGAAACTACCTTTTTAGCGCTTCTCGCCAAATGCTCAGTTAATGCCCCAATCCCAGGACCAACTTCAATTGCGCCACTATTCTCAGTTAAATTGGCGTGACTCACTATATTTCTTAAAATGTTCGGGTCAATTAAGAAGTTTTGACCTAAACTTTTTTTAAATGAAAACCCATACTTTTTTAAAATTTCTTGTGTTCGAATTGGTGTCGCAATATCCTTATGCATCATTTTCCTCCTGATCTAACTGTGCGATAGCCGCACCAAATTGCTCCTCTGTAATCTGAAACATTTTCAATCTTTTATGAAGTTGTTTACCATTTGTAGCACCTATATTTAAGATTTCCCCTAGTCTATCACGACGCTGCTTTGCTTGTGGATGTCCAATTAAACGAGCAGTCATTAAATCTTCCAGTGTAATTAACTCTTTGTTTAACACCTCATGTATAGGGGTATAGACATGTTGTAATGCCTCACGTATATCCTCATCAGCAGCATGCTCAATCCCTAACCCTTTACCGTTTTTAGCAATCGTTTTCGCTTTTGGTAAAAAGGCATGTTTCACCCCTTTTACACGCTCCTCGATAATGGCCCGTATTCGACGTCCTGGATAGTCTGGATCAGTAAATACAATAACTCCACGTTTTTCTTGGGCGTGCTGAATTCGCTTTAACGTTTCTTCAGAAATTGCAGATCCATTTGTTTCTATAGTATCTGCTTGTACAGCACGTTTAATAGCTGTCGTATCATCTTTTCCTTCAACAACAATAATTTCTTTAATTTGCAAAAAGGCTCCTCTTTTCTATCTACCTTATCTTCTGACCATTTTACAACTGCTCTATACGATTTGTACAGGAATACAAGGTCCCGATGAGCTTATCTTATTCAACTTACTCTCTACATACCTTACAGCATCATTTGCTAAAAAAAATAAAGAAGCCCTCCCGCCAGTCAAAACAGGAAAGCTCCATTTGTGAAAAACATTTTGATTAATTTTACAATTTTTTTAATTTAATACTTTAACGCGCACTTTCTTACGTCCCCAGTTACGTGCTTGAGCATCTGTTTGTACAAGTATGTCAATCTTATTACCCTTAATTGACCCACCAGTATCCCCAGCTATAGCAGTTCCATAGCCTTCTACCCAAACCTTTGATCCTAGCTTAATAACAGAAGGGTCAACTGCTATCACCTTCAAGCCAGAATTTGAACGTAGGTTTATACCAGTTGCTGATGTACCAGTACAACCGTTGCAATATGGTGTATATGCTGTTGCCGTTACATAAAATTCTTTACCGTTAGCAGGCTCTGCAGAACCACGTGACACAGTTGCTGCACTTGCAACGATTGTTTTTGTGCCTACTGCAACCACTTGTTTCTTCGGTTCTTTTAATACTTTCTCAGATTGCAGGTTTTTTGCCACAACCTTACCGTTTTCTTTTACAACTTCATACGTACGAGAAACCGAACCCTTCTCGCCCGTTGCTACTACTTTTTGTTTCCCCTTTTGCAATGAAGCATCCTGCTTCTTTTCAACTGCGAAATCTAAAGAGTCTTCCACTACATCGATAACCTTTTCTACGCGAACTACTGTGATTTTACTCTCCGGAGTAATGACGTTCTCCAGGTTATTTTCGACACGATCGAATTCATTTAGCTGAATTCCTTGTTGTTTTAAAAAGTTAGCGACCGTAGTCGAAGTGGACCATACTTGTCTTTTATTTACGCCATCGACAAGCGCTACTTGAAACGCTTTTTGAATATCGATTTTGTTTTCTGCTCCTAGTTCAGTATCTAGACCTTGCGCTAAAGAGTCATGTTCAGATACTTTAATATTTGCTTCCTTCAAAATGTCCTTCACAAGTGTTTCAGTTGTCCAAACTTTTGACTGATTTCCATCAACTGAAATAGTTACTTCTTTTGCCTGTTCCCATGTAATTGCTAATCCATTAACAATTTTGGTGTTCAGAGAGGGTGAAATTTTGTCATGCTCTGCTATATCTATATTTTGATTTTGTAATAATTGTTCTACAGTTTTGGCATGTGTTGATACTTCGATTGTTTCTCCATTTGCTTCAAGCTTAACGGATTTTTTCGTACCCTGATAAAGCACGAAAGAGATTACAGACACAAACAGGACAAGTGAAATAATTCTTATCACTGTTTGCTTACTCCTCAATGATCCTAAGAACAAGTTTTTCATGGAATTATTTGACATGAAAAAACGCCTCCTTAATACAAGGTTGGATTATACGGACTAGTTTTGGCACTGTCAACCCGAAAGTATTTCTCTGAAAATTGACTTCTTGTTTTTTGCCAACCACAAACCCTGTATTGGAGGCATCTAAGCTAGTTAATTGTCAATCCCAAAAAAATTTTTCGCATTGGCTGTAGTTGCTTGTGCAATTTCCTCAATTGTCAACCCTTTCAAACGTGCGATTTCCTCAGCAACTAAAGGCACGAAAGCGGGTTCATTGCGCTTACCTCGATGTGGATGTGGAGCTAAATAAGGAGCGTCTGTTTCAATCATCAAGTGCTCAAGAGCTATTTCTGTCGCTACTTCCTTTGGTAGACGTGCATTTTTAAATGTCACTGGTCCCCCAAGACTAATCTTAAAATTCATAGCTATACATTCACGCGCTGTTTCTACACTTCCACTAAAGCAGTGCATAACACCCCCTACGGATGCAGCATTTTCTTCACGTAAAATTTGTACAACATCACCTGTTGCATCCCTATTATGAATAACGATTGGTAAATTGATCTTTTGAGCTAATTGAATTTGCTTGCGAAAAAGTTCCTGTTGAACGTCTTTTGGAGACTTATCCCAATAGTAGTCCAATCCCGTTTCACCAATGCCAACTATTTTTGGATGTGAAGCTAATTGCTCAATCCACTCTAAATCTTGTTGGGTACAATCAATAGCGTCTACGGGATGCCAGCCAATGACACCGTAAACAAAATCATATTGCTCTATTAATTGCATTGTTCTCTCAATGGTTTTACGGTCGAAACCAATAACTACCATTCTTTCTACTTTAGCTTCAAGAGCTCTATCAATCACTTCTTGAAGATCTTCCTCATACTGATCTGCGTTTAAATGTACGTGTGTATCTATATACATCTTCATTCTCCTAACATTGATTTTATTAAAATTTATTATTTCATATTTTTCGTGGTCATTACAATTTCATTACAAACTATTCGACATTGTGACATTCCACTTAATCGACATTACCTAAAGTAGTTCTTTAAACCCACAAAACTATATTTTTCACATACCACAAATTATTTCAAAATAATTTAATTCCATTTTCTCTAACAGATTTGAAAAGCCTGCTGAATAATTCATATTCAGCAGGCCTTCCTTAAATTCATTACTTTACTTTTGCACCATTTTCGAGTTTAGGATCAACTGATGCTAATTTTAAAATTCCATCTTTCTCACCGGCTAAA
The DNA here is from genome assembly GCF_016757845.1 of Lysinibacillus sp. HST-98. Taxonomy (NCBI): domain Bacteria; kingdom Bacillati; phylum Bacillota; class Bacilli; order Caryophanales; family Bacillaceae; genus Lysinibacillus; species Lysinibacillus sp. HST-98. Next base: position 44,292 of record NZ_JAENHX010000016.1, read on the forward strand.
ATCATTCCTTGTGATATTTCACCACGTAATTTTACTGGTTTTAAATTTGCTACGACAATTACTTTTTGACCTATTAAATCATCTGGTGTATAGAATTTCGCAATACCTGAAACTACTTGACGTTGCTCATATCCTAGATCAACTTGAAGCTTTAATAATTTATCTGCTTTCGGAACAGTTTCACATGCAGTCACAGTAGCTACACGCAAGTCTACTTTCATAAAATCATCAATAGTAATTTCAGGAATTTCTGGATTTTCTTCAGTTTTTGCTACCTTTTTAATTTCTTCATCCTGTGGTGTTTTCACAGAGCCACGCATTTCCTCACGAATATAAGTAATCTCAACCTCATTTTCTAAGCGTGGGAAAATCGGTATCCCTTTTTCTACCACTTTAATGTTTGCTGGAATAGTATTGCCGAATGTTTCAATTGTATCCCATGCTAAGAATTTGTCATCTAATCCTAACTGATCGATCATACGTTTCGGAGTTGTTGTCATAAATGGTTGCAACATGACAGCGATTTGATGTAAGCTTTCTGCCAAATTTCGCATAACTGCACCTAATTTTGGCTTGTCTGACTCCTCTTTTGCTAACACCCATGGTTGTGTCTCATCTATATACTTATTTGTGCGTGAAACAAGCGTCCATAAGTCTGCCAGAACGACACTAAATTGCATTTTTTCCATACTTTCTTCATATTTAATACGTACCGACTCAGCTTGCTCTTTTAAAGCTGCATCAAATTCTGTCGGTTGAAGATTTTCTGTCGGAATAATCCCATCAAAATATTTATTAATCATTGAAATTGTACGATTTAATAAGTTCCCTAAATCATTAGCCAGATCAAAGTTTGTACGTTCAATAAATGATTCTGGTGAAAATACCCCATCAGAGCCAAATGGTAATTCTCGTAATAGGAAATAACGTGTCGCATCTAGACCATAACGCTCGATTAACATTTCAGGATAAATTACATTACCTTTTGATTTAGACATTTTACCGTCTTTCATCATAATAAAACCATGAGCAAATACTTTTTTCGGTAATGGCAAATCTAGTGCCATTAAGAAGATTGGCCAATAAATCGTATGGAAACGAACAATATCCTTCCCTACTACATGTACATCTGCTGGCCAATATTTGTTGAATAATGATTCATCTTCTGATAGATAACCTAAGGCTGTAATATAATTCGTTAATGCATCAACCCACACATAAATAACATGCTTTGGATCTCCTGGTACTTTAATTCCCCAGTCGAAGGATGTTCTTGATACCGATAAATCCTCTAGTCCTGGTTTAATGAAGTTGTTAATCATTTCATTTTTTCGTGATTCTGGCTCAATAAATTCAAGGTTCTCTTCATAATAAGCTAATAAACGATCTGCATATTTCTTCATATTAAAGAAGTACGATTCTTCTTTAACTTTATGCACCGGACGACCACAATCAGGACAGTTCCCGTCAACTAGTTGAGTCTCAGTAAAGAATGATTCACACGGTGTACAGTACCAGCCTTCATACTCACCTTTATAGATATCACCATTATCTAAAAACTTTTGGAAAATCTTTTCGACAGCTTTCGTATGTCGATCCTGGGTTGTTTGAATAAAGTCATCATAAGAAATATCCATTAAACCCCAAAGTTTTTTCGCAGCATCTGCAATTTCATTTACATAATCTTGAGGATGTTTACCCGCTTCTGCTGCTTTTTCTTGAATTTTTTGGCCATGTTCGTCCATTCCTGTTAAAAAGCGTACATCATAACCTTTTAAACGTTTATAGCGTGCAATAGTATCAGATGCTACTGTTGTATATGCCGTACCAATATGAAATTTCCCACTTGGATAGTAAATGGGTGTTGTTATATAGAATGTTTTTTGTTGTTCACTCACTAGAACTGCCTCCATTGTTTTACAATATACTTTCTATTCTAACGAAGTACGAAATTCGTTTCAATGAAAGTTTATTAATCGCGAAAATTGTCGAATAATATATTTAATCCATTAAATGACTTAAATAAGAACCTTTTTTACTACTAACAAAAATATTTATTAAAAACCTTTTAAAAAAATTAAAATACCTGCATTCTTCTCAAAAATTTTTTTTAAAAGCATAATATTAGTGCATTAATTAATTGACGTTTATGGCATTACTTGGTATGATAACTATCAGACAAAGAAATAATGTCGAAATTTGACGAAATACCAATATAACTTTTATAAATTAGGAGGAAATCTATTATGAAATCAACAGGGATTGTTCGTAAAGTCGATGAGTTAGGTCGTGTAGTAATTCCTATCGAGTTACGCCGTACGCTAGGAATTGCTGAAAAGGACGCTTTAGAAATCTATGTGGATGATGATAAAATCATCTTAAAAAAATATATGCCTAATATGACATGTGCTGTTACTGGTGAAGTTTCAGATGATAACTTCCGTCTAGTTGGAGGCAAATTAATTTTAAGTCCAGAAGGCGCTGAAATGTTAGTTAAAGAAATTCAATCTAACTTAAAAAAATAATTAGTTACTCACCTAAATCAAAACAGTGATTTAGGTGTTTCTGTTTATTAATATAACCAATTTCTTAATCCCTTATAATGTCCATGTCAGACCTTTCTATTTTAGGTTACTATTATTTACAATTATTATCAATTTAAAATTGTGTCTCAAAATTATTACTTCTCAACTTTTAAGTTTCGAAGTCATGAACTAAATAAAAATAAAGAGCTACCCTAATAAGGTAACTCTTTACTATTAATTACTATGATATTCATTATAAACATCTCGCTTTGACACTTGCCTTAACTTAGCTACTTCTTTAATGGCTTCTTTTGAAGATACATTCGATTGATTGATAATGAAATCAACATGTTCAACAATGGACATGTTTTGCCAATAAGCTTCTTCATGATCTTCCTCTTCTACACAGCTATTACCTTCAAGAACAATACAAAACTCTCCTCGTATTTCCTCTGTTTGTGACCATTCTACAGCTTCAGACAAAGTACCTCTTAAAAACTCTTCAAACTTCTTTGTCAGCTCTCGAGCTAAAACAATACGACGTTCCCCGAGTATAGCTTCCATATCTTTTAATGTATCCTTTAAGCGATGTGGTGCCTCATAGAGTAAAATCGTTTCTTGGCGTTTTTTTAATTGTTCTAATTGCTGGCGACGTTCCTTTTTTCCGCGATTCAAAAATCCATAAAAGAAAAACGGCTGTGGCGATAACCCAGATGCAATTAATGCTGAAATCGCTGCATTAGGCCCTGGCACTGGTACAACAGAAAAGTTTTGAGCAATTGCTTTTTCAACTATATCTGCACCTGGATCAGAAATACAAGGTAAACCTGCATCACTTACTAATGCAATTGTTTTTCCTTCCTGTAGTAATGTTAACAATTTTTCTCCACCTACGGCTAAATTATGTTCGTGATAGCTGATTAGCGGTGTTTCAATCTCAAAGTAGTTACACAGCTTTTTGGTGTTTCTAGTATCTTCTGCCGCGATAATATCGGCTTCTTTTAAAATGCGAAGTGCACGCACACTCATATCTTCTAAATTACCAATAGGTGTTCCTACCAGATATAAACAACCTGTCTGTTCGTGTATTGTACTTTTTTGTGATTTCACGATTCGCCCCTCCTTATATAATTAATTTTCTGTGTTCTTGTTAATTGCTTAAAGGCATATTCAGCACGCATTGCTTCTTGCTTTGTCTCAAATATTTCTTTATAAATACATTTCACTGGACCTCTAGCTCTTGTATATTTTGCTCCTTTACCAGCGTTATGTACAGCAACACGTTTTTCTATATTATTTGTATACCCTGCATAAAGAGTTTGATCAGCACACTCTAACACATAAAAGTAGTGATTATTGCTCTTTTCCATAAAGAATTTCTCTCACTTCTGCCGTGTATTCATTATTAGCATCATAAACATACAACGGCGGCAGAATTTTTAAATCAGGCTTTCCATCTTTTATTCCTTCTATTAATAATGTATTCGCCTCTTTCCCTTCCTTCGGATAAATGAGCTGCATCCGTTTAGGCTCTAAGCGATTTGCTCGCATAGCTGTCACAATATCTAATAATCGCCCTGGTCGGTGGACAAATGCGGCCTTGCCCCCTTGCTTTAATAATTTACTTGCTGATTGAATGGCTTCTTCCAATGTTAAATACAATTCATGGCGTGCTATGGCATGATGCTCACTAAGATTTTTATCACTTGCTTCATGTGCTAAAAAATAGGGCGGATTACAGGTAACCACATCATACTTTTCAATGCCAAGTTGTTTCGGTATTTCTTTAACATCTCCAAGAATCATTTGAATTTGCTGTTCTAGCTGATTGTAACGGATACTTCTCTCTGCCATCTCAAATAAACGTGGCTGAATTTCTACTCCCGTTATCTGTCCCTTTGTACGTGCACTTAAAAAAAGTGGTATCACACCATTTCCTGAGCATAAATCAACAATTTTTCCTTTATGATAAGGAATACTGACAAACTTCGAAAGCAGTACTGCATCTAATGAGAACGAAAAGACAGAGGGACTTTGAATAATACGTAAATTCTCAGCCAACAAATAATCTAACCGCTCGTCACCTTTTAGCCATTTTTCCATGCTTACTCCTCCTACACTACAAAACAAAAGACTGACACCACCTTAGCGGGAATCAGCCTTTTATTACACATTTTGTTTATTTAAAAATGATAGACAAAACAGACAATCCTCACCCTTACGTGAACTTCCAAAATGAACATGGCAAACATGGAAGCCCTCTTGGTAGAGGCGAGCTAAGTTATCATATCCCTCACCAATATCTAGCGGACTCTCTTTCTTTACTTCAGCAGCTTGTACGGAGTTTGTATTAGAAAGTAGTTCTTCTAGACGTGTACGTAGATGATGATTTTCTGTTTCAAGTGCCTTATGCTCTTCCATCATTAACGCTACAAATTGTTTCAATGCACCAAATTGCTCTTGCATTGCTTCGAGCTGTTGTTCGAACTCCATAACGGTATCTAAGAAATTACGGTCCTTCACCCAAGCCACCTCGTTAAATTCTCTATCTTAAATAAGATTTTTTTCGCATGCTAGCAGTTCTTCTAGTGTATACTCAACTGTGCGTTCCTGCTCATGTAAATATACTTGAATAAGTCTTTCCAGCACATTTAGCCCTACTACTTTCCCACGGCCATCTGGTGTCATTGTTATCTCACCAACATCTGGCATGCCCTCTTTTGCTTCTTCATATTCATCATTTTCATACTTTAAGCAACACATTAAACGTCCACAAAGGCCAGATATTTTTGAAGGATTTAATGATAAGTTTTGATCTTTAGCCATTTTAATAGAAACAGGCTCAAAATCACCCAAAAATGTGGAGCAGCAAAGCATTCTACCACATGGACCGATACCACCTAAAAGCTTGGCTTCATCACGCACACCGATTTGACGAAGTTCAATACGTGTTCTAAAAACCGAGGCTAAATCTTTTACTAGATCCCTAAAATCAACTCGTCCTTCAGCTGTAAAGTAAAAAATAATTTTATTACGATCAAATGTATATTCAACATCTACAAGTTTCATTTCTAAATTATGCTCTATAATTTTCGTACTAGCGAGCTCAAATGCACGCTTTGATTCCGCTGCATTTTCTTCTACTTGTATACGATCACGATCATCTGCTGGTCTAAGTACTTGTTTTAGTGGTAATACAACATCATTATCACCCACTACCTTTTGAGGGACAACTACTTTTCCATACTCTACACCGCGGGCTGTCTCTACAATAACATATTGACTATCCTCTAGTAGAAATGATGCCGGATCAAAATAATATATTTTACCCGCCTTTTTAAAGCGGACTCCTACTACATTATACAAATGTATATCCCTCCTGCAGATTTAGCATTAACTGCTCCATCAATAACGTCCTATTCATGTTACGCTGTAAAGAGGCACGTGCTTGTAAAATAGATTCCATCTGATTTGATAATCTCTCATAAGTGGAATATAGCGCAACTTCTTTAAATAGTGGTAACATGTCTGGATAAGTACAAGCTGCCTCGGGATTAGCTTTTATTGACACTATATCACGGTAAGCAAATAGTAGTAAATCCAATGCTTGCTCCATCTCACTTTTTTCTTTAAAGTGAGGCAACCACTCTTCATGCACAATAAGCAATGCTTCGTGTACATTTTGCCGAATGGCCTCTACTAATTTTAACACTGTTTTTCGAGCGAGTGCAAACTGCTCATCATTTGCTAAAAATATCGCTGTTTCTACCTCGTTTGTCATCATGCTTACTGTTGAGGCCATTGAATGAGAGATATTATTTTCCTGTAAATGCTTCAACAAAACATGACGTGGCATTTTTTGGAATTTGATATGTTGACAACGAGAACGGATAGTTGGAAGTATTGACTGCATTTGCTCTGTTAGTAATATGGCAGTTACTTCTCCTTCTGGCTCCTCTAAAAATTTAAGTATCATATTTGCAGAGGCTGTATTAAGACGGTCTGCATGATGAAGCACATAAATCTTACGTCCTTCTTCTACACCCACCATTTTCATTTCTCCAATGAGCTCTCGCATCTGATCAATTTTTATGAATTGACCATCTGGATAAATTTGATGAATATTTGGATGATTTCCCGAATCTACACGTTTGCAATTTCGACATGTTTCACATGGAACATTTCCATTTGGTTGCTCGCATAACATTAATTTGACAAAAAAGTGCATAATATCTGCCTTGCCTGTCCCTTTTTCGCCATCAAAAATATATGCATGTGCTAATCTATTCTTGTCAAATATTGTTTGAAGCTGCTTCATTACGACTGGTTGCAGTGTGAGTAGCTCTTCAACATTCTTGGCCATACATTTAAATTCCTTCCTGTCTCTACAACAAAAAGTGATACTTTCTTGCACTCTTGTAAAGAAATATTGCAGTTGTTTACTTTAATGACGAGTAGCCATATCAACATTTGAAAAAAGCCCGCGCCTAAATGAGAACGAGACACGGGTTTTACATATATAAATTAATTAGTAAGCCTTTAATTTCACCGATTTTATCAAGAAGATCTATGGCTTCTTTTTCTTCGTCTAAAAGATCCTGTGCAAGTTCGACAAGACGTGTATCAATGGTTTCAATGATTTTCAGACGTCTTCCTTCACCAAAACGATTCCAAGTATGTGATTGTTTTAACTCCATACCATGTTCTACTGTCTCTTGTAGAAATCGTTTAACAAGCATTTTAAACCTAGCAAGTTCTCGTAAATTACGTGATCTAGCTACTCGGTCCCCTGCAGTAGATATATCCCCTAACAAACGCGTGAGTTGTTCTGTTTGCAGCTTATTACCTTGCTTGACGACCATATCTCCAAATCGGTTATTTTGATTATTATTTTGTAGTGGCTCTTTGCGATTTGTATTTAACCCGACACGTATATCTTGATTAATCTTCAAGCTAGTTTCGCCCCCACAGTTTTATCTATTTCTCCTAGGCATAATCGTTTTTAAATAAAATGTTCAATAGTAACAAATAATTCATGATTTAGCTTCGGAGGCTACTTTTTAAAAATGATGGAATTGTTCAATCGGTAAAACAAATACGGTAGCTCCTCCCACCTCTACAGGGTAAGGTATATAGGAATCAGCATTTCCTCCTAACGGAGAAACGGGTGCAACCATTTGCTCTCTTGCCCGACAATTATCCCGAATAATATCTAAAAGTTTGGGTATGAGAGAGTCTTCAGTTCCTATAAGAAATGTCGTATTTCCTGAACGTAAAAATCCTCCTGTGCTCGCTAATTTAGTTGCGCGAAACTGATTTTTCGTTAAAGCATTTGATAAGCGGCTGCTATCCTGATCTTGCACTACAGCTACGACTAACTTCATTCGCACTCACCCCTTTTATAAAATTCACTAGATAGATTTCAATTCTATTCGTAAGCCTTAGCTTATAAATAATTATCTTAGTTCATCGAAAGTTTAAACTACTGTTGAACTAGAGGAACATCAGCATGTTGACATAAAAACTCTATAAGAAAATTTTAAAAGAGACATCTACAAGGTTCCCTAAACACATAATGTATCTACACAAAGGTGTGTCAGACCTAATAGGTACTTCCACAAATGATGCCCTCTTAGTGAAGATAAATTAATGGATAATATCATTATATCACATTGTTGTAGACAACTTCATGCATTTACTGCATTGCTTCCAATAATAATAACCATACATCTTCCACAACATTTTCAATATCTTGATCTGCGTTGACTACACGTATTCGCTCTGGATACTGCTCTACTAATTGTAAATATCCTTCACGTACCTTCTGATGAAACGGCAAGCTTTCAACGTCTAAGCGGTTTACTTCCCGATTGCCAGTTGCATGAATACGCGCTAAGCCAACCTCTGGAGCAAGATCAAATAGTATGGTCACGTCAGGTAATTTCTTCCCAATAGCAAATTCATTAATAGAAAGCACCTCATTGACACCTATACCTCTTGCATATCCTTGATAGGCTAAAGAGGAATCGATAAAACGGTCACATATCACTAACTTCCCTGCATCTAATGCAGGACGTACTTTTTCAAAATAATGCTGGCTTCTTGCTGCAGCATATAACAATGCCTCTGTTCGTTCATCCATAGCAGTATGTGCAGGATTCAAAATAATCGTTCTTATTTTTTCTGCAATCTCAATTCCACCTGGTTCTCTTGTTGCTAGAACTTCAATATTTTTTTCTGTTAATCGCTTTGCTATCATTTGAATGACCGTTGTTTTTCCTGCTCCCTCTGGTCCTTCAAATGTGATAAATAAATTGCTATTCATGCTGTTATTGCCTCCAACTATTTAATAACCTGAATCATTTTTTCTGCTAAACGATGATTCCCCTGGAATGTTGCACCTGCTGCTAGTAGCTCTTCCAATTGACTTAACTTAGCTACTGTTATTCTTTCTCCTGGTACTAATAATGGTATCCCAGGTGGATAAGGAATGATCATATTTGCTGAAATTCGCCCCATTGTACGCATATATGGTAACCATTCTTTCTTTAATGATGCAACCTCATTAAAGGTATATAGAGGCTCAGTAATCGGTACAAAATGATAGGCTGTTTGAGAAGCCGTTATGCTATCTGTTTTAGCTGTGTTTAATAGCGTTGATATAGCCTCTTTTATACGAACCCTGATTTCAGCAAATGGGTAGGTATGTCCTTGCTTCAGCAAAGGTAACACAAATAAAACCTGATTGGCATCTGCCAGTTCCCCATACACATGCTTTGCCTCTAATGCCTCCTGTAATTGAAAGCCACTATAACCATTAACACGTAACAATACTTTAAGTGGATCATCTACTTCAATTACTTCTAATGATCCAATTGCTCGTAATGCATCTATCCATTGATTCTTTTTTTCTATTATATATGCCCCATCACTCTCCATATATGTCTGTACATAATAACGAGCATCATCTAATGATGCTAATAATAAGTAAGATGGGCTACTAGATTGTAACATGCGTAAGTAGTGATGTATTTTGTCAGCCTCTATCAATTGCGACTTAACATGCATAAAAGAAGCCATCGTCATAGCAGGTAGAGTCTTATGGGCTGATTGAACAACAACGTCTGCTCCAAGTGTCAATGCAGATGGCTGAAATAGCGTACATGCATTAAAATGAGCGCCATGTGCTTCATCCACCAATACAGGTATTCCCTTCTCATGACAATAAGCAATTTGTTGCTGTATTTCATTCGAAGTCATCCCATAATAAGTAGGATATGTTAAAACTACTGCTTTCGCCTCTGAATAATTTTCTACGGCTTCTTTTAAATCTCTATAAGTTACATGTGTCGCCGACAATGTCCGTTCATCCCATAGCGGCGACACAAAAATTGGCTTAGCCCCAACAAGTTCAATAGCATGGAAAATTGATTTATGTGCATTACGCTGAACAATAATGGTATCACCTTTGTTACAAGTAGCATAAATCATTGCTAAATTGCCAACAGTAGACCCTCCTACTAAAAAGAAGCTCTTCGTTGCCCCATATGTATCTGCCAATAGATTTTCGGCTTCTAAGATCATTTCCTCAGGGTAATGTAGATCATCTAATCCCGATAATTCAGTTACATCATAACGCATTACATCTTTAAATGCTTGAGGAAGGTGGGACAGTTCGCCATATTTATGACCTGGGACATGAAAAGAAATATTTTGTTGCTGTCGAAAACGTTCTAACCCTTCTATAATTGGTTTTTTCTTTTGCAAAACAAACACCCATTTTCGTTAGATTCTCGTTTAATTATACGAAATTATAACGAGAGAAAAAAGCTATCCTTCCACAAGGTAATCCACTTTATTTAGTAAACAACCTTTTCATCAAAATTAATCACCGCTTGATATCATTATCGTTGACGCTTCATCCAAAAATAGAGTCATCTATACCTAAATCATCTTTTTGCAGCCGTAAGAGTTGCTTATTAAAATAAAACCGATTATTGCTGTTATCTGTAATAATCGGTTAACCACTTATTTTCATATCACTAGTCTTGTAATGCTTGAATGGCCATTGCTTCCACTAATTGCTCTATCAGTCGAGGTACAAAATTATCTAATACTGGATTCATCATTCCTGCTAAAAATCCACTAGCTTTCATTGTTAAATTACCAATCAGTTGTGGTGATTCATTTTGATTTTGTATTATTTCAAAAGACCCATTACCAATTATCGGATCAGATAAACCCTCTAAATCAAACTGTATTTGATGAGCATCAGATTTTTTTACTTTAAGTTTTACTTTAACAGCTTTTTTAATTATGCCAAAGTCTCCTTGGAAAACCCAGATCATATCGTCTTCATTTAGTAATTCGTGATGTAAGTAACCTGGTATTAAAACAGCCCATTGTTCTCTATTTTGAACAAAATTCTCTAATTTTTCTTTCTGTATATTGATTTCCTTACTACATTGTCCTGTTGCCACTCCATTGCACCCCTTTGTTTATTTTTATCGCTCTATTAAACTTTAACATTTTATAGGTTTCTATATAAACAAAAAAACCACTGAATTCTCAGTGGTTACTAATTTGCCTAGCGACGTCCTACTCTCACAGGGGGAAGCCCCCAACTACCATCGGCGCTAAAGAGCTTAACTTCCGTGTTCGGTATGGGAACGGGTGTGACCTCTTTGCCATCATCACTAGACTTTTATTCGACCTCCAATACACGGCGTATTACTGCGTCTTGAAGCTCTCTTTTTTTATTGAAAGATTTGTTCTTTCAAAACTGGATAAACGGTGCATTGAATGTTTCAAACTTTTTGGTTAAGTCCTCGATCGATTAGTATTCGTCAGCTCCATGTGTCACCACACTTCCACCTCGAACCTATCTACCTCATCGTCTTTGAGGGATCTTACTTACTTGCGTAATGGGAAATCTCATCTT
>NZ_JAENHX010000017.1:0-31786 GCF_016757845.1 Lysinibacillus sp. HST-98
AAGATGAGATTTCCCATTACGCAAGTAAGTAAGATCCCTCAAAGACGATGAGGTAGATAGGTTCGAGGTGGAAGTGTGGTGACACATGGAGCTGACGAATACTAATCGATCGAGGACTTAACCAAAAAAGTTTGAAACATTCAATGTATCGTTTATCCAGTTTTGAAAGAATAATTCTTTCAACAAAAAAGAGAGCTTCTAGACGCCGTAATACGCCGTGTATTGGAGGTCGAATAAAAGTCTAGTGATGATGGCAAAGAGGTCACACCCGTTCCCATACCGAACACGGAAGTTAAGCTCTTTAGCGCCGATGGTAGTTGGGGGCTTCCCCCTGTGAGAGTAGGACGTCGCTAGGCAACAAAACAGTCAGCTGTGTGCTGACTGTTTTTTTACTTTCTCTTGATAACTTTTAACTTTACCAAAGAGTTTGATTAAATGTGTTTTTTGAATTTAAAAAATGCAAATAAGTGCCTCGAAATTGTAGTTAATTATTTGTATTGTTTATCTTAATTGTTATTTGTTAAAAATCTGAATTGTCTTTCTTTTATAAGTTCCTTGACAGTAGCAGTCCACGTTGTTAATCTTACAATTAATATTCTTTTAACTATAGGAGGAAGTTACGAAAATGTGGGAGACTAAATTTGCCAAAGAAGGTTTAACTTTTGATGATGTATTATTAGTACCAGCTCATTCCGAAGTACTACCGAAAGATGTTGATTTATCAGTTCAATTAACACCAAAGATTAAATTAAACATCCCAATGGTCAGCGCAGGTATGGATACAGTTACAGAGTCTAAAATGGCGATTGCTATGGCACGTCAAGGCGGTATCGGTATTATCCATAAAAACATGGGAATTGATGAGCAAGCTGAACAGGTAGAAAAAGTAAAACGTTCTGAAAATGGTGTTATTACAAACCCATTCTTCTTAACTCCTACACATCAAGTTTTCGATGCTGAGCATCTAATGGGTAAATACCGAATCTCTGGTGTTCCTATTGTTGATAGTATGGAAAATCAAAAGCTAGTAGGGATTATTACAAATCGAGATTTACGTTTTATCTCTGACTACTCTTTAAAAATTGAAGATGTAATGACGAAAGAAGATTTGATTACAGCACCAGTTGGAACGACTTTAGAGGATGCTGAAAAAATTCTTCAACAATATAAAATCGAAAAGCTTCCAATTGTAGATGAAGAAGGTAGATTAACTGGACTTATTACAATTAAGGATATCGAGAAAGTGATTGAATTCCCGAATGCTGCGAAAGATACACATGGCCGTTTACTAGTAGGCGCGGCTGTTGGTGTATCAAAGGATACGATGGTACGTATTGAGAAGCTTGTAGAAGCACAAGTTGACATTGTTGTAATCGATACAGCCCACGGTCATTCAGAAGGCGTATTACAAACAATTCGTTCAATCCGTGAGACTTACCCTGAGCTAGAAATCATCGCTGGTAATGTTGCTACAGGAGAAGGCGCACGTGCATTATTTGAAGCAGGAGCAGATGTTGTTAAAGTAGGTATCGGTCCTGGTTCTATTTGTACTACACGTGTTGTAGCAGGAGTAGGTGTACCACAAATTACAGCAGTATATGATTGTGCTACAGTAGCTCGTGAGCTAGGTAAAACAATAATTGCTGATGGTGGTATTAAATACTCTGGTGATATCGTAAAAGCACTAGCAGCTGGAGGCAACGTTGTAATGCTTGGTTCTCTTCTAGCAGGTACATCTGAATCTCCTGGAGAAACAGAAATCTTCCAAGGACGTCGCTTTAAAGTTTATCGTGGTATGGGTTCTATCGGCGCAATGGAAAAAGGTTCTAAAGATCGTTACTTCCAAGAGGATGCAAAAAAATTAGTACCTGAAGGTATTGAAGGCCGTCTTCCTTATAAAGGACCATTAGCGGATACAATCTACCAACTGATTGGTGGTATTCGCGCTGGTATGGGTTATTGTGGAGCTCCACATCTTGAGCACCTACGCGAGAATGCACAATTTGTTAGAATGACAGGTGCTGGTCTACGTGAATCACATCCACATGATGTACAGATTACAAAAGAATCACCAAACTATTCCATGTAATATATTACTTGCAACTTTTATGCTTTCGCATCGTCTACAAAGATGGCGCGAGAGCATTTTTTATGGTAGAGAGTCAACACGTTTGTTGTTATCTATGATAAAATGTCGAGGACAAGATTATTTTTTGGAGGGCTTTAAAGGTGAAAAAGAAAATGAACACCGTATTACGCTTACTCCTAATTCCTGTTTTATTATTTAGTATTTTTGCAGGTATTCCTGCAAAGGCAAATGCGGAAACAGATTTAGGATTAACAGTGGATGCTGCGATTTTAATTGATGCAGATTCAGGGAAAATTTTATTTGAACAAAATGCAGATACTTCACTAGGTATTGCAAGTATGACAAAGATGATGACTGAATACCTGTTATTGGACGCGATTGATGCAGGGAAAGTTAAATGGGATCAAGAATATCACGTAACAGATTATACGTATCGTATGTCTCAAAATCGTGCATTAAGTAATGTACCTTTACGTAGAGATGGCTCTTATACGATTCGTGAGTTATATGAGGCAATGGCAATCTATTCAGCAAATGCAGCAACCGTAGCTATTGCTGAAACGATCGCAGGTTCTGAAACTGAATTTTTAAAGTTAATGAATAAAAAGGCAGAAGAACTTGGTTTAGAGGGCTATAAATTTGTCAACGCTACTGGTCTTAATAATGCTGATTTATTTGGTATGCATCCATCAGGCACAGGCCCAGAAGATGAAAATGTGATGCCTGCAAAATCTGTAGCAAAATTAGCGTATCATTTATTAAAAGATCACCCAAAGGTATTAGAGACATCTAAAATTGCAAAAAAGACATTCCGTGAAGGGACAGAAGATGCAATTAAAATGTCTAACTGGAACTTTATGTTACCGGGGTTAGTGTATGAATATCAAGGTGTAGATGGATTAAAGACAGGTACAACAAACTTTGCAGGTCACTGCTTCACAGGTACTGCAGAGCGCAATGGTACTCGTTTGATTGCAGTTGTAATGAAAGCTGTTGATGCAAATGGACAAGGGTCATATGAAGCTCGCTTTGATGCCACTGCGAAACTATTTAACTACGGCTTTTCACAATTCTCAAAGCAGGAAATTTTACCAGGGAACTATACATTCAAAAATCAAAAAACAGTTAAAGTAACAAAAGGTAAAGAAGACAAAGTATCGATAGCAGTAAAAGAACCAATTTCATTTATGATTAAGTCTTCTGATAAAGACTTATATAAACCTACATTGGTTTTAGATAAAAAGAGTTTAGAGGCAGACGTTAAAAAAGACACTGTTGTAGGAAAGGTCGTTATTGAACGCACAGAAGGCACAGATTACGGCTTTATCGATGGCAAGGATATTTCATCCGATGTTGTCACAACAGAGGCTGTAGAGCGTGCTAGCGGTATCTCATTGTTCTTCCAAGGTGTAGGTAACTTCTTCGGTAATTTATGGGGAGGCATTACAGACTTTGTTGGTGGATTATTTTAATATTTAAATAAGAGCACATGAATGTACTTAAGCATTCATGTGCTTTTTCACATTTTTACACGCTACAGCATACGCTAATAGGCGAAAGGATGTGGCTAAATGTGTGGCATTACAGGCTGGGCTAGTTTTCAAAAGGATTTAAGAACAAGTGACACAATATTAAAATCGATGACGCAAACATTAAATAAGAGAGGGCCAGATGATGAAAATATTTGGTGTAGTGAGCATATAGCATTTGGCCATCGACGGTTGGCTGTTATTGATTTAATCGGTGGTAAACAACCAATGAAAAAAATCCATGATGGTTTGAACTATGTCATTACATATAATGGCGAACTTTACAATACAGAAGAGCTACGTAAGGAACTCCAAAAAAGAGGGCACAGTTTTACAACACAATCAGATACTGAAGTACTATTAACTGCCTATATTGAATGGAAAGAGCAGTGTGTAGAATTTCTAAATGGTATTTTTGCCTTCGGTGTTTGGGATGAGCAAACACAGTCTTTATTTTTGTGTCGAGACCGACTAGGCGTAAAGCCCTTGTATTATACAGAGCAACAAGAAGGTGTACTTTTTGCATCTGAGGTGAAGGCTCTGCTAGCACACCCCACGGTTCAAGCATGTGTAAATGTTGAAGGGTTGGCAAGTATGATGGCTGTAGGACCTTCTAGAGAGCCAGGTAAAACCCATTTTCAAAATATTAAAGAATTACGGCCTGGCTATGCTATGCGATTCTCTAGAGAAGAAGGTTTAAGAAAGTGGCCGTATTGGCAGCTACAAAGTCGTAGACATGAAGAAACATTAGGAGAAACAATTGAACATGTTCGTTTTTTGTTAACGGATGCTATAGAACGTCAGCTAGTTTCGGATGTACCCATTTGTACGTTTCTTTCAGGAGGACTAGATTCCAGTATTATCACCGGCATTGCAGCAAATAGATTCCAGCAGCAAAGCCATCAGTTGCATACGTATTCTATTGATTATGAAGATAATGAGCGATTCTTTAACCCACATTCTTTCCAAACCTCCACAGATACGTACTGGATTCAAAAAATGACAGAAACTTTCAATACAGCTCACCACGCAGAGGAAATCACTCAGCAACAGTTAATTGATTTATTAGTGGAATCGGTCATTGTTCGCGATTCCCCAGGTATGGCAGATGTAGATTCTTCGTTATTATGGTTTTGTCGGGAAATAAAAAGGGAATTTACTGTAGCGCTATCAGGAGAGTGTGCAGATGAAATTTTTGGTGGTTATCCATGGTTTAAAGATAGGACTACTGGTTTCCCTTGGATCCGTTCATTGTCTGAAAGAAGTGCATTACTCCAAGAGAAGTGGAACAAAAAATTAAAAATTGAAGCCTATGCACAACAACTATATACACAAACAATAGCTGAAGTTCCTTTGTTAGATGGAGAAGGTCTAGCAGAGGCAAAGCATCGCGAAATGTCCTACTTAAATATGCTATGGTTTATGCAAACATTATTAGAGAGGAAAGATCGTATGAGTATGGGGGCAAGTTTAGAGGTACGTGTCCCTTTTGCAGATCATCGGCTTGTAGAATATGCCTGGAATATTCCGTGGGAAATGAAGAATTTAGATGGAATAGAAAAAGGATTACTTCGAAAATCAATGGCACATCTATTGCCGAATGAAGTGTTATATCGTAAAAAAAATCCTTACCCAAAAACATATCATCCTGTCTATACAGCAGGAGTGCAAAAATGGTTGAAGGAAATTCTACATGATAAAAACTCAATTTTGCATGAACTCTTTGAACGACAAAAGCTTGCGGAGTTAATTGAATCGGGAGGTAGCTCTTTTAATGTTCCGTGGTATGGGCAATTAATGGCAGGTCCCCAGCTTTTAGCTTATCTAGGGCAAATTCATACTTGGTTTGAGCATTATCAAATTCAATTAATTGAGACTTAATATAAAACGACCCATCTACGTAGATGGGTCATTTTTTTGTATACTCCAGCAATCCATCAACTGCTCAATGGATGATTCGATTGCTTGTACGGGAATCCCTCCAAAACCTAATAAAAATTTAGCTTGTGAAGATTCATAATCATCTAGTCTATAGGCTGATAATGGGTAAATACCGATCTCTGCTTGAGAGGCGAGCTGTTGTAATTTTTTTTCTGAGAATGTGTGTTGAACCTCTAATAAAATATGCATACCCGCTTGTTCACCAGTAATGTTAATGGATGATGAATATTTTTCTAAAATAGAAGTTAGTTTATCATGTTTTTTACGATAAATTTTACGCATACGATTGAGATGCTTTGCAAAATGTCCATCACCCATAAAATTTGCCACAATATGCTGATCAAAACGAGGCACAGTTGATGAGTAATAATTAAAGACATCGTTATAAGTAGCAAGTAGCTTAGGTGGAAGTACAAAATAAGCTACTCGCAAGGATGGCATTAAAGATTTGGTAAAAGTACTCATGTAAATAACTTTATCGTTTCGATCTAATGCGTGTAGGGCAGGAATTGGTTTTCCAGCATAACGAAATTCCGAGTCATAATCATCCTCAATAATATAACGAGAGGTGCTTTGTGCCGCCCAATTTAAAGCCTGTGCTCGTCTTGTAGCAGATAATACAGCTCCAGTTGGGAACTGATGTGAGGGTGTAATATACACAACATTAGCATCTGTTTTTTCAAGATCATGAATAATTATGCC
This sequence comes from Lysinibacillus sp. HST-98, assembly GCF_016757845.1. Classification (NCBI taxonomy): domain Bacteria; kingdom Bacillati; phylum Bacillota; class Bacilli; order Caryophanales; family Bacillaceae; genus Lysinibacillus; species Lysinibacillus sp. HST-98. The sequence continues at coordinate 6,262 of NZ_JAENHX010000017.1, forward strand.
CTCTTCATCAACTGCAATTGGATAAACTTTTCGTTTATGCTGTGAAAACATTCGATGGACGGCAGGGTATCCTGGATTTTCTAATGCAAAGCTGGTGTCCTCACTAAAAAGACGGAGAATCATAGGGAGGAGCTGCTCTGTCCCTGAACCAATAACAATTTGTTCAGGGTGACATACAACACCACGGGATTGATATAAATAATTAGCAATCTCTGTGCGTAAAGACAGTTCTCCTTGTGGTTCCCCTGTTAATAATAGCTCCTTTGAGGTATCGTCAAAAAGCTCTTTTGCATACTTTCTCCATGTTTGAAATGGAAAAGCATCGATATCAATAGATCCTGGATTAAAATCGATTTTGTAAGACTTTTTCTTAGGATGTTCATTAATGGACGCCACAGTATCTTGTTGAATGTAGGGCAGTTCATCTATTTCTTCTACAAAATAGCCAATACGTGATTTGGACATAATATAGCCTTCAGCTAATAGCTGAGCATAGGCAATTTCAATTGTTGTTTGGGAAATGTTTAAAAAATCTGCTAATTTTCTTTTTGAAGGCAGTTTTTCTCCTACAGTTATTTTCTTAGAAATAATAGCTTCTTTAATACCGTTATAAAGCTGATCATAAAGCGGTTTATCACTATCTCTTTCAAGCTGGAATAAAAGCATATCCATGATTTGGAACCTCCTGACCTTATAGATATTTTGGAAACTGGATATTTTGATATGGTCAATTTCTATTATACTAAACTTCATCATAAAGGTGGAGGTTAGAAAATGAAACGAACAGGTACAGAGCTAGTAAAACGTGGAATGGCAGAAATGCAAAAAGGCGGCGTCATTATGGATGTCATTAATGCAGAGCAAGCAAAAATTGCAGAAGCTGCAGGTGCTGTAGCAGTTATGGCATTAGAAAGAGTACCTTCAGATATTCGGAAAACAGGTGGCGTTGCACGCATGGCTGATCCTCGGATTGTTGAGGAAGTAATGGGAGCGGTAACTATTCCTGTGATGGCCAAAGCACGTATTGGGCATATTGTTGAAGCACGTGTTTTAGAAGCAATGGGTGTTGATTATATTGATGAAAGTGAAGTTTTAACACCAGCAGATGAAGAATACCATTTATTAAAAAGTGAATACACAGTACCGTTTGTGTGTGGCTGTCGTGATTTAGGGGAGGCAGCCCGTCGTATCGGGGAAGGTGCCTCGATGTTACGCACAAAAGGTGAACCAGGAACAGGGAATATTGTGGAGGCAGTTCGCCATATTCGTAAAGTAAATGCACAGGTTCGTAAAGTCGTAGGTATGACAGAGGATGAATTAATGACAGAGGCGAAATTACTAGGGGCTCCTTTCGAGTTATTAAGAGAAATGAAACGTCTTGGTCGTTTACCAGTAGTAAACTTCGCAGCAGGAGGAGTGGCGACGCCTGCCGATGCAGCCTTAATGATGGAACTTGGAGCAGATGGCGTTTTCGTTGGTTCAGGTATTTTTAAATCTGAGAACCCTGAAAAATTTGCACGTGCCATTGTAGAGGCGACTACTCATTATAAAGACTATAAGCTTATTGCGGAAATATCAAAAGAACTCGGCGTGCCAATGAAGGGGATTGATATTGCACAGCTTGGACACAACGAGCGTATGCAAGAGCGAGGTTGGTAGCATGAAGCGAATTGGTGTATTAGCATTACAAGGAGCAGTTCGTGAGCATATAAAAATGTTAGAGGCTCTTGGTTGTGAAGCAATTCAAGTAAAACAAAGAAAGGATTTAGGAAACCTAGATGGACTTGTGTTACCAGGTGGAGAAAGCACAACAATGAGAAAATTGCTGGATCGATTTGATCTGCTAGAGCCAATTCGTGGACTTGCACAACAAGGATTACCAATACTTGGTACATGTGCGGGATTAATTTTATTAGCCAAGGTCCTAATTGAAGATGAACCACATTTGGCTGTGATGGACGTGACTGTAGCAAGAAACTCATATGGACGTCAGTTGGATAGCTTCGAAGTACAACTAGATATTCCTAAAATAGGTATAGGGATTCCAGCGGTATTTATTCGTGCACCTCATATTGAAGCCGTAGGTAAAGGTGTTGAAATTCTTGCACAACATGAAGGGAAAATAATCTTGGCACAAGATGGCCATTTATTGGGTTGTTCGTTTCATCCCGAATTAACAGAAGATACACGAATTCTTGAATATTTTGTATCCTCTATGGTATGACTTGCAAAATTTGTTTTCATATAGTACAGTATGGTTAAATTTTAAATAACTGAACACGATGATGGGAAGTAGTAGCAAGCACGTTTTTTTTAGAGAGTCAGCGGTTGGTGGAAGCTGATAAAAGCACTTGTGAATCCGTCCTGGAGTTGCACAGTCGAAGTGAATGAAGTAGGCTGTAGCCGGCTGAAATGCCGTTATGAAATAAGTGGATTAGGCAGAAGTATGTCTAGTCAATTAGGGTGGCAACGCGGGTAGCTCTCGTCCCTTTTTAGGGATGAGGGCTTTTTTGTGTTCATTTTGCTGCAACAATTTTCCATCATGAAGAAACTATTGGAGGTATGAAAATGTTAGATATTAAACGCGTACGTGAGAATTTCACGGAAATTAAAGAGATGTTATTAACACGTAATGAGGACTTGGGAAATTTAGATGACTTTGAAGACTTAGATGCAAAACGTCGGGAATTGATTGCCAAAACAGAAGATTTAAAAGCAGAGCGCAATAAAGTATCTGAACAAATCTCAGTTATGAAACGTAACAAAGAAAATGCTGATGAAGTCATTACTCGTATGCGTCAGGTTGGCGATGAAATTAAAGAATTAGATGTGCAATTAAATGATGTGGAAGAACGCTTTAAAGATATGATGATGCGTTTACCAAACATCCCACATGAATCTGTACCAGTAGGCACAACAGAGGACGACAATGTTGAGGAATATACATGGGGTGAAATTCCGACATTTGATTTTGATATTAAAGCACACTGGGACCTTGCTACGGATTTAAAAATTGTAGACTTTGAACGCGGCGCGAAAGTAACAGGTAGCCGTTTCTTATTCTATCGTGGTCTTGGTGCTCGTTTAGAACGGGCATTAATGACTTTCATGATGGATTTACATGCAGAGGAGCATGGTTACGAGGAAATGCTACCACCTGTCATTGTTAATCGTGATAGCCTAACAGGTACAGGGCAACTTCCGAAATTTGAGGAAGATGTATTCAAATTAGAGGAAACAGATTATTTCATGATTCCAACGGCAGAAGTACCAGTAACGAACTTCTATCGAGATGAGATTTTACCGGCTGAAGCTTTACCACAAGGCTTTGCAGCGTATAGTGCGTGCTTCCGTTCAGAAGCGGGTTCAGCAGGTCGTGATACACGTGGTTTAATTCGTCAACACCAGTTCAATAAAGTAGAATTAGTACGTTTTGTAAAACCAGAGGAGTCATACGAACAATTAGAGCTATTAACAAGTCATGCAGAAAAAGTATTACAATTATTAGGCTTACCATATCGTAAGTTAAAAATGTGTACAGCTGATTTAGGTTTTACTGCAGCGAAAAAATATGATTTAGAAGTTTGGATTCCTGCACAAAACATGTACCGTGAAATTTCTTCTTGCTCTAACTTTGAGGATTTCCAGGCACGACGCGCAAATATCCGCTTCCGTCGTGAGCCAAATGCTAAACCAGAATATGTGCATACATTAAATGGTTCAGGTCTTGCCATTGGCCGTACAGTTGCTGCTCTTCTAGAAAACTACCAACAAGCTGATGGCAGCGTAGTAATTCCTGAAGTTTTAAGACCTTATATGGGTGGTAAAGAAGTAATCGCACCAAAATAAACAAGAGATAAAGCTATTTTAGACAATTCCTTTATGAATGTTCTAAAATAGCTTTTTTGTGTTGCAAAAATTGAATTCTCTCATAATTTTTGAAAATTCGTTATAATGGGTAATATTCATGGGGACAAGGGGGAGAAATTCATGGAATTGCAACAATTTGCACAGGCTTTCAGTGAATTTGATAATGTTTTAATTACAGATGATAAAGGCTGTGCAATCTTTTATGACTTAGCAGATTTAAATATATTATTGGAAATCGGCTTAACACCAGATGAATTTTTTCACAGCACTGTGACTGATAATTATCAAAATTTATCACCTGAGACAAGTACTGTCTTTCAAGTCATACAAACAGGGCAGCCAGTTTTATACTATGAACAACAACTTACAACATTAAACGGATTTAGTTATTTATCACTGAGTTCGACCTATCCCATTATGGAGCATGGAAAAGTCATGGGTGCCATTGAGTTTTCAAAACATTTTTATGAAACTAAGCAAATTAAATACTTAGATAATTTCCTGGGACATAAATTATATCGAGATAATCATACGACCTACCGTTTGGAGGATTACATTACGACAAACGCCGAAATGAAAACTCAACTTGAAAAGGCACGTCGTAGTGCTCAAAAAAGTGCACCAGTTTTACTAACTGGGGAAACTGGAACTGGGAAAGATATTATCGCACAAGGCATACACAATGAAAGTGAACGCTATACAAAGCCGTTTATTACTTTGAACTGCTCAACATTAACAGAGGATAATATATTTACTCAGCTATATGGCTCAGACAATGAAGCAAAAAGTGGAAAGTTACAGGAGGCTAATGGTGGGACACTACTCATTGACCACCTAAATTTATTGAATATCTCTTTGCAGGCGAAACTTTTACATGCGGTAGATATAAAAGTGTTAAATGGTGAGCCCTTAGATATACGGTATATTACTACTGTCAATGAAGATGTAGATAAACTATTAGCTGAAAAAAGACTACGTGAGGACTTATTTTATCGCTTAAATGTTCTCCAAATTGATTTGCCGCCGCTAAGATTAAGGAAGGAAGATATTCCACTTATCCTTGATTTTTATATACAATTTTACAATGAACATACACTACAGAAAAATGTAAGCTATCGTAATGAAGTAATTCAATTATTTTATGCCTATCATTGGCCGGGGAATGTACGAGAACTAAAAAATGCCCTTGAAACGGCATATATTAATTTGCTTGGAGATGAAATACTTGTTGAACATGTTCCAGAGAGGATTAAAAAAAATGTTCAACATTCAACTCAATCGATCATGCAAAACAACCAATCTGGACATTTAAGAGATTTAACGGAAGCCTACGAGCGTCTAATAATAGCGGAAAAGTTGCGTGAAACGGATGGCCGATTAGCGGAAACAGCTAGACGTTTAGGTATTTCTCGTCAATTACTAAAATATAAGTGTTTAAAATATGAATTGTTGTAAAAAAAATTTTACAAAAAGGGGATAAAAATTTATCTCCTTTTTTCGTGTTCTTAAATTTTTTATTATTTAGATAAATCTTCTGTAAATGATTATAAAGGGGTTGAGGATATGTCTAAAGTTATACAGCATACGATAATCGTGGGGCTAGCCTTATTCGCTATATTTTTTGGTGCTGGGAATTTAATATTTCCGCCATCCATAGGAAATAGTGCAGGGGAATCTTGGATTTCCGCTTTGATGGGCTTTAGCTTAACGGGTGTTATTTTACCTGTGCTTGCGGTGTATGCAATTTATAATACTGGGGGAACTGTGGAAGCGCTCACAAGACCAATCGGAAATTGGTTTTATAAAGCCTTTAATACGGTCATGATGGTTTGTATTGGGATGGTTGTCACAATACCGAGGATGTCAGCGACAACTCATGAATTAGGGGTATCCCAAATTATTCCGAGCGTCCCTTTAATTGTGTCAGTATTAGCATTTTTCGCGATTTGCTTTTATTTTGCGATGGACCAATCAAATGTTATCGATAAGATTGGGAAATGGTTGACGCCTGTTCTTGTTCTTATCCTTATCATCCTCATTGGTAAAGGAGTACTAGACCCAATAGGAGCGGCAATTAATACAGGAGCAGAAAGGGTTTTTGCCAACTCCATAATAGCAGCCTATCAAACAGGAGATGTGGGAACAGGTATTCTTTGTGCGCCAATCTTTTTAGCAGCAATAGTTGGCTATGGCTATAAAGGGAAACAATCTAAAAAGGTCGCGCTTGGTGGAATGGCTATTGCTGCAATAGGGTTAATTGCAGTATATGGTGGCCTGCTCTATTTAGGGGCTACAAGTAGTGGCATCATCACCAATCCTGGCAGTGATACAGAACTATTAGCGGGCATCGCCTTTAGTGTCATTGGTAATTTGGGTAAAGCGTTACTAGCTATATGTGTTGTTTTTGCCTGCTTAACATCAGCGATTGGCGTCATGGTCATATCATCACAGTTTTTAAATGAACTAACAAAAGAGAAGCTTGGCTATAGAACGTGGGTCTTTATTATGTGTGTAGTAGGCGCAACTATTGGCTCCTTTGGTGTAGGTGCCATCGTTGAAATAACATTGCCGATTTTCTTGGTAATTTATCCTGTCATTATTGTACTTGTGCTACTGGGAGCCTTTGATCGTTTTGTACCAAATGCAGGAGCCTATAAAGGAACTGTCCTATTTGCATTTCTAGTAAGCGTCGTTGAAACATTTGCTAGCTATGAAATTACGATACCTGGTGTGACACAGTTGGTCATGCATTTACCATTGCAGTCTAGTGGGTTTGCTTGGATCGTGCCATCTATTGTTGGCTTTATTATCGGTACTATTTTGCATAGGGTACTGAAAGCAGAAGATCCTGAAAAATCTACTTTTGGTATGGAAGAAATAGGAGTTGAAAAATGATGCAAATTATTTGTAACGCAAAGATATATACAGCAGATACTATTCAGCCATCTGCAACTGCTATGGTAATCGAAGGAAGAAAGATACTTTGGATTGGACAACAGGAAGATTTACCCCCCTATCAGGGAGAAATAATAGATGTACAAGGAAAGGTCATTATTCCTGGGATTATTGACGCTCATATGCATCCGATTATGTTAGCGGATGTTTTGGAACAAGTGGCTTGTTTACCTCCATATATTTATTCTATTGAGGATATAATTAATGCATTAGCAAACTATGATGCAAGTCAGCGGGGATGGCTATTAGGCTGGGGCTATGATGAAGGGAAACTAAAGGAAAGAAGAGCGCCTTTAAAAGAGGACTTAGACCGTGCCTCTACAGAGTTACCTGTCATTGTTATGCGTACATGTGGTCATATTATATCGGTTAATAGTAAAGCATTAGCAATCGCAGGTATTACGAAGGATACCCTTGATCCACAGGGTGGACAAATCGATCGGGATGAAAATGGAGAACCTACAGGCGTACTGCGTGAAAATGCACGTAATCTAGTACTACAGCATTTACCTACACCATCTGAAGAAGAGATTGTCAAAAGGCTCCTAAAGCTATCACAAACTTTGGCATCCTATGGTGTAACAAGTATTACAGAATTAATGGCCACGGTAGCACCAATTGATTATTTAGGCCTGTATCGTAAAGCCCGAGAAAAAGGCTTTAAGCAACGCGTAGCAGTTTATTATATCTGGGAAGATATTCAACGATATGAGCTGTTGACAGCAAATACTATTGATCGTTCTGCAGGAGCCTATATCGGAGGCATCAAGCTATTTTCGGATGGTAGTGTTTCAGGCCGTACAGCACTTGTTTCTGAGCCATTTTTGGGAAGTGATGAAAAAGGCATAGCGATGACTTCGAAAGAGGAGCTGCTAGCGGCCGCTGCGGTAGCAAAAGAATATGGTATTCAATTAGTGGTTCATGCAATGGGGGACAGAGCCATTGATCTAATTGTCGACACATTTTATGAGGAAAAGGCTTGGTTAACAGATGCACCGTCTGTTCGTATTGAGCATGCAGCCATGCCATCTAAAAGTGCCTTGCAAAAAGCTGCTGAATGGGGGATAGGCTTTGTGCCACAACCGATCTTCTTATTTTGTGAAATTGAGAGTTATTTAGAGAATCTAGGGCTAGAAAAAACACAGACATTATATGGTGTACAAACATTTCTCAAGAGGGGGATTGCGACAGCGCTCTCTTCAGATGCGCCAGCTACATCATGGGCAGAAGCGGCTAATCCCTTTGTTACGATACAAGCAGCTGTTACACGAACAGCCTATGATGGAACAGATTTAGGTACCGCAGAAAAAATCTCTGTAGAGGAGGCATTACAGCTATACACAGTTGATGCCAAGACGATGATTCGTATGGAGAACGTTGGTCAGTTAAAAGAGGGCTATGAAGCTAATTTTGTTGTACTAACAGACGATTTACTGACGCTTTCACATAACCATCTTATGCATGTAAAACCATTTGCTACATATATCGAAGGAGAATGTGTTTTTACACAATCCACTATTCAAGCTCAATAAATTAGTTATGAAGATGTTCGCTGCTACGACACATTTCATATATATCGCCATTCCCTTAAATATTAAAGAAGGTGTCTCATTAGGAGGCACCTTCTTTAATGACCATTTACATCGTTGGAAGCTAATCGCGCTTTTTTCTCAGCTTTTTTACGATCTCGTAATGCCTTAAAAAAGTCTGTTAAAATTTGACCACATTCCTCGGCTAAAATCCCTTCTGTTACATCACAATCATGATTAAAACGTTCATCATTTAATAAATGGTAAAGAGAATCTACACAACCAGCTTTTTGATCTCTTGCCCCATAAACAACTCGGGGTACACGTGATTGGAGAATGGCTCCTGCACACATTGGACAAGGCTCCAATGTAACATAAAGAGTAGTATCCTCCAGTCGCCAACTCCCTATTTTTTTGCAGGCTTCTTGAATCACTAACAGCTCCGCATGTGTTGTTGCATTTTGCGTTGTTTCTCTTAAATTATGCGCACGTGCAATGATTTTTCCTTCATAAACAAGTACTGCACCAATTGGTACTTCCCCAAGTAAGGCAGCCTGTTGAGCTTCCTCTAATGCTTGTTTCATAAATAAACGATCTGCGTCAAAAATATCCACTCATATCTCTCCTTAACAGTAGTGTAGCGTGCTGAATTGGTAATTGCTACTGTTAACTTCTTTTCGGATGTTATATTCATCTAAAATCATTGCAGCCATGCGTAAGTGATTGACCTGTAATATGTCGAAGCATAAATACTTGTTGACATTCCTTATATATCCATATATATTTATATATGAACACATGCTCATATATAAATATTGAAGAATGGGGTAAACTTCTATGGATGAAAAATTAAACAGTTCAGAAATGCAAAAAAATATTGATCAGCATTTAGATGAAGAGACATTATTTGTAGTATCTCAGACTTTTAAAGCATTGAGTGATCCAACACGAATTCGTATTTTAAACTTACTTTGTTCAGATGAACATTCTGTTAATGATATTGCAGAAATTTTAGATTTAGGCCAATCAACCGTTTCCCACCAATTACGCTTTCTTAAAAATTTAAGATTGGTGAAATTTAGGAGAGAAGGAACAACCATATATTATTCTAAGGACGATGATCACATTATAAATTTATTGAAGCAGGCTATTGAGCATGCGGCTCATAATTAAAATGAAATGGGGGAATAACAATGGGACATCAACACGACCATGGCCATGATCATACACATGGTGCAAATAAAAAGGTATTATTACTGTCATTTATTATTATTACAGGGTATATGGTAGTAGAAGCCATTGGTGGCTTTTTAACAAATAGTTTGGCTCTTTTATCAGATGCAGGGCATATGTTAAGTGACTCTATCTCTTTAGGTATAGCAATGTTAGCTTTTATGTTTGGGGAAAAAGCTGCAAGCTATAGTAAAACATACGGCTATAAACGATTTGAGATTTTAGCTGCAGTATTGAATGGCATTACATTAATAGGAATCGCATTATTTATTTTCTATGAAGCAATTGAACGATTTACAAACCCACCAGAAGTAGCTACAACTGGAATGCTTATAATTAGTATAATTGGTTTGTTCGTTAACATTTTAGTTGCTTGGATTATGATGCGTGGAAGTGATACAAAGGATAATTTAAATATGCGCGGAGCATTTTTACATGTACTAAGTGATATGCTAGGGTCTGTAGGCGCTATTGTTGCGGCACTATTAATTATGTTTTTCGGCTGGGGATGGGCAGATCCTCTTGCAAGCGTTATTGTTGCATTATTGGTCGTACGAAGTGGCTACCATGTCACAAAAGCCTCCATTCATGTCTTAATGGAGGGGACACCTTCAAATGTAGATGTTCAGGAGATTATTCAGTTAATAGAACAGACTGATGGAATAGAAAGTATCCACGATTTACACATCTGGACAATTACTAGTGGAACGAATGCATTATCCTGTCATGCGGTTGTCAATGATCAATTGAAAATAGCTGAGAGTGAGCATATCTTGCGGAAAATTGAACATAATCTTCAACATAAGGGCATTAAGCATGTAACAATTCAATTAGAAACATCCTTACATCGACATGATAATTCCATTTTATGTAAATTAGAAAGTGACCATGAACATCATCATGATGATAAATAAAATTTTTAATGACTTGCATACCCTTCTTGGGTATAGTATGATAATTCCAAATAGGAGGTGTAGTGAATGGAGGAGACAGTAAAAGAGGATGCTTGTCATACAGAGGAAGCTACGTCTTGCCGAAAAAGTCATCACCCTGAGCGTGTGAAAAAGGATCTAACAACTCGCTTAAATCGAATTGAAGGTCAGATTCGTGGTATTAAGGGAATGATTGATAAAGATGTTTACTGTGATGATATTATTACGCAACTATCTGCTACACAATCTGCATTAAATAGTGTGGCAAAAATATTATTAGAAGGTCATTTAAAGGGCTGTGTTGTGGATCGTCTATCAGAGGGCGATGAAGCAGTATTAGATGAGTTAGTAATAACGATCCAAAAGTTAATGAAAAAATAGATTGAAAACATACAAAAGGAGAGATTTTTTTATGCAAAACGTAACATTAAACGTACAAGGAATGTCATGTGGTCATTGTGTAAATGCTGTGGAAAAAAGTGTTGGTGCTCTAGCTGGTGTTGAACAAGTAAAAGTTAATTTAGCAGATGGCTTAGTGGATATTGCATTTGATGATGCACAAGTATCACTTGACCAAATTAAAGAAACAATTGATGACCAAGGATATGACGTAAAATAATAATTGTAGAGTGCTCTAGTAGCACTCTCTTATTTTCAAAATTATATACCCCCTGTTGGTATAAGGAGAGGTGAATGGTAAATGAGTTCTGCTAGTAAAGAAGCTAATTTGCAAATAACGGGTATGACATGTGCAGCCTGTGCCACTCGTATAGAAAAAGGTTTAAATAAAATGGATGGTGTAGAACATGCAACAGTAAATTTAGCACTTGAAAAATCATCTATTAAATATGACCCAACTAAACTAAGTGAAGCAGATTTTGAAAAGAAAATAGAAGCACTTGGCTATGGCGTTGTTAAACAAAAAGCTGAACTTGATATTACCGGTATGACATGTGCAGCCTGTGCAACTCGCATTGAAAAAGGATTAAATAAATTAAGTGGTATTTCCTCTGCTAATGTCAACTTAGCACTGGAAAAAGCGATGATTGAGTTTAATCCTTCGGAAGTGTCCATCGCAGATATCATTACAAAGGTTGAGAAGCTAGGCTATGAGGCACATCAAAAGGCAGATGAACAGGAAACCGTAGATCATCGCGAAAAAGCTATCAAACAGCAACAACATAAATTTATTATATCGGCTATACTTTCTTTACCACTGCTTTGGACGATGGTTGGTCATTTTTCCTTTACGTCATTTTTATACGTTCCAGAGTTTCTAATGAATCCTTGGGTCCAAATGGTATTGGCTACGCCTGTGCAATTTATTATTGGTAAACAATTTTATGTAGGGGCATATAAAGCATTACGCAATGGTAGTGCAAATATGGATGTGCTTGTTGTTATGGGGACATCAGCGGCCTATTTCTATAGTGTCTATCAAGCGATTGTAACGATAGGATCACACCATGGTCCACATCTTTATTTTGAAACCAGTGCTGTATTAATTACACTTATTTTATTAGGTAAATTATTTGAGGCAAAGGCAAAAGGACGTTCATCTGAAGCCATAAAAAAACTAATGGGACTTCAAGCAAAGACAGCGATCGTTGTACGTGACGGTATAGAAAAGGAGATCCCATTAGAGGAAGTTATCATTGGCGATGTTATTTTAGTGAAACCAGGTGAAAAAATTCCTGTAGATGGTGAGGTAATAGAGGGGACAACAGCTGTTGATGAATCGATGTTAACAGGAGAGAGTCTACCAGTTGATAAAAAGCAAGGTGATCAATTATTTGGCTCAACTATTAACAAAAATGGTTTTATTAAAATGACTGCAACAAAGGTTGGTCGTGATACAGCATTAGCACAAATTATTAAAGTGGTCGAAGATGCTCAAGGATCGAAGGCACCTATTCAACGTTTAGCAGATCAGATCTCAGGAATTTTCGTACCTATTGTTGTTGGCATAGCCATTGTAACCTTTTTCATTTGGATTATTTGGGTCCGTCCAGGGGAATTTACACCTGCTTTAGAGGTATTAATCGCAGTTCTTGTCATTGCTTGTCCATGTGCACTTGGGTTAGCAACACCAACTTCAATAATGGCAGGCTCTGGACGTGCAGCTGAGTTTGGTATTTTATTTAAAGGTGGAGAACATTTAGAGCAAACACAAGGCATAGATACAGTTGTTGTAGATAAAACAGGAACAGTGACACATGGTAAACCTGAGCTTACAGATGTTCTGTTAGCGCCAGAGCAAGATGAAGCACGTTTTTTATCCTTAATCGGGGCAGCAGAGAAGCAGTCAGAGCATCCACTAGCAGAAGCCATTGTTCAAGGCATAGAAAAACGCGGCATAGCTTTAGGTGACGTTCAGTTCTTTGAAGCAATACCGGGTTATGGTGTGCAGGCAACTGTCTCAGGTCAAGGTGTTATCATTGGCACACGTAAATTAATGCAACAATATGATATTCGTATTAATGATATTTTACCAACAATGGAGCAACTAGAACGAAATGGTAAGACAGCCATGTTAGCAGCCATCAATGGGCAATATGTAGGTTTAGTAGCTGTGGCTGATACCGTGAAAGATACATCAAAAGAAGCTATTCGTCGTTTACAGGATATGGGTATTACGGTCATCATGATGACTGGTGATAACGAGCGTACTGCTCAAGCAATTGGAACAGAGGTAGGCGTGAATCATGTTATTGCAGAAGTCTTACCAGAAGGTAAAGCTGATGAAGTGAAAAAACTTCAAGCCCAAGGGAAAAAAGTAGCGATGGTAGGTGATGGTATTAATGACGCACCTGCCTTAGCAACAGCGAATATTGGGATGGCAATTGGTACAGGGACAGATGTTGCAATGGAAGCAGCAGATATTACGCTAATTCGTGGAGATTTAAATAGTATCGCGGACGCCATTCTAATGAGTAGAAAAACAATGCGTAATATTAAACAAAATCTATTTTGGGCATTTGCTTATAATACATTAGGTATTCCAATTGCTGCACTCGGTCTGCTTGCTCCATGGGTAGCAGGCGCAGCGATGGCCTTTAGTTCAGTTTCGGTCGTATTAAATGCACTTCGTTTACAACGAGTGAAATTATAAGTAGGTATAAAGGCATCGGGAAGTAGATTCTCGATGTCTTTTTTCTATGTCACCAGGAGAAGAATACCACAGGTAAATTTACTAGAACAATAGGTTGATTCTGTTTTTCATTTTCCTACTATGATAAAATGAAAGGTACTGATTCATTTTATGTAGGACACAATGATCGAATCCATAGAACAAAAGGAGGAGCTTCTGGTGACGGTTCCATTTGTTACGGTAGAAGGTCCGATTGGTGTTGGTAAAACCTCTTTATCGAAAGAGATAGCAGCGACATTTAATTACCATCTATTAAAAGAAATTGTAGACGAAAACCCTTTTTTAAATAAGTTTTATGAAAACATTGAGGAGTGGAGTTTCCAAACGGAAATGTTCTTCCTTTGTAATCGCTATAAGCAACTAACTGATATTAAAAAATTTCGTTTAGCACATGCCAAACCTGTTGTAGCAGACTATCATATTTTTAAAAATTTAATATTTGCGAAGCGTACATTGGCACCAACAGAATACGAGAAGTATGAAGAGATCTATAGAATTTTAACGAAAGACATGCCTGTTCCAAATGTAGTGGTTTATTTACATGCCAGCGTTGAGACATTAATGAAGCGTATCGCCATGCGAGGGCGAGAGTTTGAAAAGATGATTTCACGTGATTACATGGAGCAGCTTGTGGCCGACTATCATTCTTTTATCGAGCATTTTGAAAGCATGCATCCCGAAATTCCAGTTATTCGATTTAATGGAGATCAGCTTGATTTTGTAAAAAATCCAAATGATTTAAATCATGTTTTAAAAATAATTAAAGATACGTTACAACAAAGGAGTTTGCAATAATGAATCTAAGAGAGAAGTACGATATTCCACCACAAACGGTTATTACAATTGCTGGTACTGTTGGGGTAGGAAAATCGACGATGACAAAGGCTTTAGCAGAGGCACTGAACTTTCGTACCTCGTTCGAGAAAGTAGACACAAATCCATACCTTGATAAATTTTATGAGGACTTTGAAAAATGGAGCTTTCATTTACAGGTCTACTTTTTAGCAGAGCGTTTTAAAGAACAGAAGCGTATTTTTGAATATGGTGGAGGATTTGTACAAGATCGTTCTATTTATGAGGATACTGGCATTTTTGCTAAGATGCATTATGATAAGGGAACAATGAGCCCAACAGATTATGAGACTTATACAAATTTGTTTGATGCAATGGTGATGACACCTTATTTTCCACATCCAGATTTGCTTGTTTATCTTGAAGGACCTATTGATGCAGTTATTGGACGTATTCAAGAGCGTGGACGTACAATGGAGCAACAAACACCAAATGATTATTGGATAGAAATGCATGAACGCTATGAAAATTGGATAAACAATTTTAATTCTTGTCCAGTTCTACGTTTAGATATTAATGATTATGATTTATTAAAAAATCCTGATGCCATTGAATCAATTGTAAGCCGTATCAGTCATATGCTAAAACAAACAAGCCATTTACGAAAATAAAAGTAAAATAAATGACCAAAAAACGTGAGACAATATATAGCCGATTGTTTCACGTTTTTTGAATAGGAGGGATTATTATAAGAATCGCAGTGTATTGCGGATCCGGTTTGGGTAAAAGCCCTATTTATGCAGAGAAAGCGGCTGAACTTGGTACAGCACTGGCAAAAAATGGTCACGGGGTTGTCTATGGTGGTTCTAAAACAGGCCTAATGGGGAAGGTGGCCGATGCTGTTTTAGCAGCTGGAGGAGAAGTGATTGGTGTGATGCCAACACATTTACAAAAGCGTGAATTGGCCCATGCCTCATTAACAGAAATTCATATCGTAGACTCTATGCATATTCGTAAAGCTAAAATGGCCGAGTTAGCAGATGCTTTTATTGCTCTGCCAGGTGGCGCAGGCACTTTAGATGAATATTTTGAGGTATTTACTTGGGCTCAGATTGGACTTCATACCAAACCTGTCATTTTATATAATGTCCATGGTTTCTATGATGCACTTCTACAGCATTTTAAAACAATGCTAGAGGAAGGCTTTATACGTGCAGAGCAAAAGAAGTTCTTACGTGTAGCGGCTACCTCTGAAGGGATTTTACGTTTATTAAAAAAACATGGATGAACACTCTCCATGTTTTTTATCTTGATGCAGCAGGTACACTAACATCCGCTGCAATTACACTGAGGTATAATTAATGTAATATAAAAGTAAAATAGTTAAATTTTAAGAAAAAATTAGTAATGGATGGGGTGTTCTTTATGCATAGTGTAGAGGCTCAAGTAACCGATGATTTAGTAGTACAGGCTATTGAACGCAATATAGCCATTATCCGCTTCGATATGGATAGAAGAGTAGCGTATGTCAATGAACTATTTGCTCAAACATTAGGCTATACAGTGCAGGAAATGCTAGGAAAACATCATCAAGACTTTTGTTTGCCTGATTTCATTAATAGTATGGAGTACGATAAATTTTGGCGCAACCTAACGGCAGGAAACAGCTATCAGGACAAAATAGAAAGAATTGATGCTAGAGGTAATATAATTTGGCTGGAAGCAACATATATGCCTGTCTTCGCAAATAATGCAAGAAAAGTAATAGGTGTATCCAAAATAGCTACCAATATCACTGAACGGCAACATGAGATTGTTAGTGTTGCTGACAAGTTGAAGGGCATGTCTAATAAGCTTTACCAGCGTTCAGAGGCGGGCATTCAAAATAGCCAAGATCTACTAGAAACCATTAAAGTAGTTTCAAAGGAATCAAATGAAAATGTAAGTAATCTTGTGCAACTTCAGAAACAAGCAGATTCTATTAAGGGAATTGTCAAGACTATACAAGAAATTGCCTCACAAACTAATTTATTGGCATTAAATGCAGCTATTGAAGCCGCTAGGGCTGGAGAATATGGTAGAGGTTTTGACGTAGTAGCGAAAGAGGTACGTAAGCTTTCTGTAAGAGTTGAACAATCTATTTCAGAAGTGAAGGATAATGTGGAGGGCATTGAGCGAGAAATTGGTCAGGTGACTGATAGTATTACAAAAATAGCAGAAAAAATAGATAAAACAAATGAACAAATTACTGTCACAGCGAAAGACTTTAGTGAAATAGCGTCTGCTGCTGAAGCCTTAGACGAGCAATCAAAGCAATTTATTGAAATTATTTAATTCTACTAATGACTACTATTTTCGAGATATATTGAAATAGGATATATTTTTTATTTACAATACTAGTGTAAGTCATTAATCATAATAGGGGTGTTATGTATGACAAAAATGGAAGTAAGCTTTCAGCATTTACCAACAACAGCTATTTCAGATGCAACAGGCGGACATACTAATGTGCGAAGTGATATTAAGCCGTTAGCAGACCATTTTAAAGTTGCTGGGCGAGCTGTAACTGTACGTTTACCAGATGGTGAAAATGGGGCAGTTTTGGAAGCGATTAGGGCTGCAAATGAAGGGGATATTTTAGTCATTGATGCAAAAGGAAATACAAACCGAGCTGTTGCTGGAGATTTTGTAATCTCCTTAGCAAAAGGGATAGGTGTACAGGGTTTTGTTGTGGACGGCGTAATCCGCGATATTGCAGCAATTCGTGAATTAAATTTCCCTGTATTTTCGTTAGGCACTACTGTAGCAGCAGGCAATAAAAACGGCGGTGGACAAGTAAATGTACCGATCGCCATTGGAGGAGTTACGGTTCATCCTGGTGATTATATTATTGGGGATGTGGATGGTGTAATTGTTGTGCCACAACAAGATGCTGAAAAAATTGTTGTAGCAGCAGAGGCTAAGCTTGAAAAAGATGAAAAGCGCGCTCAAGAAGCACATGCCAATGGAAAAGAATCAATTATCGCTTATTTAGATAAAGTGTTAGCAAAATAAAAAAACCCTCACGATGCCATCCAACA
Organism: Lysinibacillus sp. HST-98; assembly: GCF_016757845.1. Taxonomy (NCBI): domain Bacteria; kingdom Bacillati; phylum Bacillota; class Bacilli; order Caryophanales; family Bacillaceae; genus Lysinibacillus; species Lysinibacillus sp. HST-98. The sequence continues at coordinate 23,804 of NZ_JAENHX010000017.1, forward strand.
TCGTGAGGATTTTTTTAAATTACGCTAGATTTTCATTATCATTAAAGTAATTTTTCATCTTTTCTCGATCGAAACGGCCTTCCCACTTAGCCATTACTAATGACGCTAATGAGTTACCAATTACGTTAACAACTGTACGTCCCATATCAAGAATACGGTCAATACCAGCAATGAAGGCTAGTCCCTCAAGTGGAATACCTACAGTACCTAAAGTTGCTAGAAGTACTACGAATGATACCCCTGGAACACCTGCAATACCTTTAGATGTAACCATTAATACAAGCATTAACGTAATTTGTTCACCAATGCTTAGGTGAATACCGTACATTTGAGCAATAAATAATGCTGCAATGGCTTGATATAGTGTTGACCCATCTAAGTTAAAGGAGTAACCGGTCGGTATAACAAAAGATACAATATCCTTTGGCGCCCCTAATTTCTCCATTTTCATCATAACACGTGGTAATACAGCTTCAGAACTTGCTGTTGAGAAGGCTAAAATTAGCTCATCTTTTAATACTTTAATTAAATAGAAGATGCTGATTCCTGCGAATTTTGCCACAAGTCCAAGAACGATAAAGATAAAGAATAGCATTGTTGCATAAACAAGAATTGCCAATTTGGCAAGTGGAACCAGTGAAGCAAACCCATATTTGGAAACGGTTACACCAATTAAACCAAATACCCCTAGTGGAGCGAATTTCATTACGAGGTTTGTTACCCAGAACATAGCATCTGCTACCCCTTGGAAGAAGTCTAAGACTGGTTTCCCTCGATCACCTACTGCAGCAACCCCTAAACCGAAAATAACTGAGAAGAAGATAATTGCTAGCATATTACCTTCAGCCATTGACTGAATAATATTTGTTGGGACAATGCCTACAATGATATCAAATGGTCCTTCATGCTGTACTTCCTCAGTTGTTGATACATACTTCGAAATATCCCCTTGAGATAATTCATTCATGTTAATACCTGCACCAGGTTGGAAAATGTTTGCAGAAAGTAATCCAACTACGATTGCAACTGTAGTAATAATCTCAAAGTAAATTATTGATTTCCCGCCTAATCGTCCAAGTTGCTTCATATCTCCAGTACCAGCAACACCAACGATTAATGTCGAAATAATAATCGGTACAACAATCATCTTAATAAGATGTAAAAATATATCCCCTAATGGTTGTAGATATGTCTCAATTTTGGGGTTTCCGTAAAAGATACCACCAACAATGATCCCTAAAATCAAACCGATTAAAATCTGAGCGGCTAAACTGACTTTAAATTTCTTTTTCAAATCCTTTGTACCTCCCCTAATATTAAATTTTTAGGACACGCCTTACTTTAATAATACGGAGGACTTATGGAATCCGACAAAATCCGAGAAAATTAATTTACTTTTGTTAAAATGTCTGAATATAACACTTGAATAAACTTCTTAATATTTACCTTTGCTTTACGATTATCGTGATCTTCAATCTGTGTCATGAGCTGACGAATTTCTTTAAAATCAAAATAACGAGGAGCATAGTACTCGAATTCTGAGTTTGTGTAATCAACAACCCCTAAATTAGCAAGATTAATCATGGCAGCTAATATTGTACGACGCACACGCTGCTCGATGGCCTTACTCTCTTTTAAAATTTCATCTGGCGTAGCCTTGGTCACAGCTGCAATTTCTTCATAAAGCTCCTTTAATGGAGGAAGGGGTGCAATCTTGTGCTGGTGGGCAAGTAATGTTTCTATAATGGCAATGATATCCTCACTACCAATTTCGCCGACAATCCCCATATCATTCAAAATAGATTGAATATGGTCTCGTGATGTAGCTTTATGAGTCTTTTGTTCACTTAACTCAATGTTTGTAAGTGATTGACGTATCACTAATAGTGAATTTTTAAGTCGAAATTGTTCAGTTGTTTTTTTTAAAACATTTTCAACTTCAATACGATTGATTGGTTTATGAATGAAGAAATCAATTCCTTGCTCATATGCTTCGCCAACCATGTCCTTATTCACTACCTGTGAAATCATAATAAATTGTCCCTCGAAACGATTTTGCATAAGTTGTTCCACAGTTGCGATACCATCAAGCTTAGGCATCAGTAAATCAATAAGTACAAACTCTGGCTGTGTCATTAAAATTTGTGGAATGGCATCTTCACCATTTCGAGCCTCACCAATAACTGTTCCTAACCCGCTATCTTCAATAATTTGCTTTAACATAACACGACTTGCACGATCATCATCTACAATAAAATACCTCATTTAAGTCTCTCCCGTTTGAATAGTTTGCGTAGGAATTATGATTTTAAACGTTGTGTATTGATTGTTTGATTCAACGGTTATTGAGCCTTTTAATTTTTCTACTAGTTCAGCAACATGTGAAAGCCCAATGCCAGTTGCTGCAACACCATCAACATTGAATTTAGTGGTGTATCCAGGTTCAAAAATAACAGAAATATCTGCTTGTGAAATCCCTTGTCCATTATCACATACTGTTATTACAGTATTATCCTCTTGGCGCTCAATAGCAATAGAAATGATCCCTTGCTTTTCAATAGCCTCAACAGCATTGGCTGATAAATTATTTAATAGAGCAAGCAATGCAATATGATCTTTCGTTTGAAAATCGAAGTCTATACATGTATTAAATTGTATTTCCTTACCGAGTAATTCTGCATACTTCCTATTACCTTCTTCAATATAATGCAATAATTCAGATAATACGAAAGGGCCAAAGCTCTTTTCACCGACAATCTTTGAAATCCCAGCATATATCCGTTGAGAATCCTTTTTCACTTCATGGATTTCCTGGGCAATATGAAGTGCTTGTAAACTCTCGGCTCGAAAACCTAGCGTCTTTAACTGACGATATAATTCATAACCACTACCTGTAATTGTTTCAATATGATTCATTGATTTTTTTAAATATAGTGTCTCCACATAGAGGTCAGATCCAATATTCAGCATTTCTTGTACCCGTTTTTTTTGTTCCGCTACCAAAATAGAGCTATAAATCCCTACTACAAAAAAGCTTCGTAATAATGCTACTGCTAATAGGATCAAGAGATCATGGAGAAATAAAAAAGTATATGTTTGGACAAAAAAGCGGAAAATTTGTTCAGCTAAATTACTGATGACCTCACTAAAAGCAACGAGTAAACCAAGTTTTAGTGGTTTTTCTCTGTATTGTTGAATATCTAAAACTTGCAGGCATACTGCAAACAATACATAAAATAAACCGGCTGGTAAATGGTTAAATATACTCTCGGCAATCGGAACATCGTGTAATGTCGAATTAATAACCCGAAAAATAGTTGTCACAATACTGGTAGCTACACCAGCTAAAATAATTGGTGTAGGTTTAATTAATGTGCATAAAAAGAAGACAATTGTTCCTAAACCAAAACGGAATGTTGTATTAGCAAAAGGCATAATTTTAATTTCACTACCTATTGCAGTCATAACAGCAATAATGAAAATCCAAGTAAGGGAAGCACGTGTCATAAGTAATTTCGATTGCAATTCAACAACCTCCCATCATTGATATAATAAAAAATACCACAACCGAGGCGGAAGTGGTATCTAACAAGTAATACATACAATTTAGGCAAAAAAAAACGGCTACATTCGTAGTCGGAAATTTAAAACTGGAGGAGGTAGAGGGATTCGAACCCCCGCGCGGTGTTACCCGCCTGTCGGTTTTCAAGACCGATCCCTTCAGCCAGACTTGGGTATACCTCCATGTTATATTGCTTTACTGTCTTATCGACAAAAATAAATTTATCATAACTAGAAACGAACGTCAAGATAATTTTTAAAAAAATATATATTGTTTAAATCGTCACTTAGAAATAAATAATTTGTGCATTAAGTTGCATTTTATACAAACAGTCAGTATACTAGTTATTGCCGTGCTAGGTGGGAAGGTAGCGGTGTCCTGTAACTCGCAATCCGCTCTAGCGAGACTGAATTCCTTTTTCGAGGCTGTCCGTATTGTTTGGTCTGCCTTTTGCACGTAGTGTTGACGATTGGGTCCTGCGCAATGGATACCCATGAACCATGTCAGGTCCGGAAGGAAGCAGCATTAAGTGGTCTTATTCATGTGCCGCGGGGTTGCCTAATCTGAGCTAACGACAAGAGTAACGCTTATGTGCGGCTGTCAAGGAAAGGTGCACGGCATTAAATTGCCAATTCAAAGCATCCGTCTATTATAGGCGGATGCTTTTTTATTTTAAATTTAGCAACTTCATTTTCTATATAATGCAGCAAATGCTATAATAAAAGTATTCAATTAAATGGAGAAGGAGAGAGGAAATCAGTGACGTATCAAGCATTTTACCGTGTGTATCGACCGCAATCTTTTCGAGAAATGTCTGGTCAAACACATGTCAAAAGAACGCTACAAAATGCTCTCCTAGCAAATAAAACAACACACGCTTACTTGTTTTCTGGGCCCCGTGGTACAGGGAAAACAAGTACTGCTAAAATCTTTGCGAAGGCCTTGAATTGTGAACATGCACCGTCGAAAGAGCCGTGTAATGAATGTGCTACATGCATAAGTATTACAGATGGTTCACATCCAGATGTTATTGAATTTGATGCAGCCTCAAATTCACGTGTTGAAGAGATTAGGGATATCATAGAAAAGGTTCGTTTTGCTCCCGCAAGCAGTAGATATAAGGTGTACATCATAGACGAAGTGCATATGCTTTCTACAAGCGCTTTTAACGCTCTTTTAAAAACGTTGGAAGAACCACCTCCTCATGCTGTGTTTATTTTAGCAACTACAGAGCCTCATAAATTGCCTGCTACGATCATTTCTCGTTGTCAGCGCTTTGATTTTAAACGACTTTCTACTAATGATATTATTGAACGTATGAAGGTTGTTTTAGAAGATATTGACTTACCATATGAAGAACAAGGTTTAAAGGTGATTGCACAATCAGCCGCAGGGGGAATGCGTGATGCTTTAAGCTTATTGGACCAAGTTGTGTCTTTTAGCGGCGAAAAATTAAAACTTGAGGATACGTTATTAGTGACAGGTTCTATTAGTCAGGATATTTTTTATGATCTAGCAGAGGCACTCAAAGTAAAAGATGTTGCGCAAATGCTTGCCCTTTTAGAGCAACTAATAGCTGACGGTAAGGACCCTTTGCGGCTCTCAGAAGATTTAATTACATTTTTCCGCGATTTATTATTACTTCAAACAAGTGATGATTTAGCTGAACTTTTAGAGCTTGTATCTCCTGAGGAACGTGTATTCACTTTAGCACACGAATTTGCACCAAATATGCTTTATGGGTATATTGATATACTTGCAAAGACACAGCAAGAGATGCGTTTCTCTCACCATACTAAAATTTATTTAGAGACGGCTTTGCTTAAAATGGTACAGTTTTCAGGAGGGATAGCCCATCAGACGGTGACTACAAATGAAATGGGAGAAAACCCTGATCTCACTCAAAAAATTGTAGCTCTTGAACAGCTGGTTCAGCAACTATCCTTACAACTGCAAACGGGGACACCTATGCAAACGACGTCGACAGCACAAAAAGAGCAACGGCCTCGAGCTAAAAGTCCGAATGGTTATAAAGCACCTACAGGTCGTATTCAGGAAGTGCTGAAAGATGCCACAAAGCAAGATGTGCAACGTATTAAGTCCATTTGGGCACAAGCCTTAAGTCAAATGCAAAAATCACAATCTGCTCTTTTGGCAGAAGCCGAACCTGTTGCGGCATCTTCAAGTGCTTTTGTGTTAAAATTCAAGTATGATATTCATTGTCAGATGGTTGCCGACAACCAGTCTTTAAAGGCTCACTTTACACAATTAATTGCAGGGCAAACTGGTACAATGTACGAAATGCTATGTATACCAGAAGAATCATGGTTAAAAATGCGTGAAGAGTTTATTCGTGATCATGGTCTGCAGCAAAAGAAATCACAGACTGAATCAGAGCATGGAGAAGAATTATTAGAGCCACCACCGGCAGAAATGCCAGAAGAACCATTTATCGATGATGCCCAACCTCTTGCTTCACAAGATCCACTTGTGACAGAGGCTGAAAAGCTCTTTGGTAAAGATTTTGTTGAAATTATTGAAGATTAAATTTTTAGGAGGAAACATTTATGCGTGGAATGGGAAATATGCAAGGTATGATGAAAAAAATGCAAAAAATGCAAAAGGAAATGATGGAGGCTCAAGAAGCTCTAAATGCTGAGCAATTTGAAGGTGTTGCAGGCGGCGGTATGGTGAAAGTAACAGTTTCTGGTCAGCGTGAAGTAGTTTCAGTAAATCTAGATGAATCTGTAGTAGACCCAGAAGATATCGAAATGCTACAAGACCTAATTGTTATTGCAACAAATGAAGCGTTGAAAAAAGTAGAAGAAAAAACAAACTCAACTATGGGTAAATTCACGCAAGGCTTAAACCTTCCGTTCTAGGAGGTATTCATATGTACTACCCAGAACCAATATCTAAATTGATCGATAGTTTTATGAAATTGCCAGGTATCGGGCCGAAAACTGCGGCTCGTCTGGCGTTTTTTGTGTTAACAATGAAGGAAGATGATGTATTATCTTTCTCTAAAGCACTGATTGATGCTAAACGAAACCTAAGCTACTGTTCTGTTTGTGGCAATATAACAGATGTAGATCCATGTCACATATGTACAGATAAGCAACGAGATCATTCTATTATTTGTGTTGTACAAGATACAAAAGATGTGATTGCAATGGAAAAAATGCGTGACTACAACGGTATGTACCATGTACTTCAAGGAGCAATTTCACCAATGGATGGTATTGGTCCAGAAGATATTAATGTTGCTTCTTTGCTAGTGCGCTTGCAAGATGAAAGTGTCCAAGAACTTATTTTAGCTACAAATTCAACAATCGAGGGTGAGGCAACCGCTATGTATATTTCTCGCCTTGTCAAACCGTCAGGCATTCGTACAACTCGTATTGCTCATGGATTGCCAGTAGGTGGAGATCTAGAATATGCAGATGAGGTTACGCTGTCTAAGGCAATGGAAGGCCGACGCGAGTTATGAGTGAGGGATTAGTATGTTCTTCCGTAGTAAAGGGAAATTAAAAAAGGAATTTGATGATAAGCTTGTGAATCTGATTAAAGAAACAAAAGAGGATTTACAACAGGCAAAGATAATAGAAGAATTAATGGATGATTATGACCTAGGTGTAATTGCTCAACGCAAAACAGCCGAAAGTATTCATTTCTATTTGTTTAAGGAAGCCAGAATTCGTAAGGTATTAATAAAATAGTTCTTTGTAAAATATTCATAGAAGCAAAACAGGAAACATAAACTTTCATAATTATTTAATTGAGGGGGCAACTATATGTCTGAGTTAGTAATTATGAGTATTTGTATTCCTGTCGGGCTTCTTTTTCTTTATGTAATAATAAGACATGCTAAAATGGGTAAAATCTTAGAAGGATTATCGGTGTTTTGGTTTAGATTTGCATTTGCTTTTCTACTATTATTCGTAATCCATTTAGGTATTGGTTATATAGGATATAATGTGCCAATCAATCTGTTTTCGGTCTTAACAATTGCTGTTTTAGGTATTCCTGGTGTCTTAGGAATAACAGCTTTAATATTTATTTTATAAAAGGCTTGCAATATAAAAAGATTATGGTATATTTATATAAGTCGCTAATACAACTGATTGAAACGAAAAAATAATTTTAAAATTATTGTTGACACGGTGTGCAGCGCATGATATTATATAAGAGTTGCTGCTGAAACGGCAGTAAACAAAATGAACCTTGAAAACTGAACAAGCAAAACGTAATCAATAAAGTTTTAAGTAGCTAGTTTTACTAGTGAACGAAACACAATTTTGGACATCAAACATGATGCCAGCAAAACAATTTGAGCTAATCAAATTTCTTTTATGGAGAGTTTGATCCTGGCTCAGGACGAACGCTGGCGGCGTGCCTAATACATGCAAGTCGAGCGAACA
>NZ_JAENHX010000018.1:0-18220 GCF_016757845.1 Lysinibacillus sp. HST-98
ATAGGTAGCCCAGATTCCCTTTTAAATACTCATTAACGATCTTTAATTTAAAACCTTGGCTATATTTCGCCATACAAAAACACCCCAAAAATTAGATTTATTACTCTAACTTTTGGGGTGCAGCACCCTTTATAGTGGTGTATTTTTTAGTGCGCTTTTTCTAATGCTAATTTAATGCCAAACGCAATTAATATTGCACCAGTTAATCCTTCAATTACTGCCTTAGTTGATGGTTTTTTCATAAATGCACTAATTCGATCTAAAAGGTACACGTAGAAAATAAACCATAGCATTGTTAATGCTGTATAAATGAGACCCATTATTAAAAAAGGAAAAAATGTTCCACTATTTCCAACTACAAATTGAGGGAGAAATGTTAGGAAAAATACTGCGACCTTTGGATTTGTCACATTTGTGAGAAACCCTTGTTTAAAGCAGGATTGTTGAGAATATTTGTGTTCTATACTTGCTTCATCTTGTACAACTGGAGATTGTGTTCGAATTGTTCGCAGTGTCCACAAGGTCTTGATTCCTAAATAACATAAATAAACCGCACCAACATATTTTAAAACAGCAAATATATAGGCAGATTTCACAATGATCGCCGAAAGGCCAATAACAGCCGCACAAGTATGAATTAATAAACCGCAACAAGAACCAATGATTGTTTGTAAACCGCCCTTTCTACTTACAGTCAGTGTGTTTTTTGTTGCAATCGCTGTATCAGGGCCAGGTAAAATAATAAGTAAAATGCACATAACTAAGAATACAGATATATTGACCATATTACGCCACCCTTTCTGTCAGAAAATTATAAAAGTAATTGTAACATACGCCAAGACCAACAGAAAGATACGAAATTTTTCCGTTGACATATAACCATAAGGTGTTATATATTCATAACACCTTACGGTTATATTTTATACAGATTCCTCTGGCTGTGGACTTAATAACGTTGAATATCATTACACAGAGGTATCATTCATCAATCAAAGAGGAGTATTGGAACATGACTGAAAAATTACAGGATATTGTCAAAACAATTACATTGAATGCCCCTATCGAAAAAGTTTGGGAGACTGTCGCAACAGCTGACAAAATAGCTTCTTGGTTTATGCCAAATGATTTTCAACCTATCGAAGGGTACGAATTCACTATTCAATCACCGTTCGGCCCATCACCCTGTAAAGTAGAACGTGTAGATGCACCGCACTTTCTACGATTTGCTTGGGATCAAGATGGCTGGTTCGTAACTTTTGAGTTAAAAGAAGTAGGCAAGCTTACTGAATTTACTTTAACACATGGTGGCTGGAAGGAAGCTTCACATATTATTCCTAAAGCAAACACTGCTACTGAAGCCGTACGTACTAATATGGATAACGGATGGACAATGATTATTAATCATAAATTAAAAGAGGCTGCTGAATTCTAATGACTGAAGCAGCCATAAAGTATGATGTTTTTCAAGCAATCGCTGATCCCACAAGAAGAAGTGTTTTACAGCTCCTTGCAGCAAGCGACAGACCTATTTCCAATATTACTGAGCATTTTACAATTAGTCGAACGGCTGTTGTAAAGCATTTAAAAATATTGGAACAGGCGGAGCTAATCTCTGCTCAAAAAAAAGGTCGTGAAAAAATCTATACGCTGCATAGTGAGCGTTTAAAGGAGATTGAAGATTGGCTCCAATACTTTCATTTATTTTGGGATAATAAATTGGCTCAGCTTCAAAGCATGGTTGAAGATCATTAAAGCAAAAAAGAGCTGTCCCTTTGTCAGACAGCTCCTCATTTAAAAGAGATAAAATAATCCCCCATTAATGACTTCTATTTTAATTTTTGCTTCATATTGCTCCTCCAATGCTTTTCTTTCAATTTCATAACACTCTGGTTTTTCCTCTATATCCTCATAAAAATAATCTAATACACGTTGATCACGTTGCCATCGTTTTTGTGCTTCCATTGCCCAAGAATGATCATCCTGCTCAATAATTGACTCAATTGTAGCTTTCAATCTTTCCAGTGCTCTGGCAGGCTTAATAATATATTGCACATGAAATACATTTTCTTCAGGTTCTATGTTAAAGTCCCAAGAACAAATCGTTTCATGAAAATCCTCCTTGATGACGCCAGTCAATAAATTAATGCCAAATGAGTAAAGCATTTCTTTTGTACGATCACAGCAATACGAAACTTTAAAGTTAACACCTAACCAGGGCGTTAAAATAACCTGCCCCATATCACGATCCACTTTTTCAAACAATTGAACATAGGCTCCTAGTTCTCTTGTAGCTAAAAATATCTGATTTAAACGTGGTGAGCCGTAATGAATAGCTTCCCCAAATAGGTTACCAACCATTGCCGTTTGATTTGTAATGAAGGTTACTTGCGCTGGGTTTGGTTCACTATTTGTTGCTTCAACATATTGCCAATAAAATGGCCTATTCATAATTCTTTTATCTATGTCTATCGTTAATTGAACGGTTAGATAATGATTCTCTTCTCCTAAAATTGCACAGTCATTCTCCATAAAAAATTCCTTTAAATAGTGGTGAACTTGCTGCGGATACATAGCTGCACCTCCCTACCCTTATACAGATTCTTTAAAGTTTGTTAAAATAGCATCTAAATCGCCAACCACCTTCTCGAACACATCAATCTTTGTATGAAGCAATTCCAAGATTTTCTCTTCAATTGTATGTTCAATGGCAAGGTTATAAATATGGACATCATGCTCCTGTCCCAAACGATGGACACGGCCAATACGTTGCTCTAGCTTCATTGGATTCCAAGGTAAATCATAGTTGATTACATGATGACAAAATTGAAGGTTTATCCCCTCTCCTCCTGCCTCGGTAGCGATGAGCACCTGGGCTCTTTCTTTAAATAGGTGCTTCATATAATCTCGTTTACTTTTATTAAATTTCCCATTAAACAGCACACTTGATATGCCATTAGAATGTAAGTACCATTGCAAATATATTTGCGTAGCACGATATTCTGTAAAAATAATAACCTTGTCATTCGCTTGCTTAACAATTTCCAATGTCTTTTCCGCCTTTGAATTCACTTCCAAGGTCATTAATTTAGTAATAATCGCTTCAATTTCGTGTGGTTGCACATGATCCTCTAGCATATTCGTTAATGTTAAGGCTGTAGCTTCCTTGCTACTACACATTTCTTTTTGCAACGTAATTAATGAAAATGACCCTGTGTTTTGAAGGTTGCCAAGCATTTCGTAAACTTCTCTTTCTTCGTTCGTAAATGTAATCGGCACAATTTGAACACGACGATTTGTCCAATCAATCCCCGTATCTTCCCTACGATTTCTGACCATTACCTGATTAACCAACTCTTTTAAATAATCATCATGCTCTAAATCATGCTTGCTAGCAGAAAAAGCCGATTGGAAGGCGTCATAGTTACCTAGATGTCCAGGCTTTAATAAGGAGATTAAATAATACAATTCAAAGATATCATTTTGAATAGGTGTGGCAGTTAATAATAAGCAGAACTTTTTCTTTAAGCCTTGTACAAACTCGTAAATTTGTGTTTTATTATTTTTTAATTTATGTGCCTCATCAATAATTATCATGTCATAATCCTGCTCATAAATGCGCTCTCTATGCGGACTCTTTTTTGCCGTATCCATACTCATAATGAGGACATCATAGCGCTCTATCGGGCAATTTTTTTTATATGCAACGGCAGGAATATGAAATTTTATGTTTAACTCTTCAATCCACTGATTAATTAAAGAAGCAGGTGCCAAAATTAATGCTCTCTTCACAAGCCCTCGAATAAGGTATTCCTTTAAGATTAAGCCCGCTTCAATTGTTTTACCTAGCCCCACCTCATCAGCTAAAATAGCTTTCCCATTCATACGTTCAATAACTGTTTCGGCTGCTTCTAACTGGTGTCTCAAAGGTTGTAAATTAGGTAAATACTTTGTAGCCTGCAATCCTGTAAAATCAGGAATTAGTTTCATTTTCACAATATCATAGTTCATCTTGTACAATGTCCAGCTATCCCATTTTTCAAGATGATTTAATCGATCGATAAAGCCCTCTTCCCACTCGGACGACCTTTCTATTTTCATGATCATCACTCCATGTCATTTTTTCTAGTTTAGGGTGTCCAAAAAAGGAAAAGCTATGTTCTTTCTAGATGAAAAACACCTAATGAAAGTTATTTTTCATTAGGTATTTGATAATTCATATATTTACGGAATTGTCTTGGAGATTTTTTTAGCAAACTCTTTAATGGATAAATGAGAGTTTCTCAGGTATATTTTAGATTTTTGAGTAGTCACATCCGTGAGATAAGCATTTGACGAACACTCATTTTTTCTCAAATCGATAGGTTCTTTATTAAAATGTTTCGCGATATCCATGACAATCATATTCTCTGTGTAATTTTCTTATATATACTCCATAAACAGCGATATGTTTACTTTTTTATATGGACAGTCCATTAGAAGTATTTCTTCTAAAATATATACATCAAGACAAAAAGAAAGGAACACCAACAATATATTAGTGCTCCTAAAATTGATTATTTTAAACTTTCCTGTAATAGCTTACGATTACGTTGTTTGAAAATGTCATTATGTGAGGAAACAATACCTCCCTCAGAAGCATCAGGTTGAATATACTTCTTCGCACTATTCACTGCATGAAGTGCATCATGAAAGGCTGCTGCAATTAAATGAATTTTACCATCATGGCTCAAAATATCACCCGCAGCATAAAGGCCTGGGATCGATGATTCACTATTAATCGTACCAGCGATAAAATAATCATTTTTGCGCTCAATGGCTAATGGACTATTATCTAACAATTCTTTATCACGCACATACCCATGACTAATAACCACTTCATCAATAGGAATTTCTGTTACAGTTCCTGTTTCATGATTTGTTAAAGCAATAGCTTTAATCATTCCTGCTTGATCGTCTGCCATCAGCTTAGTTATTTCAGAATTGAAATGGCATTCGATCGAACTATTTGCAAGCTCTGTAATTTGAGCCTCATGTGCAGACAATGTATCTTTTCGATAAGTTAAATAGACCTTGGATGCTACCTCCATTAATTCTAATGCCCAGTCTACCGCTGTGTTACCACCACCAGAAATAATAACTGTTTTATCTTTAAATTTTTCATAGGATTTAATTGTGTAATTTAAATTAGATACTTCAAAGCGTTCAGCCCCCTCAATTTCAATTTTTTGAGGGTTTAGAATGCCACCACCAATAGCAACGATAACTGTTTTGGAGTAATGAATATTCCCTGACTCTGCTGCGATGACAAAAATTCCATCTTCATTTTTAGCAATGGACAGCACTTTTTCATTTGTATAAATAGAAGGATTAAAGGTTAAGGCTTGCTCAACTAATTGTTTAATTAGTTGTCCCCCTGAAATAGGCGTTACACCTCCAACATCCCAAATCATTTTCTCTGGATAAACATGAATTTTACCGCCTAGCTGTGGTTGTGATTCAATTAGCTTGGTTTTCATTTCACGTAAACCACAATAAAAGCTGGAATATAAACCGGCTGGCCCCCCACCAATAATGGTTACATCATACAATTCTTGTTCTAACAATTCCTAACACACCTTTCATTTGGTCATTACTATCTCAACAATTGGACTAACTCGTACTACATGACAGCTCAATCGTAAATGTCTAATTGTAAATATTGCTTTGGAAAATCCTCCTTAACCCCATTATACGATAATGATAATCATTATCAAATAAAATTATACCAAATCGAGATATTACTAACAGATTTGGTCACCATTTATTAACATTTTCATTTATGTAATTAGTATAAAAAATACTGAAAAATAATCTTATGTATTTGTGCAAAAAAATATTCATCATTATGCTTTTCACTGTTCATTCTAAAAGCAGATTATACGTTTTACTTACTTTTTGATACACTATTGGAAAAAAGGTATTAGAGGACACAATGAAAAGAAAAATTTTTATCTTACATGAAATCTATGGAGTTAATCCTTTTATTGAAGAACAAATACAAGTATACGGCGATGAGGACACTGCTGTTTCCCTTATTTCACTTTATCCAGAAGGACTTTCCTTTCCATATGAGCAGGAAAAACAAGCCTATGACTTTTTCTTACAGACAGTTGGCTTTGATGCTCCTCTTGAGTTGCTTTCACAAAAATTATTGGAGGCATGTGAAAATTACAATGAGGTAATATTAATTGGATATAGTGTAGGAGCAACTTTAGCCTGGAGATTAACTACCCTCCCTCTACATCGTGTCATTTGTGTGTATGGCTCCCGAATCCGCCAATATCTTGATAACATTCCATCTTGCCCAACTTTGGTTGTTTTACCTAGCCATGAGGATAGCTTTGATGTTCAATCATTGAAGGATACACTTGCAAGCATACCGAATGTTCAGATCAAACAATATCAAGGCTTACATGGCTTTATGGATGACTCTAACTCAAACTACTGTCAGATAAGCCACTCACAAGCACTCAACAACATCAAATACTTTTTACAAGCTAGCAAGCTATAGGAGGAATAAACGTGGAACAAAATATTGATATTCAGGTTGATCCATATATTGAAGCAGGCAATGTTATTTATCCAAGCTTTCATCTTTCTCTACAACCTGGCATGATTATAGGCATCTATACAGATGTTTCCAAAATACATACATTAATGCAATGGTTTATGAAACGAGATGATACGTATACTTCTTTTCGTGAAAGTTCATTATATGAGCGACTAACAGCTCGCGAGTATATCCAATTCATTTTAAAGCTTTTTAACCGCCCAACTAATGAAACAGAGAATATATTGAAGCTTTTTAAGCTTACTGAACAAAAAAACAATAGAATTAGTAAGCTTTCTAATAGTGAAAAACAGCGATTAAAGCTATTGAATATGTACCTACATCCGACATCTATTCAAATTATAGAAGAACCCTTTCAAAATATAGATGAATATTCGAAGCAAACTATCCAACAATTATTAAAAATTCTCTCAAAAGAGCATAAAATTATTATTTTATTATCCAATAATCTTGAAGATTTAATGGTTGCAGGTACCTCTATATATCGATTAGATGGGGTAGACTTACATACTTTAGACGTAAAAGAGGGTAGCCTTGAGCAAGCTCCAAAGCCTCTTGAAGATGCACCCATTCGACTAGATAAAATCCCAACAAAGAAAAATGATAAAATTATTTTATTTAATCCACCGGAAATAGATTATATCGAAAGCGTTGAAGGAGAAGTGTCCATTTATGTAGCTGGTGAAGCCTATCCATGTACTCTATCACTAAACGATCTGGAGCAAAAATTGACACCATTCGGCTTTTTTAGAAGTCACCGTTCTTATATTGTTAATCTACAAAAAGTTCGAGAGATTATTACTTGGACACGCAATAGCTATAGCTTAGCACTCAACAGTACAGAAAAGACAGTTGTTCCACTGTCGAAAAATAAACTTGCGACTTTAAAGGAAATACTCGGAATTTAGTAGATTTCCCAGGAAATAAACGACTCCTGTCACCTTCAATAATGTTCTTCCCATGCTTTTTTTTCTGCCATTCACCCCATTTTTACTGTACCCCTTTTACTTGTTGTTTATAGTGTAGACATCAACAACAAACAGGAGGTTTATACATGAATGCAGTGATTGAAGTGCAAAACTTGAAAAAAACATTTAATAATGAAACAGCATTACAAGATGTTTCTTTTACCATTAAAAAGGGGGAAATATTCGGCTTTTTAGGGCCAAGTGGTTCTGGTAAAACAACTACTATTAAAATATTAACAGCACAAACAGATAAATCAGCAGGCAAGGTTCTGTTATTTGGGCAACCAGCATCTATAATGAAGCAAAGTCAAAATCGTAAACGTTTTGGAATTTTAACAGATAATAGTGGCTTGTATACAAGACTATCTATTGAAGAGAATTTATTACTTTATAGTAATTTATATCAACTATCTCATTCTGCTGTAAAAGAAGCTTTAGAATTTGTCAATTTATATGCAGAACGTAAAAAGAAGATCAGTCAGCTTTCCAAAGGAATGATTCAACGTGTTACACTTGCACGTGCCATTATGCACAAGCCCGAACTATTATTTTTAGATGAGCCTACTTCTGCTTTGGACCCTGTGAATACGCAGCATATTTATAATGGCTTACGAAGATTAAATGACTTGGGTACGACGATATTTTTAACTACTCATGATATGAGCGAAGCAGAGATACTTTGTGACCGTGTAGCATTCCTTCATAGGGGGAAAATCCGAGCAATAGGTGCACCAAAGGACTTAAAAAAGGAATTTGGTACTGATTCCATAACGGTTGAACTCAAAAATGGTATGCAAGAAATTATACAAAATGGTGCACAAGATGCAGAAAAACTGTATCAATGGATGCATTCCAATGAAGTGACAAGAATTAATACAAATGAGCCAACATTGGGTGATATTTTTATGCAAATAACAGGGAGTGATTTAGTATGAACATTTCAATGACACGCATTCAAGCTATATTAGTGAAAGATTATAAAGAGTTTTCTCGTAACTATGCCGTATCAACAATGATACTTCTACCACTAATTTTGGCATTTTTATACAACAAATCAGGAGCAGCTACTATCAATGCTTATTTCCTACCCATCAATATAACGTTCTCTATGGTAACAACTTATATACAATGCTGTTTAATCGCAGAGGAAAAAGAAAAGAATACATTACGCAGCCTTATGCTTTCCCCTGCTTCACTTGGAGATATTCTAATTGGCAAAAGTTTATTTGTTCTCATCGTGACCGTTATTGTACTCGCACTTTCTATCTTTCTTGTTGGGTACACACCTGCCAATCTTGTTATCTTATCTATAGCCTTATTATTATCTACTGTATTTTATATTGCACTTGGAACAATATGTGGACTATTTGCCAAGTCTATTATGGAAGGCTCAATTATCGTTTTACCTGTTATCTTTATTTTCTCCTTCGGTCCACTTGCACTGACTTTAGCATCTAACTACCCTTTTCTAAAGATCGCAGAGTGGCTACCAAGCTCTCAATTATTACTTTTAGCAGAAGCATTAGAAGGAAAGTACTCCATGACAGATATGATCATTCCTATGGTGACGATTATAGCTTGGTCTCTTATTTCTTGGTTTTTAGCAGCAATTTTCTATAAAAAAAGAATGGTCGATTAAAGACCATTCTTTTCTTCAGATAATAATTCTTTCTCTCGTTTTTCAATTTCTTCTAGCGTATCTGCATACCATACACCAACAAATCTTGAAGGGACGGGCTCCTCAAAATAATCACCATCATAGAAAGATAAAGGAAATAGCATACCCTGTTCTATATATTTCTTAATTGTTTGATAGAAGTGATCATTCTGATGTGGGCTTTGTGATGAATAGGAGCTAAATTTATTGATGGGCTTTCCTAAAGCATCATGAAACATCAGCATAGAAGTTGAACCATTTTGGCGGAAATTTAAGTCTATTGCTTGAACATCACCAGCTTCCGTGACAATCAAATCAAAGCCTGCCACACCGACAAAGCCTTCCTCAACGCCACGTTCCATAATATGCTTTCCTACTTCAATTACTTTTTCGGGTACTTTATCTACAATGATATTCCCTTCGTAAATGCCTTTATCATCCGTAATTTGCTGGGAAGCTCCTAAGTATTGAATACCTAGCTCCTCTGAGTAAACAAATTGACAGCTATAGTTGTCCTTTGTCTGTAAAAGCTCCTCAATAATTATACTTTCAGTTCCAGTCATGCGAAATTGTCGTAAACCCTCCGTCAACTCATCTTTATTATGACAAATGGTAACGCCATACCCTCCCGAAGTTGGCGAATCATCACCAGGCTTTAATACTACAGGGGGCTGCCAATTTTTAATGGCATCTGAAAGTCTATACGTTTCCACATTTAGACGACTTGGTACATATTTGCTATCAATTAAATGATCAATATAAGCTTTTGTATTCAACTCATTAAATTTCTCTGCATCCATCCAATAACATTGACGATCCATATGCTCCAGGTCATGTATATATTGACATACAATGGTCTTCCCTTCCTTACACCAAGTTTGGATCTGTGCCAGATATTCCTCTTGCGTCTCATAACTATAAGGCTGTTCTACCCATGGTAATCCTGCTAATTGATGAAGCTCTTGCGCCTTTTCTGTTTGTGTTGCTCGATGTACTAGCACGGGGATATCGGCAATAGCAACTTCTCTTGAGGTTAAAGCATCTAGCTTATGAGGATCATCCATCATCCACGGATTATCACTATACGGTGTTCTTGGTGTATACACAGCATTATCACCATAAATTTGTCTTAACGTGTATTTAGGTTTCAAGTAGATTACCCTCTTTCAATTTTTCGGTACTCTACTCTACCCTCCCCTTTATTTTTTGACACTTTTTATAAGAAAAAAAGGTTTTATGGATTATATAAATTCCTTTTTATACCTACAACTATCCTAATTGAACTAACATCCTTTCTAAATGCTTTTTGACCTGTGGCCATTCTTCTATTGTGATGCTATACATAACAGTATGCCTAGTTGTCCCATCCTTGCGAATCATATGGTTACGCAATATTCCCTCTTTTGTAGCACCAATTCGCTCAATGGCCTTTTGAGAACGGATATTATCATGATCTGTTTTTATTTGTACACGTTGTAAATGAAGATGTTCAAAAGAGTATCGTAATAGCAAGTACTTACAATTAGTATTAATAGCTGTACGCCAGTATGCGGGTGTTAGCCATGTATAGCCAATTTCTAATCGCTGATGCTTGTCATCAATATCCATAAAACGTGTAGACCCGATAATGTCCCCTGATTGTTTATCCACAATTACAAATGGAAATTCTGTTTTTTCGTTTTTTGCCTTTAATGCGTTTTCCATAAATTTATTCACATCCTCCTTTTTTTCTATCGTTGTGGACATATGGGACCAAATTTCTGGATAACTTCCTGTCTCTAAAATTCCTGGTAAATCGCTTAATTCTAAAGGTTTTAGTTTAACCATTTCGTTTTCCAATGTTATAAATTCCATTACACTTCACTCCTTTTTACTTATTTAACGGTAAAATTGATATGATATATATAACCAATTACTAAAAAATCAACCATACCAGAGGAGGAGGCAATCATGTGGAGCTTTCCATTATATTTACAGGCAATCTAGCGAAATACATTCAAATCTATGAAGAAATAAAGCATGCTATTATCACTAAAAAAATACTTGCTCATGAACAACTACCTTCTAAGCGAGCTCTCGCCCTAACATTGAATGTGAGTGTACACACCATCAAGGAAGCCTATGAACAGTTACTTGCAGAAGGCTATATTTATAGTAAAGAGCGTTCTGGTTATTTTATTGCGCCCTTTGAATTTGATTGGCTACAGCAAGTACCCCAGCATGTATCTGTTCCAAGTATTAATATCCCTAACAATATACAATTTGATTTTACAAATGGACATGTGGACAACGAGGCTTTTCCCTATGCTGCTTGGCACAAGCTTATAAAAAAGCATTTTAATAGTTACAACTTATCAACAAGCCCTTGGGAGGGAGAGACAACTTTACGCACAGAGATTGCCCGCTATGTAGGGCGTTCTCGTGGGGTTAGTTGTGATGCTTCACAGGTATTTATTTATAGTGGTACACAAAGTCAGCTTCAGGCTCTTTGTCATTTTCTTGGGTCTGCGACACGCGTTGGATTAGAGGAGCCAGGATTTAAAAGAGTGCGTGCCGTTTTACAGCAATGTGGATTATCCACAGAGGCGATTCCTGTGGACTATTCAGGGGTTACACTCCCTTCAACACCGATTCACATGTTATACACAACACCTGCACATCAATTTCCATTAGGCATGATTATGACCATAGAAAGAAGAGTGGCATTGTTACAATGGGCTAACTCGAACGCGGGTCTTATTATTGAAGATGATTATGATTCTGAATTTCGTTATAAGGGGCTACCAATCCCATCTTTAGCAAAAATGGATCAGCTTCAGCGTGTCATTTATTTCGGAACATTTTCGAAAACATTGCTTCCATCATTACGCATTAGTTATATGATCCTTCCAAAGTCTCTAGTAGTGCCGTTTATGACTTTTCATTCTGAGCAAAAATCGGTTGTCTCCAAAGTAGATCAGCTTGTCTTAGCAGACTTTCTTGCACAAGGTCTATTCGATAAGCATTTGGCAAAAATGCGAACAATCTATCGTAAAAAGCTGCAAGTATTATTGACTGCCATCTCTACAAATTTTTCAAATGAATTTCAAGTAATCGGTGAAAAATCTGGACTTCATATAGTCATCAAGCTACCACAACATCTTACCGAGAGTAGAGCGATCCAGCTTGCTCAAGAGGTAGGGGTTCAAGTCTATCCATGCTCTACCTCCTATCAGAACGGAACAAATGAAAAACTGATCATTATAGGGTATGGTGGACTGACACTTCAGCAAATAAATGAAGGAATTGCACTCCTTGCATCCGTTTGGCAATAGCATGTGATTCATTAGTTTGTCGAAATCTCATTTAAATAAAGCGAAACTTTAAATAGTTTTTTTCGTATTTAAAGTTAAATGGACACATAAGGGGATAAGACAATAATGGAGAATCGAGAATTATTAGAGCAGCATTTACAAGAGATTCAGGTGTGGGAAAAAGATCAAAAAGATTTATGGTTTTGGGAGAAATTAGGTAGAATACCATTTAAATTATTAGATAAAATGACACCTGCCTTTCTTCAAAATAAAATTGCCTTATTGGTAGATGAACTAGGCAATTATATTCAGTCCGGTGGAAAGTATTTAATCAATGAACAAGCCATGATACAAAAAATTCGTGACCATTCTTCCACACAGCATATAATAACTATATCTGATATTGGTCAAATTCCTTTAGAGGACATGATCTCCCTCAGTGATAAATTACAAAATGAACGTGTGAAATTTGCTACTGTACAAGGAGCCTCTACTGGCTTTGGTGGCATCTTTACTTTAGCTATTGATATTCCAATGATTTTAGGGACTGCACTTAAAACTTTGCAAGAAATAGCAATTATACATGGCTATGATCCGAACGATAAAATGGAACGTATTTTTATTGTAAAATGTCTACAATTTACCTCTGCTGATATTGTTGGTAAAGAAGCAATCTTACAGGAGCTTTCTACTATGAATAGCTCAAAAAAGGCTTCAGATAACATGATTTCTCAGCTTCAAGGATGGCAGGAAGTATTTTACACATATCGTGATCAGCTAGGCTGGAAAAAGCTGTTTCAAATGATCCCTATTGCAGGGATGGTTTTTGGAGCCTATGCTAATAAAGGCATGATTCAGGATGTAGCCGAAACTGGTATTATGCTTTATCGTAAAAGACGTATTTATGAAAAACTTACTGAACTAGATTGTTGATCGACAAAAGATGACACTCCAAATATGGGTGTCATCTTTTTTGTGCTTTATATTTTAATAAGTATTTTTCCTTGATGCTGACGACTTTCCATAAATTCATGAGCCTTTTTCATTTCCTCTAAGGCAAATACTTTTGCAATTGGCACCTGAAAACTGTCTTCGTTTACTAAAGAGAAAATATCCTGCGCCACCTGTTGTAACAGTTCTGGCTTCAAAGCTCTTGTCGTACCTAAGCTAAATCCTTTTATATTACGGCAGCTACTGTGTAAATCTGCTGTTTTTATATTTCCTGCTCTGCCTCCACTATTCCCGAATTGGACAAGAGTGCCATAAGGCGCTAAGCAATTTAAACTCTCCTCGGTGATAGCTCCTGCAATGGAATCGTACACAATATCAACACCCCGACCCTTTGTAAGTTCATTGACATTTGTACTAAATTGATCATATGTAAGTACATGATCCGCACCAAGCTGGTAAACGATTGGGGCTTTTTCTAAATTACTTACCGTACCTATAATCTGTTTAGCTCCAAGCCTTTTTGCCATTTGGACAAGCATTGTCCCTACCCCACCAGAAGCAGCATGAATTAAGACAGCATCTTGCTGACCAATTGCTGCTATTTGATGTGTTAACATATAGGATAAAAATAAAACAGTCGGTACAGCTGCTACCTTCTCGATTGGTAAACCACTAGGAATTTTAAAAACTAGTTGTTCCTTTGCTACAACAAATTCTGCATAAGCACCGTTTTTCGGGAAGGCGATAACTTGGTCACCCTTTTGAAAACCACTGCTATCATTAAAAACTTCTTCAATTACCCCTGCAACATCTAAACCAAGAACCATCGGAAAATTTGCTTTAGCTTTATTACCTGTGCGATTTTTAAGATCTGCGAAATTTACGCTTGTATAGGTTGTCCGTATTAAGACTTCTCCCTCAGAAATAATCGGTTTTGGACAATCAATAAATGTTAAAACATCAGATGTACCAAATTCATTGATAATAATAGCCTTCATAAATTTCTCCCTCCTTGCTATAGTAAAATTATATACTATATATAGAAATGATGGAGGAATATTCATGAAAATCAAACCTAAGCAAGCCATGTATAATGGTATATCCTACAACTTTTTTGATAGAAAAAGCGATAAGATATGTTTTATGCTCTCTGGCACGGGCTATACCTATGATAAACCTATACTTTATTATTCTACAGCATTAATGCTAGAACTTGGCTATGATGTCGTCCAAATCAATTATACATTTGAGCAACAGCAATTCGAACAGGACTCCCAAGCCATATCAAAAATGGTCTATCATGTTGCCAACCCGATTGTAGAGAACAGCTTGCAATCAAAGTCTTATAGAGAAGTCGTTTATCTAGGAAAATCTCTAGGTACTATGCCTATTGTCGATTATTATATGCAGCAGACCTCTTCTATCCCTGCTCGTTATGTACTTTTCACCCCATTACTTTCACTTCAACATACAATGATAAATCTATTAGACAAGCATGCATTTTTGGCAATTGGTACAGCTGACCCTCATTATTCACAGGAGAAGCTAGCCCAACTTGCTACCCTTCAGCTTGCTGTTTTGGAGGACCTTAATCATTCACTTGAAAATCCTTTGAATGCTGTTTTATCTATACAGCTTTGCCAGTCGCTTATCACACAATTAAAAATCTTTCTACAAAATAATTAGTTAAATTTTTATAGTACTATTTACCAGAATTATGTACATATGTTACACTAGCGAAAATACATTGAAGAGAAGAGTAAATAAGGCTGTTCTTCCCAGAGAGCTCGGATTGCTGAAAACGAGTAAGAACGAATTATTGAAACAAGCCTCGGAGTAGCGCATTGGATTTTGTTTGAATGATGGTGCGACGGGAACTCCCGTTATAGAGTTACAGTATAAGCATAGGCTTTATGCCGTACTGAAAAGGCTATTATGGTGACATAATAGTGAACTAGGGTGGCACCACGTGAGTATATAAATTCTACAACCTCGTCCCTAAGACTAATCGTCTTGGGGGTGGGGTTTTTTATTTTGCAAATCGTCACTTTGCTTAAGGAGGAATTTATATGAGAAAAGCTTTAGAAAGCTGGCGCTATCCTGCCATCCTATTATGTAGTATTGGTGTTTCCAGTGTTGGCGAATGGGTTTATTTTATCGCCTTAAATTTAATTGTGTTAAACCTCACAGAATCTGCTCTGGCTGTCTCTGGATTGTATATTGTAAGAGCGATCTCCTCCTTGTTCACTAATTTTTGGTCAGGGAGCCTAATCGATCGTTTTAATAAGAAAAAGCTAATGATTATTCTAAATATGATTCAATCTATACTCATTGTCATACTCCCCTGCTTTACAAGCCTCTTGTGGATGTATGTCCTTGTTTTTCTCATTACAGCAGCTAGCTCTATGTATCAGCCGACATCTATGACTTATATCACTAAGTTAATTCCTATCGATCAAAGGAGACGCTTTAATTCATTACGCAGCTTACTTGACTCTGGTGCATTTCTAACTGGGCCAGCAATCGCAGGTTTCTTATTCACAGTCGGAACACCCCATATGGCCATATATTTAAACGCGATTGCTTTATTTCTATCAGCCTGTATAACGTTCAAAATGCCAAATATTGAAGCCCTTGAAAAATTTGTTAATCGTACAGGAAAAACATCTCTTTATCGCGTATTGCTTCAGGATTGGCAAATGGTCATACGCTTTAGCTTAAAAAATTCCTATGTGATGGTTGTCTATTTGTTGTTTAGTGCTATCATCATCTTGATGACAGCTACTGATTCTTTGGAGGCTGCCTTTGCAACACAAATATTAGCTTTATCCGAAGGAGAATATGGTATTTTAGTCAGTATCGCAGGGGTAGGTGTTTTAATTGGCTCGCTAACCAACTCTGTTATTGTTGAAAAAATACCAACTTCTTGGTTAATAGGTATGGGGTCTCTCGTAACAGCATTGGGCTATTTAATATTTACATCCTCCTTTTCCTTTCTTATAGCTGCTTTAGGTTGCTTTGTATTATCCTTTGCTACCGCCTTTGCGAATACAGGATTTTATACATTTTATCAAAATAATATTCCTTCTGAGAGCATGGGTAGAATAGGAAGTATTTATGGATTTTTTGAAGCCCTTTTTATTATTATTTTTACTACTATTTTTGGGGTTTTCGCTGAATGGATTACTATACGCTCAGTTGTCATTAGTGCATCCTTTATGATGGCATTTGTAGCTGTCATTCTACTATGGCTAAATATGAAACCTTCGAAAAGCCACTATTATAAAAGGTTGATAAGTAGCAAGCAACAGTAATCTCACTTTTCATACAAAATTTAACCATCTAATGTCTACTAATTACTGACACTAGATGGTTTTTTATCGAAATAAGCAATTTTATATATACCCTAATTCAAAGGATAGTTGCTGTGCCGTTTTAATGACTTCCTGTGTTATACTTTCTAATTTTTCAGCATCTGTATCATATTCAAAGCACTCTGCACTAATGGCTGCAATTATTTGTTTATTTGAATCAAATATAGGAGCTGCTATGGATACTGTCCCCTTTGTTTTTTCTCCAACGCTTATGGCAATGCCTTTTTCTCTTACATCATTGAGGCTCTCTATCAATTTTTCTTTCTCAGGCTCCTCAAGTTGTTGGAAAAATTGTTGCTGTACTTCGCTTTTAGAAAACGCAAGCAATACTTTATTTGGAGCTCCTATAGGATACGGGATTTTTTCACCAATCATATCAATAATACGGACATTTTTAGGACTATCAATTCGATCAATAATAATGGATGCAAACTGTTTCGCAATACTTAAATAGATTGTTTCGCGAACATTATATGCAAGGTTTTCTAATAGAGGATGTGCTTTTTCTCTAATATCCGTCTCATGATACATTTTCATGCCAAGTTGCAACCATGTATACCCTAATCGAAATTCTTTTTTATTCTCATTTCTCTCTACTAAATCAAAACTTTCTAATGTATATAATAATCTGTAAATTGTGCTAGTAGGCAAGTCTGTTTCATTAAAAATTTCTTGCACAGTAAAAAAACGCTTCGGATGCTTCGCCAGTATATTTATAACTAACATAGCTCTTTCGATTGATTGAATCATTACAATTACTCCCTTTCATTTCCCCATATGAACTATCTTAAGGTTTTTATAGATCTAGTTAGCTTTGACTAGGATCATTATGAAATTAAAATTCATGCAAATTATCAAATTTTTATGTACCTTCAATTTTTTACATGTAGCCCTGCTTTTGAATATAGTTTCATTTTATTTTAACTAATTTTTATGCATATAAATAGATGCTACATGAAATATATACATAGTTCCACTCAATTAGTGTGGAAAATTACGAGTATTCATAAAAATTCAAATTGACAATTTGTTGTTTTGCATTTACGATAAATTTATATTCCACTATGCAGATTTAATTTCATATAGTGAAAAAAACAATAAAAATACATCAGCTTGAAAAATAAAATACTTAACTATCAAAAGGAGCAAAAATTATGAATACTTTTATGTGGGATACACCCGAAAAACTACGTGCCCTATTATGTGAACTTGTGAGCTGGGAAAGCCGGACATTAACGGAGGGCGAAAATAAATTTGCCTTTCGCTTAAAAGATAAATTGTTAACGCTTCCATACTTTGAAAAGCATCCAGACTTGATTGAATTACATGATGCAGGGCTTGGCAGAAATGCAGTGACAGCCTTCTAT
>NZ_JAENHX010000019.1:0-5935 GCF_016757845.1 Lysinibacillus sp. HST-98
TAGGTCGGGTAACCGGCGCGAGGGTTCAAATCCCTCCTTCTCCGCCATGGGCCCGTTGGTCAAGTGGTTAAGACACCGCCCTTTCACGGCGGTAACACGGGTTCGAATCCCGTACGGGTCATACTAAAAACAGTAGATGCAAATGCATCTACTGTTTTTTGATATTCATAGATACAAAATTTACTGTTGATTCAATGCATTTTCATCCATATAAACCACTTCCCAGATATGCCCATCTACATCTTGAAAACCCCAACCATACATAAATCCGTGATCTTGTGGTTCACTATATGGTTTACCACCAGAGGCAAGTGCCTTATTCACTAATTGATCTACTTGTTCTCGGCTTTCAGCAGAAAGACATAAGATTGCTTCTGCAGAAGTAGTAGTATCCGTAACTTCTTTCTTACTAAATCCTTTAAATCGTTCTTCAACCATTATTAATACGAAGATATTTTCACTAATAATCATTGAGGCTGTTGTTTCATCACTGAATTGTTGATTGAACTCAAAACCTAATTCCTTAAAAAAACTGATAGATTTGTTTAGATCTTTTACTGGTAAATTGATAAAGATATTTTTCGATTGAAAAGCCATTTAATATCACCTCCAAATTGACAGTATCATGGAGCATAAAGTCGTGTCAATTTTAGCCAAGCAGGCGAAAATGGAAGCCATTAGCACTATTGAAAGCAGGTGTTTGTCAACAAAAACAGAAAGGTTATATCTTCAACCTTTCTGTTTAAAAAGTTTAACTATTTATCCTCTGGCTAGCATTCTATCAAGTGAACTAAGTGCTTCAGTGGTAGTATGTTCATCTACTTGTATACGGTTATGAGGTTGACCTTGCTCAATACTTTCTAAGCTCCATAACAAATGTGGAAGGTCAATTCGATTCATTGTTAAACAAGGACAAAAGTTTTCATTTAAGGAGACAATATGTTTATCAGGATGCTGCTTAATAATGCGATTGACAAGGTTCATTTCTGTTCCAATTGCCCATGCAGATCCGCTTGGAGCTCGATTGATTGTATCAATAATGTATTTTGTGGAGCCTGCATCATCAGCCGCTGCTACCACTTCACGGCTGCACTCTGGGTGAACGATAATCCTCATAGCCGGGTGTTCTTTGCGAATAACCTCTGTATGTTGAACCGTAAAACCTTCGTGCACAGAGCAGTGACCCTTCCAAAGAATAACCTGGATATTTTCAAGAGGCTCTTTTGTTTCGAGCATGTTCTTATGTGGATTCCAAACAGCCATATTTTCAAGAGGTATACCTAAATCATAGGCAGTATTTCTTCCTAAATGTTGGTCAGGTAAAAAGAAGATACGCTGTTTTTGGGTAAAAGCCCATTGAACAAGTTCCTTTGCATTCGATGAAGTGACACAAGCACCACCATGTCTTCCAGTAAAGGCTTTAATAGCCGCAGTTGAATTAACATAGGTTAGAGGAATAATCGTATTACCAAAGAGTTCTTGAAGAATGGGCCATGCTTGTTCTGTTTGATAAATATCTGCCATATCAGCCATTGAACAACCAGCGCGCATATCTGGTAAATAGACATGTTGCTGTTTCGTTGTCAGCATATCAGCAGTCTCTGCCATAAAATGTACACCGCAAAATACGATGTGTTCAGCTTCCTTATTTGCTGCGGATATTTGAGCTAACTGTAAAGAATCCCCAGTTGCGTCTGCAAATTGAATGACTTCATCTTTTTGATAATGGTGGCCAGGAATAAATAATTTAGGACCTAATTTTTTCTTTATTGATAAAATACGAGATTCCATTTCCTTTACAGATAGTTCCCGATAATGCTCTGGGAGTAATGTCGTCTGTTGTAATAAACTAGTGATGGACAAGGGAATGATCTCCTTTCATTTGAACGAGTGCACTAATATCAAAAGCTTTAACTGAATGTGTTAAGGAGCCAAGTGAAATCCATTGAATCCCCGATTGGGCATATGCCTTTAAATTTTCAAGTGTGATGCCCCCAGATGCTTCAGTCGCAATAGTGGGAGGAACAATGGGAAGCCATGCACGAATTTCTTCTGGGCTACGGTTATCAAACATAATAATATCTGCTCCTGCGTTGATAGCTTCTTCTAATTGTTCTTTGGTTTCAATTTCAACTTCAATTTTTACGGTATGACCGACTTTTACTCTAGCGGCCTGAACTGCCTTTGTAATGCTACCAGCAAAGGCAATATGATTATCCTTTAGCATAATTGCGTCATACAGCCCATTACGATGATTAAAAGCACCACCAATTCGAACAGCATATTTATCTAACATACGCAGTCCTGGTAGTGTTTTACGCGTATCACATATTTTTGCGTGAGTACCTACTGTTTCTTGAACGGCAAGATGGGCTGCCGTTGCAATAGCAGACATACGTTGAATAAGATTTAAAATGACACGCTCACCGATTAATAACTTTTGTAAGGGACCTTTAATCACAGCGAGTACATCACCTGACTTAACCATCTCTCCATCTTTTTTATGAAGGTTGACTTCGATTGATCGATCGAGTAAGAGAAAGCCATGCTCAATAATGTTAGCCCCGCAAAAAATTCCGCTTTCTTTCGCGTAAAAAGAAAATGCTCCCTGCTGTTCGGGTGAAAAGATAAATTCACTCGATAAATCTCCATCTCCTAAATCCTCATTAAAAAATTGCTTGAGCATTTCCTCGAGTTTGATGATATTCATACAATGAGTTCCTCACTTTCATTTGTCCTTGCGAAAAAATAATCCATCGGCTTGCCCATTGAGATTTCATTTCGGGCTTATCCGTTCGAATATGAGCTCCTCTAGTTTCCGTTCGGGTAATTGCTGCATGTGCCATTAATGTGGCGACTACATGCATCATAAATAATTCCAACTCCGCTAGTTCAAGACCCTTTAAATTAACTTGAGAAAGTGATTGCAAAGAGGGTAGTTGCTTTGCAAAATGCTGCAAGTCATCAATATTTCTAACAATACCTAGGAACCGCATCATGTGTTGCTGTAATTGGGGTTTGCTAAATAAAGGTGGCATTTTATCAGCACATTGATGCTTTTCCAGTAAAAAGTTTTTTTGATGACACCCTTTTTGAATAATGTACTGCGCCATTTTTTGACCAAATGTAATACCTTCCAATAGGGAGTTACTTGCTAAACGATTCGCGCCATGTACACCTGTACAGGCAACCTCACCGACTGCATATAAGTTTGGTATAGTAGTTTTTCCTTTGTCATCAGCAATAACACCACCCATCAAGAAATGACTTCCTGGAGCCACGGGGATTAGGCCATCTTGTAAATGAACGTGATGAACATGGCATAGCTGAGCAATTGTTGGAAATTTTTCTTCAAAGTCGTGAATGTTAGTGATATCAATAAACGTTTCTTCACCAGCTGCACGTTTTGTAAATAGGGCAAGTGCAGTAATATGTCTTGGTGCTAGGTCAAGTTGAGCATGTAAACCTGTCATAATGGGCTGATGCTGTGCATTAACAAAAATACCGCCAGCCCCTCTGACAGCTTCAGAAACTAATCCCTTTACTTCATTTTTACACCAAAGAAGACTCGGGTGAAATTGCATAAATTCCATATCACTAATGGCAGCGCCTGCTCGAAATGCTAATGCGATCCCATCCCCTGTATTAGTTGGAAAGTTAGATGTACTTGAATAAAGGGCACCTGCGCCACCTGTCGCTAAAATAACATGATGAGCCAAATAACGTTTTGTACCTTTTTCTCCTTTGGTTAGTACTCCTACACAGTCACCATCTGTATTCCGTAAAAGCTCATAAGCCATTTCATAGCAATTGATCTTTGTTTTGGGTGAGAGTTTATGAAGCAAATAATCTATGAAAATCTGACCAGTACGATCACCACCTGCATGTAGAATACGATGATGACTATGTGCTCCTTCAAGTCCTAGAGCAGGTTTTCCATCGACCTGCCGATCAACAGGGAGGCCATCCTTTAGATAGTTTTGCATAATCTCAGTGCCATCTTTTATAAGAGTTTTAACATGCCTTTTCTCATGATGATACTCGCCAGCTTTCAATGTATCAGCAATATGGTGTCGAATATGATCTTCCTCACTAGTAACAGCAGCAATCCCACCTTGTGCACGGTAAGAACTACTCATATATAAAGATGATTTTGTAACAATTTGTATTTGAAAATGTTTTTCAAGCACTAAAGCAGCCTGAAGTGCAGCAATTCCACTACCAATTATAAGGACGTCTGTCTTTACATCCATAGTTATACCTTCTTTACAGTTGTCTTGACACTTATCTTTACATAAAATAAAAAAGAAAACAAGACCTGATGAACAAGAGAGGAAGAAGACGATGATTTATATGGATTATGCTGCAACATCACCTATGATGAGGGAATCTCTTGAGGCATATGTAGAGGTGGCACAACGGTATTATGGAAATAGTGCGAGTCTGCATGATTTAGGGGGACAAGCTCTTTATTTTGTCCAGCAATCAAGAGAGGTTGTAGCCCAAGCCCTAGGTGTAACTAGTGATGGTGTAATTTTTACGGGTAGTGGAACAGAGGGAAATCTCATAGCCATCTTATCGTTAGCACTAGCCTCAAAAAAAGGAAAACACATTATTTCTTCTCAAGCTGAGCATACGTCAGTGCATGCAGCTTTGAATACACTTGAGAAAAAGGGCTTTACTGTAACAAAATTACCTTTGCAGAAGGATGGTTGTGTTGATCTGGGACAATTGCAACAAGCAATCCGAGAAGAGACTGCTTTGATTACCATTCAACATGTCAATTCTGAAATTGGTTCAATCCAGCCTGTAGAGAAAATCGTAAAGATGGCAAGCAAATCAAATATTTTCTGTCACGTTGATTGTGTACAATCATTTGGTAAACTAGCTATACCAAAGGGGGCCGATGCTATTACCATCTCGGCTCATAAAATAGGTGGGCCAAAGGGCTGTGGTGCTATATATATGAACCCTGTAATCAGAGTACCTGCATTAACACCAGGTGTGACACATGAGAGGGGTCTTAGAGGGGGGACATTAGATACTCCTGCAATCGTGGCCTTTGCCGCGGCAATTGAAAACTATCAATATGAGTTGCAACATTATGAAACGTTAAGAGATTATTTTGAAAATAATTTACCTGAAACATGTCAACTCGTTGAATGTAAACAGCAACTACCTAATATTTGTGGGGTAATGATGGAGAAAGTAGAGGGGCAATATGTTCTTTTAAAGTTAAATGAGGCGGGAATCTGTATCTCTACTGGTAGTGCATGTGATATTCATAGTGAATCGGGAACAAAGGCTATTCTATCTATGGGGTTCTCTTTGGAAGCGGCACGCCAATTTTTTAGAATATCTTTTGGTCCTTCTACTACACTTGAGGATATTGTAAAATTAAAAATAGAGCTTTCAAATATTTAATGAAAAGACGAGTGAAGGATTATCGATATTCTTCACTTGTATTGAAATAGATTATAAGCTAATAATATCGGCAAATAAAATAATTGTTTTCTTTTGAACCAACAATTGCTATAATATTTTGCAGGGCAATATTTTCTCTTACTTAACAAAAATATCTTTAAAAAGTAATAATTTCTTTTTTTTATAAAAAAGTATTGCACAATGTTAGAAAACGTTATACAATAATTCTTGTCTTGAAGGACAGGTAAACAACTTCAAAACAAGATACATAACAAAGTCTAGTGATGATGGCAAAGAGGTCACACCCGTTCCCATACCGAACACGGAAGTTAAGCTCTTTAGCGCCGATGGTAGTTGGGGGCTTCCCCCTGTGAGAGTAGGACGTCGCTAGGCATAATACCCAGGAGGATTAGCTCAGCTGGGAGAGCATCTGCCTTACAAGCAGAGGGTCGGCGGTTCGAGCCCGTCATCCTCCACCATATGCCGGTTTAGCTCAGCAGGTAGAGCAACT
>NZ_JAENHX010000002.1:0-587858 GCF_016757845.1 Lysinibacillus sp. HST-98
AATTCTTGAACTAAACTGCCCCGTTAGTTTAAGTGAAAAGCTTCAAAATCTTTTACTCAATAATTCAACAATAATATCCAATTTTATTGAAAAGGTTTATCAATAATCTGGCCCTTTAATTAAAAAAAGCGCTGATTCTTGTTCCAGAATCGCGCCCTATTCTTGAATAAAGTACAATCCATAAATGGAATAGTGCCCAGTTATAGAATAACAACATACAATGTTTTGGAGTTGTTCATTAGTATTTCATTAGTTGTTAATGCCACTCTATGGAAGGAATTTGAAATTATTTGTAGAAATTACTCTTATACCAACTAAAATTGATTTTCTTTAGAAGGAGGAATTAATGAAGAAATTTTTTTTACTTCTTTTCATTTGTATATTTTTAGCTAGTTGTCAACAAAGTAAAGACCACGATACAACGTTAGATTCGAACAAAAAATCTGAAGTTGCTTTTTCTCCTGACATGGAAATGGGTTTAACGTTAAAAGAAGCAATTGAGATTGCCCAAAAAGAGGCACTTCAGTGGAACAAAGAAGCAATGTTATATAGTGGAAATAGTGTTGACAAAGATACAACGCCAACAGGAATGGAAGGCAGAAGAAAGTACTGGAGCATTGAATTTGGTATACCGAATAAAAAAGACTATTATTTAGTAACTATCCAAAACGGAAAGGTACTAGATAAAGTGCATGTTTCTAATGAATTAAACGCTATGCCTAAAAGTCATTTTATTTCTAGTGTTGAAGAATTTAAGTATGATACACCAGAATTACTAAAAAGGGCTCAAAAAATCACCAAAATTTATCCAGGAGACACTTTTGCTAAGGGATATAATTTTAGTTTTACTAAAGACTCGCAAAAAAACATTCCAATTGTGATGGTTATCGGATGGGACCAGTCCAAGGAAAATATGATTTATTTATTGTTCAACGCAGAAACAGGTGAGCTAGAAGAAGAATTTGAAAGAGAACAATATAAAAACTAAAAGGGGTTGTATTCATGAAGAAAAATACAGTTATCTCGATACTTACTTGTTTTATATTTATTTTTACATTTTCACCGAAAACACAGGCCATCGAAACACAAGATATCGATACACCAGACTTCGAAACACCGGACATCGAAACACAAGCGCTCTCTGAACATATTGCAGGTGTAGTAACTGGTTATACAGGAAATAAAATAGGGCATGGTGGAGCAAGTTATCCAAACGAACAGTATATGACTGTTGCTGTTCATCAAAAATCAACATCAAACCATGATCCAATATTTCCTTTTGGTTCTACTATACTCACAAAAAATGCTTTATATGTAGAAGGTTATGGTAATAAAACTATTTTTAAAGTAACGGACACAGGTGATTTAAATAGAAAAAGAGATTTATATTGGTTTGATGTGTATTTTGGTCTCAAAAATGCTACTAATGATAAAAACGCAAATGAATTTGGAGAAAAAAATAAAAATATTGCTTACACAGCATATTAATGCATGAAAATAAAAATCACACACACTAGACTTGTCTGATGTGTGTGATTTTTTTGTTTTGAGTGCTTTTATAATCAATTCTTTTAATGTAAATTAACTATAAGCTGCTATTTATCTCAATTACTTCTACTGGAACTTGTTTCGGTTTAATATTTAACCAATTCATAAATTTTTTAGGATACTTATGTTTGTTTTCCTCAAACTTTACATCTAGACCACAAAACTCTAATATTTCGTTTACATTTTTTTGATATTTCAAGGCACTATTATCATGAACAGGAGGGCATAACCAAAGTTCCCTACCATGCTGATCTCTTAATATGACTTGGTAAACCTTATCATTACCAAAAAAATCTTTTGTGAAATATCCATGCTCAATAGCAGACTCTCTATTATTAAACAGGATAATATCACTAGGATTGGGAACAATCGATGAATATTCATATAAGAACTTTGTTTTATCATCCATATAAGACACGTAATTCTCTTCATCTTGCAAACAAACTATTTTTCCTTTGTGATAATATAAAGTAGCTTTACATTCTGATTTTCTCGTAATTGCACTTTCAATAGGATAAACTTCAAATTCTCCTTTTTCATTTTTAAAATACTTAACTATGTCATAATCACTATCTTTTACACATTTGGACTTGTCTGATGGTATACCAAGTTTCTCAAGTACTTTTTGTGAGTTAGATGGTCCTACTCCGCCATAACCACAATTCAAATTAGTAAACCAAGCTTCATCGCCATTTATATCTCTTATTATAAATCTTGCTGATTTCAAACTTTTTAAATCGGACAAATCATTTTCTGATACCAGGTAAAACCCATCAAGTATTGCATCAAAATCATCAAAATAAACAAAAATATGAGTTATCTCATCCAAATTATTTATAACTTCATCAATCTTACTCATGGCATCTGTTACTGAACCATGATTAATCAGAACAGGTATTTTTTTCTTCGTTTCAATTGCTCCATTTTTAAGTTTTACAATATCACTCCGCAAAAATAAATTGCCCTGACTTGATTGGTGGATTGGCTCAATGCCATTACTCTTTACCACGCTTAATAATCTTTGTTTGGATATTTCAAGCATTTCAGCTGCTTTAGCAGATGTTATCAGCTGTTGTTCTAATAACATTTTTAGTGGTTTATTGTTAGCCATAAAAAAACTCCTCCTTTTTACGAACATAAATAAGAACAATAATTATATTTATAATTAATTTACATCTAAATCGTGGAGAAGTAAAACATTTCCTATATATCCATTAATTCTTTATGAGTACCATTAAAAAACACGCTCCTGGCATTGGCTGGGACTTGGTCCAGCTCTGACCTCTGGGGCGTGATTGTAAACACTACCATTAAAAAAGTGAAAAAGTTTGTTGTTGCAACTCCTCGGATTCATTACTTCTATCTTCCTCACGGTAAGGATTCACATAGAAAATACAATCCACTATATTTGATGATTCATCCATAATAAGATTTCCTTTATCCACTTGTTTCTTCAAGGCCAATAATACATCAAAATATATGAAGGGGCGATGCATAGTGCCTACAAAAAAATGCTTATTAAAGCCAAAATCATTAGCCATAATATGACTAATTGCTACCGCGCTATGTTGACCGTTCAATACAAGTGAATATGCTACTTCATCGAAAGTAGCATTATAGCCGAGCTGTGCTTTTACAGATTCAATTAGTTTATCTTCTATCATCTTTTTTTCTAGTGACAATTTTTCTATACGATCGTTTTCCTGCTGCTGTCTTTTGATTTCAATTTCGCGTTGAGCCTTTCTTCCAGCCTCTAAAGTGGCCTCAATTTTTTTCTTTTCCTGAAGTAATTCTTTAATTCGTCTTCTTTCTTTCTGGCGCTCTTCAAGGTCAACTTCACGCTGAATTTTACGTTGTTCTTCCTCTAATACTTCCATTTGTTTTTCAAAATATTTATTTAAGCTATTGATTTGTCTATCTAAAAATGGAATATTCATTTCAAAATGCTTTTTAATGCTTCCAGAAACTACTGTTTTATCAGGGATTCTATTGTAGTATTCGTGGTAGTACACATTATTATTTAATTTCCATAAAAGTTCATCTAGTTCATAATCAATTTTATCTAACTCATTTATAACGCCTTCTATTTCATTCACTTCAATATTTAAAAATGCACTCAAATGATCCTTCCCATATTGAATTTTTGTCCGAGTTACTTGATGTTCAACGGTAAACATATATCGTAGTCGTCGACCACAGGCGCATCGCCCATCTAGATTACCTGGACCAAAATCATTGTAATCGGATATCAACCAATCTACGACATTCATCTCATTTTCTTGAAGGGTTATATCTATGGACTTGAGTGCTGTGATTTTTTCCTCTCTCATAACGTTTTCAAATACTGTCCGTCTACTACGTTTCATTTCGTTTTCTAAAAAATTCCGTTGTTCTATAGTTAATACTGATAGCTGTTGCTCTCTTTCCTCTGTAGAAAGCTTTTTATACATAAACATCCCTACTCTCTTTAGCTTAAAAGTGGAACGAATAAGTTCTTGAATGTCACTGTGACTATGTAGAACCAGTTCATTATCCATATTATTACTTATTTTATATATATTACTTACATTATAACAAATAAAATTACGCTTTGTTCTATCGCTACTGGTGGAGAAACAGTATTTTTTTGATTATCTTATTAAGAAATAATGGCCATTATTTATAACTTAAAGGTTTTCATTCTTTCTTTGATAGAGAGAAAAACATAACCAACTTCAACATCATCATCACCGATGAGGAAAGTATAATAGAAAAAATAATAGAGAAAAAACAGCACATAGTAATTAATATAGTATTCATATATTAATAGAGAGCAATTACTAAGCTGGCAAAGCCAATGATAGCAAGGCCTTGACGACTTATTAATTTTTGGAAATGGTTTATCCTCTAAAAATGACGAAAAAGATTGGTTTATTCACACAATCACTTCAATTAATCACGAAATTAGCAATCTTCAAGATAAGTCATCCACATAACTAAATGGATTTAATTTTCAAAAGTCGACTATTCCACAGCTCGAATTGGATTGAAATGCCATCAAAAAAGGTAGGCTCCTGGATATTCTCCTGGTCCTACCAACAAATTTTCTATTCGTCTATTTTTTAAAGATATACATGGTAAAGATACATGTATGCCTGCATGACAAATAGCCCTTTCTGAATACTTTTTTCAGAAAAGGCTCTTATTGAAACTGCTCGGGTACATCCCAATTTGCATCTTTGTACGAGCTGGCGATGAGATAGCGTAACGGCTGCTCTTCTTGGAAAATACATTTTGTCTGAAGCCGTAGGGTCTTGCGGAAGTACGCCCCTAGAACTTGAATATTACCAGTTTGACGTTCAAGCTCTCGCACACTTGCGCTTAATATGTCGGCCATGACAGCTTTCACTGTAGACATTGCGTTTTCATTCGCTTCCACCGCATAATACATTGGCGTAATGATTTCTTGCTTACAAGCATACTTCATATCCTGTAACTCATTGCTTGTATAACATACACTGCTAGATCTTAATAAAGAAGATAATGTATTGTGTGCAGATGCCTGGAATTGGTCGAACTTGGCATCGTGCTTCCTTTCTCTGAAGACATTTTCTACAAATGCCAATTCAAATAAACCTTCTATCTCTTGTTTAACCTGGATCAAACTATTCTTGCCATAGAATACACGTTTCAACCACTCATTAAACACCCTCTTAGACTGTTTTAATTTATTGAATAACGTAATTTTCTTACGTTTTAACCATTGTTTACTCTTACGTTTAGATTCTCTATATAAGCCATTTATAAGGTCCAATAAGCCTAATAAACCACGTACATCACGGGCTTTAATAAAACCTCTTAAAAAGCCACTTCTAAAAATTGCTTTGGGTACAAGAAAATACCCAGGTATCTTAGTATTTACTGCAGTTGGCACATAAGCAGCTACTACTGGCAATTGAATATATGTACGACCATTTATACGGTCAATATGTAATAAACCAATGTCAAAAAGGCGGTGATAACCATTATGTATTGAGCTATAAGGAAGATCATGTTTTTCGCATTCTTCCTTTAAATTCAAATCTTGCTCCAAGATAAGCCCTGCCTCATCACAAAGTGAGCGTAGTAATATGTAAGTAACTAAAGAAGAAGCAGTCAGTTTTTTTTCTGAGCCATATACATACTCATATTCATAACGTTTTAAATACTTTAATTCTTGATCAAAAAACTGCAGTCCATCTACTACTCTTTCATTCATCTTCCTGCTCCTCCTTCCACTATTAGTCTTTAAACATAATTCCTAAAAATAACAGTATAATTAAAATTAATAAGATTCCAATACCGCACAATATTAGCAACGATATTATATTGATTAGTGAGTCAGTATGTTCAATTTCTCTATCCACTGATAATTTATAAATGAACATAAGCTCCCTCCTTGTACTGTGCAATATCTTTCTATTGTTCAGTGAGGTTCATTGTTATCATGACAAGAAAACCTCTAAATATTAGTTAACAAAAAAACTTATTCTATGTTAACATATTATAAATACCATTATTTGGAGGTGTTTTTTTGACTGACAAGAATAGAACATTACTTTGCTCAATTAGTAGTTTGGCATTATTTACTGTAGGGGCATATAGAATCTTTACAAACAACTTAGAAACGATGTCCATACTAGTAGCATACATTTTTTTGGTTAACGGTTTGATAGGTTTTGTTTCCAGTGTTGTAATGATGTCTCGAGTTGAACGAACTTAGCGTTGCTTTTGTGTAACGCTTTTTTTAATGCTACTGAACAATACCTTCTAAGTGTTCAGTAACTTTGATGGTTGTACAGATTAAAATAAGAAAATATTTTTAGCAAGCAATGCACCAGCAACTGCTTTAATTACCATTCTGTCGTACTTGTCTTGAGCTTCCTCGATATTACGCATTAAGTCGAATAAATCATCTGTTTCTAAATTTGCTACTTCTTCGGCTTTTTTCTCATTTGTAAGCTCCGTATTTTCTGCTAAAAATAGGTTAAGTTTCGGACCGTATTTCATTTACTTAGCTCCCTTCCTCTACCCTTTAAAATCCCCAGCATTACGCCAAGCAATAATAAAAGCAATAACTGAAAATGTATAAAATGCTGTTGCAACCGGATGTAACCAATCACCACTAGTGAAAAACTCCATATTCCACCTTCTTTTGCATTATTTAATTAAAAACCCAATGAGGAACACTAAATAACTTAATGTTCCTGGTTCAGCTTTTAATCTTTCAAATAAACATCGGCAATTTTATAAAAAATAGCCGATAAACTAAAAAATTGATAATTCATGCGCTCTCATAATCTGCACTTCTCCAGCAAAATCGACCCTATACTGATTTTTAGGTAAAATCTCCACAATCTCGCCAGGCTTCTTTAAAACAATTGGGCAGTAAGCTGCCTCATAATCACTTTCTTGTGTAATGGCAGCATGTACCTTGTCACCAACTGTAAATGTAGGTTGATCATTTTCTAACAAATCATATATTGTGACTTGTCCTAATGCTTCCATCGCTTCAAAATGGCTCATTACATTCACCTCACCCCATTAATCCAAAGATATTTCGATAAAGTTCTCTTTCTGCTAAATAATGATTGTGTCGTAATTTTTTTTGATGATCTTGTAGTATCATCTCCATTTTCTCTTTGAAGGTTACTACTCTAGGAAACAAGTTATTTTGATTATTTGGAGCAGGTAGAAATAGTTGTAATTCTCTACAACCCGTCCCCATTTCTCCACTGAACCAAAACACGGAGTTGTTAATTTTTACCATATGAAAGGCTGCACCTTTACCCATTTTTCCTATGACAAGGGTATTGTGAGTCCTATTAAAACAATCAATAAAATGTAGCTGTCCATTGCTCATATGAGTAGCCTCCTCTTTTACAGCATCATAAAGTGTTGCTTAATATGCAGTTAACAAAAATATAAAGAATATGCATTTCCATAACGTCCAATGGATCATCGTCTTTTCTATGACGATATAGGTAGTCTGATAAACAAATAAGCGCCCCATAATAATCATGGTTCGTCATGGCACATACAGATCGTTGTAAATCGTCAGAGCGTTCAAAGTCTTTTAATACATCGAGAGAGGGCAAAATAGCTGATTCAAATTGAATAATGGATATTTCAATTAATTGCTTCATAATGGAAATGAGATGGATAATGACCTCTTGATTGGTAGAAGTCTCTTTCAAATTTCCAATTAATAAGTCGCTGTACTCTCTACGAGTTATAAGTACGTCATTTGGCGTTCGTTCTAAAAACGATTTTATGTACGCTACATCAGCTATTGAAGGATGGTAGATTCTCTCATCATCCAGCCATTGATACGTCATAATCTGATTTTCTTGTATTGGACTACGAAAAAATCGTTGAAACATAGCTACGCTCCTTTTGTTGCTGCATCACCGAAGTTTTACTTTTAACCATTTAGAAAAAATAACAATAATAATCGGTAACAGTAAGCAAATGAAAATCGATAAACCATTAATTATGAGATCATGTAAATTAGGGAAATAATGTCCTAATATTAGTGACATCGAGAAGCTTCCCACCAACAGATAAATTATTAATCCCATGCTATGGCACTCCCTATTTGAGCTACCTCACTTCTACATATTTTCTTCCTCAAAATAATCAAATTCATCAATTGGATACCAGTTATCACCGATTTCAATTTTTTTTATTGTCGTTGATTCAGGGAAAGGTCCAATAAAAGATAAGGCTGATTTTTCTTTTACAACAAGATTTTCTAACAGCGTATTTTCCTCTATGTTCCAATGGTTATATTCATAGGAGGAAATCGTCATTTTGTAATAAACCTTATTGGTATCGTCTGCAAGAATTGCATATGCTCCATCATCTTGTTTTTCCAATTGGAGAAACGTTGCTGATATTTTTTCTTCTTTTTCTTCTTTTTCTTCTTCCTCTTCACATCCACTAAGAAAAAATAGCGAGGATAACCCCAAGATCATTAGGCTTGCTTTTATTTTCATATATTCCACCCTTTATAAATGTTTACTTGTCGTCAATACTCACTTCGGATAATCGAATCATCAGCAAGTTGAAGTCCTAACCAATAAAGTGCATCCTTTTTTAAACGATAATAAGCAGTACGACCTAAATTCAGTTCTGTGTAAACTAAGTCGTCACTTAGATATTTACCATCTGAGCTTTTCGACAAATATTTAAGCTGAATCAGCTTACGATGTAACTCTGGCAGAGACTCTAAATTGGAATGAAAGGCTTCCACCCATTCAGCTGCTGAAGCTTTTTTAATTGCCACCGTTTCTGTAGAGCTATGAAAACCATTCGAGTGCATTGGTGTATCAGTCCATCGACTAGTCATGCTAGGTAAATGGCTAGCATTAGCCTGTAACTCCATTTCAAAATACTTTTGCAAACATTTGTCAATTACCCATTTGATTAACTCTTCTTTATCTTCTCGTTTAGCCATTTCAACAGTGACAGCCCTCCTTGAAAAAATAAAAGTAAGTGAAAAACTAAACATTGTACGCTAGTTCTTCACTCTTATATGTAGTGCTTGGCTATTACCAACCCTTAAAACATGCATCAAAAAGGGATTGTCCATATCTCGATAAACTACTCTTCTTGATTGCTGCTGTTTGTTGCACAACTGTTGTCAAATCCCCATGTTTTCTAAGCTTAGATACAACAAAACCCACTTTATGGACCATTCCATCTGAAAATGACATAGTCATTAATGAAACAAGAGTACCTTTTTTTGATTCAGGCATATTATTAACTCTCCCAACTTTTTATTTTTTATATTAGATATAAATAAAAACAACAAATTAAAATAATGAGAAAACATATTACATCTAACATCTCCCTCACACCTTTCCGTTTCTAAGGCGCAGGAATAACACGTGCATTTCCAGAAATGCGCTCGATTATTACCCATTCAACATTTGTTTTTTTACTCAGTAGCCAATCATTCGGCTCTAATCCCAATGATTGAAGATGCTGGCGTTGAGAAACTGTTAGCTTTTTCCCATTCTTCATTGAACACCCCTCCTTTACTCGGAAAACACAACATCCCGAACCTCTTTAATATTTTGTGGACTCTCCAATTTTGGTGATTCCCAACTATTAATAACTGCTAGTGCTTCAACAAATGAACTTCTTGGAATATCTTTATAAGACAACACTTGAAATTGCTGCTTTAGTTCCTTATATAAAGTAGTAAAATATTTTCTCTTAGCATAAGGTGATAGATTTGGATAAATAATAGATAATCTCTCTTTTACCGCACGACTTATAGCTTGTTGTTCACTAAAGATTAATGTATTTTGTCGATCAGCTAGTAATTGATGTGTATGGTTAAATGCAGCTATGTAAAGCTCTTTAAATTGCATTGCCTTTTCACCTGTATAACCCATAGCCAAAATAACAAATCCATCAAATGTTAAGACATACATTGGCATTTTTCGACCTTGTCCATTTACATAATCCGCCTCTCCAATGTTGGCGAGACGAAAAGCTTCTGAGCATTTCAAGTTACGTATATCGCGTAAAACCTTGTCATGCCCTTTTTGAAAGACCTCTGAAATGATCCGACTATCTGTAAAAGCTTTATTATCATTCACGAAAACAATTCCTTGATGACCTTCCAGCAATTGTTGTAGAGTCAAAATTAATGCCCCTTTCTATAGTTAAACTGTTTCTCTTTGTCTACCATCTACGCTCCACATTTCTATCCCATCGATAGTGACTTTATAGTGTTCAATTAGCCAATTTTCATTTGTTGTATCTTTAAACCAGGGCTGCTGCTGGTCTTTAGTTGTAATGGCGTAGAAAGCTTCTTTTGTAAGCAAAACATTGCCAATTTTATTATTTTGATCTTTAGAAATACTGATAATGCCTATTCTTAGAGCTTCCGTCTGAAGATCCTGTTGTATTCTCACAAAACGCGGATTGAGGTTGAAAAAATAGACATCTTGATAGGTCTTAAAATGATCCTCGAAATCTTGCTGTACCTGTAAAACCATATCGATAAATGATCTAATTTGGTTTAACCTTTGCATCAATATTCCTCCCTTTAAAATTGAATAGTCCTCAACAATCATAGGGTACATTCTGTATTTTCCTAGGACCCTCATTATCCATCACCAATTTTTGATATTTAAAAAAAATTTAATGTCCTATTCTCTAAAACAATTTTTATTTATTCCATTCATTACATCAATTTCATCAGTTTCCTTTTACTAACCTGCTATCGAAAATACCTCTTCTCTAAGCAATAAAGGAATCTCTCCCACGTTTTTTAATATTTAACTTGTAATTTCAACATGAGAATAAAGCCCAAATAAAATTGCCGTAAACGGGAGAGAGTAGACACTCTCACTGCCTCTTGATATAATGTTTTGTATCTATAGTCTTTTTTGATAACTGTTTAATCGTTAGAGCGATTAAGCAGTTTTTTTATTGCTCAGTTGTATATGCATTTAGCTGGATCACCTGGGCTTTCCACCCTCTACGATTTAACTTAACAGCAAGGGAAAACTTCAAACCTCTAATTATATTAACCTCCGTATCTATCATATATTTCGTAGCATATGCCTTTTGTAATTCATCTAACCTGTACATTTAAATCTCCCTTTTTTCTATAAGCTACCAGAACAATTCCATATACCTTTTGAATGGGAGGAACAAGAGAAACCAAAAAATTTAAGACAGAGTATCACCTACATATTCTGTAGTTTCTTCCCACAAAGCTTTAATCGTCTTCTTACCCTCACCCCAATCGCGTAATAAAGAAATTGCCTTTTCAGCATCAAGACGTGAAAGTTCTGCTAATTTAGCGGGTAAATTCGCATGTTGACGAATACGCTCTGGAGGGATTGGACAATTTGATTTTGTCATAATTGGATCACCTCCTTTAGAATGGTCTGACGTTGCTACCGTCACAAAGCTATAAGGACCTATGTACCGTCATCGACACGGTATCACAGCACTCCGTATAAATAATTTTCTTACGCAGTTTCATTCTGTTGCTCTTTATCTTTTCTCCCC
This sequence comes from Lysinibacillus sp. HST-98, assembly GCF_016757845.1. Lineage (NCBI taxonomy): Bacteria > Bacillati > Bacillota > Bacilli > Caryophanales > Bacillaceae > Lysinibacillus > Lysinibacillus sp. HST-98. The sequence goes on from NZ_JAENHX010000002.1 coordinate 11,605, forward strand.
ACTACCTGCATAGTCACCATTGCACCTTTAATCAATGTTGCAAATGTCTGTTGCTGTTCTGGCGTCAACATTTTCAAATATGCGCTTACTTGCTCAACCGCTTCTTTTTCTTTTACAGCAATTATTCGATCACTCATTTCACTCACTCCTTTCAAATTCAATAAAACCTATTAAACAACTCATTGAGTTAAACATAAATTACTTTGAGTTAAAAGTCAATATATTTTAGCTTCAAAATATTGCATTGAGTTAAAAAGTGATATACGATAACCATAAGAAAGGGGTGATATTATTTGAACGAGCGTATGAGATACCTAAGAAAGACTCTTGGTTTCAATCAAAAAGAAATGGGCGACAAAATAAAACTTTCGCAAACACATATTTCTTCTTTAGAAAATGGAGCTAGGGACGCAACAGATAGAATAATTTCTGATATTTGTAGAGAATTCAACGTTAATGAACAATGGTTGCGAACAGGCGAAGGTGAAATGTTTATTCAACCAGAAACTTTTTCATTAGATGAGTACGCACAAAAAAGCCAGCTCTCTGAATTAGAGCTGGACATTATTAAAAGCTATATGGATTTAAACAAAGATGTGCGTCAAGCGATTCTCAAAACAGCACAACAACTTTTTGCAAAACACTCTGAAATAGCCTCTACTGTTGAGGAAAATAATGATCAAGTTGATATTGAAGCAGAATTGGAACGTTATCGACAAGAGTTGGAAGCAGAGAAAAAAGCTCGAATGTTATCAGCTTCACAAAAGCAAAAAAAAGACTTAATAGGATGAAAGGTGAATGAAGGCGTAGATGGATGATGATAAATTGTTACAGCTATTTAACCAACTAACTCAGAGTAATAAAGATTATGTACTTAACATCGTTGAATCTCTATTAAAAAATCAAGATTTATTCAAAGATTTTGTGCCGGATTCTCAAAGAGAAAAAATCATCCAAGAAGAGGAAATAAAAAGAGTAAAAGTATTATTAAATTTAGATTGAATACTTAAACACTTTATGATGATCACACTATCAAAATCATTAATATTTTGCGCAAAATAGTAATTACAGAAAAGAGCAGGCTCATTTGTCTAGCTCTTTTCTTATGAAAGGAGTACCCATATGACTATAAGAGAAACTGAACCAAGAACTTCACTTAGGGCAGCTATCTATATTCGTGTATCTATTAAAAATTTACAAGAAGATCGTTATAGTTTATCTGCTCAAACAACTGAACTAACACGCTATGCAGAAAGTCAAGGTTGGGAAATCGTTGATATTTTTAAAGATACAGATTCAGGTACAAAATTAAAAAAGCCAGGTCTCGAATCACTATTAGATTATGTAGAAGACGGGAAAATAGATGTTGTATTAGTAATTGAACAAGACCGTTTATCCCGACTTGATGCAGTATCTTGGCATTTTTTAAAAAATGTATTACGCGAAAACAATGTAAAAATCGCAGAGCCTGGGCATATTATGGACTTATCAAATGTGGATGATGAATTTTATTCAGATCTAAAAAATATTTTTGCTCATAGAAATAGACGCGACATTATAAGAAAGATGATGCGTGGTAAGCGACAATTTACGCGCGAAGGGAAAGTTTGGGGAAAGCAGCCAGATGGCTATATTCATGTAAAAGAAACTAGCTCTGTTGTTGTTGATGAAAACCGCTCCTGGATCATCCCTTATATAGATGATTTATTATTAGAACAAGGTATAAGTGCCACAGGTGTTGCCTCTTGTTTAAATCAGCTATGTAAAACGCCAACAGGTAAGGAATGGACGGTCAATCAAGTCCTTCAGAGATATAAGAATAAAGCGTATCACGGTGTACTCGAAAAAACTTTTAGTAATGGTGAAACAATAACAGTAGAAGATGTTTATCCAAAGCTACGTTCACTTGAAACATTTGAAGCAATCACTCAAAGGTTAAAAGAAAATTATAAGACAAAACCAGCAGAATCACATTTTTTGCGCAATGTCATCATTACATGCGCATCATGCAATCGTCTAGTAAGTGTGAATAAAACTTCCTCCCATTCAAGAAAGAAAGACAAAACGTATCCTGTATTCACATTGAGGCATCTCAATGAATCAACACATGATGATTGCGAAGCAAAGCCTTATGTAAATACTAAACGTATTAAAAATAGCCTAATAACTGCGGTAAAGTCTATTCTAATAGACGAAAAAACAGCAAAGAAATATATAGATGCTGAATTTGATGATAAGGAGCTTGATAAAATCAAAAAACAATTATCCGAATTGAATAAACAAAAAAATGATGTGAATTCAAAAATGGATAAAATTTTAAAACTTTATCTTGATGGTAAATGGTCAGAAGAAGTATTGGATAAGGAACGAGATCAACTAGATAGCCGACTTAAACATATTGAAAATTCTATAGATGATTTAAAACGCAAGTATGAATTAGTGAAGACTAGCCAATTCAATTATGATGTTGTTGTTGAATTTTTATCAATTGCTGCACATTTTGATAGTTTATTAGAAGAATCCGAACAACAAAGACTTATTGGTTCTATCTTTCCTACCGCAACATTAGATGTTTCTAATAATTTATTAATTATGCACGCTAGGTTGCCACAACAAGTCACACTGGACATTCGCATTGATATTGAAACAATGGAAGCTGTTAAAGAAAGAGAAATGTATGCGGCTGCCAGAGAAAAATATAATGCAATTCAAACATACCTAAACAAAAATAAGGGTGCTTCGCTTGAGCGTATACAGAAACATTTCCACAGTAATTACAGCACACTTATAAAGTATCAAGAATGGTTTGGCCCATTTAAGCATTTAGCGCCTAATAGATTGGGACCTGAAATGCGCCAGAAAAGAATAAAAACAATAAAAAAAGCCCTACAATCACATCCAAATGCAACAGGGCGTCAACTCGAAAAAATCACAGGAATAAACAGAAAAATGATATACAAGCTTATACGCGAAGAAAAATTGCGTTGAAGGCGTACCCTCAACGCTCCTTTTCATTATTTAGTTGGGACACTAAATAGCTTAACAATTTTATAACGTACCCTTTTGATTCATTCAAGCTGTCTTGAACGCCAATGCAGGATGGGCAACCTGCTTCACAGGGACAACTTGATACATGTTGTAGTGTTTTGTCCAAAAGTTCCTCCCATAAATCGTATACTTTTTCACTTAAACCAATACCACCAGGATACTTGTCATATACAAAAAATGTTGGTAGCTCATTATGTGTTGCCTTTATTTGTGGCACGACAGCTACATCACTACTATCACATCGAATGAAAATCGGAATAAAAGCATTAATGGCATAAGCAGCACCGACCATAGCTCCATCTAACTCTGCTTCTGTCCATTTTGTTGGAGCATCAAATGATAGCCAAGATGAGCTAGTATGCATTTCATCAGGTGGTAAATGGATTGTTCCCGACCCGATATTGTCCTGTTTTCCACCGAACTTTATCTTCTTGAAAATCGTTGCTTGTGCTACTAAGCCAACATCGCCAAAGCAGATTGTACCACCTGCATATGAACGGTTACGATCTTCCTCTAAAACTTTCATTTCAACTGCTAGATTGGCATCTGTATAGTAATCTACATCTACTTCACGCACATAGGCTTTCTTTTCCTCCCAGTCAAGCTTCTCTACTTGGAACTGAATACCTTGGTGCAAGTAAATGGCTTCTTCATGCAAGAGTGTCATGGCACTATGTCGATCCATTTCACCAATAACCTTTGTCTGTGCAGGAATGGTAAGATCAATAATGACTACATTTTCTTGTGACGCTGAACGTAAGCTAATATCATGCGCCGGGAAACGATCACTCATCCAATGCCATTTATCACTCGTCTTAAAAACTACCCCTTCCTCTGCTAAATACGCCAACAATTCCTGTATGTCATATTCTCCATACGTATCGCCTGTTGAAAAAGGTAGCTCGAAGGCAGCACATTTCAAATGATCCATTAAAATCAGCATATTTTCTGGATAAATACGTGCTTCCTCTGGTGTACTGCCTAGTAAAAATAGTGGATGATTGACCACATACTGGTCCAACGCGGAAGATTGCGCAACATAAATAATCAATGCTTCATCCTGACGTCTCCCTGCACGTCCTGCTTGCTGCCAAGCACTCGCAATATTTCCTGGGTAACCTGTCATAATACATGCTTGTAATTGACCGATATCGACACCTAATTCTAATGCATTGGTGCTAACTACTGTTTGGATGGTCCCATCACGCAAGCCTTTTTCAATGACACGTCGCTCAGATGGCAGATACCCGCCTCGATAGCCACGTACAGATTCATCGAGCAGCTTATTACGTGTAAGTTCCTTTAAATAGGTTACAATCATTTCTACTCGTACCCGGCTTTTGGCAAAAATAATGGATTGAATGCCAGCCGTGTACAACCTTTTAGCTAAATCACTTACTTCTAATACAGCACTTCTACGTACGCCAAATGTTTTATGAATAATCGGCGGATTGTAAAAAAGAAAGGTTTTCTTACCAACTGGAGCGCCCGAATCAGCAATGAGCATGTGTGATTCATTCGTAAGCAGCTCAGCAAGCTCTTGGGGATTTTTAATGGTAGCCGATGTACAAATAAATACAGGTTTACTCCCATAAAACTCACAAATTCTTTTTAATCTCCGAATAACATGTGCCACATGGGAACCAAACACACCTTTGTATGTATGCAATTCATCAATCACAATATATTGTAGATTTTCAAAAAGTGAAACCCATTTTGTATGATGTGGCAAAATCCCCGAATGAAGCATATCAGGATTCGTCATCACGATATGCCCTGCCTTACGAACCTTTTGCCTAATGCCAGGAGCTGTATCTCCATCATAGGTATAGCTTAGAATCTCCTCACCGCTTTGCTCAATGAGTTCATTCAAATCATTTTTCTGGTCCTGTGCCAGTGCCTTTGTTGGAAATAAATAAATGGCACGTGCATTTTTATCTTCCATTATTTTTTGTAGCACTGGCAGATGATAGCAATAGGATTTACCTGAAGCAGTTGGCGTAACTGCTGTAAAAGACGTACCACGCTGTGCCAAATCAAATGCCTCTCGCTGATGTGTATAGAGCTGCTCAATACCTCTTGCCTGTAGGGCTTTCATTAAAGAAGGATGTAAATTCCTAGGAAATGGTGCATAGTTAGCTGGACGCCCCTCTAATGTTTGCCAATGTAAGATTCGCTCTTTAAGTTCTTCATCATATCTCCACTCATGTAAAAGCTCACTAATCGTTCGTTTCTTCGATAGCATCCTTTTCTCCCTCCTTAACTAATCGTTCAAATATTTTCAATGTATAGGAAGTAGAATGAATGGCATCTAAAAAACGTTTTTTACTTGTTTCTTTATAAAAAGATTGCACAACAAATTGCTCCATCGATTCAACGGCTGAAGCAATTTGTTGCGTATGCATGTATTTCGGTCGATTTTTTTGAATCCATTTATTGGCTTCTTGCTGCCATTCCTTCAAAAGTTGATGGATTACATCTGCATGTGGCTTTACCTCTTGAAAAAAATCAGGTGTTCGATCTTCCTCACGCATTTGCCAAAAACGTGAAACGCACTGATCACATTCATCTATTAATTTGGATGTTTGCTGGATAACTAACAATTTTGCACCTCATCTCTCAACAATTACACATAGCAAATATATTTCGTAGTGACGGCATATACATGGAAAGTATGTCTTGTCCAGCACGCCAGCTATGGAAATATCACTGTTTATGACACCTATTTACCACACCTTTGTGGATAATAATGTATCAATCTTCATGCTATTGCGTTAGTTCAATTGCTTATGAGATAAGTGTACCAAAGTCTATGATTTTTCACTACTAATAGGCGAACAAGCATTCTTTACTTGCCAGTTCTTTTCTGCTAAGCTTACTTTCTGGCTAACCGCTTTAAGTTGCATAAAAAAATGCAAACTATGAGCATTGTTTTCCAGTGACACTCTCGTGAAAAGTAATTGATTGACCAGATCTAACTGCGCAACTAATTGTTCTAACTTGTTCAAAATAACGCCTCCTTTGCTTTAACTTTAGTATTCCTCGTATGTATAGAATTACCTTCAGGCGTGACAAAATAAGCGTAAGTTAGCTGAAAGAAGAAGATTTTCGATAAATTTTTAATAGTGAACCTCTGACAAAAAAAATCGTCAGGAATGAAAGGTCACTGTGTGAGTATATTTTCATCCCAATGACCTACTTAAATTTATCAGTTATTTTGACGATTCTAGTAAGAATAAAGCTGGCGATTTTTCGACGCAAATTATTCCTACTTACCATTTGTTTTCTACTATTCTAGTAACAATTTCATGAATGATGGAGGTAGAGAACAGCTATGAAAACATGGTAAACTAGTGGATAGAAAAGCAGTAAGGTAAAGGGTGAGTTTAATGACAATTCGTTATCCAAACGGGAAATTGTATACCCCAAATGCTTCTGTACAGAAAACAGAAAAAAAGAGCAAAAACAAAGATTTATCTTTTAGTAATCGAGGGAAGACGCTAGAAGATGAAATTAATGAAGCAAACGACTATTATATAAAAAGGCGACTTGCTATCATTCATAAGAAACCTGTTCCTGTGCAAATCGTCAAAGTAGAGTACCCTTCACGAAGTGCTGCTGTCATTCGTGAAGCTTATTTTCGAACACCCTCTACAACCGACTACAATGGTGTTTGGAAAGGGCATTATATCGATTTTGATGCAAAGGAAACTGCTTCCAAAACAAGTTTCCCCTTAAAAAATATTCATGAGCATCAAATGACACATATGCAGCAAGTGACGGAACAAAATGGTGTGGCTTTTATTATCGTTCGTTTTTCGGCTTTTGAACGATATTTTATTGTGCCATATAAAGTTTTACAAAAGGCCTGGCAAGCAATGGAAAATGGCAATCGTAAATCGATACCCTTTTCGATCATCGAAGAAGAGGCATATGAAATTCCTACGAGCTATTATCCGCGTATCGATTATTTACCCATTATCCAACAATTGATTGATGCAAAATGCTACGGGTCTGAAAGTGAGGAGAAATAAGAATGACTGAACGTCGTCGAACACGTGGAGAGCATCAAAAAGCTCTCGCTGAAAAAAATAAAAATAAAAATAAAAAAACGAAACCAGCCTCATCCGCTAAGTCATGGTTTAAACGCATTTTTTTAACAGTCTTAGCAATCGGTGTAGCAGGTTTAATTGGAGGAGCTGCATTATTTGCCTTCTATGCAAGCACGGCTCCAGAGCTCGATGAAGAATTACTGAAAGATCCTGTTTCTTCAGAGTTCTACGATAAAAACGGTGAATTATTTGCAACAATCGGTGCTGAAAACCGTAAATATATAAAATATGAAGATATACCTGAAGATATGATCAATGCGATTCTGGCTACAGAAGATGTACGCTTTTTTGAGCATCATGGTATGGATTTTTATCGTCTAGGCGGTGCAATCCTTGCAAACTTCCGTGATGGCTTTGGTGCGCAAGGTGCATCAACTTTAACACAACAAGTAGTCAAAAACTCATTTTTACAAAACGAGAAGAAATTAAAGCGTAAAGCACAGGAAGCATGGCTTGCCTTCCAATTAGAGCGTAAGTATACAAAAGAAGAAATTTTTGAAATGTACTTCAACAAAATGCTTATGTCAGGTCGTATCTATGGCTTCGGCACAGCCGCACAATACTTCTATGGTAAAGAATTAAAAGATTTAACATTAGATGAAGAAGCATTATTAGCAGGGCTAGTGCAAAGACCAAATGCGTATAATCCATTAAAAAACCCTGAGCTTGCAAAAAAACGACGTAATACCGTTTTAGGATTAATGTATCAACACGGAAAAATTTCTAAAGCCGAAATGGAAGAAGCAAAAAAAGCAGAAGTTCAATCAGGTTTAGCGGATGATGCAACACGTCAATCATTTGCAGGTTCCAAATATGATGCCTTCCTGGATATTGTTATTAATGAATTAGAAAATAATGGTGACGGTTCGGCAATGGCAGAAGGAATCAAAGTCTATACGACACTTGATCCAAATGCTCAACAAGTTGTAGAAAATGTCATGAATGATGATAGTAATTTCCCAACTGAAGAAATTCAGTCAGGTGTGGCGGTCGTTGATACAAAAACTGGTGCCATTCAAGCCGTTGGTGGCGGTCGTAAATATGGTGCAGAACGTGGCTGGAATTATGCCGAGGACTTAACAAATAATCAACCAGGTTCCACAATGAAACCGTTAGTCGACTATGGGCCAGCAATTGAATATTTAAAATGGTCTACAGGTCAAACACTTGTCGACGAACCAATGAACTATACAGGCACAAAGCAAACAATCACAAACTGGGATGGCAGATATATGGGTGCTATGACTGCACGTAAAGCATTATATGCTTCACGAAACGTTCCAGCTGTTAAAGCATTACAGGAGGTTGGCACAGAAAAAGCCAAGGAATTTGTTGGACGTTTAGGGATAGAAACAGAAAACCTCTATGAGTCCGATGCAATTGGTGGTGGTGCTATTACTATCTCTCCTATTCAAATGGCAGCTTCCTATGCTGCTTTCGGTAATAACGGGGTCTATACAGATCCGCATTCGATTACAAAAATTGTTTATCGTGATGGTAAAACGTCTAAAAACTATACACCTGAGTCTAAAGTGGCTATGAATGATTATACGGCTTACATGGTAACAGACATGCTACGTGATGTAGTCGGCAATAAGCCTGATGCCTCAGGAACTGCAGCCAATGTGCCTGGCTTAGATATCGCAGGTAAAACAGGTACAACTAACTATTCAGCAGAAGACTTTAACAAATATAATTTACCGAATACAAGTGTGCCAGATTCATGGTTTGCTGGTTACACAACTAACTATTCCATCGCTATATGGAGTGGCTATGAAAAACACTTTGATCCAATTACAACCTGGGAAGAACGTCGATTACCACAAAACCTATTTAAGACAATTATGCAAGAAATTTCAGCAAATGTTGAGACAGCTAGCTTCAAAAAGCCAAGTACTGTTGTAGAAGCAACGGTGGAAGTAGGCTCTAATCCTTTAAGATTGGCAAGTGACTATACACCTAGCGAACTACGTCAAACAGAGTTATTCGTTCGCGGAACTGAACCAACAGAGGTTTCTGAGGTCTATGAGGCGCCAGAGCTATCTACACCTTATAATGTTTCAGCAAGCTTAGATTTAGGAGCACAGTCGATCAATATTTCTTGGGAACATGATGCCATCCTAAATCCAGAAACCGATGAACCATTACCAACTTCATTTGAAGTTTCTGCCACACGTGAAGGTGGAGAAACGGTTATCCTTGGCACAGCAGACACGAAAGGCTTAACTGTTGCTAACACGCTTGAAGATGGTAACTATACAATCTCTGTCGTAGCCATTGTAGACGGCACACGCAGTGAGCCTGGGACAACAACCTTCCAGATTACAAGTACCCCTGAGGAAGATTTGGAAACGGAAGATCCAGATAAACCAGATATCGATTTACCGATTGATCCTGGTCAAGAGGACAATGATCAAGGTAATAACAATAATGGCAATGGCGATAACAGCAATAACAACAATAATAATGGTAATAACGGGAATGGCAATGGGCATGGAAATAACGGAAATGGAAATAACGGCAACGGTGGAAACAATGGCAATAATGATGGAAATCAGCAGCCAACACCTCCTACCGAGCCTACCAACCCAAATGAAGAAGACCAAAGCTCAGAATAAAGAAAAAAACCGAGAAGCAGTGAATGAACTGCTTCTCGGTTTTTTTATTGATGAAGGCTCTGAGGCTATCCGTCAGTTTTGCGATCTATCCACCACTCTACACGATCTATCCGCCACTTTTCGCGTCCTATCCTTTATCTTATACTTATCCATCCACTTTAGCTTTTACTAGCTTGAATTCGCAGTCGTGCTGTGCGCTTTTTCGTTTCTTTAAATAGCTCATCTAGTTGACGATAGCATGCATATTGACCTGGCTTAGCTTTAATAAAGGCTAGTCGCTCAACACCATTAATCGGTAGCACTTCATCGCCTGCAGCTTGCACAAGTTGTTCAAATAGCTCGATGGCATCTTCCATTAGCCCTTTTGCCAGTCCATTTCTTGCATCATGTGCTTTATGGATAGCGGCTTGTAGAGAAGTCCATTGGGCAAACCATGCATCTACTTTTTCTTTTGCAATGGCTTCACTATTCACGCTTCCTTCACCAGGCCTTTCTTTAAACGCTTTTGCCCTTCACGACAATCGTTGAGTAAAGGGCAAGTACGGCATCCAGGATTTTGGGCCTTACAATGATAACGTCCAAAGAAAATTAATTGGTGATGCGTTTTTGACCATTTCTCCATTGGCGTTTTCTTCATAATCGTTTCTTCCACTTCAAGCACCGAATCTTTCCATCGACAGAGCCCTAGGCGTTTGGATACCCGCTCCACATGGGTATCCACTGCAAGTGCTGGAATATCGAAGGCTACTGAAAGCACAACATTGGCCGTTTTTCGTCCTACACCTGGTAATGTCACCAAGGCTTCACGTGTTGCAGGGATTTCACCACCATACTCATCTAGTAAACGTTGACATAGAGCCTGAATGTTCTTCGCCTTATTGCGATAAAGACCAATAGAACGAATATCCTGTTGCAATTCCTCTAAAGAAACAGCTAAATAATCTTCTGGTGTTTTATATTTTTGAAATAAGGTTTTCGTTACTTTATTGACTAGTACATCTGTACATTGTGCAGATAATAATGTCGCAATCGTTAGCTCAAAAGCATTGTCATGGATGAGCTCACAATGTGCATCGGGAAACATTCGATCCATTTCTTCTAGACAATGCCCCCACTGTTTTTTCGTTAACAAACTGGATGCCCCCTATTCTCTTTCTTCCAACCAATTATAAAAAGGAACTCTTCCCGTTGATTGCGTTTCTTGTTGAACTGTTCGAGCTGGTGCTCTGTTAAATGTCTGTTTCTCACGGAACTGTTCACTTTGCTTTTGTGCGGCTTGTGGTGTCGTAATATTTTTCTTTTTCCATTCTAATAAAATACGATCAATATAACGAATACTCAGTTTCCCAGCAAAGACAGCCTCCTTTAGCGCCTCTTTGATGAGTGCGGGACTATGCTTGTCCTCATCAAGCCAGCATCCAATTTTTTCAAGTTCTAAAGGAGATAAAAGACGCCCCATTTCCTCTTCAAAAAGACGGAATATCTCCCCTTCTTCTTGTTGAAGTGTCACTGCCGTTTGTTGCTGCTCTTTCATATCGATCATTTGTAAAATGCGCTCCCATAGCGGGTATACGGAATACTTTTCATATAGTTTGCCGCCCGCGTCGACATCTCGTGTAATTTCAAGAAAACCCTTTTGCATTAATCGCTGTAAACGGGATGTGATGTCATTATCAGACATTGTGAGACGATTCTTTAGATCGTTAGGTGTTGGGAAGTCATTCTCCTCCATCTGAAAGGCCAATAAGTGCATGACAATCAGTGCCTCTTCATCCTCCATATTTAACTCCTTATAAAACTGAAAAAAAAGCTGAGGAATGGGAATCATTCTCTGCTCAGTCCATGTACGGAGTCGATGATTATTTACATTCATTATTCTCCAGACTCCTTCTTTAAGTAAGTAGAAAAGCCGCGTAGATAGTTCACTACGCGACTTTTGAATTGATTAGCTTATGGATATAAGCGGTTTAGTAAACGTGGGAATGGAATTGTTTCACGGATATGCTCTGTGCCTGAAATCCATGCTACAGTTCTCTCTAACCCTAGACCAAAACCTGAATGTGGGACAGAGCCATGCTTGCGAAGCTCTAAATACCAAGCATAGGCATCTAAAGATAGGTTATGCTCTTCCAGACGTGATTTTAATAAATCGTAGTCATGGATTCGCTCAGAACCACCAATAATTTCTCCATAACCCTCTGGTGCAATTAAATCAGCACATAATACAACATCATCACGATCTGGGTGTGGTTGCATATAGAACGGTTTAATGCCTACTGGGTAACAAGTAATAAATACTGGTTTGTCAAATGAATTCGCAATCGCTGTTTCATGTGGCGCACCAAAATCATCGCCCCACTCAATATCGTCGAAGCCTTGTTCATGTAAAAGCTTAATCGCATCATCATAAGAAATTCGAGGGAATGGCGCTTTAATGTTTTCAAGTGTTGATGTATCACGGCCAAGTCGCTCAAGATCTAATTTGCAGTTTGCAAGTACAGATTGTACGATGTGCGCTACATATTGCTCTTGTACTTCTAAATTTTCTTCAAATTCTACGAATGCCATTTCAGGCTCAATCATCCAAAACTCGATTAAATGGCGCCGAGTCTTAGATTTTTCAGCACGGAAAGTTGGACCGAATGAGAATACTTTTCCTAAAGCCATCGCAGCAGCTTCCATGTAAAGCTGACCAGATTGAGATAGATAAGCATCTTCATCAAAATATTTTGTATGGAACAGCTCTGAAGTACCTTCAGGCGCAGAACCTGTTAAAATTGGTGGGTCCATTTTTGTAAAACCGTTGTTGTTGAAAAATTCGTATGTAGCGCGAATAATTTCATTACGAATTTTCATAATGGCATGTTGTTTACGGGAGCGCAGCCATAAATGACGGTTATCCATTAAGAATTCTGGACCATGTTCTTTTGGTGTGATTGGGAAATCTGTTGCTGCATGTAGTACCTCGATACCAGTAATAGCAAGCTCACAGCCAAAGCTTGAACGTTCGTCAGCTTTCACCTCACCAATCACATACATAGAAGTTTCTTGTGTCATCCCTTTTGCCGTAGCAAAAATTTCTTCGCCTACTTCTTCTTTCACTACAACGCCCTGTACAAAGCCAGAGCCATCACGAAGCTGTAGGAACGCGATTTTTCCGCTTGAACGTTTATTGGCTAACCAAGCGCCAATTTTGACTGTTTCACCGATATGCTGTGGCATATCTTTAATCATAATTTTTTTCATAGAAATCCTCCAAAGTTGACTAGAAGGATTAGTCTTGCCATTTTGATTTTACGAATGTATCAATACGACGGACTGCCTCTTCTAATAAGTCTAAAGATGTAGCATAAGATAATCGCATAGTAGTTGGTGTACCGAAGCCAGAGCCTGGAATCACTGCTACGTTTGCTTCTGTTAAAATATCCGCAGCAAATGCATCTACTGAATCATAGCCAGTGTGAGCCATCGCTTCTGCTACGTCTGGTAATAGGTAGAATGCACCCTGTGGCTTTAATACATGGAAGCCAGGAATAGCACTTAACTGTGGGTAAATTTTTTCAAGACGAGATTCAAATGCCTGACGCATTTCCTCTACCGCATCCTGAGAGCCATTATACGCCTCCACAGTTGCATATTGTGCTGTTGTTGTCGCATTAGATGTTGAGTGTGACGCAAGGTCAGTCATTGCTTTAATAATGTCTGCGTCACCTGCAGCATATCCAATACGCCAGCCTGTCATAGAGTGAGATTTTGCCACACCATTCACAACGATTGTACGTGCTTTCACTGCATCAGAAAGTTGTGCAATTGAAAAATGCTCAATACCATTGTATACAAGCTTCTCATAAATTTCATCTGACACGATTAAAATATCTTTTTCTTCTGCAACAGCAGCAAGTTCTGCAAGCTCTTCACGAGAATAAATCATCCCTGATGGGTTACTAGGAGAATTAATAATCACTGCTTTTGTCTTGTCTGTCACAGCTGCTCTCAGTTGATCCGCTGTAATTTTATAGCTTTGTTCACGTGTACCTTCAACATAAACTGGTACGCCGCCAGCTAATTTCACTTGTTCTGGATAAGACACCCAATAAGGAATAGGAATAATAACCTCGTCGCCTTCATTTAAAATCACTTGGAATAGCGTGTATAAAATATGCTTTGCCCCTACACCAACAATGATTTCATTTGGCTGATAAGTAAGGTTATTGTCGCGTTGAAGCTTATCAATAATGGCTTTTTTCAGAACTGGAAGTCCGCCAGCAGGTGTATATTTTGTATACCCTTTTTCCATTGAATCAATGGCAGCATTTAAAATATTTTGAGGTGTATTAAAGTCTGGTTCACCAGCTCCAAGACCAATCACATCAATACCTTGCTCTTTCAATGCTTTTGCTTTTGCAGTAATCGCTAATGTTGAAGATGGTGTTAAAGTTTTTACACGTGTTGCTAATAAATTTTTCATTCGGGATCTACTCCTCTTATAAATTCGTAATGCGCTTCCACCAGTCGCCATCCTTAAACAGAATATAGACATAGTTGAGCTGGTCGTGGTCGTTCAGATACGTAATTTCCCAAACTGCGCCAGGCTCCTCATAGCCTAATTTCATGTGGAGGACTTTTTGTACATTTCCTTCATTTTTAAAAACCGATAATGCTTGCTTTTCCGTAATACCATCTTCTAATAACACTTCCTGAATGGAATCCTCGTCTAGATTCGTCGGAACAAAGACAGCTTTTTTATCACCGTATTCGTCTACCCCGAACACAGTAACATACGAATGTTTGCCATTATATGTGTAGGACTCCGATACAATTGCGAGGGCTTTGGCATCGAGTGCCAACTGTTCAGCCTGCTCTTCAATTGAACGGAACGGAGCCTCGGCTTTCCAGAGTACTAAAATACTAATGACAAGTGACAACGAAACAATAAAGACAGAAATGAAAATTAACCAGTTTTTCATCTATTCACCTTATGTTTCACATCGAGCTGTTTTGGCATAACACATAGCTGATGCATGTGTGTGTCTATAACTGTGTAACCATTCATTTTGCTTTCCATTTTGTCAACCTGCTTTCTTTCCTCATACCACAACATTATACAACAATTTTGTGCTGTCGTGTTTCTTAATTTCATATATTGTACGTTGCTAGAACAACGTTTTCAAATGATGACTATAGTAAATTTCATTCCACCTCATAGAAGCCTCGTTTTGGGCATAAAAAACATGGTCCAATCACAAGAAAAATTCCTATTTAACTATGTAAATAGGAACCTGTCATTATGATAATTCGTATAGCACACAGCTAGCACGGCCATTCGCTTTTGCTTGGTATAAACAGCTATCTGCTTGCTCAAATAGCTCCTTGTATTGATAGTTTTTCTGATTATTCACACAAGCACCCATACTAACCCTTAAAGGATAACTTTGCTGTTCTTGTTCGAGCTTTAATGAGAGCAAATAGGCATGTGTGTTATGGACCAATGTTTGGATATAGTCCTTTTGCGAATGCCTGAAACAAAGGATAAATTCATCTCCGCCATAGCGAATAATTTTCACATCTTGATCCAGTAAAAAATCCTTCAAGCTGTTAGCTAAAAGCTGTAAAATCATATCTCCAAATAAATGACCATGCGTGTCGTTAAATAGTTTAAAATAATCGATATCCAAAACCGTAATACATACATAGGATTGCGTTGTTTCGGCTGCATTGAGCCATTCCTGTAGCTCATAGTCTAAAAAATGTCGATTTAAAACACCAGTTAATGGATCATAATGTGCTTTTTTCTCAAGCTTTTCCTTTTGACGCTTAAATTCCAAGTTCATTACTTGTTGTAATAAATTTGCAACACTCATTTTTTCTGTGAGATCAATATATTCACGCTGTACATCAAAAATTTCATCTCGCCAATCCAATTGATACAATACATTTAACAGTAAGCGCATCACTTTTTTTGTTATCGGCTTATCTCCATAAGATTGGGCAAGACCTATGGCTTGTTTATAATAGAATACGGCTTCCTCAAGCTTTTGCTGTTTTTCAAATAAAAAACCGTAGCCAAACAATGCCGCTACTTTTTCTCGTTTATGATGATGAATAATTGCAGAGGATAACGTACTGTCCAGCAATGCCTTCCCCTTTTTAAAATCCCCTTCTAAAATATACACATCTGCTAAATTATTATTAATACGAATATCATGTAATTTTGCTAGCTCAGGCATTGTTCTAGCAAGAAATTTATTATATTCTCTAGCTAATAGCCCTGCTTGAAGTGCTTCCTTTGTACAACCCTTCTCTACCTCTAAATAGCACAGATTATTATGACAGCGAACAAGCATGACAGGATCTTGTAGCTCCTGTGCATAGGCGATAGATTTCTTCGTCATTTCCACCGTTTTTTCACGGATGCCCACTAAATCATAGATTAATGACATCACTAAATGATAATGCATTAAATCTTTTGTCGTACCATAATTTTGACAAATGGCCTCATAATCATGAATAAGATTGACCATGCTTAATGTGTCACCTAAAGAATGATGAACTAATATTTTTTGATAGTACAAATCCATGACATATGCATAGTTATTGCTCTCTAATGCGACTAAAAGACCTTGATCAGCAAGCTTTAGTGCTTTCGTTAAATACCCCTTTGTGCGCATCTCCATTATCGTTTTATTTAATTCTTCTAATGTTAATTCCACCGTTTCATCACTTCTCCATGCCCCATATCATCCAGTTTACTTTGTGCTTTCTCAATTATAAGACATATTTATCCACTTCGTCCCCTTTT
Source organism: Lysinibacillus sp. HST-98 (assembly GCF_016757845.1). Lineage (NCBI taxonomy): Bacteria > Bacillati > Bacillota > Bacilli > Caryophanales > Bacillaceae > Lysinibacillus > Lysinibacillus sp. HST-98. The sequence goes on from NZ_JAENHX010000002.1 coordinate 28,182, forward strand.
TCGTAAGATACCAACTATTACCTACAACGCAAAAATCTCTTGTGATGATTGTTTTAAAATCTTACATCTGTTTGCTTGAAAGTGAATATCTTATCCCATCATAATATGTAGTTAAATTTTTTATGTCTTTACACATTTTTCTCCATTTTTGTCCTCGTTACCTGTTGTTTTTACCCATATGATGAGTTTATTAGCTATTTTAGTATCGAAAAGGGACGTGATGTTGTGAGTATGCAAATTAACCCTTCTGATCCAGCAACGATTCCAAAATTTGTAGATGAACTTCCAAAACCAATGATCGCCAAACCAAAATATAGCAGAGGGCAACAGAAGAATGATTATTACGAATTGGTCATGATGGAAGGCCAGCATCGTTTTCATAAGCATTTTCCAAACTCATTAATTTGGGGCTATAATGGGCTTTACCCAGGGCCAACCATAGAAGCTTCAAAAGATAAAACGATCTATGTGAAATACAAAAATCAGCTGCCCTTACAGCACTTTTTGCCAGTAGATTTTACGCTTCATGCTGCAAACGATTCACAAGAAGTAAGAACAGTTACTCACCTACATGGTGCCAATGTGGATTGGCAGAGTGATGGTCATCCTGAAGCATGGTACACAAAAGACTATCGGCATACTGGTCCAAAATTTAATAAGGAAATACATGAATATACGAATCATCAGCCTGGCACTACCATGTGGTATCATGACCATGCCATGGCTTTAACACGTTTAAATGTTTATGCAGGATTAGCAGGCTTTTATTTACTAAGGGATGCCCTTGAGGAACGCTCTAATTTACCATGTGGAGACTATGAATATCCGATTTTGATACAAGATAAATCGTTTAATGAGGATGGCTCATTGTTTTATCCTGACGAACCACCATTTCCTGTGCCTGTTCACCCCTCTATCACACCAGGCTTTGTTGGCAATACGATCGTGGTTAACGGAAAACTATGGCCTTTTTTAGATGTTGAACCACGTAAATATAGATTTCGTTTACTAAATGGCTCTAATCGACGAGGCTATGTCATCAGTCTTTCCAATGATCAACCAATGTTTCAAATTGGTACAGATGGCGGTTTCTTATCAGCACCACAACTTATCCAATCTGTCGAGTTGCTGCCAGCTGAACGCACGGATGTCATTATCGATTTTTCAAGCTGTGCTGGACAGGAGATTACCTTACTTAATACTGATACCGATTTCAGTGATGAACATACAAACGTGATTATGCAGTTTCGAGTAATTTTACCTTTGAAATGTGAAGATACAAGTGAAATCCCAGAAAGACTTGCCGTTTCTATGGATCTACATCCACACCATGCACATATTGAAAGACAACTGCCATTGACGGCGACTACCGATGAATTTGGGCGACCAATGTTGCTATTAAATGATCGTATGTACCATGATCCAGCAACGGAAAAACCTTCTTTAGATAGTGTTGAAATCTGGAACTTTATTAATGCTACACCCTTTATCCACCCTATTCACCTACATCTCATTCAATTTAAAATTTTGGAACGAAGGCCGTTTGATTTAGATATCTATCAAAATGAAGGCATCGTACAATTTACAGGGCCGCCTGAAGAACCAAGAGACTATGAGCGAGGTTGGAAGGACACGGTGAAGGCTGACGCTGGAAAGGTTACAAAAATTATTATGCATTGGAAAGATCATGTTGGGAATTATATGTGGCATTGTCATTTCCTTGAGCATGAGGATCATGATATGATGCGACCCATTCTCGTTATGAAAGACGTCCATGCTGTTCAGCAGCCTCATGCAGCAGTAGAACATCCAGTAACACATCAAGAATCAACAGCTCCCACAAATCCTACAAGTACTACAAGTACTACAAGTACTACAAGTACTACAAGTACTACCCATCATAGCGAATCTTCAGCACCACTATTAAATGAGGTAGAACACTCAGTACTCGAGGAAGAAAAGGAAGCCTTACCTAATGAAGAGGAATCCATTACTATTCATATAGGAGATAATACACGACATATGCCAACGCTACTGTTGCCAACCCTTGCTACCAATACTCCTACCAACAGGCAAAGACCTCGTCGTAGAACCAGAAGATTTTAGCTAGATATCGCTTTACAAAGAAAACTACCAATGAAAAGGTGGTTTTCTTTGTTCTAGCAATTTACTTGGCCTCCAATCGCCATATTCTTTTCGTTACGAAAGCTAATAATAATACACACACAGAGATCATAAGGACTGGTATATAGATGTTGGCTTGAAAGTACTCAAATAGCAACCCATACCCCATCTGTCCAAGTGGTGCCATACACTGTGATACTGCCATCATAATCGCCATGACCTTCCCCAACTGTTCATTTGGTGTTTCTTTTTGGACAAGGGTCATTACGTAAATGGAAATGATCGTCATCATCATGGCAATGATAAGAGTACAGCCAATAAATAAGCTATACGAGGGATAATAGCCAATTTGAAGGGCGCGAGGGAGCACAGCCATAGCCATGGGAATCACCAAAAAGGCTGACACCAAGACCCAAATATAGAGGGTGTGAATACGCAGCTTTTTTGCAAAGTACCCCATCGTTAACGCGCCTAAAATTGTCGCAAAATCAATAATCCCCATTCCTATTCCATACAATGTATCACTACTGTTCATCGTGACACGGAGAATAATAGGCACACCAACGATAAAAAGTGGGGTCAATAGTAAATTCAATAAAGCAGCAAGTAGCGTACATTTTAAAATAAATGTTTGCTTCATCACATAAGTAAAACCCTCTTTCATGTCTTTGATTAAAGTCGGTACCAAATGACCATCATAGCTACGTTTCACAAAGGGGATTGTCATAAACATTTCTACAATAGCCGTAAAGAAAAATAATAAACCACTTACAATGACGAGAAGTTTGAGGCCAATCATTCCATATAAAATCCCCCCTAGCACAGGTGCTGTCACCCCCGCTAATGCCTGGACCCCATTGACGATCCCATTAGCCTGCTCAAGCTTTTGCTCACTAACCAATAGCGGAATACTAGCCATTACAGCTGGCGTGTACATCGCACTAATGAATGAAAGAAGCACCATAACCAACCCAATCCATAGCACAGAATGATTGTCTGTTAGTAATACAATAAAAAAAATCAATACAATGCCACTACTGACAAAATCAAATAGGACCATTAAATTTCGCCGATTAAAACGATCTGCTATTGCGCCACCAAATGGTGTAAGTAAAACAGGTAGGCTTGAAATAGCAAAAAGCACAGCAAAAAGATCTGCCCGTCCTGTTATATCTAAAACAAAAAGTGAAAGAGCAAACCTTAAAAGTGCAGAGCCTAAAATAGAAATAATTTGCCCAACTACCATAATGATAAAATCTTTCGAAAAGCTTTTTTCTTTGACTAGCATTTCCATATGAAAAACACCCCTTATTATCTTTAGACCGACAGTCGGTCATTTAATATGTTAAAAAATTGTAGGTACAAGTTGAGGTTTTACAGCTTCTTGAACTTGCCCTACAAATTAGACTGACTGTCGGTTTATAAATAGTATATGTGAACTCTCCAAAAAAAGGAACATATTTTTATATCTTCCTTTTTGTTCATCCTATTTGCTTTTAAAGTAATGTTTAATTTGCTCAATCATAGCCGTTGTTGTCAGACTAACATAGCAATCTACACTGAAAATAATGGTTAGGCTTCAGCTTGGAGCATCATTTGAAAATCATCACCTGATTTGGCATGTATCATATGTACACTCTCTTTATGTGTAGGAGTACTACTATTTCGCGCCTGCTTCTAGTAGAATTTTTTCAATTTCAGTAAATCCTTTTTCTTTAGCCATTGTTAATGGTGTCACACCATATTGATCCACTAATTGTGTATCTGCTCCATGTTCTACTAATAGACGAACTATTTCTTGTTGCTTTTCTCCCCCATCATTGAGGAGAATGGCTTCAATCAATGGTGTCCAGCCACAAATATTTGTATGGTTGACATTGATGTCTGTAGTTGTTACAAGTTCACGAACTACCTCTACAAACCCCTTCTCACTTGCTGGATGAATCCCTACACCGCCAAAGCGTGTTAAACGCTCTAAATCTGTGTTTGCTTGTAGCATTATTTTCACAAGCTCTAACTTTCCATTTAAACATCCATACAAAAATGGGTTCAAACAAATTTGATCTTGAAGGTCAAAATCTGCCCCTTCCTGAATCAAAAATCTTACTGTTTCTAATTGATCACTCATTGCAGCAAGTAAAATTGCTGTACGTTTGCGCTTATTTTGAGAATTAATATCCACACCTTGTTGTAAATAACCTTTCAGAGCGTTAATATCACCTGCTTCAGCTGCAGTTAAAAATTCTGAGACCACATTTATATCTACCAATTTCATTCCTCCATTTCTCTGACCTATTGTTCATTTCGACTAAAAAGTAATAAACCGCGAGAATGTTACTACTTTCACATTTCCGTCTTACAAGCTTTATTTTATTCTTTTATCCCGTAGATATCATTGTTTAGCAAAACCAAAAAGAATGTAGATCATTTAGGCAATATGTACAATGTTTTGTGATAAGATTATGGCGAAGGAGTGAAATCATTTGCTAACAATTAAAGATATATTAGAGATAAAAGCACTGGAAGGAATTAAAATTGTTGCTGGAGAGCAAGGAATTCACAATGAAATTGCACTTGTGAATATTATCGAAAATCCCGATGCATTTGATTGGCTGACGCCGAATGAATTACTGTTAACGACTGGTTACATCTTCCAAGATGATGAAGCCTTACAAAATAAAATCATCCAAGAAATCTCTAAAATCAATTGTGCAGGCCTTGTTATCAAAATGAGGCGCTATTTACAAAAGACGCCTCAAAACATGATCGATATTGCCAATCAGCATGGATTGCCGTTATTAGAGTTACCTTATAATTACACCCTTTCCAAGGTCATCTCGATTATCAATGAAAAGGCATCTGGCCGTTATGATCTATTAAATAGAAAATCTCTGGACATGCACAATACGCTATTTAAGGTGGCACTTGAAGGAGGAGGCATCGAATCTATTTCCTCTAAATTAGCTGAAACAATTAATAACCCGATTATTTTTTTAGATAATGACTGGAATTTACTGCATTATACAGATCTTGATACGAATCCTGTGCCACTTGCCTATGGGATCAACCTAAAGAAGAATCGTCCAACATTTTCAAAGGATTTTATTGATACCATTCCAAATGATCTCAATGAAATGCAAAAATCCATTACACGAATCTATCAATTAGAAGATCTAGCAGTAACCTGTAGAATTCTCCCTGTCGCAGTGGCCAACTATATTTATGGCTATATTGTCATTTGGCAAACTGTACGGGATCTGAATGAGTTTGATTTCATCGTTTTAGAGCAAGCCTCCACGATTGTGGCACTAGAAAGGATAAAACAGAAGGAAATTGAGGGTGTACGTTTAAAGATTAAACAAGAGTTTTTTGATGATTTATTGACTGGAAAAATCACTTCGCTTGAAACGCTACAAACACTATGTGATCTCCACGGCTTAAAGATCAACCATAAATATTATTGCATCGTCATCTCGATTAGCCATGAAAATTTTCAAAACCACCATGATGTAATCTCTAGAAAATACGAAACCGATAATATTGCAAAAAAATGTATGAATTTAATTTATGAGCACTCTAGCACAATTAATGGGGAATTTGCATGCCTTTATCGCAATAACCAAATCATTATATTAGTTGGACAGCAAGACGACAAACAAGATTTCACGATCAATGAAACTAAGCAATACGCAGAAAACATTCTCCAATTATTAGTACAACAACATACGCAAACCTCCTTCTTAATTGGAATTGGCAAAGAATATAAACATATACGTTTTGTCCATAAAAGCTTTGCAGAGGCACATGAAGCTCTTCGTCTTATGCACCGCTTCGAAGAGCGTGGAGCAGTGGCTCATTATGCAGATCACTCCATTTATCATTTTTTAGATTCAAATATTAATGAAGTGCAGCTAAAGGACTTTTTCTTAGAAAGCTTGGGTTCTGTCTTTGAGCACGATCTATTACATGGGACAAGCTATCTACTAACATTAGAAAATTACTTTATCAATCATATGAATATAAGTGAAACAGCCAAGGAAATGTTTATCCATCGCAACACGTTAATTTATCGGATTGAAAAGATTAAAGAAATCTTAAAAACCGATTTAAAAAGCTATGAGGAGCTGTTACAAATCCAGCTAGCCTTAAGAATCTATCGCTTGCTTGGTAAGTCTTTATACCACGATGAATTCGCAAACTAGTATCAAAAGGTGGTGATCGCATCACCTTTCTTGATGACCATTCATTTCATATTCAGTTCATAAACGCATGCTATAGTAAAGCCATAGAAACAAAATACATTGTTTTCAGACAATGAAGGAGGCTTATTTCTTTGCAAGAAACATCAAATGATATGTCTAAACAAAAAGATTGGCGCCGTTTTATACAATTAGTAAAACGTGCCGAACCACCGATTTGGCTACTTGTCATCGCTTTAGTGATGAGTTTAGCAACGACAGGTGTAGGGTTTATTGTTCCATTATTTACAAAACAATTAGTGGATGGCTTTTCGTTAGAATCGCTTAATTATTGGCAAATCATTATACTGGGTATTGCCTTTATCGCACAGGCTATTGCCAATGGATTATCCATCTATTATTTAAATCGAGTTGGACATCATGTTGTGGCGAAATTACGCGACCAGCTATGGCGAAAGCTGTTGCATTTACCAATCCCCTATTATGATGAACATGATACAGGCGAAACATTGAGCCGTGTTACGAATGACACAGGGGTGGTTAAAGAGCTGATAACAGAGCATTTAGCAAACTGTTTATCTGGCGTTATCTCCATAATAGGTTCTATCATCATTCTTCTATTTTTAGATTGGAAAATGACATTAGTCATGCTGATTGCCGTACCACTGGCTATGGTGATCTTAATGCTGCTAGGGCGACGCATGTTTGTGATTTCAAAAGGGATGCAAGATGAAACAGCGAAATTTACGTCTGTATTAAATCAAGTATTACCTGAAACGCGCCTAGTCAAGGCTTCAAATGCTGAGCAAATTGAATATGAGCGTGGAAAAAAGGGCATTACGAATCTCTTTACATTCGGCTTAAAAGAAGCAAAAATCCACGCACTGATTTCCCCGCTGATTTCATTCGTTCTGATGTCCGTGCTTGTAGCTATTATTGGCTATGGTGGTGTTCGTGTTTCCTCTGGAGAGCTGACGGCTGGCGATATGGTGGCATTTATTTTATATTTAATCCAAATCATTATGCCAATGACGCAATTAACGATGTTCTTTACCCAGCTCCAAAAAGCCATGGGTGCTACAGAACGAATTAGTGCATTACTTGAATACGAGGAAGAACATATTGAAGAAGGCTTAACTGTAGAAAAAGTAGATCAACCCATTTATGTTAAAAATGTTGATTTTTCTTATGGTGAGGAACCCATTTTATCCGATATTAATTTCACAATTGAGCCAGGCAAAGTAACAGCCATTGTGGGTCCAAGTGGTGGCGGTAAAACAACTACATTTTCTCTGCTCGAACGATATTATCAGCCAACAAACGGTAGTATCATGCTAGGAGATACACCTATCGAAACATTCTCACTCCACTCTTGGCGCAGTCAAATCGGCTATGTAGCGCAGGAAAGTGCCCTGCTATCAGGAACGATTCGAGAAAATATTTGCTATGGTATTGACCGTGAAGTGCAAGATGATGAGCTAGAAAAAGTGGCTAAAATGGCCTATGCGGATCAATTTATTAACGAACTTCCAGACAAGTTTGACACTGAAGTTGGAGAACGAGGCATCAAGCTTTCAGGAGGACAACGTCAGCGTATCTCTATCGCAAGAGCGCTATTACGTAATCCGCAAATATTAATGCTGGATGAAGCAACATCAAGCTTAGATAGTAAATCAGAAATTTATGTACAAAAAGCATTAGACAACTTAATGCAAGGACGCACAACACTAGTCATTGCGCACCGTTTATCGACAGTGGTAGATGCCGATCAAATATTGTTTATTGAGAAAGGGCATATTACAGGCTGTGGTACACACGAAACACTCTTTGAAACACATGCTATGTATCGTGAGTTTGCCATGCAGCAATTACGCATTAAAGACGTTGAATAAAGGGGTTTGTTGAGATGACAAAACTATTAGTCGTGGATGATGATGCACATATTCGAGAATTGGTAAAAGTGTTTCTGCAAAATGAGGGCTTAGAAGTGATAGAGGCTATCGATGGTGTCGATGCATTGTCTAAATTAGACACTGAGAAAATCGATATGGTCGTGATGGATATTATGATGCCCAACATGGATGGCTGGGCATTATGCGAGGAAATACGTTCATTCAATACAGATCTACCAATCCTTATGCTAACAGCTAAAGGAGAAACCTCTCAAAAAATCAAGGGCTTTCATTTAGGGACAGATGATTACCTTGTAAAGCCATTCGAGCCTGCCGAGCTAATCGTACGTGTTAAGTCTATTTTAAAAAGATATCGTATCTCCCTTTCTCAAGTTGTAGAGGCTGGTCATGTCAAATTAAATCGCCATACACATGAAGTGGAAATGAACGGCGAGATGATTCTACTTCGTCTGAAGGAGTTCGAGCTATTATTTACACTTGCAAGCTATGTTGGCAAAACCTTTTCCCGTGAACAATTAATCGAAGAAATCTGGGGCTACGACTATGAGGGAGATGAACGAACAGTTGATGTCCATATCAAAAGAATACGAGAACGCTTTCCACAGGAGGCGAGCGGCATTGCCATTCGCACCATTCGTGGTCTAGGTTACCGCCTGGAACTAGGCACATGAGAAAACGAAGATTCTTGTTAAGATTAGTGATGGTCTTTTGCCTGCTTCTTGTAGCAAACACCGTTTTCGCTTTTATTTCCTATCATGTAACTACGTGGCTATATGGTCGGTTAGGGGTAGAGCCTCAGGGATTTTGGCTACAACTAGCAACAGTGATTGGTGTATTTGCACTCTTTGCCTGTTCAGCAGCCATTATCTTTTTCATCGGACTAAATCGACAACGCAACTATTGGGACACGATTGTAGATGCATTAAGCCGTATGGCAAAGGGTGATTTTGATGTTCAGCTGGATTTAAGAGCAGATGAGGAGGATCAATTTGGGCAATTGATTCATGGTATTAATCATATGGCCGTTGAGTTAGGTGAACTGGAAAGAATGCGTCAGGAGTTCATTTCCAACGTCTCCCATGAGATTCAATCCCCTTTAACGTCTATTAATGGCTTTGCAAAGGCGCTGAAAAATATTAATCTACCTGAAGAAAAACGTCAGCATTATTTAGCTATAATCGAATTAGAAAGTAATCGTTTATCAAAAATTAGCGACAATTTGCTCAAGCTAACTTCCTTAGAATCGCAGCATCATCCATTTGAACCTATAACTTATCGACTCGATAAACAATTACGTAATGTAGTGTTGGCACTGGAACCGAATTGGTTAGCCAAACAGATTGACTTTGATCTCGATCTTGATAACCTGAGCATCACTGCAGATGAGGATTTGATGAATCAAGTCTGGATGAATTTGCTGACAAACAGTATTAAGTTTACACCTACCAATGGAACCATCACATTATCTATGAAAAAGCAATTCCACACGATAATGGTGATGGTTCAAGACACTGGTATTGGCTTAACAGAAGAACAACAAAAGCATATTTTCGAAAGATTTTATAAGGCCGATCACTCGCGAACTGCTGGAAATGGCGGTAGCGGATTAGGGCTAGCCATCGTCAAAAAAATAATTGAGATGCATCATGGAACCATTGCTGTAGAAAGCAAAAAAGCAGAATATACAAGATTTTTGATTACTGTCCCCATCAACAGTACGCCAACTCGTGCAAACGACTAACACCGTCTGCATGAGTTATTTTTTCTAGTAAGCTACTTTGCTAAAGTATCGATATACTTTATTTAGTTTTTGCTGTTGCTTCCCCTTTTTACTTTCCATATTACCAAACTCAAAAAACTTCACTTTTTTCATTCCAACAAACTTAAACAACGCCCTTTTCATTAAAATTTTATGTGCATTGTTCAACCATAAAAATGGATAATTGGTTGGCCCCTTCATCGTGGACACACAGACTACAGACTTCCCTTTTAAAAGACCCTCTGGAAATAACCCCTTTGTATCTCGATAAGCAAAATTTGCTGCAAATAATTGGTCGATATACCCTAACAGCATGGCTGGCGGTCTCCCCCACCAGATTGGATAAACAAATACAATTTGATCAGCCCAAGAGAGCTGTTGGCGGTATTTTTCCATTTTCGGATCCCGATACATATCACGACGTCGTTTATGTTCATGGAAAATTAAGCGTGGATCAAACTCTTCTTCATATAAATCGAGTATCTGAATCTCCTCAATGGCAGGATTTTCTCGACACCCCTTTATCACTTCTTGTAAAAAAGCATAATTTAAACTTTTATGGTTGGGATATGTATAAACAATTAACGTTTTCATTGTGTGCCTCCTTATTACTTATCATTTGATAACAAAATAATAGTTCATTTCATTTTAGTTGTCAAATGATAATTGTTTTAAGACAAGTTATTTGTTATCTTGACAGTAAGAGGTGATCCCATTGAATAAAAGTGCTTTATTTCATCAGTTTGTAGCATTTACAGCCACAATCCATCAAGTGACACATGATCTCACACAAAATGTTACCGCTGCGAATCTCACACCGCTACACTATAAAATTCTTGAATATATTAAAGTAAGCCAACCTGTCACACCAACCGAAATCAGTGAATGTCAGCATATGTCCTTACCCAACACTAGCCGTGAACTTCGGAAATTGCAGGAACGGCAGCTAATCGAAAAATTTAGCGACACAGCCGATCGTAGAAAACAGTATGTCCGTTTGTCCAAAGAAGGTGAAAAAATGATGGAGGAAGCGTTTGCCTGTATAGAAGAACGCTTTTTACAGCTTATTCACCACGCAACACAGGATGATCTAAAGGACATCCAGCATGCTCTAACCATTTTAGAGGAAAAGGTTTTTCATCAAAACGACTAAGACTATACTTCTTTGATCACTATTGGCGTAGCAGGGGACGAGATCTTTTTTTGACTGAATTGCTCTTTCTTTGGTTTGAAGTGATCATTTTTTATTCAAAACTGCTCTTTCTCTGGCTAGAGTGCTCACTTTTGAACCGCTACCGCTCTTAAAGTGCTCGCTTCTTATTCAAAGCCGCTCTTTTCTTGGCTTGTAGCTCTCTCTTTTAAATTGCTCATCTCCTTGCTCGAAGTGACCACTTCTAAACCAAAAACTGCTCATTCTTCTTCATGGAATTATTTTTCTTTTCACGCAAAAAGGTTAGCCATAATTTGACTTGAATCATTAAAAATCTTTAGTGTCACGCACCACAGATTGGTAACCACTTTGTCTTTTCTTTAATAGTATAAAGGTGAGTAGAAGGAGGAGTCTCAAGTGGAAGTAGTAGTATTTGATCGGGAGTGGATTGAAGAACAGTTTGAAACACTTCCATTATGGCAACAGTCGGCCTATACAGATTTTGCTGCCACGATTGCGGATGAAGCGAATACGTTTCCGTGTATACCAGCAAGAATGGGCTTTTTATCAAACCATTTGCGCTATAGTTTTATCGGGGATCCACGGGAAGAGCAATCGGTTAAAATGTTAGCACAATGCTTAAAGGACTATACGAAAGCGTCACGAACTTTCGGGAAGTATACAACTCTTACTGTGTTCTTTCATACCCCTCACGATATGCAAGATAGCTTTGAGGTGGCAGATTATCAGCAGTTATTTTGGTCCATATTAAATAATTTAACCAATTTGGATGAGATGAATTGGCCTGAGGGAATACCAATGGAGCCTACTCACCATGAATGGGAGTTTTGCTTTCATGGTGAACCCTATTTTATCTCTTGTGCAACACCAGCTCATAAATTGCGGAAGAGTCGTCATTTTTCCACTTTATTAATGGCCATTCAACCACGTTGGATCTTCGATGATATAAACGACACAACAGCCTTTGGGCGAAAAATCAAAAAGCTCATTCGTCAGCGGATTGCAGACTACGACACAGTCCCAGGACATCCAGATTTAAAATGGTATGGGCAAGAAGATAGTTATGAATGGAAACAATACTTCTTAAGTGATGATAACCATAGTCCATCTAAATGTCCTTTTTTAAGGATGTCTCAGGCAAATGGTTCATTACGTAATGTTTTTTTGCCTTTTCACAACAATCCAGGTCGCCACACTGATTAAGACTATAAAGAGCAGGCTCACGTAAAAACCGAGTCTGCTTGTTTTTTCACCTAAAGTTCCAGATACCGTCACAGCAATGAGCAACATCCCCATACCATTCTTTACATGCCCCCACTTTGTTAACTCCATGAGCTTCCAGTAGGTCACTAAAATAAAAAGCCAATTATAGATCAACATTAAACCCGCCGCTGTAATCAAATATTCAAAGATTTTTTCTGGCATCAAAAAACCAATTACAATTGTGATTACTAGTCCACTCGTTAAAAATAAAAGGGCTGGAAAAGGAACTTTCATTTTTCCTTTCTTTGCAAGTACTGCCGGTGCATCATGATCCTCTGCAAGTGTAGTGAGAATGGTGACCACCGCATAAAGCGAGGCCACCATTGTTGAAAAACCAGCAATGATTAGCACACCATTAAATATATCTGCCACATAAGGGATATGGTATCCTTGAAGCGCTGTAATAAAAGGACTTTCATCGATCGAAAAGTCTTTCCACGTAACGAGTGCTAATGCAAGGGCGATGGCCATGATGAAAATAACGGTAATCACGATCAGCATAATTCTCCCCGCTTTTGGCGCCTCTTTTGGATTTTTCAAATCGATGACCATTAAACCCATCACTTCAATTCCTCCGTAGGCATAAAAGGCATAAAGTAATCCGAGCCAAATACCTTTTAGTCCTTGTGAAAAAAATGCTTCATAATTAGCCTGAAGTGAAGCCATTGTAGTAGATGGTGTACCTCTCATGATGATGACCACTGCTACAATAATGAACATAACGATGGCAGCTGCCTTTAAGGCACCGAAGATATTTTGGAAATTTTCAAAGCCCTTCATGCCTGTGAGAATAACTACTAAACCAATAGCAGCATAAATCGAGGCAGCAACCCACAGGGGCAGCGCCGGAAACCAAAATTTCGTAAAAATGCCGAGCGCCATCAGCTGGCTTCCCATGATTAATAGCTCAGAAATTAAGTACACCCAGCCATTGCTAAATCCTGCCCAGCGTCCAAAGGCTTGCTTGGCATAGGTACGAAATGAGCCTTTATCTGGGTTTTCCACAGACATTTTAACAAGTGCATCATACACGATATACGTACAAATGGCTGCTAATAAAAAAGGAATTAATACCGCAGGCCCACTTTTATGAATGGCCATACTTGTCCCAAGAAAAAAACCCGTTCCTAAAGTACAACCTATACCAAGAAGCGAAAGCTGCCACCAGGCCATACTTCCTTTAGCTGATTTTGAAGTCATTGTTCTCAACCCTTCGTTACGTTCTTACCAATGGCAATGTCATACATCGAATGCCACCACCGCCTTTTTCAAGCTCAGTGACATCAACTTCAAGCAAGTTTTTATTCTTCAGTAGTGGATGCGCCAATAATTGTTGTGGCTTTGCCTGCTTACTTATTATGATTGTTTCTGGATTCAGGTTAATAAAGTTGATGTCTGGAATGGTCTTATACGAGTCAAGCCAGTAAACATCCAAACCATGACGCTTTAAAAATGACTCTACCATATCAAAACGATTGCTTTGAACTGTTAATACCTGAACAGGATAATGGCGTACAAAGCTTTTAGCAACAACCAGATTCGCGTTTACAACATTACAATTCATATCTAAATGCAGCGTATCATTGCTTTTCGGTAAATCAATTACGGCAATTTCAGAAAACCCCTCCTGAAAAATGCTTTCCTTTAAGCTTTCGATAGCTTCTATCGATGTTCTCATTCCAAGATTAATAAGCACAGCATCTTTATTTAAAATTAACAAATCTCCGCATTCGAAGGAATGAAGCGGTTGCAAATTAGTTTTCCATTGTTGTGGAAACCATTTTTCTAATAGTGAATGTGCAAGAGGGTACTCTGGTTTTCTAAGTGAGCTTCCAGCATTTCCAAGTAAAAGTCGATTCCCAATGACACAGGCTAGGTCACGCACAAAATAACGATTAAGCAGCTGTTCACTTAATAGCTGCTGATCATGAGCTAGTTCCCTTGCATAATCAAGTACATGTACCCCTGCGTTTTCGAATGTTGTCTTGAATGCCATGAAATTATCCATTGCCTTCTGATGGTTGACTGCATCACTCCAACCAACCTGCTCTGCTATTGTTAAATCCGTTACATCTACGACGGAAGGTGCACAAAGCATCACCACTTTCAGTTCTCCATGTTCTGACCAACAATTTAGTTGAAATGAATCCATTCAAGTATTCTCTCCTTCTTCACAACAATCTCTGTTAGCGTTACCATTGACTTTCAGATTATACAAGGACCATAATCAAGAAAATTTCCCCAATTAAATGTAGGTATTAAACAATCGTTTGACCTGGTTTGGTGGTCTATTACTGTAAAAAAGATAGAAGGGAGGATGGGGACTTCCTGGTAGTTTGATGAAATTAGGCAAGGGCTTAAAGAATACTGTTAAAAGGACTAGCCATTACGGATTTACAGTTACTAGGTGGTTTTTCACGTACTAATTGTTACCTTAAAGTCAACAGTACGCCGTTACCGCAATTTTTCTATACAAGAGATGGACTCGATCATTTAGTGATTGATTACAATGAATCAGAGACACGGCAATATTTATGTCTTCTCCATTTACCAAACGATTTAAAAGACCATCGATATATCACATAATTAATTTAGAGAGAAAACAAGCCGTTCTCTCTCTAATTGTCATGTAAAATATTCTAATTTTGCTTGAGGGAAAAATTTCTGCATATAACCATACAAATGCTCTTTTATATCTTCCTCTTCCTCTTTTTGATAGATATATTTACCAATGCCGTATTTACCCCATTTATATCGTCTTACCGTCTCGTCGAGCTCTAGCTTTGTCATTGGATAATTTTTTTCAATCACTCGTTTTGCAGGTTTTGTAAAGCGATGTTGAATAAATTCAAAGGTGATGTCATCGCGCACATCCTTTGGCAATTCAGCATCCAATCGCTCAAACATACGATAATAGCCCTCCTGCCAGCCATCATGAAGATAGATTGGCGCAACAATAAATCCGAGTGGGTATCCAGCTCTTGCCACTTTCCCCGCTGCCTCAATGCGCTTTTCCAATGGTGATGTACCTGGCTCAAAGTGCTTAATCACATAATCAGCATTGACACTAAAACGAAACCTTGTACGACCATTATGCTTGGCATCTAATAAATGATCCACATGATGGAATTTTGTTACAAATCGTAACTGACCTAGCTCACTTTGTCCAAAATGCTCAATGGCTCGCTTTAAGGTATGTGTAAGATGATCAATCCCTACAATGTCAGAAGTACAGGATGCCTCAAAGCGAGTGATGTCAGGTGCTCGTTCTGCCATATAGTGGTCGGCCTGTTCTAGGATTTCATCGACATTGACATACGTCCGAATATAAGGTTTGCTACCCATAGTTGTTTGTAAATAGCAATAATGACAATGTCCCATACAGCCAGTCGCAAATGGGATGGCATATTCCGCTGAGGGCTTAGATGTATCAAACTTTAATGTTTTTCGAATACCCACTACTAAGGTCGATTTTGCTACCCGATACTTTTGAAAATCATTGTCTCCAGGAAGGTTTCTCACTTGATTATGGGAAGTTGTATAGCGAATTTCAATTCCCATCTGCTCAAACTTCTCTTTTAGCTCCTGACCTAATGGATACTGGAGGGCATCTGGCTCAAAATAAACAAGCTGAGGGGTAAATGGCTTCATCATGTGAGTCCTCCCTTAATGAAAATACTGGTGATAGGCCTGTTCAGCCGCCATCTCGCTTGCAAAAATTACCATGTCATTTGTGATTGGATAATATGTTTCAAATAAAAATAGAGCTAGCTCCTCTGGTTTTTCTGGATGATAAACGACTGCCGCTTCCTGTATATTCGTTACATCTTGAATATGTGGATTGCGGTAAAAAATATAAACAATATCACCCACATCAAATGGTTGTTGCATCTCTTCACCTTCCTCTGCCTTTCCATTAGTTTGGTGAAAGTGTACAAAAAATATGTCATAAAAAATTTAGTTGGTAAAATACAATACATTTTCGGTTATTTTTTAATAAAATAGCAAGCTAGTGATGGTATAAACAATTATGAGCAAGAAAATTGCCACTACCTAAGCATTGTAACGTCCTTCAATTTAACCTGCTTTATTCAACTCTCCTGCGTCGAATAGTGCGACGATATCCACTCAAAATCCCCTAACTCTTTTCAGTCCAGTTATAAGGAAAGAAAGCCAGAAAAAGTATCCATACTGCGTGTGGTTAAATTTCCCTCAAAAGGCAAAAGGGTGAAACTTTTATGCTGCTCATACGTTAAATTAGGTGTCATGCTAAGTCAATCAAATGGCATGCAGAAGGGTGGAATTTATGAAAAAAATATGGACTTTACTTTTTACTGCGATACTTATTGTACCGTTATTATTGCAGCCGGCAACCGCACAAGCGGCAAAAGCCATTACAATTAATGTGGATGGGGTTCAATTAAAAACCGATCAGCCACCAGCGATGATTCAAGGACGTGTTATGTTGCCACTTAGAGCGATCTTTGAAGCATTGAATGCAAGCGTAAACTGGGACCAAAAGACTCAAACAGTCACAGGGATAAAAGGTGATACAACGGTAGTTCTCAAGATTAAATCAAAGACAGCTACTATTAATAACCAGACCGTAACGCTTGATGTACCAGCACAGGTATTAAAAGGTAGAACAATGGTGCCAGTTCGCTTCGTCAGTGAAGCACTTGGTCAGGATGTTGATTGGAACTCGGAAAAGCAGCAAGTATCTATTAAAACTGACAAAGACACTCCAAGTAATAATAGTATTGCTCCAGTGAGCAATGTGTCAGTTCGAGATGTGAATGATCAGGGAGATGGGCGTGATCTTGAGGTTAACTTCACTAAATCGTCTACAGAATCATACGTAGATCATTATCGGGTTATGGTTGTGAAGGCTTCTAAAAGTTTTAATGTTTCATCAGCTCTGAAAGTCTCCTCTTCCAATTATTCGGTGGTATCGACTTCAAATTCGAATCGTGCCGTAACTTTATCGCAAAGCTCACGAGATGTGGACGGAGACTACATAAAAAATGATCAGTCTTATGTGGTTTATATACTTGCCATTGGCAAAGGTTCTTATTCTAGCGTATTATCAACTTCTTCTCCGAAGATTACACTAACAAACATGTCTACTGTTACTGCGGTAACAAATGTGAAGATTAGCGATATTAACGATTTTGGCGATGGACGTGATGTCTCAGTTAGCTTTACTCGTCCACAAAATGATAGCAATACTTCCAATTACCGTGTGTTTATAGTAAAGACCAAGGATGCTAACAATTTTAGTCTTACCACTGCGAATAATTTATCCAGCAATTATTATACAACAGTGGAAAAATCAGGAAGCAACGACAGTACGTTGATAGCAACTCTGTCCTCCTCAACACGAGATACTTCAGGTGACTTTATAAAGCATAACGAATCCTACACAGCGTTCGTTATGTCTGTAAGTAATACGAATTCGGGCATGAATAAACTCTCGCCTGCTTCATTATCAGTAACGCTTACTGTATCTACTCCGACTATTACACAAGTTGATGATGTTAATGATTTTGGTGATGGACGCGATTTGAGAGTTAGCTTCAACAAAGTGTCTGATGAATCTAATGTTAACTCTTACCGAATTTTTGTTGTAAGAGCTAACAACTATACGAACTTTACATTGACAAAAGCCAACAGTTTATCTAACACTTATTACACACAAGTGAACAAAACAGGCAACAATATTACTCAGGTACTCTCTGCAGGGGCAAAAGATACTGACGGTTATACCATTCAAAATGGCGTTAGCTATCGTGTATTTATTATGGCAGTAAATAACAACTCTGCAAATAATGTGCTATCTTCAGCCTCCAATACGATTTCGCTGCTTAGCAACAATGTGGGTGCAGTGTCGAATATTATTGCCAGCGATGTGAGCGATTATGGTACCGGTCGCGACCTCTTTGTGTCATTCAATAAAGCTGTTGATGAGACACCTATTAATCACTATCGAATTATGGTGGTACCAACAGCAAATTACAATAGTTTTAGTCTGACGGATGCTAATAGCGTATCCAGCAGCAATTACACGACTATTAACAAAACTGGGAAATCCACATATGAGCAAGCGTTATCTGAAAATACTCGGGATGTACGCGGAAATTCTATTAAAGAAGGTACGAACTACCGTATCTATGTATTGACGGTTGCCAATGGAAATACCATAGGAAACAATGCGCTAACTGCCGCAACATCTACGATTACACTAACTAAAAACTTCACTGTGCAAGCTGTAACTAATCTAAATGTTGCAGATATAGATGATAAAGGGGATGGCCGTGATGTGCAAGTAACATTCACGAAGCCTACGGATGAATCGAATGTTAATCATTATCGGATTCTAATGGTACCAACTGCATATTACAGTAGCTTTAATCTTTCACAAGCCAATAGTAGCTCTTATTACATCACAGAAGGCAAAGGTGGAAATTTAGTAGCAAATAGAACATTGGATGGGATTAGGGATGTACGAGGTAATTTTATTACAGAAGGAACTAGCTATCGCGTCTATGTACTGACTGTTGCAAATGGTAACTCTTCAAATGCCTATGCACTATCCTCTCCTTCATCTGTGATTACAATTAGTAAAAGCAAAGCTGTTCAGGCAGTAAGCAATATTAATGTAAGCGATGTTGGTGATTCTGGAGATGGTCGAGATCTACAGATATCGTTTACAAAACCTTCTGATGAATCAAATATAGATAGTTACCGTATTCTAGTTGTACCCGCATCAAAGGCAAATGACTTTGATCTGAACACGGCTATTAGAGCAACTAATTATACAGGTTGGGGTAAAGGCCAGTATAGTATGAAATTGGGAGCTACTAGTAAAGATACAGACGGTAGACTTATAACGAATGGCGAAGAATATCGCGTATATATATTGTCTGTAGGTAGTGGAAATTCTAAGGAAATGTATAGCTTATCCTACCCATCTTCCTACATTGCTTTGGAAGACCTTTCAGCCTCTGGATCAGTGGAGAAAGTGACACTTAGTATTTTGAATAAGGGATATAAATATAACGATATAAACATTAGCTTTGATGTCAAAAATAGTCAAAGCGTAACGGAGTATAGAGTGTTTATGTTACCTAAGGATAAAGCAGATAGTTTCAAATTGGAGGATGCTATTAAAAGTACACATAGTACTAGAATTTTTCCGAATAGCCTTCCCAACGTTAGCCAAGCGCTAAGCACACCTTTAGATGCATTTGGTAATCAACTTGATTCATCTACAGAATATGTTGCTAAGGTTCTGATTTTGGCGAAAGGAACTTATTCGCTATCAAACATATCCAATAATTCCGTGCAACTCCAGAAATCTCCTGATAATATCAATAATGAGGCGTCCCAAGACCCTCAAATTAATTAATTGGTCCATTATTTTTTATAGCAGGTACTCCCTATGGCGTATACATCACCATAGGGAGTACTTTCTTGTTTTGTAATAATGGATTACTTTTTATGGCTCGTATACTGAACGACAACTTCCTATAGTTCCTTTGTCATCTGTACCTGCTCTGTTGTCACCTTTAATCCTTGCTTCAATAAATAGCTCGTTGCTGGATTGCTCGCTAAGAAATTCACTGTCGTCAAATGGACTTTATCTGTTGTAATACTTGCTAAAAACTGCGGGAGTAAATCTACATTACTATCTTCTAGTATTACCAATTGGTAAAGTAGAATACGTTCCACCTCACCACATTCATTCCACAAGGTTTTGTATAGCATATAGCCCAGTGGTTCATTGCTATCATTATAAAACACCCTTGCTTCTCCCTGCTTTACGCTCTGCCAGCTACACTGCCATGGAACATTTTCCTGATAGAAAGATCGATGTGCTAGCTGCTCTGGGCGAATGGCCTCTATTTGAAGGGCTACTGTAGGTATCGCCTTCGCTTCATACTCGCCACTTAAAAATAATAATTGATTGGCAACCACATAGCCATATTTTTTATACAAAGCAATGGCTACTTGATTTTCCTTAATCGCTTCTAACGTGCCCAATTCAACATTTTCTCGCTTATAGATAGCTAGGGTTTCCTCCATTAGTAGGCGCGAGACTCCCTTACCACGATACGCTGGAGAAATACCAGTCCCCCCATTCCAAGCTGTTTTTTGGCCGTCGATGGTACGAAAGCCATTCATCACAATGGCAATTGGTTCCTCTTGATCAAAAACAACGATAGAATGCTCAGGAGATAACCCCTCCCCCACTAGTCGCTGTAAAAACATTTCTGCTGTCATATTAATTTCAATAAAATAACCTTCAAAGCCTTTGTTCCATGCTTTCAATACTTCATCTAATGTGCATTGTGCAACTGTTTTAATCTTCATACTCTCCCTCTTTTCAAATGGAATCTAATGCTGCTAAATTTTCTAAGGTTAGTTTTCTCACAATCTCATAACCTTGTCCTTGACCTTTAGGCTTTATGACAACCGTCCCCATATTCGAAATGATACCCAGCCCCACATCTCTTGGAAAGCTATGACCAATAATTATGTTGTTTATGCCCTCGGGTGGGATGATTTCCAGCATTGTTTTAGAAAACGTTAATATACTGCTTTGCACTACTGTAGGAAGACTGCCACCTAGCATAAAGATTTCAAACAAGAAGGGGTCAATTTGGATATTGCTGTTTGGAAATGCCAAACGTGCTGTTTCAATGGTCCGACAAAAAGGACTGGTAGTGATGGTGGAAAGGATGGGAATTTGCCAATAGCGTAGCATTTGACCATAATAAATTGCCTCCCTACGACCTTGATCTGATAAATTCCGTTGATTTTGACAACTTTGAAATGTACCATATGCTTGATCTACACCAATAGTTGCTGTCCCATGTCTTGCATATAAAGTGAGCCCACCCCTTCTCAATAACGCTAGGAGACCCTTTTCCATTTTCTTCATCTCCTTCATCATATCACTTTCTACTTTGTAATGTATGTGCTATACATAGAAAAAACTCCCCACAACTTTTTGTAGGAAGCTTTTTTTGTTATTTTATTGGAATTCTGACAATAGCAGTCGTTTCTGAATGTTTTGATGAATCAATTGAAATATGACCATTATATTTAGTAACAATTTCTTTGACAATAAATAAGCCTTGTCCTCTTAGTCTACCATTCTCATGTTTTTTCGTTGAAAATCCTTGTTTAAATATTTGATCAGGATTCGCAATATTTGGCCCTGTATTGGTAATTTTAAATTCATACTGTGATTCATCTGCAGTACAGCAAATCTTAATTTTACGTTGTTCCTCAGGTAAGTCAACAGCAGCATCAATCGCATTATCAATTAAATTGGATAGAATCTTGATTAAATCTGTCGTTTTAATCCTATTAAAGTCATTTTGAGAAATCGTAAAATCCATATCAATATGATGATTTTGAGCCGTTAATTTCTTCGTTTGCAATAAAATGGACAAACCTGGATGATCAATATTTAATTTTAATGACTTAATCGCTTGCACTTCTTTCGATAGTGAGGATAAATATTGTTTCGCCTGATCTGTTTTTTCTAATTGTAATAAACCATGTAACACTTGAATATGGTTTGTAAAATCATGACGTAGGGACGACACCGAAGTAATCAATGTTTTGATTTCTGCTAGATACGTGTCTTCTGTAGCGCCAACTTCCTTCGCCACCTCTTTTTGATACCATCTTTGTAAAAATAAAAAAGAACCGATGACAATTAAAATAAGTACACCATTAAAAATAAAATTAAATAGGTTGTCTTCAATGACTTTACCCTTAATACCATTTAGCGTATCTGCACTAATGTCAATGCCTAAATACCCGATAATTGTTCCATTATCATCTTTGATGGGTGCACCAACAGATAAATAAGACCCATGTTTAGAATCATGAATTACCTCTGTAACATAGGTTTCACCATTATAGGCCTTTTCTACATGCTTTGCAGGAACAGTACAAACCACGCCAATACCGAAGCCCTCTTTCATTTCTTTTGGCATGCCTGTAATCATGGCTATAGATACTTCAGGATTATCCACCTTTAAAGTGTAAACAAATAGTGCACCTAATTTGATCCTAGCATCGTTTAAATAATTTCTTACTTTCCAATAATAATCATTTTCCTGTGGATTATTTAAAAATTGCTGATAGGCATCCGTATCAATGGATGCAGCAATAGAATGGGCTGCCTCTAAACTTTGATTGGCAATCGACTCTTCAACGGTCTTTTTTATTTTTACATAGGATGTAAAGACGTTTAAACTTGTAAACAAACATAATAAAATCGTTGATAGAATTAATATTAGTTTTATTTTTCTATTTTTCATAAAAAACGGTACTTCCTCATCTATAAATATTCTAGAATATTATTATATTATAATTAACTCTATTTTTTTGTTTGTAAAGCAAACATTGCTTGTATATCCTACATAAATTAAAACACAAAATCAATTTTTATTTTATTCATACCCAAAATTACACACTGTAACAAATAGTTTAATAATCCCTGACAAGAAAGTAAACTAAAAAGGTAAGCAATAATCTTTTATGTCTCATTTCCTAATTTAAATGGAAAATTAAAAGACTAACAAAAAGATCAGGTATCCACTATACCTGATCTTTAATAAAATTACTTATTTTTTTTTCCTGAAGTACGTGTTCGATCCTGGGGCTTTAAAAAGGCTGGCCGTTTACTGTAGCCCTTTGGAGAAGGCCGTAGTAATGACCTAGCAACATCCTCCTTTTCGAAATCGGCACTAAAGTTAATATATGGCACTCCCAAGACTCTCATATTTGCAGTGTATAAAAGAATGAAAAACACGGATATAAAAAAACCAAATAAACCAAAAAACGCCGAAGCCATAATAATGATTAATCGAAAAATACTCATAGCCGTCACAAAGGATTGATTGACCAATGTAAATGCAGCGATACTAGAAATGGCAATTACAACAATCATTGAGGGGCTTGTAACACCTGCTTTAATAGCAGCATCTCCAATAATTAGCCCCCCTACCACACTAACTGAGCCACTGACTGCACTTGGAAGACGTAAGTTGGCTTCACGAAACAATTCAAACATAAATAGCATCATTAAAATTTCTAGAATAGTTGGGAAAGGCAATCCCGTTCTCGATTCGACAACTGTTGCAAGTAGTAGAAATGGAAGCTGTTCTTGATGATAAGTCGTCAATGCAAGCCAAAAACCTGGCAGCAGCATACTTATTAATATTCCGACAATTCTGAGTAATCGTTCCATCGAGCTAACAATGATTGGGTACTCATTATCCTCTGCTGATTTAAAGAGTAACATAATATTCGTAGGTGTAATCATGGCATAGGACACACCATCAATCATTAAGAGTATTCTTCCTCTAATTAACGCCTGCATAGCAAAATCAGGTCTACCTGTATAATCATGTCTTGGAAGAATGGTCGCTGTCTTTTCAACTGTTTCCATTAATAAGTCGCCATTGATAACAATATCCGTATCAATTTTTTGTAATTGAAGTCGAATTTGTTCCAGCATATCTAAATTTACGATGTCTTCCATATATAATATGGCTACGGTTGTTTTAGAACGCTTGCCAATTTCTAATGTCTCTACACTAAAAGAATTAGTGGGTAATCGTTTTCTTAATAAAGCAATATTAATAAAAACGTCTTCAATAAAGTCATCTCTAGGTCCCTTTACTACTAGTTCTAATGTTGTTTCCCCGGGCTCTCGATTGGGTCTTTTTGAAATATCACTAGAATAAAGTAATTGATTTTCTTCAAAATACAATAAGACATGTCCTTTATAGACCCTAGTTACCGCATCCTCTTTCGATAAAATCTTTTGTAAATAGGGAATGTGTAAATGCTGTTCGATTTCTTCCTCTAGCATGTCCTCAGTGACATTGCTTAACAAAGATTGAACACGTTGAACAACCACAGTTTGAAGAATTTGCTCATTGACCATTGCATCACAAGTTATCAAATGTACTGTATATTGCTGAAAATTATATTGTTGGAAAATCACATCAGCAGAGCGTTGAAATAGTGATTTCAACATTTTCAAATTAATTTGTTCCATTGATGAAATACTTCTCATCTCCTACTGAGCCAGCTCAAGATTAGTACATTTATGAAAACAATCACATTCAATAAATACACTTAAGCATATTTTTCCCATGGTTGTTCAAAATATTCAAAGAAACAAATGTTGTGACGACTATTCAAATTGTCCTGAACCAATCATTTTCTTTAGATTTGCCATCTCAATTGCAGACATTGCCGCATCATAGCCTTTATTACCAGATTTCGTTCCTGCACGTTCAATTGCCTGTTCAATATTTTCGGTAGTAACAATTCCAAAAATAACAGGTACATTCGTTGACAATGACACATTGGCAATGCCTTTTGCAGATTCATTACAAACATAGTCATAGTGTGTTGTAGAGCCACGAATAACAGTACCTAAACCAATAATGGCATCATATTTCTTTGTTTCTGCCAGTTGTTTTGCCATAAAAGGAACTTCAAAAGCCCCTGGTACCCATGCAACATCAATAAATGCAGGATCAACCCCATGACGAGTTAAACCATCCATTGCCCCATCCAATAATTTGCTAGTAATGAACTCATTAAAACGACCCACTACTACTGCAATTTTCAAATCCGTTCCAATTAATTGTGCTTCAAATGTTTGACCCATTGTTTTTTCTCCTTTTTACATAGAAATTTTAGATTTATTAGTGGATAATTGTTTACGATATGCAACCAATGCTTCTATCGATATCATTTTTAAGCCATGATGTGCAGCGAACTTTGTCAGTTCTTCAAACCGAAGCATGTGCCCATCATCCCCCATAATTTCGCAAATAACACCTGCTGGTACACTATCACAAAGCTTCGCTAGATCAATCGTCGCCTCTGTGTGCCCTCTCCGTTGCAGCACTCCTTGCTCTTTCGCAATCAACGGAAAAATATGGCCTGGTCGACGAAAATCAGTCGGCTTAGCTTGCTTTTCTATCATCCTTTGTATCGTTAGCGCACGCTCAAAGGCGCTAATCCCTGTCGTTGTTTCTACATGGTCGATGCTTATCGTAAATGCGGTTTGATGGTTATCCGTATTGTGCTGAACCATTGGATATAAATCTAGCTTTTGTGCAAGCTGCTGCGAAATCGGCGTACAAATTAAACCTCTACCATTGGTTGCCATAAAGTTGATTGTTGCTGGTGTGATGAATTCAGCGAGTGCCAGAAGATCTCCTTCATTTTCTCGATCCTCATCATCAACCACCACAATCATATTGCCGTGCCTTAAATCCTCTATGGCTTCTTCAATTGAATGTAGCATGATGATCAACTCCTATTCTATGATTTAAAAACCATGTTGTGCTAAATAATCTCTTGTAATAGCTGGCGTTGTTTGCCCTTTTTTTAATTGCCCTATAATGTATTTTCCGACTAAATCGGTTTCAATATTAACGATTGCTCCAACCCTCTTCAAACCTAAAACGGTTTCTTTGTAAGTATGAGGAATGAGCGAAATCGTGACACTATTGGCTTCAACATGAAAAAGGGTTAAGCTTGTGCCATCAATTGTTATGGAACCCTTTGGAATACAAAAGTTGGTTAGTTCCTCAGACATTTCGATATCAATATAAACGGCGTTTGCCACTGGACGTTTTCGCAAAATTTTGCCGACTCCATCAACATGACCAGCAACAAAATGACCTCCAAATCGTCCATTAGCAGGCATGGCCCGCTCCAAATTAACAGAATCACCTATTGCCAGCTGCTGTAAATTTGTTGCTTTGACTGTTTCAGGCATAACATCCATCGTAAGCTGCTGTTGTGTGAAATGGGTCACCGTTAAACAAACTCCATTGACCGCTATACTGTCACCAAGCTTGACATCCTCCGTTATCTTGGCTGATTGAATCGTAATTTTCATACTGTTCCGATCGCTTTGCACGGCTTTTATGATACCAATATCCTCTACAAGTCCAGTAAACATTCCATCACCTACTCTACTTTATTAGCACTTCTATTCTTTACTTTTAAAGTTGATCCACCTTTTTTTGTGCCTTATCCTTATCCTTCTCCCTTCTCTCGTTAACAATATAAAAATAAAAACCCCTTTACATCAAAGGGGTTTTGGGAGTATAAGACATCAACAAATAAGCCTATTTGAAAACAATTTTTTCATAGACTGTTATCTCATTCGTTCTTCTCCCATCCAGACTATCACTGTCGGTTTTGGATTTGCACCAAATCAGCTTGCGCTCACGGACTTTGAATTGCTTCATCACCGCCGATTGGGAATTTCACCCTACCCCGAAGAACATCTTCTATTCGATTGTAGCTAAATAAAAAAACTTCCCACAAGGTGATTGGGAAGTTTTGTAATAAATGCATAGTCAAATAAACCTTCTAAATTAGAATCAATTTAAAAAGTTCGCATTTTTACCCTTCTCCCATCCAGACTGTAACTGTCGGTTTTGGATTTGCACCAAATCAGCTTGCGCTCACGGACTTTGAATTGCTTCATCACCGCCGATCGGGAATTTCACCCTACCCCGAAGAATATTTTTATTTAGCTAGTCTTACGATAACACTATTTTATTATATTATCCATCCTTCTTTTTAAATTTTTTTGGAAGCATAAATTTTAAACAGCTCTGACGAGACTTAAAAAATGTAAAAGATGTTATTAAAATGATGACATTTAACCTGTTAATGGAACTTCTTAATCAAAAAAACGTTCCTTTACAAGTGACTATTCAGTGTAGCCGTTTGGAGGTCATTTACTTGACATTTTTAAAAAATATACCTTTTAAACAAGCTATTTTCTATGCCCTATTAGCATTCTGTTGTGGGGTTTCGATTGTTTTCGTACATCATAATGAACAATTTTATGATCGACCGATAGCGAAAATAACGCAAGTGGATGTAACAAAATCAGAACCAATGACAGACATGTATGAAAATAGGGATTTTTTATTTACACAGGAAATTATGGCCATTATCAAAAATGGTCAGCATAAGGGGCAATCCATTCATTTGACGAATGACTATTCTTCGTCTGGTGCTTTTGATCAAGAATACCATGTAGGCAATGAAATCTTTGTCACGCTAGATGGTCGCACAGCACAATCAGTTTTAACAGGAACCATTGTCGATTTAAAACGTGATCAAACCATGGTAATGATTGCATGGATTTTTATTTTTGCCCTACTTATTATAGGTAAAAGACAAGGCTTATTTTCTATCATTAGCCTGGTGGTCAATGCTGTGATTTTATCATTCGCATTAGATCTTTATGTGAAGCATGGGGGCGTAAGCCTATTAGTAGTCAGCGGCATTTGTGCGGTGCTATTTACAATTATCTCGCTACTACTTATTAGTGGATTAAATACAAAAACATATGTAGCCATCGTGTCCACACTTTTAGGCACTATTCTAGCGCTTATCATAAGCTCTATTGTAATGTGGTTGACAGGTGAAAATGGTCTTCGTTATGAAGAAATGCAATTTTTAACGCGTCCCTATCGTACCGTCTTTATGGCAGGTTTATTTATTGGCTCACTCGGGGCAGTAATGGATGTTTCTATTACAATGGCTTCCTCGATTTTTGCTTTATACGAGCAAGATCCTACGATCCCTGTCAAAGCACTTAAATCTTCGGGACATGAAATCGGTAAAGATATCATGGGTACTATTACAAGTATTTTATTCTTTGCCTACCTTTGCGGCTCCATACCTATGATTATTCTCTATTTAAAAAATTCTTCCACATTAGGGCTTACATTGTCCTTAAATCTTTCTTTAGAATTAGCCCGTGCCTTAGCAGGGGGTATTGGTGTTGTCCTTACGATTCCTATTAGTCTGTATACCGCTATATTTTTCATTAATCGAAAGAGGGTTCGAGAATGAATGTTGTCGTCTTATTAGCAGTTATATTGTGCGTGTTAATGGTTCTAGTCGGCGGTAGACAGGGGATACGCTCATTTCTTTCTTTATTCCTAAACTTTGGTGTACTCTTTGTCACCATTTTTTTAATGACAAACCCTAAAAATAGCCCTATCATCTTGACGTTTATTGCCTGTACGATCATTAGCTGTATTAGCCTTTTCTATATCAATAAAACAAATAGTAAAACCATTACAGCCTTTATCTCGACGATGGTGACGATAGTTGTGTTACTACTCTTTATTACCTTTGTAACGGAAAAGTCGATGATCCAAGGGTTTGGCGAAGAATCAACTGAAGAAATCAGCATCTTTTCTCTCTACATTGGTGTTAATTTTGTGCAGATTGGTGCATCAGTCATCATTATGAGTACGATAGGTGCCATTATGGATGTAGCTATTTCTATCGCTACCTCCATGCATGAGATTTTTTATCGTAATCCTTCGATTAGTAGAAAAAACCTATTTGCAGCTGGCTTAAGTATAGGAAGAGATATATTAGGAACCGATACCAATACGTTATTTTTTGCTTTCTTTGGTGGCTATTTAAGCTTGTTAATCTGGTTCAAGGACCTCTCCTATTCGATTGGAGAAATTGTTAACTCCAAAGTTTTTAGTGCAGAAATGACAACCATTTTTTGTGCAGGTATCGGCATTGCACTGATTATTCCGATTGCCTCCTGCATCAATGCCTATTATTTAATTCGTACACGCGAAAAAGCAGAAAAACTTTTATAAAAATTACCAGCACCTATCATAAAACAAAATAATGCCGAGGTGTCTCAATGGACTTTTGAGACACCTCTTTTTGTTGTAGCATTTCCATTGCAATCGCCTCATTTTCTGATAATATTTACCATAAGATGTTTACGTACGCTCAAAATGGTGGTTATTTCAAGATTACTAGATCGCCAATTCCATGTAACATTTTTTAGCATAGAACGTCAATACAACGAGATGAAAAAGGAGAAAGTTTGCAATGAAGCATATTATCTTTGATTTTGATGGGACGCTGGCAGATTCTACTGCTGTGTTTGCATCAGCATGGAATACTTTAGCCCAAAAATATAAATTTAAAGGCATTGAATTGAAGGAAATTGATACATTAAAAAAATTATCAATTTCAGAACGCAGTAAGTTATTCGACTTTCCAATGTATAAGTTGCCTATGATTTTACCGCAATTTTATAAATTATATCGCCAATCATTAAATGATGTTCATCTGTTCGAGGGAATGAAGGAAGTATTAATAGAGATTAATAAAAGAGGCTATAAAATCCTGATTATTTCCTCAAACTCTAAAGAGAATATTTTAGAATTTCTTAAAATGAATGGTATTCATTGTGTAGCAGATGTACTTTGCTCCAACCGCATTTTTGGTAAGGACAAAGTAATGAAAAAGTTTTTAAAGGAAGCGAATGTTGACTCATCTGACGTCGTATACATTGGTGACGAGCAAAGGGATATTGTTGCGTGTAAGAAAGCCGGAGTACCAATTATTTGGGTGGAATGGGGCTATGATGCCAAAGAGGTCGTGCAAAATGAAGAACCTGAATACAGTGTCACAACACCACAGGAAATTTTAGAGATCATTTAATCATGAAAAAGGATAATAGCACTTGTCTATTATCCTTTTTATATAACTATCCTTTGATGTCACTAATTTGCATAAGCTTTTCTGCTGTACTATTAACCCCTTTGTAGGCATCTGTTAATTCATGCATACTCGCAGCAAACTGCTGTGTAAACGCAGCAATTTGATTCGATGATGCATTGACCTGATCGATGGATTGTTTAATGTTTTCTAGTTGCACAGTTATGCTATCAGCACTTTCTGTACTACTCTGAGACATTTTTTGTATTTCAGAAGCGACCACCGCAAAGCCACGCCCATGCTCACCTGAACGTGCCGCTTCTATGGATGCGTTTAGACCAAGAATTCTCGATTTCATAGCTAAATCTTTTACTAAATGGACAATCACATTAATTTGTTCTATATCGCCTGTCATCGATTCTGAGAAATTAGACAACTCTTCCAAACGATTGGATACATCCTTACTGGCAGTGGCTAATCCTTCATTTGTAGCTGTCATTTCTTCTACAGCACTTGAAAGCTCGGTTGCCAGTAGGCGCATACTATCCATTTTTTCATTGGAAATAATGGCACTTACTACGCCAATAACACGTCCTCCTTCAAAAATAGGCTGGGCAGAGGCAATATAGGCCATACCAAAACCTTCTGCACCACGCTCCTCTTTTACAAATTCCCCTGAACTTAACGCTATTTCTGTTGCTGTACCTCGATATTTATGTACTGGATCACCAACCCCAACTTTTAAGTCAACCTTTTTTCCTGGTTTGTAGGCAAGCACTCTTTCCGTATCTGCCACGATGACACAAGCATCCTCTGGGTAAGTTGCTTGGTATAAATCAATCGAATCAATAGTTGCTTGTAGTTTAGGATGCATTGTCATTTCCTCCCTAAAATTTTCTGAACTGTATCAATTTAACTATATCATGCGATCCGAAAAAAGACACCAACGTCTAGTGGTGTCTCATTACAAGATTATGATTTTTTCAATAATTCTACATATTTTTCTGCCGTTCGAATTTCAATTGTTAGAGAATTCGCTCCATAGCTTGCCTTAATTAAAAATGGTACATCATTTGAGTTTTGAAACCTAAAATCTAACGTATCATAAGATACCGTAGCATCTCTTCCTTTTGGGACATATCCTACATCTAACGAATGATGATGGCGCTCAACATATTTGATAGGAATTTGGTCTACTGCATTAAACAAGGTTGAAGAAGTTTGACAGATTCCACCGCCAATTCCCATGACCACCTTCTTATTAATAATTTCAGGTGCGGGTTGATAGCCATTTGCCTCATCTCTGGGGCCTACAATTGTATTAAAAGAAAAATAATCGCCACTGCCTACAATCACATTATGAATGGCTCTGGCAGACAGCTCAATATTTTTATTTCTTCCTAAATCAGCACGATTGAAATAAGTTGTATAAGATGCAACAACCACTTCCTCTAATAAAGGAAGATCCTCAAGATAATAGCCACTTTCTGTTATATAGAGCGGCATTTCTACCTGACCACCAGTCGCAGAAGCTTCGATAATACGCTCCACTAGCTCACTTTCCTTTAAAATAATTTGCGGCTTCCCCTTAATGACTTGCCCGTTTTCATCCAATCGATCAAGCAGCATACGCTGATCATAGCCATTTGATGTGTCCGTTCCTCTCGCCCATTCCCTTGCTAATTGTTCTAGATGTTTTTGATAGGCCTGTGGATCCGTATCGAAGCCAAATTCCTTTGGAGATATTGTTTTAAGTACCTTACTCGTAGTTGGATCAACAACCTCTACAATAGGATCAATCATTTGTTCATATGTAACAGGTTGCTGTACTTCCTCACGTTGTTGAATTTCTTGTTCTAGCTTGTTATGATGGACTGCTTCTTTTTCACAACCTACTAGACCTATCATACAGATAACGCAGCATGTAGTTAACCACTTCTTTTTCAACCATAACACCACCTCTATCTTCATACTACAGAGACATCTTATTCGTCTATTGCTAATAGTGTGTTGTTTTTTGGTTATTTTTATTTGTCAAGACAGCAAAAACACGCTACATTATCCTTACGCCTGACATATCTCCAATTTGATGTTTCAAAAGATGAGCATCAACCTGTAAAGTTGTTTTTACTGCTCGATTTAGGAGAATTTAAAAAGTAATATACGCTTCCAATCCGGTATACTTTAGAATTTAACGCGAAAAAGAGCATCTACTAGCTATCCCAAAAGCCAATAGATACTCTTTCTTTTTTATTTTTGAATAAACATTTGTGTCCAGTAATTACCTTCCCGTACATAGCCTACACCAATATGTGTGTAGCTTTTATTAAGGATATTGGCACGGTGTCCTTCACTGTTCATCCAGGCCGTTACAACTTCCTGTGCGGAACGTTGGCCCTTCGCGATATTTTCACCAGCAGATTTATACGTAATACCGAAGTTTTTCATCATAGTAAAAGGTGTACCATACGTTGGACTTGTGTGGTCAAAGTAATTTTTATCGTGCATATCTTGCGACTTATATTTAGCTACCCTTGATAGCTCCCAATCTTCTTGCAATGCTGGTAGACCTGCTTTTGCCCGTTCTGCATTGACAAGTTTAACAACCTCTTGTTCAACTGTTGCCTGTTCTTTTACAGGGACGTTAATTTTTTGTCCCGGAGAAATTTGATTTTGGTTGGCAAGTTGTGGGTTGGCATCGATTAATTCCTGTACACCCGTTTCTGTTTTTAATGCTATTTTCCATAGAGTATCACCAGATGTCACCGTATAGGATTCGGCGGCCATTGCCGCAACTGGCATTAATAATGAAGTTGCTACTACTGAAGCTAGTGTTGCTTTTTTTAATTTTTTAAACATGTTAATCACCCTTCCTAATTGCTCTACCATTATCCTAAATAGTTTCTGAGCCATAATCATCACAAAATATTTGGAAGGATTTTTACAATTGTATGACAAGCTCGCCATATGTTTGGTTAAAGTCCTTTATCTCGCTATTCTTTCCCATCGGAATTGTCATCAAGTTGCAATATGTTTGTATTGGCATACATTACTAATAGATTCAGTAATCAATTGCTGCACATTATATCCTATTTTGCTAATTGTTTACGCTGTAATCGATAAATTAAGAGAATATAAAGCCAATCATAAAAGAGCGTTGCTACAGAAATAATGGTAATTAATGGTGTGCGGAAGTATAGATAAAAGCCCACCGCTGCAAATAATGTACCCACCATCTTACAAACTGCTATCCCCATTGATTGACCAGCTAAATTCCCTCTTTGCAATAATAAAGCAATAAATAGTCCTGACATCATAAGATTTTGAAAGAATGCTACGTACTTTCCTTCGAAATCTTGAAAGTCATAGACTATACCTAAAATGATCAGCATGCTAAAAATTAAAGTGATCAAAAAGGAGAAATACAATAGCTTTTTTGATAGCATCTTTCGATATTCATTTGGAGCATACCGTAAAAATTGCATCAAAATAAAGACATCCAATACAAACCAAATGAGCGTAATATAGCGTTGCAGGTCATTTTGTGGATAGAAAAAGGCAAAGATAAATTCCCATGAAATATTGGCACAAATAGCGACCATAGGCATACCATAGGTTTTATCTTGCCATCCTTTGTAAATAACAAGTATATATGTAAAAATCCAAAAAAGACCCATTCCTACTTGGCAAATTAGTAATATGTCTTGTTCACTCAACATTCACGCTCTCCCCCCTCTCTAGCATTCCTTCTACTATATGAGGAAATCGATTCTTTATGTCTAAAAGTTTGATAGACGGGTAAAGGAGTAGCTAAATAGTAAAAAACGGCAACCTATACATTCCATAAGCAATCCTATATAGTAAAATGAGGTGATTAAATGAAAATAAAAATGTATATAGATAATGAGCAATT
Source organism: Lysinibacillus sp. HST-98 (assembly GCF_016757845.1). Lineage (NCBI taxonomy): Bacteria > Bacillati > Bacillota > Bacilli > Caryophanales > Bacillaceae > Lysinibacillus > Lysinibacillus sp. HST-98. The sequence continues at coordinate 62,089 of NZ_JAENHX010000002.1, forward strand.
TATCGCAGGAACGACCTTAAAAGATCAGATGGAAGTAGAACACAATAATATGGCTTTGCATAGTTGCCATGATGTTCAAGCTATCATTAACAATCGTCAGCATTTAGCTGCGACATTGAACTGTGATTTGCAAAACTTTATTTGTACAGAGCAAACACATAGTGCGAACTTTCATAAAGTCACATTAGCGGATCAAGGACGAGGAGCTGCGCAAATGGATACAGCGGTGAAGAATATAGACGCGCTTTATACGGTAGAGCCTAACTTACTTTTATGTAGTTTTACGGCAGATTGCGTGCCCGTTATTTTTTATAATGCTGTGAATGGACTTGCCGGTGTGATTCATTCGGGATGGCAAGGAACAGTCAAAGAAATAACACCCAAACTGTTTCAGCATCTTATGAATGAAGAACAGTGTCGACCTGAGGACTTCCATGTTCAAATCGGTATGGCACTGAGTCAGCAGAAATTTGAGGTAGACACAGACGTTTATGAAAAATTTCACAGTCTTGGTTATGCAGAAGAATTTATGTATTACAATGCAGAAACGAAAAAATACCATATTGATAATCAACAGACAGTCAAAAAGCAATGTGAGCTTGCGGGTATTCCCGCGAATCAAATACAAATTGATGAAACCTGTACATTCCTTAGTCCCGATGGCTTTTCTTATCGTCAAGACAAACAAGCTGGAAGACATTTAAGCTTTATTATGCGAAAAACACACTAACAGCAAAGACCCTTCTTATCGAATGGGTCTTTGCTGTTATTTTAAAGTACCTGTACTAATAATGGACGTTTCTACATGGACATTCACGTCTAATTTTCTAATAAGCTCTCTTGTTTTTTTCGATGTCCATTTTCCATGATAATACATTCTAAATTCTTCACTTAAGCCAGCTGGGTCTACCTCTGTTTTATTTAATCGCGCTAAAAATTCACTAATATCCTGTTCCAGCTGTTTATTCACATCTTTTTCCAGATCACTAATCCTTTCAACTGTAAATAAATGTGATTCTCTTTCTCCCTTATATTCGCTTAATGTACCCTTTATTTTTAAGAAAATCGTTAATTTGGGTGATTCCATATTTTTATTACTCTCTTTTTTCACACTGCTCTCGATTAAATCAATCATTACCTTTTCTTCTCCATGTCCTGCATTTAGATCAAGGTGCAAAGGAGCAAGATTTTTCTGTCCACTTAAGGCTTGGATAACTAGTGCTTCCTCAGGTTTAATTAATTCGTGCATCTGATTCCCTTTAAATATGGCAACACCTTTAATCTCTAATTTCTCCCCTCGTTTTTCTACATAGGGTAATACTGTATCCACTACAGGATTTGTAATCGAGTACATAAAATCATGAATATTGGTATTGGGGTTAAAAGCAGTATTAATACTCGGCTCTAATAGATTGTTTAAATAAAAATTAATACTTGGCTTATCAGGATAATCCCCTTTTAAAATCGCTTCCGCATTATCCTTCACAACAGCTATCAATACTTTATTACCTACTTCCGCATTGCGATACAAGTGCTGAACGATTTTTCGAACATTCCCTTTCCGCGCAAAATCTTCGTTTACTAAGACAACGCGCAATTGATTGAAGACTATTTTCTTATCTGATTGCTTTTCTATTTCCACGATGCCGCTTGATACTAAATCTGTTGTGATAGAAAAAGTTTGTGTGTCTTTTTCTGCGTCTGGAGAATATTGGGGGATCGCTACTGTGAGTCTCATCTGGTTCTCATCGATATAGTCAAAAGCCATCGAGTCTACCATCCCAACATCCTCTAGAGGAACTTTTATTTCTTTTTTAGAACAGCCTGCAAGTAAAATTAAAATCAAAAAAGAAATGATGCATAGATGTTTATTTTTCATACCTGCACCTGCTTTTTTCGAATAACATATATCAGGATTAAAAACACTGGCCAACTTACCAGCACATAGCCTACATAGTTACTTGCCATAAATAATTTTTCTTGGAATTCACGCGAAAAGGGCATTTTTACAATAAAGAAAATGATACAGGCGATGATATACAGCGGATAACTTTGCATTTTCTTTTTAATGAAGGTATCCATACCCCTTTTTGCACACCATACATAGGCTGTAATCGAGGATAAGATTAGAAAAACCCAAAGCGTAATGCCAATGATATCGATTCGCTCAATAAAGGTAAATTCTCCTGCCTTAAATAGGTTTAATACTGAAAACTCTACATTCTTTAATTGCCACTCTGAATAATACATGACGCTAATAGCTGTTGTGATAAAGCATAAAAATATACTAATCCAAATACCGATTAAGGAATGACGAAATGCTTTTTTTTGATCGATGATATATGGAAAATAAAACAGAATTAATTCGTAACCAAGGATAGAAAAATACCCTTGCTTTAACGCTTCATAAAATTCCTTAGGCGTAAAATTAAATAGAGGCAAAAAATGACTTGGATCACCTTTTTCAATGGCCCAGCGCGTAAAATAGAATAATCCAATGGTAATAAAAAATGTCATTATACAAAACCGTGCAATAGATTTAATACCCCCACTTACAATGTAAATAAGTAGCAGTAAAAAGCAAAGGACAGGCATGGTGATGGTTTGTTCCTGCAATGCTGTACTTTGAATTAAGTGCATATAATTACTAATAATCCCTGCACTAAAAACAATAAATTGAATAATGACGAGTAGATTTATAAACTTTCCGAGCCATTTTCCCAATAATATTTCATTCATTCGAAATAAATCATCATTGGGAAACTTCGAACAAAGCCATACCATCGCAAATAGTGTCAGGCTAGCAATCACACCAAAGAGAAGAGGCATAAATGATTGTGTATAGCCCATAGGACTTAATTTCTGAGGGAGCGAAAGGATACCGGTACCAATCATAATACTTTGCGCTAAGAAGATGACATGATAACGATTTAACACCTTTCCTTTTGTTGTATTCAAAGTTAACCACCTCATTCTCATTCTGACACTATTTTTTCTGTGCTTTTGAAATACCAGTCTTACTTCTTATATATTTAGTTGGAAATCGGATGACACTATCCAATAAATCACTTGGCTTTCTTGGAATAGCAGGTGTCATATAATGCGTTCCTAAGGATTTGAGACTTAATAGATGGTGGATTAACCACGCAAAGGCGAGCATCTGTCCAAACAAGCCAAATAATCCTGCTGATAAGATAAAAATATAGCGGATGAAGCGGCTAGTATTACTCATTAAGAAAATGGGCGGTAAGAAGGAAAGTAGTGCTGAGGTAGCGACTAATACAATGAGTATATTACTAAGTAATCCAGCTTCTACGGCAGCTGTACCAATTACAATACCTCCTACGATACCAATTGTTTGTCCGACTTTGGCAGGCATTCGGGAGCCCGCTTCTCGCAACACTTCAATAATAAGCTCGATAAATAATACTTCAATCAGTGGAGGAAACGGCACCTTACTTCTTGATTCCTGAAGATTTAGTAATAATTCGTATGGCAAAATTTCTGGATGGAAGGTTAAGGCTGATATATACATGGGTGTAATCATGATCGTTAAGAAAAAACCAAAAAAGCGCAGCATCCTTAATAAAGATGCTGTTGTCCAACGGTTGTAGTAATCCTCAATCGACACGAACATTTCAAAAAAAGATGTGGGACAGACAATGGCTAGTTGACTATTATCCATAAAAATGACGATTCTCCCATCCAGAAGATAACGGCAAATACTATCTGGACGGACTGTCATGTAGTATTGTGGAAAGGGCGATAATGGATTATCCTCAATTAATTGCTTCAACACGGATATATCCGTAAATAACGGATAATCTACCTGGTCAATACGGTTTCTTAAATCATCTAAATTTTCATGGCTCACGATATTATCCATATACATAATCGATATTTTAATATTGGCTTCTGACCCAACAATTCGATTTTCATTTTTTAGCATGGAGCTTTGAATCCGTCTTCTCACTAACGATATATTCGTTTCTAATGATTCTGTAAATGCATCCTGTGGACCAATTACAGTCGACTCTGTTTCCGTATCCGTAATGGCCCTTGTAGGTGCGCTATACGTATCGACGCTTAATAGAGCGTTGGTTTCGTGAAAAAAAAGAAGGGTTTGCCCAGCATTCAATTTTTTAACGACACCTTTCACATCCTTCGGGTCCACATATTGAGCCATTTGATGAATTTGTTTCAAATTATTAGCTAGCGGAATCGTCACCATGGTTTGTAAGGTCATTTTTTCGATGAGTGAGGAGAAATAAATGACCGTCACATCCCCTTCTTCTGTAGCGATCATTTTCAGTTTTACGTCATCGACTTCGTTAATCTCCTGCTTTAATTTAGCGACAATCTGCTCGGGTATCTCGTTCATTTTCGCTCCACCCCTTTTGTTCCGATAAATACCAGCCCATATCATTCAGTTTTTAGTAGTTTGTCTTTTTTTCATCTAATTATGTAAAAATTGTGCTAGCAAAAATAGCCATACAAAAAGGATGCATCCCATTTAGAGATGCATCCTTTTACGCTATTCTATAGAATCTTTGCTGTATCGGTTTTTACCAATACCAAATACGTAGTAGCTGATTGTTACAAGAACTAAGTAAATAATACCCACTATTAATGACACGCGTGTATCATCATTGAACCACATGCCGACTAGTACTATGATTAAAAAGATGATTGTTACATAGTTTGTAATCGGAGCGAACGGCATTTTGAAAGGATGCTTTGCTAGCTGCGCTCCCTTTTCTTTTCTAAAACGAATTTGACTTATTAAAATGATAAACCATGGAATCATCCCTGGTAAAACACTTGCACTATACACATAAACAAATAAGTTTTCAGGGGCAATATAACTTAAAATAACACCAACGACTAAGCCAACTAATACGCCCGCTGTTCCAAATAAAGGCACGCCATTACTAGAAAGCTTTGCGAAAAATTTTGGTGCTTGTCCATTCATAGCCAGTGTATATAACATACGTCCAGCACTATAGATTCCACTGTTACACCCTGACATTGCAGCAGTGATGACGACGAAATTAATAATACCTGCAGCAGCTGTGATACCTACCTTAGCAAATGTTGCAACGAAAGGACTACCAATTGTGCCAAGCTCGTCCCAAGGATACACTGTAACAATGACAAAGATTGCACCGATATAGAAAATTAAAATACGCCAAATGATACTTTGAATCGCATTGGTAATTGTTTTCTGCGGATTTTTTGCTTCTCCCGCCGTAATTCCAATGAGCTCTACCCCTTGATAGGCCGCAACAACTAAAGATAAGGCAAAGAAAAATCCTGTCCAGCCACCTGTAAAGAAGCCACCGTGACTCCACAGATTGGATAAGCCGATTGCTATCCCATCATTGCCAAAGCCAAAGAAGATAAGTCCGACCCCTGCAATAATCATTAAAATAATCGTAACAATTTTAATCATCGCAAACCAGAATTCAAATTCTCCAAATGATTTGACAGAAATGAAGTTCGCCACACCTAAAATCACCATTGCAATTAGACCAGGTATCCAAGCCGGTAATTCTGGATACCAATATTGCATATACGTTCCTACTGCTATAATTTCAGACATCCCAACAATAACCCATTGGAACCAGTTACTCCACGCTGTTAAATACCCTGCTAAAGGATGAATATATTTATAGCCAAATGTGGCAAAAGAGCCTGTACTTGGCTCCATATAAAGCATCTCACCCATTGCCCTCATAATGAAAAAAATAAAAATACCTGCAAAACCATAGGCAAGGAGTACAGAAGGTCCTGTCCATTGAATAGCACTTGCTGAGCCCATAAATAGCCCAACACCAATCGTACCGCCAAGTGCAATCATTTGAATATGACGTGCTTCTAATCCTCTTTTCAATTCCTTATTGGCCACTCCATAACGCCTCTTTCCCTGTTGTTCTTTCTACGATGTTTTTACTTTAAAATAATAATCAATTTTTCTAAAAAAGACAAATGTATTTTTAGGAAAAACAAAAAGTATTGCTATTTTAATAGAATAACGAAAAATAGGTAATAATGAGGATTTAATTGGTGTTTGTACGAAATATGATGTTACTTCAACAATATTTAAATCAGAAAATTCAAAAAACTCTATTCCGTTCAAGTCGAAAGGAATAGAGTTTGCTTCGTTATTGTAATAAAGTTTGTTCGTGTAATTTAGCAGAGAAGTATTTACGTGCATCTGCTGTTAGAATTTGTAGCAAAGTCACTTCTTCTTGACGTGCAAATTCTACAAACATCCCACTTAAATTTTCGTAGACATATTTGATTTTAAAGCCACTATCTAAATAATGATCTACTTTTTGAATTTCCTCTGTGCTTTGTTGGAATTCAGACATGCCATCACCTCACCTTCTTTTGAAAATGTCTTGATGTTGTCTCACTTACTCGGCACCCTTCATCTCTAACAGAGGATCTGGTTGCTCCACCAGTTCATCTTCATTTGGGACCGCCGTTGGAGCTGCTGGTTGGCCAAATATTTCATCTAAATTATGTCCAACTGTAATACCTAAATATTTGACATCACTTGGATCATCTAGCTCAGCTTGTGGATACTTTTTAAACCACCAATACTTCGCTAATACATAATATACAATCGCGCCTACAGCGAACCCTACTAAAGAAGAGTAAGTTGAAAATATATTGGCAACTGCACCACCGATTACCCAGGCGATTAACCCAGCCATATTAAAGCCCTTAAAATATTTAAATTGCCCATCTAATTCATAAAGCTCTTTTACATGTACGCGCCGTTTACGAATTAGGTAGTAATCAGCAAATAAAATACCTACAATCGCTGTTAAAATACCGCCAATGATTAATAGGACATTGACCATGACATCAAATAGACTCCAAGGCTGTGCAAGAATACCAATAATTCCTGCAATAACTACCCCTACCCAGAATGGCACTTTTGGTCCCCCAATATTAGAGAAAATAGTAGCTGCTGGTACAACGTTGGCAGAGGTATTTGTCGACCATTGTGCTAATACAATCATCAGCAATAGAATCCCAAGAACAAAGCCGCTTGCACTTTGCTGTAAGGCATTAATTGGGTCTGCCGAGGCAACTGCCATATAGCAAACTGCACCAATCGTAACAATGAATGTGTTTGTAATGGGCATAACAATTAAAGAGCCTACAAGCTGTGTTTTATTACGCTTGAACCAATTACGCTCATTTTTAGGTGCTTTAAAGAAACGGGATAAGGATGGCATATCAGCTGCTAATGTTGCCCAAAAGCCCATATTTGCCATCACCACTACCATAAAGGCGGTAAAAGCAGCGAAGCCTGTTGTTGGGGTTTCCACCCACGTCCAAATATTTTTTCCCTGAGATGTTGCATTATCTGCCAATGTGTAATACATCCAACAAGAAATTAAAATAATGACAGGGGCTGCTAAATCAGCAAAGCGCTCAATGGATTTAATACCAAGTGATGTATTAAAGAGTTGAAGCGCTGCAAACACAAGGAAGCAGATAAACCAATTATCAAAGTCAAACAATAAATTTAAAATTCCGTTTATCGCTAAGGCACCAAAGTACGTATTCAAACCAAACCAACAGGCAGCTGTAATACCACGTACAAGGGAAGGTAGATGAGTACCGAATGTGCCAAATGGTGCACGCATATAAACAGGGAAAGATAATCCATGCTCTATTCCTATATCACCAATTAACGTCATAAAGACGCCAATTAAACAAGAACCTACCAATGTTGCCACAATCACCATGGGTAAGGATAAACTCATAATAGCCGAACCACCAATGGCAAAAGCCGCTAATACAATTGCCATTCCTATCCAAATTACCGCAAAACCAAATGTTCCAATATTTCTTTGTTGATGTGTCACTGGAAGTAAATCTGGGGATTTTAAATAATTCCCTTCACGTTCCATAATGTTTCTCTCCTTTTTTTCTAATTTCCGTGACAACCTACTTGAAGTGCCTTCCTTCACCCAAAATGCTGAAGGAAGGTGGAATTTCGATTTTAATCTTTATTCAAAATTGAACAACGGTCCTTTATTTTGATAGACTGCTAAGAAGTGATTGGCGTTCATTCCATGTCATTGGCGGAATTGTGGATGGACGTTCAACCATTGAAATGGCTCCATCGACAGGACAAACAATTGAGCATAAATTACAGCCTACGCAGTCTTCCTCACGAACCTTTAACATCGGGCGACCATTCTCCGTATAAAGGTCAATACATTGATGAGATGTATCTTCGCAAGCAATATGACACTTATTGCAATTAATACAAACATCATTATTAATTTCTGCGACAATTTTATAATTTAAATCTAAATCACCCCAGTTTGAATACCTTTGCACAGAGCGACCAACTAATTCCATGACGGAAGCTAGACCTTTATCATCTAAGTAGTTATTCAGCCCATCAATCATATCCTCTACAATACTAAAGCCATGGTGCATCGCTGCTGTACATACCTGCACGCCTGTCGCACCCATTAAAATAAATTCTGCTGCATCCTGCCAATTCGAGATGCCACCAATACCTGATATCGGTACATTGACTAATGGATTACGAGCACATTCTGCAACCATGTTTAGTGCAATTGGTTTAACTGCTGGACCACAATAGCCCCCATGAGCTCCTTTTCCAGCCACATGTGGTACGGTATTCCAAGAATCTAAATCAACACCAGCTAAACTGTTAATCGTATTAATCATACTCACAGCATCTGCTCCACCTCGTGTTGCCGCTTCCGCCGTCACGGTAATATCCGTAATGTTGGGCGTTAGTTTAACAATGACAGGTGTACGCGCCGCTTCCTTTACCCAGTACGTTTGTTTTTCCACCAATTCAGGGACTTGACCAGAGGCAGAACCCATGCCTCGTTCTGCCATCCCATGTGGACAACCAAAGTTAAGCTCAAGACCATCAACCCCCACATCTTCTACTCGTTTCACAATTTCATGCCATTTTTCTTGCTTTGGTTCCACCATTAACGAGGCAATAATTGCGTGATTAGGAAACTTCTTTTTCGTTTCATAGATTTCTTGTAAATTCACTTCTAATGGTCGATCCGTAATTAATTCGATATTGTTAAAGCCTGCTACACGTTGGCCATTATAGCTAACTGCTGCAAAACGGGAAGACACATTTAAAATAGGTTCTCCTAACGTTTTCCAAACTGCGCCACCCCAGCCCGCTTCAAATGCACGTTGTACTTGATAGCCTGAATTCGTTGGTGGAGCAGATGCTAGCCAAAATGGATTCGGCGATTTGATGCCCGCTAAATTAATGCGTAAGTCTGCCATATAAGTTCCCCCTCTATCCGTACTAACAATCTTTTGTCAACTGAAAGCATAGTGTCAGATACAGGCTGTATGACCACCATTTCAGAACATAGGATACTGTATAATCATTCAGAAGAGGGTTAACAGCCTGTAAAAACCCGATTGGTGAATCTAACAATCAGTGAAGGAAGAGCCTCCACTGATTGAAGGTTCACTTTATCCCGTATTAACAGGCTGTATGACCACCATTTCAGAACATAGGATACTGTATAATCATTCAGAGGAAGGTTAACAGCCTGTAAAAACCCGATTGGTGAATCTAACAATCAGTGAAGGAAGAGCCTCCACTGATTGAAGGTTCACTTTATCCCGTATTAACAGGCTGTATGACCACCATTTCAGAACATAGGATACTGTATAATCATTCAGAGGAAGGTTAACAGCCTGTAAAAACCCGATTGGTGAATCTAACAATCAGTGAAGGAAGAGCCTCCACTGATTGAAGGTTCACTTTATCCCGTATTAACAGGCTGTATGACCACCATTTCAGAACATAGGATACTGTATAATCATTCAGAAGAGGGTTAACAGCCTGTAAAAACCCGATTGGTGAATCTAACAATCAGTGGAGGAAGAACCTCCACTGATTGAAGGTTCACTTTATGCAATCTCACTTGGTTTTCTTAAACGTTCATGAATCTTATATGCTGCATCTTTTCCTTGCTGTACAGCGGTCACTACCATCGCTTCACCCTGTCCATTACCAAAGACAACATCTCCACATGCAAATACTTTGTCATTGGACGTTTGCATTGTTGTCTCATCAATGTCTACGACACCATTTGTATGAGCTAAACCAAAGGCTTCAATTAACGATACAAAACGAGTTTGCCCGATGGCTTTAATAACAGCATCCACTTCAATAATAAAATTGGAGCCCTTTACTTCTTCAGGGCGTTGTCGACCATCAGGACCTGCCTCACCAAGCTTCATTTTCACACATTCAATGCCTGTCACCTTTCCTGCTTCATTGCCAATAATTTTTTTAGGTGCAGTTAGCCATTTAAATTCCACACCATCCTGCTTGGCAAATTCATATTCAAATTTGTATGCTGTCATTTCTTTTTCTGTTCTACGATAGAGAATTTGTACATTGTCTGCACCTAAACGCACCGCACTTGTAGCACCGTCTATCGCCGTGTTTCCAGCACCGATTACAGCTACTCGTTTTCCTAAAATATCATTTGTAAGCGGTCCCATTTTTGTTTTTCGAATAAACTCAATGGCATCATGTACCCCTTCTAAATCTTCTCCATCAATGCCCAAATTTGGGACAGCACCCATACCAACAGCTAAAATCACACTGTCATAGTGCGCCAAAATTTCATCTGCAGAAATATCTACACCTACAGCTGTATTCGTTTGAATGTCCACACCGAGCTGTTCAATCTGCTCTACTTCCCAATCTACGACATCATTTGGTAATCGGAATGCTACAATTCCATAGCTTCCTAAGCCCCCAGCCTTCGCTTCAGCTTCATAAATAGTAACTTGATAGCCTAAGCGACTGAGCTCACGAGCTGCCGACAAACCAGCAGGACCTGCCCCTACAATGGCTATTTTCTGTCCATTATGTGGACCTGCCTTAAATAGCTGAGCATTGGTTTCCATTGCCCAATCCGTTGCATAACGTTGTAACTCACCAATTTTAATTGGCTTTGTTGAAGAATTTAAGACACACGCCCCTTCACACAGTTCTTCCGTTGGACAAACTCTTGCACAGCTCGCACCAATTGGGTTTGCTTCTAATATAGTCGTAGCAGAACCCTTCATATTACCGGATGCAATTTTTTTTATGAAATTGGGTATTTGAATACTTGTTGGACATGCTTTAATACATGGTGCGTCATAGCAATACAGACAACGATTGGCTTCCTCAATTGCCTCATTCTTTGTCATCTTACCTTTTAATTCCACAAAATTACGTCTAAGCTGCACGGTCACTGCATTTTCTTGAATCGGAACCATTTCCACATCCCCCTCATGTGTTCATTTTTTCCGTACCCTAATTACGAAACCGATTGTTTTGCTCTCCAGTCAAAACAATCGGTCTATCCTGTAGGAAGCTAAATGTTTAGAGCTTCCGCAGTTACTGTTTTTAATGGACGTTTAATGTATCGTCCACTGCCAAGTACACCTACAAATTCTTTATTTTTAATGACATATTCCCCACGTACGAGTACACTAACAGGCTCACCTGTTACTTCCCAGCCTTCATATGGGTTATAGTCCACATTCATATGATGTGTTTTAGCTGAAATTTGACGCTGTGCCTCTGGGTCAAAAATGACGATATCCGCATCTGAACCAATTGCAATCGTTCCTTTTTGCGGGAATAAGCCAAATATTTTTGCGGCACTAGTAGAGATCATATCAACAAATTCATTGATGGAAATTCTGCCTTTTGCCACGCCCTCAGAGTATAAGATACTGAAGCGGTCTTCAATGAATGGTCCGCCATTTGGAATTTTCGAGAAATCATTTAAGCCTAATTGCTTTTTACCTTTAAAGCTAAAGGAGCATTGGTCTGAGCCAATCGTTTGTAGCTGTTTTGCCTTTAAGGCATTCCATAAATGTTCTTGATGATATTTAGGACGAAGTGGCGGTGACCAAACATATTTGGCTCCTTCAAAGCCTGGTTGCGCTAATGCGGATTGATCGAGCGTTAAATACGGTGGACAAGTTTCACCATAAACATCATAGCCCTTTTCACGAGCGGCAATAATTTCATCTACCGCTTCTTTACAAGTCACATGCACCACATAGAGCTTCGCACCAGCTATATGCGCTAATTCGATAGCACGCTTTGTTGCCTCTCCTTCCAATTCCGCTGGACGAGTTAGTGCATGATAGATCGGTTCCTTATGTCCAGCACGTCTTGCCTCCTCTACTAGCTCATCTATAACAGAGCCATTTTCACAATGGACCATCACTATCGCACCAAGATCCTTAGCGATTTTAAAGGCTTTAAATAATGTACGATCTGTGGCTTGGAATTCTTTTGCATAAGCCATGAAGACTTTGACAGAAGTAATGCCCTCTTGCTCTAATAATTGTGGTAATTCAGCTTCGGTTTCAGGTGTTAGATCACCAATCATCAAGTGGAAGCCATAGTCAATAGCAGACTTTCCTTTTGCCTTGTCGTGCCATTTCTCTACGGCTGTCGATAATTTTTCTTCTCCTGCTGTTAAACAGAAATCTAAAATAGTAGTTGTCCCACCAAAAGCCGCTGCAATGGTGCCTGATTTCCAATCATCATCCGTCACCGTGTTATTGAATGGCATGTCTAAATGCGTATGGGGATCAATGCCACCAGGCAATACGTACTTGCCTGTAGCATCAATAATTTCAGCGCCAGCATCCGTTAAATTTTGTCCAATTTGAACAATTTTACCGTTCTCAATTAAAATATCTGCCTCAAATACATCAGCAGCAGTTGCTACTCGTCCACCTTTAATGATTTTTTTCACTATGCCTCTCACCCTTCATCACAAAATTAGAGAATGCTTGATAGTTAATGCAGTGTATATGTTTCGCCCATACTAAACTTCGTTTGTAGCGTTAACACCGTTTCCAATAAAATATCTGCGCCCTTTGCACAATCTTCAAAGGCTGTTTCCTCTTCTTCACAATGACTCTTCCCTTGAATACTTGGAACAAAAATCATCGCGGAAGGAACCATACTTGCCATATACTGTGCATCATGTCCAGCGCCACTAAACATACGATGAGATGAATAGCCAAAGCTTTGACAAGCTCTTTCTACTTCATTGCAAATCGCACTATCAAAATGCACGGTATCTCTGCCCCATAACTTGACAGGCTGAATATGGCATCCGCCCGCTGTCTCAGGAAGCGCGTTGAGAATATCCTCAACCTGTTGCATGACCTCTGGCTTTTGATGACGTGAATCAATTGTAAATGTCACCTTATTTGGGATAACGGTATGAATATTTGGGGAAACATTCATACGACCAAAAGTAAAAACAAGTTGTTCGTCAATTTTTCCTAATTGTTCATATAGCTCTTTAATGATGGTTGATGCCACAATCATTGGGTCTTTACGCATTGACATTGGGGTTGTACCTGCATGGTTTGATTGCCCACTAATTGTAATTTCATAGCAGACCATGCCTAGCACACCTTCAACCACACCAATTTCCTGCTGTTTTGCTTCTAATACTGGCCCTTGTTCAATATGCAATTCGATATAAGCAAGTGCCTCCTTCAGACGATTGGCTTGCTCTCCCTCATAGCCACTTGCTTGTAAAGCTTGTTGAAAACGAATGCCGTTTTTATCCGTAGATTGGAGCATTTTTTCTTTGTCAAATTTCGAGGTAATGACGCCTGAACTCATCATGGCTGGATCAAAACGCGCCCCTTCTTCATTCGTGAAGTTGACAATCGTAAGAGGAATATCCACTTCGATATCATTTTCCTTTATTGTTCGAATGGCCTCGATCGCTGTTAGTACACCTAGCACACCATCAAATCTCCCACCCTTTTCTACTGAATCTAGATGGGAACCCATGACAATGGGTGGCACATTCTTTTTACCAGGAAGAGTGGCGTAAATGTTGCCCATATCGTCCACCTGAATATCCATTCCTAACGTTTTACAACACTCACAAAAATAGTTTCTTGCTAATACATCCTCATTCGAAAGAGACAAACGTGTGACGCCACCATTTTCCGTGGCCCCAAATTGACTAAATTGTTCAATTAACTCTTGCAATCGTCTACTATTACATTTATACATATGCAAGTCCTCTCTTTCCCAGTAGTTAATAAACATTCTAAAATAGATAAAATTTGTGAGATATGGATAGTAAACTAAAAAAATATGTGCAACTGCACATCATATATGGTAAGTTATGTTCATAATTAAGGGGGGAACATATGGGGACGATTCGTAAAATTGTAGAGGGAGTTCATTTCCCAATGCTCACATTAGTCGCTGGACATAGTGGTACGTATCGCAGAGTTACTGGTATTAATGTTGTGGAAAGCAGTGATTTAATCATGTTTTGTAGACCCAATGAATTGGTCGTCACAACAGGCATTCATTTAGATGCACAGCAAGACTCCTTGGAACATCTTGTGAAACAGGCATACACGAAAAAAGTAGCTGGCTTTATCATTAATACAGGACCATTCATTCCTAGCATTCCAGAAGCTGTCATCTCTTTTGCCAATCAACATGATTTCCCTATTTTTCAAATGCCATGGAATTATCGCATTGCTGATCTATTAAAAACTACCTTTCAATTTATTGCCAATCACCATCAAGAGCTTTCTATCGAAGAAAAGGTTCTTTTCAATCTACTATTTCATTACAAACAAAACACTAACACAATGAAAGATCAACTAGCTCAGCTAGGATTTCCTCAAGGAAGAGAATTAGCGATCATAACTTGTACAACCATTGGCTCTCAAGCAGCTATTGACCGTTATGAGGTCATGATCCAATTCGCTTTTCAAAATCGCTATCAACGCTTCTTAAAATTAAAGCATAAAAATCACCTCATCTTTTTAATTGATAAAGCACAAATCAATACACCTAATATACCCTTCTCAAAAGTTGTGGAAGAAATCTATGAAAAAATCACACTAAAAAATGGTTACTTGGATATTATTATCGGCAAAGGTAATTTTCATAAAGAGCTAGAAAATGTTCGCCAAAGCTATGATGAGTCCTTAACCGTCATCCATTTAGCACAGCTTCATAACAATCGTTATTTGTATAAGTATAAAGAAATCGGTGCCTATAAAATATTGATGGCTGTGAAAAATCAGCCCCTAATGAAATCGTTCAGTCAGGATATTTTAGGACAGCTTTATCGCTACGATGAATTACATGGGACAGACTATGTACCTTTTTTACGTATTTTCGTTGAGGAAAATGGCAGTACAAGCAGGATTAGTGAACGTCAATTTATACATCGAAACACGGTCCTCTATAAAATGAAGAAAATTGAAATGCTATTAGATATGGACTTAGGCAATCCCTTTACGAAGACTAATTTGTATATTGCCTTTTTAATTGAGGATGTCTTAATGCATCAATAGCCTGTCACAACTTTAAATTAACTGAATTATCTTTCTCCTTAAATACTCCTTCTAAAATTCTGGAAGCATACATATAAAGTACAAATAGGGGCGACTGTGCATTTTTGTTGTCCATATCTGAGGAAGACATATGCATGCTAATCAACTACCTGTTTAGAAGGAGTGAAGCTTCGTGACCAATGTAACAAGTCCCAATTGGCAAGTAAAAGATGAACAATTTGTATGGCATTCTATGAAGCCCTACAATCCAAATGCAACAATGATCGTCCAATCCTCTAAAGGAGCATGGATTACTGACATTGAAGGTAAGCGCTATTTAGATGCAATGGCAGGTTTATGGTGTGTGAACGTTGGCTATGGACGTGAGGAGATTGCCAAAGTTGCCTATGAGCAATTGCTAGAAAATACGTATACCCCATTATCTATTGGGCACATCCCTGCTATTCAATTAAGTGAAAAAATTAATGAGCTTTTAGGGGATGATTATGTCGTCTTCTTCTCTAATAGTGGCTCTGAGGCAAATGAGGCAGCCTTCAAAATAGCTAGACAATATCATCAACAAAAAGGTCACGTCAATCGAACGAAAATTATTTCCCGTTACCGTGCCTATCATGGTAGCTCGATGGGTGCTCTTGCAGCAACTGGACAAGCTCAAAGAAAATATAAATATGAGCCACTGGCACCAGGTTTTTTACATGTCACACCACCTGACGCTTATCGTGCCAATGAGGACCATATTCAAAGTAAGGACCCTTGTGCATTACCATCCGTCCAAGCAATCGATCATGTTATGACTTGGGAAATGTCAGATTCCGTAGCAGCAGTCATTATGGAGCCTATTATTACTGGCGGTGGTGTAATTATGCCCCACGACAGCTACTTACAGGGAGTTAAAGCTGTTTGTGAGAAGCATGGCGCACTACTCATTGTCGATGAAGTCATTTGTGGTTTTGGTCGTACAGGCAAAGCTTTTGGATTCCAAAACTACGGCATCCAGCCTGATATTGTGACTATGGCGAAAGGCTTAACAAGCGCTTATATGCCACTGTCTGCTACAGCTGTTCGTCGTGAAATTTATGAGGCGTTTGCTGGAACTGAGGAATATGACTTTTTCCGTCATGTCAACACATTCGGTGGATCACCAGCAGCATGTGCCGTCGCATTAAAAAATATTGAAATAATGGAAAAGGAAAATTTATTTGCCCACTCGGCTGCACTAGGTGCTACATTACTCACTGCATTACAAGAGCAATTAAAGGAGCACCCGAATGTTGGGGATATTCGTGGGAAAGGCTTATTAATTGGCGTAGAGCTAGTACAAGATAAAGACAGCAAAACACCGCTCGACATTACGCTAGTGAACAAAGTAATCACACAATGTAAGGAACAAGGGTTAATCATTGGGAAAAACGGGGTAACCGTGGCAGGTTTCAATAATGTGTTAACCTTATCCCCTCCTCTGATTATTTCCTCAGATGAGAAGAATTTCATTGTTGAAAAATTTGTACAAGCCTTACATTCTATTAAACTGTAGGAGGAATAACTAGATGGTAACGAATACAGACATACAGGATTTAGGTCATTTTATCAATGGACAAACAGTTCTAGGGAAAAGCGGTCAGTTTTCAGATGTATTCAACCCAAGCACTGGTACTGTCATTGCTCGCGTACCTTTGGCAACAAAACAAGAGGTACAGGAGGCGATTGCTGCTGCCCAAGCGGCTTTTCCTGCTTGGCGTGCCTTATCAGTTGGTAAACGAGCTGAAATTATCCTTAAATTCCGCCAACTCATAACAGAAAATATTGATGAACTAATTGATATGATTTGTACAGAGAGTGGCAAAACGATTGAGGATGCCAAGGGCGAAATTACACGCGGGTTAGAATCTGTTGATTTAGCTATCAATGCTCCACATTTACTTAAAGGAGAGTATTCGGTGAACGTTGGTGGTCATATCAATGCCTATTCTCTGAAAGAACCATTAGGCATTGTAGCGGCTATTTCACCATTTAATTTCCCTGTCATGGTACCGCTTGCAATTACAAGCATGGCGGTGGCTGTAGGAAACTGTGTGATTCTGAAGCCATCAGAGCGGGTTCCTTGCTCCGCATTATTTTTATCAGAGCTGTGGAAAGAGGCAGGCTTACCAGATGGGGTTTGGACTGTTATGAATGGGGACAAAGATGCTGTGAATGAGCTGTTATGCCATCCAGCCATTGAAGCGATTTCCTTTGTAGGCTCTACGCCAGTTGCAGAAGCCATTTATGCTACAGCCTCTAAACATGGGAAGCGTGTCACAGCACTAGGGGGAGGTAAAAATAATATGGTGGTTATGCCAGATGCTGATTTAGAGCATGTAGCAAATGCCTTTTTAGGGGCTGCCTATGGAGCGGCCTCCCAGCGTTGTATGGCACTGTCAACCATTATTCCTGTTGGTGAGGATACAGCCAATAAATTAGTGGGTATTCTTGCCGATAAAATTGCCAAATTAAAAGTGGGCCCCTATACAGATGCCGAAGTTGATTTTGGACCAGTCATTACTCAGCAATCAAAGGATGCCATCATTGGCTATATCGATCGTAGCCTAGAAGAAGGCGCAACACCGGTCTGCGATGGGCGAAATCCGGAAATTGCCAAACAATCGAACGGTTTCTATCTTGGACCTACATTACTTGATCATGTAAAGCCTGGAATGGAAATTTATGAACAAGAAGTTTTTGGACCTGCACGGAATGTTGTCCGCGTGGCAACATTAGAGGAAGCTATAGCCCTTATTAATGCCCATGAATTAGGAAATGGTGTAACCATCTTTACAAACAATGGTGCAGCAGCTCGAAAGTTTACCACTGAAATTGAAGTAGGTATGGTAGGTGTCAATGTACCGATTCCTATTCCAGTAGGCTATCATAACTTTGGTGGCTGGAAACGTTCAAGATTTGGTGAGGGGCATATGTTTGGACCTGACCAAGTACGTTTCTTTACAAAAGCGAAAACCATTTCAGAAAAATGGATAGAACAAGGGAATGACGTTACCTCTTCCTTTGCATTTCCAAGTAATCAGGACTAATCCTAAAAAATAAATATTCGCGTAGTCAATAACTACGCGAATATTTCGAAAAAACTGACACACCTACATGGTCACCAGTTTTTACAGTTTACCTACTTGTTCTCTTTTTTCTCTTCCGTTTTTCTTACTTCTGAGAAATCTGTTTCTTCCCCAGCCTCCATGCCATAGCTAGGATTTCTATCCATACGAGTGAATGTATCCACATCATCCTCGTCTTCAAATCGCTTTACAAGAATTGGAATCGAAACTAGCCCAGCAAGACCAACGAGTGCATAAATCCAACGTGATAAGACCGCCGTTTGTCCACCAAATAAATAAGCCACTAAATCAAATCTAAAGAATCCAATGAGTCCCCAGTTGATTGCACCTATAATAACTAGTACTAAGGCGATTCTATAAAGCACGCTCATGTGTACACCTCCTTTATTTTCAATACTCCAAGCTATATTTCTTAGCAGGGAGGTGTCATAAGAAGCGATAAAATGACAAAGACTAGTCATTACAACCGCCGTTTTGACGGTCTTATTTTTTGCAATAACCTCTTTTTTATACTGTGTACAAATGGCGAAATAACGTACGTTGATGAATGGTGTTACTTGGATGGATTTTTATGTGTCTGCTCATGCTGAAGCAGCCATTCTTTGCGCCACATCCCGCCTCCATAACCTGTCAGCGTTCCATTGGAGCCGATAATTCGATGACATGGCACAACAATGCTGATATTATTTTTACCATTCGCACTACCAACAGCCCTTACAGCTTTTTCATTGTTAATAGCAATGGCGATATCCTTATATGAGGCTGTTTCACCAAATCCTACACTCGGTAAAACATGCCAAACAGCTTGCTGAAAATCTGTACCTTGAAAAACATAAGGAAATGAGAACTCCTGACGATCACCTAGAAAATACTCATGCAATTGCTTAACACATTCTAGTAAAACTTCAGGTGTGTCTTTCTGAGGAGCATTGACGACTTGCTCTCGCTCTGCAAAGTTAATGGCATCAATTGCTGTATCACTTCCCTCAACTTCTATAATCCCAATTGGTGATAGATAATCTAATTTATACCGTTTCATACAGTGACCTCCATAAATAAAAGGTGGCATAAGCTTGCCAGCCTTGCCAATGTTCCGCATAGTTCTTTAATTCTTCAATTGTTGGCTTTCGTTCTAAGGCTAATTGTATTTTTAAAGCAGTATGCAGACCAACATCTGCTATAGGAAAGGCTGTCGGTTGTTGCAGACACTTCATCAGCACATAATCTGCTGTCCATGCTCCAATTCCTCGAATGTCCATTAATCTTTTTTTCATGGCTTCGTAGTCCTCTTGTTGACACAACAAATCTTTTGTCAATTGACCGCTTGTGATCATTTTGGCAATATTAATAATGTATTCTGATTTCCGCCGTGTAAATTGGAGGTTGATCAAATTATCTACCTCAATAACAGCTATTCTCTCTGCCGTTGGAAACAGCCAGTAGCTTTGCCCTTCAAAGTAAATATATTCTCCAAATTGCTCGACAAATCTCTTTTTTAACGTATAGGCAAAAGATAAATTTATTTGTTGACCAATAATTGCCCAAACTAATGCTTCAAATAAATCAGGAATCCCGATTAACCGTAATCCGCTATATTTTTTCACAAGTGAACTTAAGATTTGATCGTTTTCAGCCATCTGGTAATACCCCTGCAAATCCTTTGTTATATCAAACCACTCTGCGACATATTGAGCGATGATTGCCTGTTCATGGCTAGCTGGCTGTTTCATTGGGAATGTTACTATTATTTTATGGGCTTGCTCAGTTATTTCACATAAAATAAATTGTTCATCAATCTTCAATAATTTGTAGAGCACATTATCCTTTATATGGTGAAGAATTTCGTGATGTGAGCGCTTTAAGAACTGCAAACACTCTCTATAATTAAATGCTTGTGGTAACTCGATCACTAAAGAACCAACATCGTTTGTCCATTTCATATCATGTCTCCCTGTTACGATAGGTTACGGTATTCTGTAGGCGAACAATTTTTCAGCCGTCGAAAAACTTTATAAAAATTAGATGGGCTTTGAAAGCCAGCTTCATAACATATTTCTAAATTTGTAAAGTCGGTATGTTTTAATAGATGGGCAGCCTTATCAATTCTGATTTTCTCTAAATACGTTCGAGGCGTCTCAGCAGTCTCTTGTTTAAATAGTCGTTCAAGGTGAAAGGGACTGAGGCCAACATGCTCCGCCATATCCTGTAAAGTCACTCTTTGTTTATATGCGTTCATCATAAAAGTCGTAACATTTTTAATCAATTGCGTGTGTGGGGAATGTTCGATTTCAGGCTGACATCGTTTACATGCCCGATAGCCAGCCGCCTCTACCTTTTGGATATCTTCATAAAATTCAACATTCATCTTTTTCGGCTTTCTGGATTTACAGGAAGGACGGCAATAAATCTTAGTAGTTTTAACCGCTGTATAAAAAAGCCCATCATAGGTTTGATCACACGCTATAATCTTTTCCCATTTTTCCTCAAAAGATAAATTGATGGCATTGTCCATGATTATTTCACCTCATTCCCATCGACTAAATATATAACACAGAAGTATCTTGGTCTTTTATTAATTGTGCAGCACGCTGTGTTAAATGCGCAATTATTTTATCTGAAAGTGCATTACCAAAGCTAAAACGTTTCACCCCTAATTCTTTTAACAGCTTGACATTCGTTAAATTAGGTAAAGAAAGAAGATTAATGGGCGCATTTATATTACAAGTCACCGTGCTTATTTCATTGGCATCTGTTAAGCCTGGGATAAATATACCACTTGCTCCGCTCTCAATATACGCTTTTGCTCTTGTTATTGTTTCCTCAAATGGTTGCTCCAATTGAAAGTACGTATCCGTTCGAGCATTTATAAAGAAATCTTTATAGCCATGATTATCTAATTCCTTCCTCATGTTTGTTAATAAATAACAGTGTTCAATTATGCTTCTTAAGCCTGTTTGATGTTTAAGGGAATCTTCAATGTTAATCCCTGCTACTCCCACATCTGCCGTTCTCAAAACATTGTCGATAATACTTTGTTCATCATGGCCATACCCCGCTTCTATATCTGCTGATACGGGTATGTTGACTTGCTCTGTAATGGATTGAATAATTGTTAGATGTCGTTGAAAATCGATTTGTTCACCGTCTGCATAGCCAAGTGAGTTCGCTATGCCCCAGCTTGTTGTGCCGATTGCTTGAAAGCCTGCCTTTTCTAATGATAATGCTGATAAAACATCCCAAGCATTCCCAATAAATAATAGCTCTTGTGAAAAATGTAAATCATAGAATTGCTGAATTTTTGACATAATATAAGCCTCCATGCTGTTTGTTAGACCTTATATTATCAGGAACTATCCTTTTATTTCGTCCTCAATCTTGCTGTTATGATCTATAATAATGTTGTGGCAAATATCTTGTAATAGGCTATTCAATTGTTTACATATAATCTAGTAACTGTAGAATAGGAGCTATGACCCTTACATGGAAAATAAAATTGTCAGAAGAATAAATTTATTCACACTTATTATCCTAGTTATGTTCGCTCTCATCCCCCCTGTTAGTGCAATCAGCCCAACAGATAAGCTGCTAGATCCTCTTGTGTTAGGACAGAATTTAATTCCAAAATGGTCTCCATCGAAGATATATTGAGTGATGTCCATGATCATTCTTTTGTGGCTAGTAATCAATCGTATCCATTCTTCTGGCATACGAGAAATACTATTTGGTTACGTTTATCCATGGATAATATTTGAATAGATAAAAATGAATCCCATTGGCTAGAGGTAACAGATAAACTAGATAGCATTGATATGTATATCATTATTGGAGTGACTTGCTTTGTGAGGGGCGATACAATTCATTCCTTATTATCTAGATGTGACAAGGCTTTATATCAGGCCAAACACCATGGTGGAAATCGTGTGGAATTTTTACTGGATCATACAAAACCGGAGACAAAAACAGAGGCGTCATTACCTTGACGCCTCTGTTTCCCTGTTTACATATTGATTTGTGAATAATCAACTTGTATAAATAGTAAAAAACTATTCGCAGTCTTTTTAGCTATTCATCATTATGTTTAAAAAAGCTGGCTTTGGAAGAAACCAATATTAGTTCTAAACTAAATTAAGTAAGTGCCTGTTCCTTGGAAAGCTTTCGTTGTAAAGCAATTTCTCGGCGTTTTTCTTTCGTCACACGCTGCCAAATGACTACTGTAATAAATCCAATAATAGCTAAGCCTAATAAAATACCAAAGAATACTTTATAGCCCGCTGTGCCACCCCAGTAATCTAAACAGGCTCCTGCAATAATTGGCATAAAGATCTCACCACTATAACCAATTATCATCAGTGGCATGGACACAGTTCCTGTTGATTCTACTGGATAATCGCCTTCTACTAGAATTGCAAAATGCATCGCTTGCAAAGCATACATAGATGTATAGATAATCCCAATGAACACTAAAAGCATAAGAATAAAAGAAGCTTTTCCTGGTAATAAAATGAGCCCTACTAAACCAAATGCTAATAAAATATAGCCGATTAACACCATATTCGACACACCAATCCGGTCTCCTATGATTCCTGCACTAAAACTACCAATAGGACGACAATATTGCGAGAAGTAGCCCAAAGCCGCAGCAATTAACGTAGACGCACCAAATGCGGCCGTTGCATAAGGTGTAATGTAATAATAGCTAATAATCATCGCATAGGACGTAAAGATAAGGATAGTCGCAAGCCAGGTAGTTGGCATCTTCAACACTTTCCAAAGGACTGCCCAATCAAACGTTTTACTGCTCTCTCTATCTTCTGGACTGACAGTTGCTTGATCTGGATCTTTATACAGCATCATAATCATGAGGCCCAACAAAAGACAAATCACAGAATACACCGTAATAACTGCTGAAAGAGCCATTTTATCACTCATATGTTTTGCAAAAAAAGCAAAGATCCCTAAAATCACAGCAGATTGAATAATGTTGGTTACACCACGTCCGCCTTCAAAAAATCCAAACGCTTTTCCTTGTTCATTTTCAGAGCCTAAAGAACGAACCGCTTTTACTAATGCTCCCCAGAACGTCATAATGGACGTGATTCCCCAAGCAGCATGAATCAGTAGAAGTACTGGATAGGGTGGATACAATAATAATGTAAACCCTAATAATCCTGTGGCTACTAAAGAAATGGTTAATAAATATTTCGTTTTCCAACGATCTGCACAAAAGCCTCCAAAAATATAGGAAATTAAACAACAAACACCATACGCACTACCAAGTGTCCCCATTTGTGTATTGGTTAAATGAAATGCATCCAGAAAGACATCATAATAGTAGTTTCTAAAATAAGGCAATGCGTAAATTAATGCACCTGAAACAGCTAAAATAACTAAAGTAGCTGTATTCTTTTTTAACTTAGCCTCCATATGTTTACCCCTTATATGTTATTTACAAGCCATGACGTTTAATTTTTTGATTCCATTCCTTATGGAAGACTTGTTTGTCATTTTCTTTGATGGCCATTTCCCCAACAATTTGGAAGTTTTCCTGATCGGATGTTTTGGTAACCGTTATATCAGCGTCAATCCACCAGCCTTCACGACCAATTTTCATCTTTTGATAGATTGTATACTGAGCTGATAGTGGATCAGCATTCGTTAAGGTTAATTCTCGTTTCAAATTATGTTCTACAGTGACATCAATATCATCAAAGCGATAAATGCCTTCACCAAATACGCCTCCAACTCCATCTGTAATACATGTCCATGTATCTGTTAAAATATCATAGGCTATCGAACGATCGACTCTTCCTTCTTGTAGCGTTGTGATTGGCGTTAATGGTGCACTTTCAGCATTCATATTAGGCCCTACTACTTGCTGACCATGGAAGGTTGGCAATGATAAGGTAGCTGTTTCTAGATTTAATGTCAATGTAGCGTCTTCTGGCATTGGCCAAAACATCGGCCAAAACGTTGTAGCTAGGGATAGACGTAAACGATGTCCCGCTTTAAATTGATGGCCACAACAGTCTAACTGAACAAAGGCCTTCACTTTTTCACCAGGTGTTAACAGGTCTACACGATCATGCCCATTTAAGTGTGTTAGGTTCATCACGCCATAGGATACACGTGTGACAGCTCCATCAGGTGCTACGTCTGAAAGCTGTGCAAACAGCATTGCATGTTGTTTGTCACTTTTTAATTCCACTTCAAATTTTGGATAGCCCACAATATCTAATGCATTCTCTAGCCTATCCGTTTCAAAAACCATTGCCATTCCATCGTCTAATCGTTGGTCTGCTGGACTTTCGCCTAGTACGCCAGCACCCATCCATTCACCAGATAAAAGACCATGATTTTGAGGAGTTTTTAGTAGGACTTGCTCTTGTTGCTCACTGCGATTTTCTACTAGTTTTCCATGTGTCAGCTGATACACCTTAGTTTGTATTGATTCCGCTGCTGGCCACGATTCTAAACCAACCCAATAGCCCTTACTGATTGGTTTCTTAACGGATGGCTCCATGCTCTCTTCAACCCAGACATTCACCATTGGTCCATCCATTACATCGTTGTCTATTCCTTTTAACCAATGATCCCACCATTTCACAGCTTCTTGTAAAAAGCCCATTGCAGGACCTGGCACTCCATCATGTGGATAAACATGTGCCCACGGGCCAATGATGCCTTTTCTTGGAACAGAAAGCCCTTCCATTAAGCTTAAGACTGTGTTTGTATAGGAATCTTCCCAGCCATCTAGCGCAAAAACTGGGATTTCTATGTCTTGATAATTCTCACAAACTGAACCATGTTTCCAATAATCGTCTCTTGTTTGATGCTCCATCCACTGTGCCATCCATAAAGGCATATTTTCTAAGCGCTCCATCCATTTCTCCCGCCAGCTATCGCCAACAATGTGAGGATCAATCGGACGTAACTGGTAGGCTAACATAATAGCACCCCACCAGAAGTTATCGTTTAACAAGCAACCGCCCTTATAGTGAATATCATTGTTATAACGATCATCTGTAAAGCCTACGGTAATAATCGCCTTTAACGCCTTTGGTCGCCGAGCTGCTACTTGTAGAGAATTAAATCCGCCCCACGATTTCCCCATCATTCCGATATTGCCATCACACCAGCTTTGGTTAGCAATCCATTCAATGACTTCAAGGGCATCATCCTGCTCTTGTTTTAGATATTCGTCCTTTAATAAACCATCTGACTCACCTGAACCTCGCATATCCACTCGCACAACAGCATAGCCATGTCCTGCAAAATAACCGTGCATCGGTTCATCTCTCGCTCTCGTTCCATCTGTTTTGCGATAAGGAATATACTCTAAAATGGCTGGTACTTTCTCTCCCAATTTCACATTTGGTAGCCAAATACGACTAGAAAGCTTTGTGCCGTCTGCTAACTCGATCCATGTGTTTTCAATCGTTTCATATGTACACTCAAATTGTGTCACAATTTTTTTACTCATTGTATAATCCTCCCCTTGTGTCTAAGCAAGACTCCTTGTTATACACCCTCTTCGTCTAATTATTCAGAATCTTGATTATTTAGTAATCATGATTATAAAATAATTGTGATTAGTATATCACCTGAAATTCTAATGTACAACTCTTAAAATGATAAAAGCTAATGCTATAATGAAAGAAGGAAATTAAAATTGTTATGCTATAATAAGTTTAAATTAGCTACAACAAGGTAAATATATACATTTAATTAATGATTTTACAGTAATTAATTGTTTGTTAGGGGGATATTACTTTGAAGAAAAAGGAAATACAAAGGAGTCGTATGTGGAAATACTTTGTAGATGCCACTGCGGAAATCATCGAAGAAGAAGGGCTGGAAAATGTCACAATCCGAAAGGTTGCTGATAAGGCAGGTTACAACAGTGCTACTATCTACAATTATTTTTCAGAAGTCTCGCATCTTCTATTTTTTGCATCGATGAGATGCATGCAAGACTATACCAACGAAGTCGCTCGCTACATAGAAAGAGGCAAAGATCCTATTGAGAAATACTTATTGGCTTGGGAGTGCTTTTGCCAATATTCCTTCAAACAACCTCAGATTTTTCACGCAGTCTTTATCATGGATTTAGGGGAAACACCAGAGGCACTATTGGAGAATTATTATAATTTTTACCCCAATGATTTAATCAATATCCCTGAGGATTTAAAAACCATTTTATTTCAACACAGTCTAACGAAACGAGGGCGTTCTATGTTAGAGATCGCTTTAAAAGAAGGCTACTTAACTGAAGGCAATGTTGATGCCATCAATGAAATCACACTATTAATTTGGCAAGGTATGTTTACAAACCTATTGAATAATCGCAAAAGTTATGATGCCAACCAAGCAACGGCAATCACTATGAAATATATTACAGAAATCGTTCGTAATGCTAATCTTTTTGATGAGCAAACTAAAAACAAGCAATGAGAATCATAAACATTGCCACTCTTTTATGGCTTCAACAATATGTAAAAAACCCCTTCTAGCAATGCTAAAAGGGGTTTCTATTATTTTTGCCAATGATTTAGTTCCTTTAACAATTCGGGTAGCTGTAATTTCTTGACATCGATAGGTGGCAATGCCTTAATAAACTCTTTCCCATATGACTTACTAGTAATTCGTCGGTCTAGGACAATAAAAGCTCCTTTATCCTGCGAAGAACGTATTAATCGACCAAAGCCTTGCTTAAACCTCATGATCGCTTCTGGTAGGGAAAGCTCAGTAAAGGAATTGCGGCCTTGAGTAGTTAGGTGCTTTGCCCTCGCCTTAAAAACAGGCTCTTCTGGTGAAGAAAATGGTAATCGTACGACAATGACAGAGGCCAGTGCATCTCCTGGAACATCTACACCCTCCCAAAAACTGTTTGTACCAAATAGAACGGCATGACTAAATTTTTGAAATGATTTTAGAATGCGCATACGGCTACCACCTGTTACACCTTGTGCAAATAGCATGTAATCATCTAATAGTTCACTATCTTGGATAAGCTCGACTGTTTTTCGTAGCATATCCTGTGCTGTAAAGAGTACAAAGCAACGCCCTTCTGTCATTCGAACAGTCCTCGTAATTGCATGGGCAACAGCCTCAATGTATTCTTCTTGACTGACATGCTGAATATCTGGCATATCGGTGACGATAAATGCCTTAGCTCCAGCATAATAGGCTGGCGGAGCTTGTAGTTTCAAGACTTCAACATCATCAGAAATGCCCAACTGGCGTGTAACGAAGCGCTCATTGCCTGGTACTGTTAATGTACCTGATGTCCAAACAATACTTGCTTGCTGACGTAATGGTGCTAATACTTGTTCAATTATCGGCGTTACATTGACAGGCTTCTTAAAGACATGGAGACTGCCTGGGACACTTCGTACATCAAATTCTAACCAAATAGAATTGCCTTCCTGTGGTGACAGAAAAATATCGTCCCATTCTGCAATTTTTATCTTCACTTCGCGAATCCAATATTGCCATTCAGATAATACATATTGATCGTTTTTATCTAGCTGCTCAATCGCATTGTCGAACGACTGTGTAATGGTAGTAGCGAGATCCAGCCATTGCTGGGTTAGTTTGCTTACTTGTGCAAACGATTCTTTCGCAAGTGAAACATCCTCTAAAAACAAGGTACATTTACTACCTGCTTGTTTCCCTTTCATTTGCTGTTGCAATTTTTGAATAGTTCTCTGGATTGTTTCATCAAATGTCCGCTGCAAACGTATAAATTGTGCATCAAGATGCTGTAAATTCCGCATGGCTACTCGCTGTTTTTTCTTCGCTGCCTGGCAAAACTGCTGAAATAAAGCCGTATCTTCCATCGTACCAATTTGTCCAAAAATATACTTCCATTGTGTATAGGAGAAGACTACTTCATCCTGCTGCATAGCAGCCTGAATAAATTGATGCGCCTCGTCAATAATCCAGCCATCTATTTCTGTAAAGAGTGGTGTTTGACGCACTAAATCACTTAAAACCATGGCATGATTCGTTACAATACAGTCAGCAACTGCACTGTTCTTTAAAGCTTGCTCATAGAAATCAAAGCCCTTTGAAGGTTTGTCATTCGGTATTTTTCGGATTTTTTCTAAAAACAGTTGTCCGCCACCAGAAACATTGAGCTCGCTCAACACACCTGTCTCTGTTTTGGTCAACCACACAAGTATTTGTAAAATAGTAAATGTATCATCATAGGATTCATCAGCATATGCCATACATTGCTCAAAGCGATCGAGATCAATATAATGCTGCATTCCCTTCAGCACACACAAATTCACTTTTGTTCCAAGGATTTTTTCGATCTTTGGTAGTTCTTCTTCTACAAGCTGTTCCTGTAAATAGGAAGTATACGTACTGATGGCAATCTTTTTATTGACAGCACGGGCAAATAAGATGGCTGGAAGTAAATAGCCAGCAGTTTTACCAATACCTGTAGAAGCTTCAATCACGCACTCCTGTTGTTCATGTAATGCCCGCCAAATCGTGTCCATCATGTCAAATTGTGCAGGACGTTCCTCAAAATTTGGCAGTGCCTTTGCCATTAAAGCTATTTTCTCATCTACTGATTGAGGGTAGACAATCGTTTCTGTCACATGCTCATGCTTATTTCGGCCATTGCCAATGGCAA
Source organism: Lysinibacillus sp. HST-98 (assembly GCF_016757845.1). NCBI lineage: Bacteria > Bacillati > Bacillota > Bacilli > Caryophanales > Bacillaceae > Lysinibacillus > Lysinibacillus sp. HST-98. The sequence goes on from NZ_JAENHX010000002.1 coordinate 91,270, forward strand.
AATTACGGTAATAATGTACATTTTCGCGGCCCGTCGTATGCTGGCGCTTAATTTGCAACGCCTCAAAAAAAAGCTGAGAAATATTTGATTTCAAGCGAAATGAACGCTTATGCATCTGTTCAAGTGTAAGCTGCGGTAAACTTAGTAGCTCCTTCCAGCAATGTTTGAATAGCTCAGCTGTCGCGCGTGCATCGTCATCCGCTCGATGTGCATTTGCTAACTCAATATTTAAATCGGCCGCTAAATCCCCTAGCTTAAAACCAAGGGACATAGGGAACAAAATTTTAGCTAGCTCCACCGTATCCATTTTTTTACCTTGCCATTTCGGTAATCCAGCACGTTTAAACTCTGCTTGTAAAAAGGATAAGTCAAAATCTGCATTATGTGCAACAAATACACAGTCAGCCAGTAGCTCATATATGTAATCCGCATGCGCTTCAAATGGGAAGGCATCCTTTACATCCTCATTCGTTATATGCGTTAAATCTTGAATGAAAGTTGGAATAGCTTTCCCTGGATTAATGAACTTCGTATAGGTACGCTCAATTTCCCAATCCTTCATAATAACAATGGCAATTTGAATCATCCGGTCCCCATTGGCTGGTGAATGACCAGTTGTCTCCAAATCTACAATTGCATATTTTTGACTTTCCATCATACATCTCAACTCACAGTTCACATTAGATAAGTTGAATTTTATCATATTATTGGCTCTGCGGCATCCTTTCTCCTCTTTATTGAATCGCCGCATCCATACAAAAACGCAACCTTGGAGAAATCCCCTAAGGTTGCGTTGTGGAATCATTATAGAGTACTTACTCAAACAACGTTAAGCTTATTGTTTTTTTGCTACATCAACAATACGGCCTTCAGTTGTTGTTTTCACTTCTTTTAATGATAATAAGTGTTCTTGGAAGTTTTCCCAGTCAGATAAACCTAAATCTGTTACACGGCCTTCTTCATAAATTTTTCTAAATACGTCATAGCCATCCCCACCTTGCTTAGCAGTAAAGGCGTTTGTTGCTACTGTATATGTTTTATTATCTTCAAATGCTACATACTTACCTGTTGCTTGATCTAAATATTCAAACGATACAATGCGAGATCCTACTTCTTTTGAAGAATCATATTGTAATTTTGCACCTGCGATTTGTAGGAAGCCGCCAAATTGATTTGGTGCTTGTCCCACAGATAGTTCAAATGCTTCTTTTAATTGTGCACCCGTTATATCCATAAGTGCTAATGTGTTACCAAAAGGTAGTACTGTCATAACATGACCTACAGTAATTTCACCTGCTGGAATCGTCTCGCGAATACCACCACCATTTGTAAATGCCATCACAACTTTTTTATCTGTATATTGTTGTGATTTTGCTAACATACCATCTGTAATGATATTACCTAATGCCGCTTCTTGTGTACGTACTAATTCACGTGATCCATCTAATGCTTCATTAAGTTTTACACCAATCTCTTGTTTCATGATTGCATCTACTTTTTCTTTAAATGGTGCAAGTTTTTCTAATGCCGCTTTGTCCTCCGCTACTTTACCAAGGTCGATTAATTCTCCATCATATTCAGTCACAACACCATTTCCATCAAATGTTACATCTAGTGTACCTAGATACTTTACATACTCATTAGCTTGTACAATTAATGTAGCCTCTTTAGCTTCTCCAGCTGTATTTGTATCTACGATAAATGGTTTGTCTAGTTTTGTATGATCGTGTGCGCCTACAATAATATCAATACCATCTACATTTTTTGCTAATAATTGGTCATTATCAATATTGGCATTATCTTCAAATCCAATATGTGTTAAGGCGATAATTTTGTTAACACCCATACCTTCAAAAGCCGCTACTGCTTTTTTGGCCTCTTCAATGTAGTTTGAGAATGTTACTTTATCTGGAGATGCTACAGCTTTTGTTTCTTCTGTTGTTAAACCAAAAATACCTACTTTTTCTCCATCAATTTCTTTCACAATACCAGAGTAAATTTTACCATTTTCAGGTTCACTTGAAATTAAGTCTGTAAATAAACCAGTGAATTTATCATCTGCTGAGAAATCTGTATTGGCATCCACAAATGGGAATTTAGCGCCTTTAACAAAATCCGCTAATGCTTGATGACCTTCAGGAGAGGCACCTAAATCAAATTCATGGTTACCAAATACCATTGCATCAAAGCCAATTTCATTTAATAGCGCTAGATCTGCTTGTCCATGGAATTCATTGAAATATAATGTACCATTAAATGCATCGCCAGCATGTAATGTTAATGTATTTTTCTTAACAGCACGCTGTTCCTTTACTGCTGTAGCTAATTTAGGTAAATTATCTGCATGAGCATGTGTATCATTCACATGTAAAATCGATAATGAGAAGGCATCTTCTGGTTTTTCTGGAGTCTCTGGAGTCTCCGGTGTTTCTGGGTTTGATTTTGTTAGAGCCTCTGCAATGAATGTCGCCAGTTGTCCACGTGTAACTTTTTCACTAGCCTCATGATTTTTTGCACTTTCTAGCTCTGGTAATGTTGGGATAGATGCTAAAATTTTTGCTAAATCACCATGAGTAATTGTTTGGTTTGGACGGAAAGTATTATCTCCATAGCCTGTAATGACATTTAATCCTACTAGAGCTGCAATCGAGCCATAATAAGGATTTGATGCACTAATATCCGTAAATTTTGGATTCTCTACTTCTTTTGTATCCAATTTTAATGCGCCTGCAATCATTTTTGCCGCTTGTCCACGTGTGACATTTGTATCTGGTTTGAATGTACCATCTGGGTAACCACTAATAATCCCTGCTGCATAAAGTGTAGAAATGCCTTCAAAATCTGCATGACTTTCCTTTACATCCGAAAAAGGACTTGCTGCTGATGCTGGTACTACCGCTACCGCTGTTACAGCCAATGCTGCTGCAGTTACTGTTAAAAATTTGTTACGTTTATTTTCCATGACAAATGATACCTCCACTAGTAAAATGATGTACTAACAACTAAATTCTACATAAATATGACGCAAAATACTAGAACATTTGTAAAATTATAATTTTATAAACTAGTTTAATAGTAATAAAAGCAAAATTTTACCAGTTACTTTTATAACAAATTCAATCATAAAAAAGGAGGATTGGCTATGCTTTGCCATCCTCCTCTCTAGTATTAAGTTATACTATTGCTGAATTACATCACAGTTGCCTCTGGCTCGTGTGCGATCATTTCCTTAATTGTATTGCCCTCTCCCATGATGGCTACAGTTGGTTGATGGTCTTTTGCCTCATGATTATCCACATACACATAGGAAATAATAATGACAATATCACCACGCTGCACAAGTCTTGCTGCTGCGCCATTAACACAAATGACACCTGATCCTCGTTCACCAGCTATAATATATGTTTCAAAACGAGCGCCATTATTGTTATTCACAACATGTACTTTTTCGTTTGCCAGCATACCTACTGCATCTAAAATATCTTCATCTATTGTTATGGAGCCTACATAGTTTAAATCTGCCTGTGTCACAGTTGCACGGTGAATTTTACTATTCATCATCATACGTAACATACTATATTCCCTCTTTCACGGTAAAAATACAATTATCGATTAAACGTGTCTTACCTATATAAACAGCTGCTGCCAACAGTACTTGCTGAGTTGTAGCTGTCACTGGTGTTAAATCTGGATATGCTAATAATTCAATATAATCAATGCGGCCATGTGTTCTTGCATGAATATGAGCTTTTGCTTTAGCAAGTGCGCTATCAGCATCACCATTCGCTAAAAAGCTATCGCGAGCCAACTGTAATGCTTCATTGATCGCTGGAGCCTCTTGTCGCTCCGACTTACTTAAATAGACATTACGAGAAGATTTCGCCAAACCGTCCTCCTCGCGTACAATTGGGACAACACGCATTTCTAAAGGGAAATTAAAATCACGTACCATTGTCGCAATAATCGCAACCTGCTGTGCATCTTTTTGACCGAAATAAGCTCTTGTTGGCTGTGTTAAATGAAATAATTTAGAGACAACCTGTAAAACACCATCAAAATGACCAGGACGACTCGCACCACAAAGAATGGAAGCCTGCTCGCCTGCATGTAGACGAATGCCTCCATCTTGAGGATACATTTCCTCCACACTTGGTGCGAACACAATATCAACGCCCACAGATTCAGCTAATGCAGTATCTCTAGGCAAATCACGAGGATAACTTTCAAAATCCTCATTTGGCCCAAATTGTGTTGGGTTGACAAATATACTCATCACAACGACATCATTTTCTACACGAGCTGTTTGTGCTAATGTTAAATGACCTTCATGTAAATAGCCCATTGTCGGCACTAGTCCAATCGTTTTTTGAGCATGCTTAGCTGCTTGAATTTCTGTGGCTAATGCCTGTATGGTTGTGATGACTTTCATCATTTAACGCCTCCATATAGCTGATCTAATGCTTCCTCTTTCATTGTGAAAAAATGCTTTGAAGCTGGGAAAGTACCCGCTTTCACTGCTTCTACGTAACCCATCATCCCCGCGCTTGCTTCTTTGCCCATATCAGCAAATTGTTGAACAAATTTCGGTACATGGTGCAAACCGTAGCTTAGCATGTCATGATACACCAGCACTTGTCCATCAGCCTCAACTCCAGCGCCTATGCCAATGGTTGGAATAACAAGACTAGCTGAAACAATTTCTGTCAGCTGATGAGGGATACATTCCAACACGACTGCGCATGCTCCAGCCGCTTCGCATTGTTTTGCTTCTTCAAGCAGTGTAGCAGCCTGTTCAGCTGTTTTTCCTTGTACCTTATAACCACCAAGCACTCCAGCTGATTGAGGCAACAAGCCTAAGTGAGCTACTACTGGAATACCAGCTGACGTTAATTTACGAATGACAGGTATAACTTCACCTGCCCCCTCAACCTTTAAAGCATCTGCTCCTGTTTGTTGCATCATCGCAATGGCTGTTTTGAGTGTCTCATTGACATCGCCATGATAAGAACCAAAGGGCATATCAACGACTATAAACGTATCCTTTGCCCCTCGTCTTACTGCTTTTGCATGATGAACCATATCCGCTACAGTTACAGGCATTGTAGAATCATAGCCAAGTACGACCATTCCAAGTGAATCCCCGACTAGGATCATCTCAACACCAGCTTCTTCCGCGAATTTAGCAGCTGGATAATCATAGGCCGTTACCATCACGATCTTCTCGCCTGCCGCTTTCATCTTTAAAAAATCTGTTGTCGTTTTCATTTTGTAGTCCTCCTTTTTAAAGGAAGAAAACAGAAAAACCCTTCTAGCCGAAAATAGACAGAAGGGTAGTGTGTCGTTCAATGATAAAAAGACCCCTGAAAGAGGCAATAGCTTACAAAATGAAAGCTATATTTGAACGTATCGTTTTCTTCCGTCCCTGTCTAAAAGATCAAGGCAGATATTTGGTAGTATAGTGTATTGCGTTTTTAAAGGTGCCGTTCACAATGGATACTGCCCTTCGCACATACTATAACAGATTTTCCTAGTAATCTTCAAATATTATTTTCTTACAATATCTTCGTCTAACAACATTGGAAAAAATTTTCTTTTAGAATTGACAATCAATGTTATACGTCATATACTATCCATATACTATATGACATATAATATAAAATGAAGTATAGGTATTACATGTGAGGTGAAAAGATGACATTTCAGCTTGGTTCAGCTTTACTTGATGCTTGTGTACTGGCTATTGTCGAGAAAGAGGACGCCTACGGTTATTCTTTAACACAGCAGGTACAATCAGTCATGGAGATTTCAGAGTCTACACTGTATCCTGTATTACGCCGCTTACAAAAAGCGCATTACTTAACAACGTACGATCAGCCTTATCAAGGTAGAAATAGACGCTATTATCAAATTACAGAGCAAGGACGTATACGATTATTAGAGCTATTAAAAGAATGGCAAATGTATAAGGAAAAGGTTGATTGTGTACTTTTAGGAGGGAATTTAGATGGATAGAGCAAGCTATTTGAAACAGCTACGAGGAAAATTACGTCGGCTTCCTGCGCATGAGTTAGACGCTGCGCTTGCCTATTATGAAGAATACTTTGAGGAAGCTGGAGAGGAAAATGAACATCAGGTTATTTCACAACTTGGCTCTCCTTCACATGTCGCCTCACAAATATTAGCTGATTTCGCATTAAAGGATTTAGAAACCTCCTCGGCAAAATCAACAAAAAAGAATATGTCTGCCATTTGGCTCATTATTCTAGCTATACTGTCTGCGCCCCTTTCATTGCCATTACTTGCAACAGCCATTGCACTCATTTTTTCATTTGGCGCAGTCATTATCAGCTTAATCTTTGCTATTGTCGCAACTGTTATTAGTATTTTTGCCGGTGGCGTTGTGGCAATCATATCAGGTTTGTTAATTTTAACAGAGCATTGGCCGACTGCCCTGCTCTTTATGGGTGTCGGGTTAATCGTAACGGGCTTAGGAGTCCTACTGTTCCCAGTTGTTGCTCGTATTATCAAGAAAACCGTTGTTGTCTCTGTTGAAACATTAGGCAGACTATTCCACAAAATGACAAAGAAGCAAAAAAAGGGGGACTTCTAAATGACGTCAAAAAATACCCTTATTGCCATGACAATGATTGCATTAGGCATTCTACTCGCATTGATTGGCTATTTTTCAGGGGGGCGCTGGCTAATTCTAAAAGATTCAGAGGGTCTTTATGTCCCAAGTAATACTAAATTAATAAGTCAGTCTCATGCTTTAGATGCATTCACAAGCATTAATATCGTAAATGATTATGGAGATGTGGAGATTGTTGCAAGTGATCGTGACTATAAATTAGACACAAAGGTCCATGAGCAAGAAGATGTAACATATCATATTGATAACGGAACTTTAACCATCGAAACAATGGCAAAGAAAAAGGATGGTTTTCAATTTGGGTTCGGGAACCTCTCTTCCCCTTCAATCAAACTCTATGTCCCAAAAGATACAAAAATAGAGGCGATTGTGATAGACAGTAATTTTGGCGATACAGCCATTCATGGGCTACAGTATCAGCAGCTGAATCTCATCCAGGATTATGGAGATATTACTTTCAACAACACGACTGGTGACAGAACAGAGATTAGGCAGTCCTTTGGTGATTTGACGCTTCAGCAACTTACTAGTAACGGCTTCACTATTGAGAGCGAGCATGGAGATATCGATATAGATGGCACATTAAATGGCCAATCAACCATTACCTCTAGTTTTGGCGATACAACGCTCCACTTACAAAACAAACAAAGTGATGTAGGCTATGATCTCAAAACAGACTTCGGTGATGTGACCATTAATGATGAAGAACAAAGTGGCACCGTGACACAAGTAACGAAGGGTGAGCACCAACTGAATGTTTCCTTATCGCATGGTGATATAGATGTGTCATTAAAATAATCAATAGAAAATAAAAGAAGCCGCAAGTACAGGACGTTACTTGCAGCTTCTCATATTGTAGAAAAACAAAACCATTAATAGATTTTGTGAAAGGTGAAAATGGTTTCCGTTGCAGGCTACTTTCTTTCCTGCGGGCGAGCGCCGATCCCACGGGAGTCAAGTAGCCTTCCACTTCAACCTACAAAAGTGTTACCTTTTAGCAAAGGTTTTCAAATAAAGTGAAGGTGTTCACGACTCTTTATGAAGAGGTGCTGATACGCATGACTTCCCCACATTGAAAATAAAAGTCTATCGATTCTCTAATAATACAAATAATGGATTATTTTGTTCGCTACGGCCAGTATGAAAGATAAAGCAAAGACACTTTTGCAGAATAGTTGATTGGAGTGAAGCGGCTCATCGGACGCCCCCTGGAAAGGACGCTGGTGGAACGGAAATCAACCCCTCACCTTGCAAAGTTGCTTTTTCTGCCACTGACATCATCTTTTTGCAACAACATGAGAAGCCGCAAGTATAGGACATCACTTGCAGCTTCTTTTTTATAATATTTTGATGTCTCCTGCATAGATCGTTCGAACCGTTCCATCGTCCTGCGTCAGCTGGAGAACACCATCGTCTGTAATGCCACTGGCAACCCCTTCAAAACGTTCGCGTATCGTCGTTACCTCTATACGTTGACCAATTGTACAGGACAATTGCTGCCATAGTGTCTTTAGACTCGCAAAACCCTCTTTGACGTATAGTTCTGTAAATTGTTCTAAATAGTGTAAGATAGAGGCAACAAGTGCTGCGCGATTGATTTCTTCCCCTGCTTCTAATCGTAATGAAGTGGCAATATCCGCAATATCAGGTGAAAAGTCAGCTACTGCTTGGTTCGCATTTATGCCTATTCCAACAAGTAAAGCTTGCACAAGATCCGCCTCTGCCTGCATTTCCGTTAAAATCCCTGTACATTTTTTGCCATTAATCAATAAATCATTGGGCCATTTAATGGCTGGCTCTACATGTTTATATAATGTTTTAATGGCCATTGTGACAGCTACTGCCACCACAAGTGTATAGGATGAGGCCTGCTGGGGCGTAACATCTGGCCGAACGATAACGGTCATCCAAATACCTGTCCCATGGGCAGACTCCCAAGGACGAGCCATACGACCACGCCCCGCTGTTTGCTCCTCACCAATAATAATTGTACCGTGTGGAGCTCCTTCCTGTGCAAGCTTATGCGCAATCGTTTGTGTTGAATCAACTACATCGTAATAATGGATCTCACGTCCAAAATGCTCTGTCTTTAAAAAAAGCTTAATCTGTGTGGGGCTCAAGCTATTTGGTACGCCTGTCAATACATACCCCTTTTTCTTAATAGTTTCAAATGTATACCCTTCCTCTTGTAATGTTTGCATATGCTTCCAAACAGCGGTTCTTGAGACACCAAGAGAATCTGCTAATTCCTGACCTGAAACCGCTTCTCCATCAGCAGCCAATATTCTTTTTAAAATTTCGTCCTTCATGGAAATTGTCATCTTCACATCAATCCTTTAGTTAACTGTACTCTTGTTATGTAACTTATTTTGTCTTAATCATACTGTAAATTAACGTAAATGACCACCAACGATAGAATTTAATGAAGCCGTCCCCCTTTTCGGGAGACGGCTTTTACCTATCATGTATTCGGCTTTAAGTAAGATCCTGTTGCTCCAGCCAGCTTTTAATCTGTTCTCGATCATTTTGAAGTTCATAATGAAGAATAGCTGTCAGCAGATCCTCCAATGCGGCTTTTACCCACGGCCCACCCTTTTTGCCAGACCATTTCAGTAAATCAGCCCCATTCACCACTAATTCTTGCCTATGTTGAATCGGTAGCTTTGCCTGTAATTCTCGAATAGAATGTTGAGGTATCGAAGCGTCTAATTGGCGAAGTTGGGCAAAATATTGTGCAGCCTCTAGTTCTTGCTCTGTGTAGTAAAAATAATGGCGATTTGTCCAACCATCTTTTAAAGCGTCATAAGCGGTTAAAACGGAATTAATAAACGCCATTTCCTTATTCGATAATCGATAATCGCGCACTACCTCACGCCATGCTGTTCCTTGTAGTAAGGCAAAGTATGCCCAGCCAAGAAGGGCATCTTTTGTTTGGAAATTATGCCATTGTGCAGTTTGAAAATCACCTGTTAAATAGGCCGTTAATCCACTGTCCTCTAGTTTTTGTATACCCCCAAAAACTGTTTGTCCTACCCAAAGCTTATCAAGCTCTGCTTTAATGCGTTCTTTTGCAATAAAGCTCAGATCAGCAGCTCTTTGCTGGATGGCTGCTAATGTATTCGCCTCGATCGTAAAATCAAGCTGTGCAGAGAAGCGAATCGCTCGCAGCATCCTTAAAGCATCTTCTGCAAACCGTTTTTCTGCCTCTCCTACCGCTCGTATAACGCGCTTTTCAATATCTTGTTGTCCACCATAATAATCTACAAAAGAGCCATCACGCCGCATGGCAATGGCGTTCATCGTAAAATCTCGGCGTTGTAAATCCTCTTTTAGAGATCGAACGAAATGGACATTCTGTGGTCTTCGATGATCTGTATATTCCCCATCTGTCCGATAGGTAGTTACTTCCACAGGTCCAGCGGGTACGATAACAAGTACCGTCCCATGCTGAATCCCAATATCTACAGTCTTTTGAAACACAGTTTTTACTTCTTCAGGCAAGGCATTTGTAGCCACATCTACATCATGGGCAGGACGATCGAGTAAAGCATCTCTTACAGCTCCACCAACAATAACTGCTTCAAATCCCGCCTGTTCTAATTGTTCAATGACTAAATAGGCTGCTTGCCATTCTTTATTGTTTTGCATGATTTCTTTCCGCAACCTTCTCGTACAGATTTTCATATTGTTCCACAATTTTGGATGAGTGGAATTTTTCACTTACTGCACGGATGGCCGCTTCTCGGAAGCGCAGTAATTGTTCCTCATCTTGCAATAAATGGGTTGCATACGCCGCAACTGCCTCTGTATCACCTAATTCCACGATATAGCCGTCTACACCGTGCTCAATGACTTCTGGAATACCACCTACATTTGTTCCAATACAAGGTACACCACAAGCCATTGCCTCTAATAACACCAGTCCAAACGATTCTTGCTGTGATAATAATAGCTTAAGGTCACTAATCGCATACAGTTCAGCTAAGTTTTCTTGTTTCCCTAAAAATAAAACATCCTTCATATACGGACTTCCTTTTACTTGATCCATGACACGATGCTTTTCTGGGCCATCACCTACTAATAAGAGCTTTGCTTTCATGTTGGCACGGATTTTCATAAAGGCGTCTACAATGTGTGGAAGGTTCTTTATTTTACGGAAGTTTGATACATGAATGAGGACTTTTTCATCTTCTTGTATACCAAATTGCTCTTTTAAGTTTCCTGAATTTCGTGGGAAGTATTCGCGTTCGTCCACAAAGTTATAAATCGTTTCAATTGGTTTTACTGTATCAATCAGTTCATAGGTTTGTTCTTTTAATGCCTGTGACACGGTTGTCACAATATCAGATTTATCAATCCCATACTTAATGGCCTGTGAGAGCGTAGAATCTTGCCCAAGCACCGATATATCTGTGCCATGAAGGGTTGTCACGATGCCAATGTCTCGGCCGCTCATTTCACGTGCTAGCACCGCACATACAGCATGTGGGATGGCATAATGCACATGTAGCACATCCAACTCTTCATCCTTGATGACGTCTGCCATTTTACTCGCTAATGCAATATCGTAGGGAGAATATTGAAATACTGAATAATTATTAACTTCGACTTCATGGAAAAAGACGGTTGGATAAATTTTATTCAATCGAAATGGTACGCTTGAGGTGATGAAATGAATTTCATGTCCTCTTTCTGCAAGCATTTTGCCTAATTCTGTTGCAATGACACCAGAGCCACCAACTGTAGGATAACAGGTAATGCCTATTTTTAGCTTTTTCATTCGATGATCATCCTTTCTGAATCACGTCTTTTGTTAATTGCGTCTTTCTTGTATCAGTCTCCAATCCACAAAGCCTTCCTGTAGGCCTTTTAGTAATATTTCTGCTGTTCCCATATTTGTTGCCAGTGGCACTTGGTAAACATCACAAAGACGGATTAGTGCAGAAACATCTGGCTCATGTGGTTGTGCTGTTAAAGGATCACGGAAAAATATCACCATGTCCATATCATTATTGGCAATCATTGCGCCAATTTGTTGGTCGCCACCAAGTGGCCCTGAACGAAAACGTGTAACTTCCAAACCAGTAGCTTCGATGACACGTTGTCCTGTTGTGCCGGTAGCATATAGTGTGTGTTCTTGTAAAATATTTTGGTAAGCAATAGCAAACTGTACTAAATTATCTTTTTTACGATCATGTGCAATCAATGCGATTTTCATATAGCTTCCATCCCAATCTTTAGATGATGTTTTCTAAACCATAAACAAGCTGATCCATTTTCATAACCTCTTCTATGCAAAATGCAACACCCGACATAAAAGAATTACGGTTTAATGAATCATGGCGAATCGTTAGTAGCTGCCCATCCCCTCCAAATAATACTTGCTGGTGTGCCACTAAACCAGGTAAACGTACGGAGTGAATGCGCATACCGTCAAAGTCTCCACCTCTTGCACCTTTAATGGTTTCTTTCTCTTCTAGATGTCCTTGTGCCTTTGGCGTACGGACCTCTTGTATTAACTGCGCCGTTTTCACCGCTGTCCCAGATGGTGCATCAAGCTTCTGATCATGGTGCATTTCTATAATCTCTACATCTGGTAAGTATTTGGCTGCTTCTTTTGCAAACTTCATCATTAGGATAGCACCAATCGCAAAGTTTGGTGCAATAATGCAACCTAACTCTTTTTCTTTGGCCATGGCTGATAATTCCTCTAGTTGTGCATCTGTAAATCCTGTTGTACCAATTACTGGTCGTACATTTAAATTCAGTGCTTCCTTTGTATGTTTGTAGACTGCATGTGGATTAGTTAAATCCACTAGTACATCTGGTGCAGTTGCTTCTACAAGATCATGCATTTCTGTAAATATAGGCACTGTATAGCTTGCTGGAAACATATCTAAATCAGCTAAAGTTTTTCCTACTTCCTTATAATCTAGTACAGCTACTAATTCCATTTTGTCATGTTTCATGACCGTATGTACAGCCTCAGCTCCCATTTTTCCTCTTGCTCCCGCAATAGCTACACGAATCGACATCATTCTTCATCCTTTCTAGTCCAACGATCCTTATCTCTAGTTTCAAATTTATGTATGACGCGTAAAAGTGCTTCATCTAGTTTAATACCTTGGGCATTTGCAAAACAGACTAGTACAAAGAAAAAGTCTCCTAGTTCCTCTTCAATACTGTTTGTATCCTCTGTACTCTTTTTCTTTTTCTGTCCATAGACATCCTGAACTTCCCGTGATAGTTCACCTAATTCTTCTGTTAGACGTGCAAGTAACTCAAATGGTGGAAAATAGCCTTCTTTAAATTGTCCTATATAGTCATCGACACGCTGTTGTAAAGCTTGCATTGTTAGTTGATCTGTCATAAAAATCACACTCCTATTTACCATCGTATAAAATTTACACCATTGTTGTCAAAACCAATAAAATGTCAGATAATAGATAACATTACTTCATTTGTTTGGAACTACAGGAGGTCAAATGCTAAAACAGATTAAAATTCGTAATATTATCGCAATTATGCTCGGAGCAGCAGTTTTCAGCTTCGGCTTTGTTCACTTCAACATCCAAAATCAACTGGGTGAAGGTGGACTAAGTGGGATTACCCTCATACTATATTTTACATTAGGATGGGACCCCGCCTTAATGAACCTGTTATTAAATATTCCCATGTTTATTATAGGTTATCGATTACTTGGAAAAAAATCATTTGTCTATACGCTTGTCGGCACTTTATCTGTATCTCTTTTTCTAAAAATTTTCCAAAAATATCAATTTACTATCCATTTAGAGGATGACATGTTGCTTGTGGCACTTTTTGCTGGTGTCTTTGTTGGATTGGGACTTGGGATTGTCTTTCGTTTCGGTGGCACTACAGGTGGTGTCGATATTTTGGCCCGACTCGGACATAAATATTTTGGCTGGAGTATGGGGAAAACCATGTTTGTCTTCGATGCCATCGTCATCATCCTTTCTTGGCTGACGTTCTTGGATGCTCGTTCAATGATGTATACATTAGTAGCCGTATTTGTTGGAGCCCGTGTCATTGACTTTGTACAAGAAGGTGCTTATGCGGCTCGTGGTGCGCTTATCATATCGGAAAAGTCTGGAGCCATTGCTGAAACAATCGCTCTTCGAATGGAGCGTGGTATCACCATTTTAGAAGGACATGGTCATTTTACGAAACAACCTAAAGAGGTGATTTATTGTGTGATTGGCCGCAATGAAGTTGTACGGTTAAAATCTATTGTGCATGAAGTTGATCCGCACGCATTTGTTTCCATCATTGAAGTACGAGATGTGGCAGGAGAAGGCTTCACACTAGACGATCAAAAGCAACCCCTTCATTAAAGCATACGAAGATAAAAAACTTGCTATAGTGGTGTACCACTATAACAAGTTTTTTCTTAGTCGTCGCTACGCATATTAGTAAAAATTAAAATTAAACGTAATAACTCTAGTACAGCTACCGCTGCCGCTGCTACATATGTTAATGCTGCAGCACTTAATACTTTTCGTGCTGGTCGTTCTTCTTCATTTGTAATAATGCCAAGTGAATTCATTTGAACTAATGCTCGCTTTGAGGCATCAAACTCCACCGGAAGTGTCACTAATTGGAAAACAACACCTGCTGCTAATAATATGATACCTAACAGCAATAAATTCGACATACTTGTAAAAATACCAATCATTACAAAAAGCCAAGACATATTGGAAGAAATGTTTGCTACTGGAACGAGCTTACTACGTAATGTAAGCATAGAATAAGCTTCTTTATGTTGGATGGCGTGACCTACCTCATGGGCAGCTACCGCAGCACCTGCAACACTCGCTTCATAAAAGTTACTTTCTGATAAAGCCACTGTTTTGGTTGCCGGATTATAATGATCAGACAACACACCTTGTGTTGGCACAACTCGTACATCATATAAGCCGTTCGCGTCTAAAATCGCACGCGCTACCTCAGCACCAGTCTGCCCCTTCATTGTACGTTGCTTTGCAAATTTTTTATACGTACCCTTTACCTTCATTTGAGCATAAAGTGGAAGCAGCATAATAATCGCAAAATAAACAATATACATGCTCATTGACAATTTTCTAACCCCTTTCTACCTCGATACTATAATTCTATAATTTATACCCTAATTCGGCAAATATTTGCGCCACCTAATTGAGAAAATGGCAAGTAAAATACATGCAATTGATAACCAGAATGTAAAGTAACCAATATAGCTTGTGTAATTGGCTAAATCTCGATACATCGGCATTTGCCCAAATACATAGTCAATGACATCATTATGCAGTGTCCAAACAGCTGCTATCACTACATGCCAATAAGTGAAGACATATTTCTTCATATATAGTACAGCTTGTACAGCCATGGCAAAATGTGAACCAACTAACATCCACCCCTGCCGGCCAATAGAACCTGTTTCAATTAATGTCCAAATATTCATCACATCTGCCCATAAGCCATACTTCACCAACGTAACAAGGGCAAGTACTTCCATCAGTGGCCAGCTTTTCCCCATAATCCAAGCAATCAACACAAAACAAAAGAATAAACTAGCTGTCGGACTATCTGGAACAAAAATATAAAAAATAGGCTCTGTGATGGCAAGCTGCCACCCATACCAATAATAGCCATAAATTGTACCTAGTAGATTAACAATTAGCAGCGCAATCAAGAATGATTTATGGGTCAGAAGGTACCAAATATTTGCTCTTGTTAGTTGCATGATGTTAACTCCTTCCGATAAAAACAATCCATTATTTATGTATAGTTCTGAAATTCTAGAGCTTTACTCTACCTTTCAATTGTAGCTCACCATCAATATGTGTTATTTTATCGTTTTAATTCGCTTACTTGTTTCAGGAATAAATGTTTTTTCGACATCTTTCGCTAAAATTCTTTATACAAGGGAACCTTTTTGTATGGCTTCCAGTCCCAATAGTATAACAAGGTAGAAAAAAAAGAGCCAGTTTCCTGACTCTTTTACTATTACTCTGCTTTTAAGCTTTCGATGAATTCAGCAAGTTTTTGAAGATCTTCATCTGAACCTGTCCATAATCCTGGTGGCATGTTACCGCGACCATTATGAGCAATGTCCTTAATCTCATCAGCTGTTAATCCAGTGTTCATTAGAGATGGTGCACCAGCTCCACCTTCTAAGCCTTCACCGTGACATGTAATACAAGCTGAACCAGCGTATAGTTTATAACCTTCTGATTCTTTATCGAATTCAACTGTTTCTACGATTGCACCCATAGCTTTTTGAGCTTCCCAGTCGTGGTTAACAACTGACTCCCAAGTTAGGTAGAACATAGCAGCTAAAGTTAATAACATAAACGCTGTTGGTAATGGACGTTTAGATGGACGACGTTCTGGACCCTTGTCTAAAAATGGCATTAATAATAGCGCTCCAAATGCAAGACCTGGAATTACAATAGCTCCGATTACATTGTATGGACCAGAAGCAAATGAGTATTTTAAAAGTTGATACATAAATAAGAAGTACCAGTCCGGTAGTGGTGTATATGCTCTAGTTGGATCTGCCGGCCCTTCAAGTGGTGACGGGTGAGCGACAGTTAATAATAAGTATCCAATTAAAAATACAGCACCTACCATCCATTCCTTCAGTAAGAAGTTCGGCCAGAAAGCTTCCGTCTTACCTGGATATTCGGAATAATCCTTTGGAACGTTCGGCATTCTGTGATTCGCTTTAATACGAGAATCGCCGACAAATTTCATTCCTTTTCCGCGATGCATAGTGTCCCCTCCTTTTAAAGATCATCGAACCGTCAAGACAATCACAACGGTCCTGAAATTCCTTGACGACGAATCATGATAAAGTGCGCTGCAAGTAACCCAAACAATACTGCAGGTAAGAAGAATACATGAATCGCAAAGAATCGAGTTAACGTTTGAGCACCGAGAATCGTTGTGTCACCCGCTAATAATACTTTAATCATCCCACCGATAAACGGTACAGATGCTGCAATTTCGATACCTACTTTAGTAGCGAATAATGCTTTCATATCCCATGGTAATAAGTATCCTGTAAATCCAAGACCCATCATTACACCAAAAATACCTACACCAACCATCCAGTTTAATTCACGAGGTTTTTTATAAGAACCTGTGAAGAATACACGAAGTGTATGTAAGAACATCATTACGATAACTAATGAAGCTCCCCAGTGGTGCATACCGCGTACGATTTCACCAAATGCTACTTCGTTTTGTAAATAATAAACTGATTTCCATGCATTCACAACGTCTGGTACATAGTACATTGTTAGGAACATACCAGATAGAATTTGAATTACTGTGATGAAGAATGTTAATCCACCAAAGCAGTAAACGAATGCTGAAAAATGATGTGCAGGGTTAACGTGCTCTGGCACTTCGTGGTCGGCAATATCACGCCAAATCGGTGTAATATCTAGGCGTTCATCGACCCAATCATAAATTTTATTTAGCACTGTTGTCGTACCCCCTTACTTATTTAACTAGAGAATTTGCTTTAGCTGGACCAATCATTAAATAGCCATCTTGTTCTTGTACTTCAAATTCATCCAACGGACCTAGAGGCGGTGTACCTGCAATGTTTTTCCCGTTTTTCTCATAACGTCCTGCGTGGCATGGACAGAAGAATTGACCTGGGTGTGCAGAATCTCCATTCCAGTCAACCATACATCCTAAATGCTTACAAACAGGTGAAAGGGCAATGATTTGATCGCCACTTTTATAAACCCAAGCTACATCTGTAACCTGTGATTTATACCATGCATCCACTTGTTCATATGAAAAGTCCACTTTTACAGGCTCTTCAGTCAAGTCAGCGATTTTATGCTCTGTTTTTACAAAATCTCCACCCTCATGCTTTTGTAGCACAGGATCAATTGCAAAGCGAAGCATTGGCATTAGCATACCTGCCGCCATAAATCCACCTACACCAGTAAGAGTATAACTTAGAAATTGACGACGTGAAACTCGATTATTACTCATTATTTTCCCCCCTCTAACTTAAAGGTCAGTCCAACGGACATACTTTTACAAATAGTAATACTAGGACATATATATGATATATCAAGTCCATAGCTTGGTCAATATAGCATTCTGTGGAAAGCTGGAGAATGTGAACATTTATTGAAACTAATTGTTAAATCTGTGCCCATTTAGTCGAAAGCATTGGAATCACTTGTCGCAACTGATCTTCTAGAATGGATTTTTTCACACTAGCATCCATACTTTCTAATGGAATCGCTGGTAACCAAATCATATTGACTATCTCTCCACTCTTTGTCCAATAATGGTCACAAGTAATGAAGAACACATGCCTAAATCCAGCATTATGTAATTGTGCTTCTAATTGCTGTGGTAAATCATCGTTTTTTAAAGTTGTCATATAAGAAAATGGTGGCATGACTAGTAGACGACCTTTAAACTGTTGCTCTATAAAAGAAGTTAAAGACATGACAAAATCTACCTCAGCGCCACTTTGTTTCATTTTTTCAGAAGAGAGATCAATGGATACAAGTGGAACTATCGCGGTATCAATAAAATCTTTTTGTGCCATAAACGATGTTACATCGTTTGCATTAAAATACATTCAACAAACCTCCTTTTATCGCAAAATAAAAATGTCCTTTTCCACTCTTCGATAGGATACCCAATTAAAAGTGAAAACAATCATTCACTAGTAATGTTACCATATTGAAATGGATAAAGGACATTCAATTTTTACCTATAATTAACGTAAATTAGCCGTTTCCTTCAATGCTTGTAACAAATTAGACAATTCATAAAATCGCGCTTCATCTCCCTGGTCGAGGGCTTCATCAATTTGTGCGAGTAATTTCTCTTCCTGGAATACGAGTAAGCTATTGGAAAGCAGCTCTTCTGCCAGTATACGATCTTTTTCACTGACGAGCAGTGTTTCTGGCATATAAGGGTTTTCTTCAAGAACTGCTAAGTACTGTGCACTTGGTGGTATATTAGGAAAATTCAATTGTATATACATATCTTCTTGTTCATGTAAGCGTAAATCATGGAAAGACTTCTCAGCATCTGCCGTCATCACATTGCCTTTATAGAAACGAAAAGGCACACCTGTTGAGTCTACTGTCGACATCACCATTGCCCTAGGACAATAGTGAGCTTCTTCCACAAAACGGATTCTTTTTAACAAGTCATCATTACTTAATAGGTAATTTAAAATCCATACACACTCACGACGTTTCAATTGATAATTTTTTAAAAACCATCGAACAAATGCTTTTTTATCAACAACTGATACAGAAGCAGTCATACCCACTCCCTCCTTTACTCAAATTCTAAGGTTTCTAACTTCTCCTGCCACTCTGGTTCACCCGGTTGAATGTTGATTAATTGTCCAAGAACCTCTTTTGCCTCTGAACGCTTTCCTTCTTCTAATAAGAAGTAAACATATTTTTCTAAAAATGTTGCGTCTTCCTTAAAATCATTATATGCCAAATGGTAAAATTCGTATGCACGGTCGTACAATTCTAAATTTTCATATGCCTCTGCCGCAAATGGATATAAAGTGCTCCATTCAAAATCATTTTGCTGTAATGTCTCAAATAACTCGATCACATCCTCATGGCGCTCCTGTTGTCCAAACACTGAAATAAGCGCCAGTACCGCTTCCATATATTCAGGATCGAGCGCTATAGCTTCTCTCAGATGTTGCTCAGCTTCTTCTGGCAAACCATTCTTCAATGCCATTTTACCAGCAAATAAATAAAGCGATTTATCATATTCATCACGCTTTAACCCCTCTTGAATGGCAGCATAAGCTTTTTGATTATCCTCTGTCATTGCATAGCTTTCCGCAAGCAATAAATAGGCTGAAAAGTAATCAGGATCTAATTCTTTCAATTCCTCTAGTTGTTTAATAGCCATCTCGTATTTTTGTGACTGGAAGGCTGAATAAGCAGCTCCAAATAAAATATCGGGCTTTACTTCATCTTCAAGTGCTTTGACATAATAATCGAATGCCGTCTCATAGGCTGCACCTGCACGATAAACCTCTGCTAGTCGTTCGACAAGTTGAATACCAGCAAATTCATTTTGCTGCTCATATAAGTGCTCATACAGTCTTGCTGCCTCTAAAAAACGACCTGTTTCAAATAAAAGTTCTGCTTTCGCAAAATGTAATAATGGCTCGTCTGGTAAAATCGCTAATGCTTCATTTATACGCTTTTCAGCAACCTCAAATAACCCTTGCATTTGATAATAATCAGCTAAAACCAATAGCGCTTGTGGATATTCTGGTGAGGTTTCTTCAATTTCTAATAATAAATCTAATGCTTCATCTTCATTTCCAAGCTCCATTAGGACATTGGCACGATCTATTTTTAACTGTGCTTCTTCTGGGAATAAAAATTGTAAATGCTCCAGCACTCGATCAGCTTCCTTCATGTACCCATACTGCATAAAAATTTCAGCAAGTGCGTAGATCTCCTCGGGTAACTCCTTCATTAAAAATGATTCTAGTAGCTGATCGATTAATGCTAAATCCCCTTGTTCAAGTGCTTGCATCATTTCAGTCATCGCATTGTTCACAGTCATTCACCTATTCTTTCGTTGATACCTTTATGCTACAAAACATTTACCTCTGAAACAAGAAAAAACTCCCCAAAAGCTTGGAGAGCCTCTCTTTAATTGTTACTTCACTGCCTCAATATGCTCAAAGAACGATGGGTAGGATACAGCAATACATTGTGCATCATCTAGTGTAACAGCTCCGTCTGTTAGTAAAGCTGCAACAGCACCCATCATGCCGATACGATGATCGCCATAAGTTTGAAGGTTTGCTCCTTTTAAAGGCGTTGGTCCCTCAATAATCATACCATCATCTGTTGCTTCGATCTGGGCACCAAGTTTCTTCAATTCAGTCACAACAGCCGTGATACGGTCAGTCTCCTTCACCTTTAGCTCCTCGGCATCTTTAATGATCGTTTGACCATGTGCTTGCGTAGCAAGTAATGCAAGAATTGGAATTTCATCAATTAAACGAGGAATAATGTCTCCCTCAATTATTGTACCAGTTAAAGAAGATGTCGCGATTTGGATTGTTGCTGTCGGTTCAGCTTGATTATCATCATTCGGCGTTACTGTCATCGTGGCACCCATTTTTTGCAGCACCTCAATAATGCCATCACGTGTTGGATTAATGCCAACATTATTTAGTGTTAGCTGACTATTTTTGCAAATGGCTCCTGCCACTAAGAAAAAGGCAGCGGATGATATATCTCCTGGCACAGAAACATGCGTCCCATTGAGCGCTTGTCCTCCTTCAATGGATACTACGCCATTATCTACTTCTACCTGTGCACCAAATTGACGCAGCATTCGCTCTGTATGATCTCTCGAAACATCCATTTCTCTAACAATAGTTGTTCCTTCAGCACGCAAGCCCGCTAGTAAAATAGCAGATTTCACCTGTGCACTTGCTACAGGCATCTTGTAATCAATGGCTTGTAATTTTGTACCTTGAATGGCTAGCGGTGTATATTGCCCGTCTGCACGCCCTGTAATTTGTGCCCCCATCTGACGAAGTGGATCTATAACACGGCGCATTGGTCGTTTTCCAATGGAGGCATCTCCTGTCATGACAGAATGGACAGTAGAACCAGCTAAAATGCCTAGCATTAAGCGTGTTGTTGTACCAGAGTTACCCGTATATAACACTTCTGTCGGCTCCTGCCAGCCACCCATCCCTGGACTATGAATGGTTACATTTGTTCCTTCCACCTCAATCTGAACGCCAAGTTTCTGGAAGCAATCAATTGTACTTAAACAATCTTCACCTAGTAAAAAGCCCTCTACGGTTGTTGTTCCACTAGCAATGGCGCCAAACATCACAGAGCGATGAGATACAGACTTATCCCCTGGAACAGTTAAAGAGCCCTGTAAAGAAGGCTTGTTGTATTGCAATACTTTTTCACTCATGAACTTTTTCCCCTCCAATATGAAGATAGAAAGCGCCAAAATGCCGACGCTTTCTTATGCTAAGAAATATACGTTTCGAAATTTGCTCGTTTTTGAATACAGGCTGCAGCACGTTCGCGATCATTTTCACTTTGGAAGCTAATGACTAGAATACCGAAAACATCTTCTCGTGATTCAACAATGCGTAGATTTGTAATACTAATTGCTTCATCTGCTAAAAAGCCCGTCACTTCCGAAATAACACCTGGATAGTCAGGAACATCAACATATAGGTCGAATGGTGTATACATAGCCCCTGCACTAATCGGTAATTCATCTCTCAGTTCTTTGGCAACAGCAAAATAGTTTTCAATTTCCTGTGAAGAACCCTCCATCAGCAGTTCCTTAATGCGCGTCATTTCTTTTTCCCAGCCATCTAACTGTGTGAGGAGCTCCTCGCGATTTTGCAGCGTAATATCTCGCCATAAGATGGGATTCGAAGAGGCGATTCGTGTCACATCACGAAACCCTCCTGCTGCAAGAGAACGTGTCATTGGGTATTCCCCATTTTCGCCACCTAATTGATGGACAAGTGAGGCTGCAATAACATGTGGAAAATGACTCACCACCGCTGTCATGTGATCATGCTCACTGGCAGATACACTGACTACTTTTGCATGCGTAAATTTCAGCAAACTTTCAAGCTGTGCCATATGAACAATTTCTTCCCCAGCAAGTGGCGTAAGCATGTAATATGCGTTTTCAAAAAGATGGGCCTTAGCAGCCAGCACACCACTTTTATGAGACCCCGCCATTGGATGTCCACCAATAAACGTTATGCCAAGTTCCCGTAATTCGCTGGCTTTTTGCATAATTAATTTCTTTGTACTCCCTGTATCTGTTACGATAACTTTATTTTTCAATGGCCATGATTTTAATTGTTCCATCCAATCCAGTGTTGCATTAACGGGCGTACCGAAGATAATAACATCAACCTCAGCCGCAACAGCCTGTGGATCTGGAACAATATCATGCACAATATTTAATGTTTTCGCATGCTCACGTGTTTGTGCGTCCATGTCATAGCCAATAATTTTTGTTTCAGGTGCTTTTTGCAAAGCAAGGGCAATAGAACCACCGATCAATCCCAGCCCTATAACAAGTACCTTACGTGTCATGCAAATACCCCTTGTTGTTTTAACACCTCATCAAGTTGGCTAAGCAATGTTGCATTTTGAGCCTCTGTTCCAATTGTCACACGGATAAATCCTGGTAATCCTAATGCATTACCACTGCGCACAATAAAGCCTCTTTTCATCAGCTCTTGGAAAACAACATCACTATCAGCATGGGTATCAAAGAAAATAAAGTTTGTATCAGATGGGAAGTATTTTAAATTATGCTTTTCACAAAATTCTACATATTGTTTTTTGCCTTTTTCATTGGCTTCACGGCAGGCTTCAATATAATCTTGGTCACTAAGTGCAATGGCAGCAACAGCTTGACTTAAGATTGTATTATTGAATGGTGCACGCACAGGATCAAGCTTAGCAATAACATCAGGTTGGCCAATTGCATAGCCAACGCGGAACGACGCTAAGCCATATGCTTTAGAGAATGTACGCAGTAAAAGAACATTCGGATATTCTTCAATGATTGGTAACGTATCCTTGTGGTCTGGATGTGTAACATATTCAATGTATGCCTCATCAAGTACGACAAGGACATCGCTTGGAACCTTTGCAAGAAAGGAACGCAATGCAGCATCAGGAATGACAACTCCTGTAGGATTATTTGGACTACATACCCAAACAATAGAAGTTTGGTCATCAATTGCAGCCAACATCGCCTCTAAATCATGTGCTCCCTCTTGACAAGGAACTTTACGTACTTCAGCACCTTCAATTTCTGCATTGTGCCAGTATTGAGAGAAGGAAGGGTCGGCCATAACCGTGTTTACCCCTGGATACAACAGAGCACGAGTAATAATCGCAATGATGTCATCAGAGCCGTTACCAAAAAGAAGTTGTGTCTCTTTCACACCTAGATGATTTGCCACAGCAGTACGTAGGTTTTGTGCATAGCCATCTGGATAAAGTGCATGATTCACTGCATTATTTTGTAAATAAGCTGTTACCTTAGGTGAGCACCCGAATGGATTTTCATTCGATGCCAATTTAATAACTTCCTTTAAGCCATATTCACGTTGTACTTCTTCAATTGGTTTACCTGGCTTATATGCTTGCATACCGTCCAATTGTTGTTTCCACTTCATCTAAAACATCTCCTCTACTTATTTAGCCTGAGCCAAATCTGGTCTTAATTTCACTGCATCATTGAGATACAAGTGCTTTACATCTTTTTGTGCTACCTCTATGTTTGCATGTATTAATACACGAATACATAACGGTAGCGCTTCTGGCACATCCATTTCATGTGTACACATTACAGGGACATATTGCCAGCCATCCATCAAGCGTACTGCACGAGCAGGAAATGCTGAGGTAATATCTGGCGTTGTTGAAATGAGGATTGATGCGATATCATCAATGTCCACATTATTTGCTGCCACAACCTCACGCACTAATCTTGCTGTCTCATCCCATACAAGCTCTGGCTTGTCAGATTCAATTGTTATTGCTCCTCTAAGTCCACGAATCATACAAGCACCTCCGCTAATAACTGTCTATATTCAGCATCTATTTCTTGACATTCTTCTATATCAATAGCTTTGACGAAAGGATTTCCAATTTTCTCCAAAAGGATAAACTGTAAAATGCCATATTCCGCTTTTTTATCTTTCATTAGGTAGCTAGATAATTGTTCAAATGAATAATCACCCACAGCCTCAAAAGGATAGCCGTTTTTTATCGCAAACTCTAAAAAGGATCGGGTGAACGTTCGATCAAGTTCTCCATATCGTTCACTCAATAGAAGACAATAGACGAGTCCAATCATAACTGCCTCACCATGAGCCACTTTGCCATAACCCGCAGCTGCTTCAATGGCATGTCCATATGTATGGCCTAGGTTTAAAAATTTTCGAACGGATTGCTCTGTTTCGTCCTCAGCAACAATTTGTGCTTTCACTTCAATCCCTTTTTTTAGTTGCTTTGCTAGTTCATTTTGATTAAAATGGATCACCGAATCTCCTGCCATTAATTCCTCCAGCCAGTTCGGGTCAGAAATCATGGCATGCTTAATTAACTCTGCTGTTCCTGAACGTACCTCACGCTCTGATAAACTTTCTAAAAGAGCTGTATCATATATCACGCCTTCTGGCTGATAAAATGCACCAATCATATTTTTTCCTAGTGGATGATTAATGGCAGTTTTTCCACCAACTGCGGAATCATGCGCTAGAATAGTCGTTGGAATTTGAATAAACGGAATCCCTCGCATATAGGTTGCCGCAACAAAACCTGTTAAATCGCCAACTGCTCCTCCTCCAAAAGCAAAAATGAAGGATTTTCGGGAGCATTTTTGCTCTAATAAAAATGTTTGAGCAGCGTTGTATTGATCAAAGGTTTTGCATGCTTCTCCACCTGGCAAAATAAAGGCCTCAAAATGGTACGGGAAATTTGCTTTGAAATACTCTCCCTGTGCTGCCCAAACATTGACATCTGTAAACACAAAGAGCTTATCCGCTTTTTGAAGTTTATCAGCAAATGCCTCCACAGCTTCAGTTAGAAATTGATGCCCAAGAACAACTTCATATTGATGCGATTTTGTTGCTACTGGTACACGCATAACTTAGAACCCCTTTGTATATTGACGATGCTCGTCAATTTGAGCTTGTAATTGTGGTAGTTGATCACTATGGAATTGCTCTAAAATTGCATTCGCTATTTCCCAGGCAATAACATGTTCTGCAACTACAGACGCTGCTGGTACTGCACAGCTATCAGAGCGCTCAACACTCGCTTTAAACGGCTCTTTTGTTTCAATATCTACACTTTGTAATGGTTTATATAAAGTAGGAATTGGCTTCATCACACCACGTACAACAATTGGCATACCTGTTGACATACCGCCTTCTAAGCCACCAAGTCGATTGGTTGCACGAGTATAACCTTCTTCTTCAGACCAGATGATTTCATCGTGTACTTCAGAACCTTTTCGACGTGCCATTTCAAAGCCAAGTCCAAATTCTACTCCTTTAAATGCATTAATGGATAGCATAGCAGCAGCAAGTTTCGCATCCAACTTGCGATCATAATGTACATAAGACCCTACACCTGCTGGCATGCCTTCTACAATGACTTCTACAACACCACCGATCGAATCGCCGGCTTTTTTCGCTTCATCAATTGCCTCAACCATTTTCGCAGAGGCGATTGGATCTACACAGTAGCAAGGATCCGCTTCGACAATTGCACGAATTTCTTCCGTTGTTTTTCCTTCTATTAAAGATGTATCAGCTTTAATTCCCACTATCTCTGTAACATGCGCAACAATGGAAATGCCTAGTTCATTAAGTAACGCCTTTGCTACAGACCCAACTGCTACACGAACAGTTGTTTCACGCGCAGAGGAGCGCTCTAATACATTCCTTAAATCTCGGTGACCATATTTCATGCCTCCGACTAAATCTGCATGACCTGGTCGAGGACGTGAGATTTGACGCTTAATATCTTCAGGGTTGATATCATCAGCTAATGGCTCTGCTCCCATAATTTTAGTCCAGTGCTTCCAGTCATCATTTGTGACAACGAGTGCAACAGGAGATCCAAGTGTCTGACCATGACGAACACCAGCTACAATCTCCACAGTATCTGTTTCGATTTGCATGCGGCGCCCACGTCCATGACCTCCTTGGCGACGTTTTAAATCGTGATTAATTTTTTCTGCTGTAATGGGTAAGAGTGACGGTAAACCCTCAATAATTGTCGTTAATTGAGGTCCGTGTGACTCACCTGCTGTTAAGTAACGCATAAACACTTTCTCCCTTCAACTCGCTAAAGTATGTATTTTTCACTATAACATATATTCTTTAAAAAAACAGTCCTTTTACGAATGTCTTTTAAGTAGTTACCATTTTCATAGATCTAAATGTGAATATTCTGAATGAAAGTTATAAAAAACACCTCGCTAAATTTTATAAAAAATACGCCTTTGCTTATGATAAGCGAAAAGCGTATGAATTATCTATGTTTAATGCTTGGTCAACTTTATGTACAATTGTGTCATTTGTACAAAGCTTTTCATCCATATTATTAATTATTTTTACGATAGAAGAATGTGTCTTCTACATCAAATTCATAACGTGCTGGATTAAAAATTTGCTCTGTCGATCCAACAAATAAAACGCCATCCTTACGCAGTGCTTTACTAAAATTATTATAAATTTGATCTTTCGCTTCTTCTGTAAAATAAATCATGACATTGCGACAAACAATTAAATCATAATTGCTGTCATAAGAGTCATTCAATAAATTATGTTTCTTAAAGGTTACACAACGCTTAATCTCATCCTTCACGCGATAGAAGGAGCCTTCTTGTTCAAAATACTTTGCTTTAATATCACTTGGCACCTCTGCTAAAGAGCGTTCAGGGTAGACACCTAACTTCGCCTTTTGTATTACATTCTCATCTAAATCAGTGGCAATAATTTGAATTTGAGATAAAGGCACCAATTGAGATAATACCATTACTAATGAATATGGTTCTTCTCCTGTCGAACAAGCAGCACTCCAAATTTTTAAGCGCTTATTAGTTTGTAAAAGTTTCGGAAATATTTTCTTTTGTAATACTTCCCAGCGCTTTCCGTTGCGATAAAATTCAGAAACATTGATCGTCATACGATCTAAGAATTCATTCATTAAATCTCGATCTTGTTCGAGTGCCTTTAGAAAGTCTACAAAATTACGATAGCCCTTTTTCTCATAAAGAGAGGTTAATCGTCTTTTCATTTGCGCTTCTTTATATAACGCTAAATCTATTCCTGTTTTGCGCTTAATACCTTCTATAAACTGTTCATAATCAGACATATGGTCATCTTCCCCTCTAGCGTCGTATTACCATTATAGCGGAAAAGTCCCAATCCTGAAATAGTCTTTCTCCTGTATGCAAATCTACTTGCTTGCGTTTTGTTTTTCCTCTAAAAGTAATACTTTCGACTGTTCTAATTCAAGTCTCATTTTTTCTGTTTCAATCGTATAAGTTTCTAACCTAAGCTTTTCTAATTCTACTTCTTTTTCAACAGCTTTCAGTTTTATTTTTTGTTGTCTAGTATGAGCGTCTGTAAAAATTCCAGCTAGAGAAATAATGACGCCTCCAATTATCGCTACAATGGCAATTGACAATCCGTTCACTTCCTTTCGTTATTACGATTATACGGCAAAATGGAAAAAATAGTTTCATTTTTCAGGAATTTATTCCAATAAAAAATGAAGGTAGTTTTCACCACCCTCATTCTATCCATTATCGTTAGACTTGTATGCGATACTCTTTTAAATCTTCTCGTAATTTAGCCTTTAAGAATTTACCTACAGACGTTTTTGGTACTTCGTCAATGAAGACAATATCATCAGGAACCCATGTTTTATGGAATTGGTGCTGTAGACTCTCTAGTAACTCTTCTTTAGTAATCGAATCCTTAAACTCTGTCTTTGCTACGACACAAGCTAATGGTCGCTCCAACCACTTTTCATGTGGAATGGCAATAACAGCTGCCTCAAAGACCTTTGGATGGGACATTAATGCATTTTCAAGCTCTACTGAAGAAATCCATTCGCCACCACTCTTAATTAAATCCTTTGTACGGTCGGTGATTTTTATATAGCCATCTGTTGTCATCACAGCAATATCGCCTGTATAGAGCCAGCCGTCTTTAAAGGCCTCTTCCGTTCGTTCATCCTGATAATACTCGTTGGCAATCCATGGGCCTCTAATGGTAAGCTCTCCCATCGTTTTGCCATCCCAAGGTACTTCACCATTTTCATTGACAATCCTTGTATCAATAAGAGGCATTGTCATACCTTGTGTAATCCGAACATTCATTTTTTCATCAGCCGTATAGTCCTGCATATGTGTTAAATACGTGGATAGGCTTACAAGAGGTGAGGTTTCTGTCATACCGTAACCTGTCATGTATGGGATATTAAGTTCTTGCTCAAAGCCTCGAACAAGACCAATTGGTGAAGCAGAACCTCCACAAACAATTAATCGCATAGACGATAGGTCACGAGGGTTTTGACGCTGCTCCTGTAGAACGCCTAGCCATATAGTCGGTACCCCTGCTGTCAATGTAACTTTATATACATCAAATAATTCAAGCAATAGCTGTGGTGTAAACATAGGTCCCGGTAAGACCTGTGTAGAACCAAATGCGACACTGGCAAATGGTAATCCCCATGCATTCGCATGGAACATTGGTACAACAGGTAACACCACATCCGACTCACAAATCGCAATACTGTCAGCGAGACCAGCTGTTAAACTATGAAGTACAATACTGCGATGTGTATAGACTACTCCCTTTGGCATGCCCGTGGTTGCACTTGTATAGCACATGCCTGCGGGTGTATTTTCATCTAGATCTTCTGGGAATGTGAAATGTTCATCTGCCTCCGCAAGTAGCGATTCATAGGAAAGAGCATTTGGAATCGGTAAAGTTTCTACTGCAACAGCATCACCCATAATGATATAATGCTTTACCGTTTTCAGCTGAGAGACGATCGGTGCAATTAATGGCACCAGATTATCATCTATTAATAATATTTCATCCTCGGCATGATTGATGACATAGGCAATATGCTCGGGGGATAATCGAATATTAATCATATGCAATACTGCTCCTGCACATGGTACAGCAAAATAGGCTTCCAAATGGCGATGGTGATTCCAAGCAAATGTGCCCACCTTCATTCCTCGATCCATCCCTAGTTTCGTCAAAGCATCGGCTAATTGGCGAGTCCGTTTCACATATTCTTTATACGTAAATTCGTGAATAGTAGTGGGACTTGTTCGAGAATAGATTTTCTTTGAGTGAAAAAATCGTTCTGCACGATTCAAAAAACTTGTTAATAATAAAGGTGTATCCATCATATGCATGATACCGCTTCCCTTCATCTACGATTTTAGAAACAATCAAAACAAAAACTATTTGAACTAGATTTTGCCTTTACCTCGGTTGCATGCGAATGGCACCATCTAGTCGAATGACCTCTCCATTTAACAAGCCATTGTGGATAATACTTTCAACCAAAAGAGCATATTCCGAAGGTTTACCAAGTCGTTTAGGGAATGGTGTCATTTGAGCAAGAGCTGTTCGTGCAGGCTCAGGTAACGAAGCAAACATTGGTGTTTCAATTAATCCTGGCGCTATGGTCATCACTCGGACACCGATTTCCGCAAGCTCCCTTGCAATGGGCAACGTCATTGCTGCTACGCCACCTTTTGACGCGCTATAAGCAGCTTGTCCGATTTGCCCATCAAATGCAGCCACAGACGCGGTATTAATAATGACACCACGCTGTCCATCCTCATTTGGCTCATTATGTTGCATTTTTTCTGCCACTAGACGGATGACATTAAACGTGCCAACTAAATTAACAGCAATCACTTTTTCAAATAACGCAAGGGCATGTATACCACGCTTCGAAATAACTTTACTCGCATCTGCTATCCCAGCACAGTTCACTGCGACATTGATCTTGCCAAAAGCTGCAATAGCCTGCTCAAGGCCCGTCGCCACGTCCTCTTCCTTTGTGACGTCCACTCGTGCATAAAGGACATTTTGACCTAATTCCTCCACTAGAGCTTGTCCACGCTCATCATTGACATCAAAAATAATTGCTTTGCCACCCTGTCCTATTAATTTCCGAACGGTTGCCTCTCCTAAACCAGAGGCACCCCCTGTTACGACTGCCACCACTTCATGTTCTTTCATCAGACATATCCCCTTTTACATTTTTTCAATGATCGTGGCATTGGCCATTCCCATTCCCTCACAAATCGCCAACAAGCCGTAACGATAATTCTCTCGCTCCATTCGATAGAGCATAGTCGTTAACAATTTCGTACCTGTTGCCCCTAATGGATGTCCCAGCGCAATTGCTCCTCCATCAGGATTGAGCTTCTGTGGGTCTCCTCCTATTTCATGCAGCCATACAAGCGGCACAGGTGCAAAGGCTTCATTTACCTCATATGTGTCGATATCCTCTATGTTGAGACCTGACCGTTCTAATGCTTTTCTAGTAGCTTCGATTGGCCCTGTCAGCATTAATGTCGGATCAGAACCCACGACCACTCTTGTCACAATTTTAGCGAGTGGTTGAATGCCTAGTTCTCTTGCTTTATCCAATGCCATCACGACTACAGCTGAGGCCCCATCGCTCATTTGGCTCGCATTGCCTGCAGTAATCGCGCCATTCTCTTGAAAGACGGTTTTTAATCCATTTAAAATATCAACGGTAGTTTCTGCACGAGGACCCTCATCAACCGCAAATGTTGTCACTGAGCCATCCTCATGCGGAACTTGAATAGGTAGTATTTCAGCTTGGAAATGACCCGCTCTAATGGCGGAAATTGCTCGTTGATGGCTTTGATAAGCATAGCTATTTAGCTGTTCTTTCGATAAAGACCATTGGGAAGCGATTTTCTCTGCTGATAATCCTTGATGGATAATATCATAATTTTCCTGTAAGCGGTTACTAGTATGTGCATGTTGCATGTTTGAGCCCATTGGTACTCTTGACATGCTTTCTACCCCACCAGCAATGACAATGTCCATATCCCCCGCTAAAATTGCCTGTGCTGCAAAGTGCACGGCTTGTTGGCTTGAACCACACTGACGATCAATGGTTACTCCTGGCACACTCTCTGGGAAACCAGCCATTAATAATGAGGTCCTCGCAATATTTGCCCCTTGTTCAGCTGTTTGGGTCACACACCCCAAAATGACATCGTCTACTTGTTCCTTGCCAATGCCTGCACGCTTTACAACCTCCTGTAATACATCAGCTGCTAAATCATCTGCTCGAACTTGACTTAATGCGCCCTTACTTCTACCTACAGCAGTTCTCACAGCTGCTACAATCACCACTTCTCTCATGTCCATAACCCCTTTTCCTCGTCATCCTCATAGTTTATTGACGAGTCTACTAAACTATTCCTAACTTAATTATCAGAATATTACATTATTTATTGTACATGAGTAAGAAGTTTTTAACAATTCTATATGTATCTAGTAAGAAATTATTCGTCAGAATGATCCCTCCCTTTTTTTGCGCAATAAAAAAGCAATCTCAAAAATTGAGATTGCTTGATCTATTCGAAATTAAACTAAATCTTCACCGAAGAATAAGCCGATTTCGCGCTCTGCAGATGCAAGAGGTACTATGCTTTTACCTTCTTAGAACCAAAACATATAAAACTTCCGCAAATATTTAAACGATAAATCTCGTCTTATCCATCTAAATATTTTTTCTTTTTGTTACAGAAAGCGCTCCTATACATGGTCACCTTAAGGCAACAGGTCAATGCTAGTTTTCTGTATCTTCTGTCTCTTCCTCTTCTTTGTTCTTATTTTTATCAACATATGTTTCATATTCTTCTTTTACATCTGCTGGCATTGTGATTAAATATTCTTCAAATAGACTATTAAATTTAGAATATAAATCATTTGTTTTGCTGTTAAAAGATAATAGTGAACCTGTTGGTGACTGAGCTTGATCAGCAAATTCAACATATACTCCATACATTTCTTTTAAAACTCCGTATACCTCTTCATAACCTTCTGGAACGTCTTGTAGATACTTCATGCTATGTTGGATTTCGGTTTGAGTATCTGTTAATTCTTGCAATATGCCTTTTTCTTTATATGCATCTTTTAAATTGGCTAATTCAACATTAAAATCGTTACCATTATCAATCGCATCACTCCATGTTTCTGAGTACATAGAGATAACAATCGCATTTTCTAAGACTTCTAAATACATGTTAAAAGAGTTAATCGCCATTTCTTCAACATACTCTTGAACTCTTTTTTCTTCTTGTTTTTTCTGATAAACAAAAAAGGCTCCTATGCCACCAATTACTAATAATAATCCTAAAATAGTGCTAATAATTAATTTCTTTTTTGAACCTTTTTTTTCAGAAATATTTTTTTCATCTTCCTTTGTTCCAGTATCAGTAACTAAAGAACCTCCACACCCCGAACAAAACTTACTATCCTCGGGATTTTCACGTCCACATTGATTACAAAACAACTAATCACCTCATAATATAATAGTACTAATATAATACCATAGTAGACTATCTTACAGTTCTTATTTTTTACATTCTTCTACCAACATAGCCAAATACTATATTTTCACGGCCAAGTCTGAACGTCCTAGTGCTTTAGAAAATTACTGCAATACTTGCTCTTCTAACAGTTCAATTGTTTCGATATTGCCCGGTTTGATGATTTATTTGTATTCATTTATAAACGATTTTGCATGATAAAGAAATTAAAATATACATGAGGTCAATTCCCAGAAATAATTTGCCTCTTCATATTTTGGATGAGCAACCTCCATAGATTTCT
Organism: Lysinibacillus sp. HST-98; assembly: GCF_016757845.1. Classification (NCBI taxonomy): domain Bacteria; kingdom Bacillati; phylum Bacillota; class Bacilli; order Caryophanales; family Bacillaceae; genus Lysinibacillus; species Lysinibacillus sp. HST-98. The sequence continues at coordinate 124,416 of NZ_JAENHX010000002.1, forward strand.
ACCTCTACATCCAGTGTAGTCTGTCAAAGATTCTTTTCGCTGTGACTGACTACACTGGATGTGGAACACTCCATAAATGGTGGTTGCCACAAAACAAAAACTAAACTATTATGTGTCTCAAGACGTGTTAACTTAATTGAATGATTTTGACAAATAAAAAACCCCCTAACATTTTTTGTTAGAAGGTAAAAGTTACATCGGAAAAATAGATGATTTTTTTATTGAGTTCTATTCGTAGTTATTTTCGCTACGCTTCTTAGATTCGAAATTAAACTAAATCTTCACCGAAGAATAAGCCGATTTCGCGCTCTGCAGAAGCAAGAGAGTCAGAACCGTGGATGATGTTGTGAGAAACAGTTGTTGCGTAGTCACCACGGATTGTACCTGGGTTAGATTCTTCAGGTTTTGTTGCACCCATCATTGTACGAGCAAGCTTGATTACGTTCTCGCCTTCCCATACCATAGCGAATACAGGACCAGAAGTGATGAAATCAACTAATTCACCAAAGAATGGACGCTCAGCATGCTCAGCATAGTGCTTTTCTGCTAATTCTTTAGGAATTACCATTAATTTAGCACCTTTCATTACAAAACCGCGACGTTCGAAACGATCAACGATGTCTCCAATTACTTGACGTTCAACGCCGTCAGGCTTAACCATTAAAAAAGTTTGTTCAATTGCCATGTTTAAAACACTCCTTAAATTCGTCTAACAGGTTTTACACCTACCGATAAATATTAACAAAAAATGAGCTTTTGTACAACAAAAAGCTAGAATTTGCGCTTACCCATGAACAATGCTACATCACGTAATTTTTTCTTAACGGGATGTTTTGGTAAAGCATCAATTTCCTGTAAGGCTTTTTTCAAATATTTATCACTCATACGATTAGCTTGCTCAATTGCATGAGATTTACGCACATATTGCAACATATTTTGACGTTCCGATTCTGTTAACGTGCCTGCAAACACTTTAACTAAGTATGGTTGCATCTCGGGATCATCTTTCAATAATAAAATCGGTAAAGTAATATTCCCCTGTAGTAAGTCACTACCTGCTGGCTTCCCTAGTTCTTTATCGGTTGCCATAATATCTAAAACATCATCGATAATTTGGAAGCTCATGCCTACAAAGTAGCCGAAGCGCTTTAAATGCCGAACTGTTTTAGTATCAACCCCCGCTGCCACAGCTCCAAGCTCACAGCTTGAGGAAATAAGTAATGCTGTTTTGCGTTTGATTCTTCTAAAATAATCTTTTAAACCTTGATCTAATCTAAATTTATCTTCAATTTGAATGACTTCACCGTTACAAATCTCCACCATCGTACGGGCTAAAATTTGATGTACAAGTGGGTCTTCTAACTTTGTTATATATTCCAGCGCACGTGCGAAAATAAAATCGCCTGTGTACATTGCTACCCTGTTATTCCACTGTGATTTGACAGTCGGGCGCCCTCTTCGCATATTGGAGTCGTCAATGACATCATCATGTACAAGCGATGCCATATGAATGAGTTCTAAAGGTACTGCTACATCCTTCATCTTCTCAATGTCATAATCACCAAATTTTGCGCCTAGTAACACAAAAATTGGTCTTATCCGTTTGCCACCAGCTTGTAATAAATGGAGAGAAGCATCGTTGATCAAATATGAAGACGAGTCCACCGCTTTTTCTAACTCTTGTTCAATGATTTCGATATCTGATTTCAAATCGGAATAGAGTAGTTTTAACTTCATCTTTTCCACGTGTGAAAACCTTCCCCCATTAACGTATCTTTTTAAAGCCCATATGCATTGCCGCAGCCCCGCCACTGTATGCTTTGTACGTTACTTTTTCTAATCCTGCCTGCTCAAACAATGCCGCTAACCTTTTCATACCTGGGAAATCATTCGCAGATTCCTGAAGCCAAGAATACTCCTTATAGCTTTTCGCAAATATTTTACCAAATATCGGCATTATATATTTAAAATAAAAACGGAACAGCTGACGATAACCAGGAATTTCAGATTGAGATGTTTCTAAACAAACAACCATTCCGCCTGGTTTAACAACGCGATGCATTTCCTTCAAAACTTGTAAATAATCAGGTACATTGCGAAGACCAAAGCCGATTGTCACATAATCAAACGTATCATCTGGAAAAGGCAACTCCATCGCATTTCCATGAACTAGTTCAATTTGTGGGTATGGCTCTACCTTTTTTTCGCCAACTTTCAGCATGTTTTGACTAAAGTCTAGCCCTTTTACTTCTCCACTTTCACCAACAGCCTCTGCCAGTGCGATTGTCCAGTCTGCGGTGCCACAGCATACATCAAGTGCTTTTGATCCAGGTTTTACAGCCATGTGCTTCATTGTATCGTTACGCCAGCCAACATGCATCTGGAAACTAATTACACCATTCATTTTATCGTAGTTTTCCGAAATACTTTCAAATACTTCGTGAACGTGTTCTTCTTTCGTTTTAGCCATTTTGAAAAACCTCTCTTATCCGTTAGTAGAAGCAATGGATGCCTCTACATGTGCATGTAAAGCTTGTTTGATATCACGTTGTAAAAAGGATGCCTGATTAATGATCTGTGATAGTTCTGTTTTTAAATGCACAATTTTCCCTTGGATGACGCTATTAAAGGTTGCGCCATTACGTCTGACACTTTCTTCTAGTGCCTTACCCATTAAAGACATTTGCCCACGTTGATAAGCTGTCCATTCTTTTTCTAAACGCAAGATTAATAAGCTTTTTTCTATAAGTGGTATATATTCACTGAAAGAATAAAGATCAAAAAATTGAGCAATTAACCCAGATTCTATCGTACTCATCGACGTATACCACTGTTCCATTGTTCGTTGTTTATTTTCATAAACTTTAATTTGGTTTTCACATCGTGCCACAATACCTTGTGACAAGTTTCGAATCAATGCGACATTCCCTGACATTGCTAAAATTTCATAATAACGACCACTATAAAAATCCCCAGCTAAAACGGTAAGCTGCTGTTCTTTTGATGTTGCGTCTAATTCTTTTATATGATCGTGAGCCGCTAATGCTGCGTACACTATGCCAACAGAAATTGCAGCCTCTTGTTGCTCTTGTTGCCACTCTTCACCATTCAAAAACGGGATTAACAAATAAAACAGTTGATTTTCATCTAGCACAGGTACACCTGTGTATTTTTGCAAAGTTCTATGACGAACATCCATGAAAATCTCTGTTTTTAACTGTGCAATTGAATTTTGAATGTATGTTGCATTCATAGACCTTACTCCATTTCACTTTCAGATACGTTAGCCCTGTACAAGGCTAAACGCTTGCTTACTGAGTCATTATAGCATACGCAACGATGCGGAATAAAAAAAATTTGCTTTCTTCATAGCACAGGCAGTAAAGCTCTCCCAAAATTAAATGTTGGAATGCTAACTGCCCATAGACCTTATACTAAGTTTTTCACATCTAGTGTTTTTATATGTGCTGTAGAACGTTGAACAGCATTAAAACTTATCGTAAGAAACAAAATCTCTTATTTTTTCGCTTCGCTATTGATCACGCCATGTGCTGTATGAATTTGCGCTTTACCGCGTATTTTCATGGCAGACGTATGTTCTGTAAATTGAGCAATCATTACTTCGCCGGCATCTAATTTCTCTGAATGATGGAATTTCGTATCTGTTCCACGTGTTAATCCAATGACATGTACACCATCTTCTTCTGCTTGAATAACAATATAATCTTGTGACATCTTTGTACACTCCTTAAATCCGACAAATTCTTAGTTCATCATAACATAATTAGACACGCAATTTAAGACATTTGAATAAATGACAGCACTTCTCTACGTTTCACTTCATCTTTCTCATAAATACCTCGTGCAACAGATGTCACCGTTTTGGAACCAGGTTTTTTCAATCCACGCATTGTCATACACATATGCTCTGCCTCGATCACAACATAAACACCTTTTGGCGAAAGCATCTCCATAATTGTGTCCGCTACTGAAGAGGTAATACGCTCTTGTAGTTGTGGTCTGCGGGCAATCGTCTCCACTGCACGTCCTAACTTACTCAGTCCTGCAACAACGCCGTCATTTGGTATGTATGCAACATGTGCTTTGCCATAGAAAGGTACCAGATGATGCTCACACATCGAATAAAAAGGTATATCTTTGACAAGCACTAGTTCTTCATGATCCTCATGAAACACCGTTTTAAAATAATCTTTAGCATCCTCATGCAAGCCGCTGAACATTTCTGCATACATTTTTGCTACACGCTTCGGCGTATCCAATAAACCTTCACGATTAACATCTTCACCTACCGCTTCTAAAATCATTTTTACCGCTTCCTCTATTTTCAATAAATCAATATTCGACATCAAAAAACCTCCTGCATATCAAAACATTACACATTTCCCTATGCATCGTAGCACATCCAAAAGGTAAGCGCAAAATGACTTACCTGATTCATCAGAAATTCGCTTCTAGATAAGCAAATCACTGTATATTATTATGTAAAATACAGAATTTGAAGCTGAAAAGAGCAGCCTTCATGTTCGTTAACATGAAGACTGCTCTATGTAACTACTAGACGTGTATTATTTTACCGCGTCTTTAAGCGCTTTACCTGGTTTGAAAGCAGGCACCTTGCTAGCAGCGATTTCGATTTCTTTACCAGTTTGTGGGTTACGACCTTTACGAGCCGCACGTTCACGTACTTCAAAGTTACCAAAACCAATTAATTGTACTTTGTCACCCTTTGCAAGAGCATCTTGAATTGTATCAAATACAGCTTCAACTGCTTTAGAAGCGTCTTTCTTAGAAAGACCTGCAGCTTCAGCAACAGAGTTTACTAATTCTGTTTTATTCACACCATTCACCTCCTCTCAAAGGGTCATGAACCAATTCTGTAAAAAGAGTAACACATAGAAAACCGCTACGCAACTGTATTCATACATGATTATAACCAAAAAATCAGTTTTTCACCCAAAAAACAAAAATAAAAGGACTTTTCGCATAAAAACGAAAAGCCCTGCGTATATTTTTTGCATTTTTTCTGAATTTTATCACTATAAAATAAATGTTACTAAACCACGATCCCCTTCATTAACCATACGTTCAATCGTCTGACGCATACGTTTTTTAGCAGTATGTGGAACTGCATCCATTTTGTAGCGAATCCCCTCTTTTAATACTTCGTGCAATGGTGTGCCAAATAATTGTGTATTCCATAATGCATCACGATCATGTAAATAAGCATGATTTAAATCTTTTAAAAGTTGCTGACTATGGAACTCTGAGCCAATTAACGGTGCAAATTCTGACTCCATATCAACTCGGATAATATGATAGGATGGTGCTTTTGCCTTCATTCGTACACCAAAGAAATTATTCTGTTTAATAAGCTCTGGGGCTGTTGGCTCAAATTCCTGCATCATTGGCAATGTCACCCCATAGCCTGTCGTATCAGCATCGTGAATAGCACTTTTAAAGCGTTTTTGGGCCTCTTTTGCCTCTGCCGCCTCTTTGATAAAGAGTAACCAATCTTTTTTCGTTTCAATTGGTTCTTCTAGCCATTCATTACAAACTGATTTATACAATTCACCCTGTAGGGACACCCGGATTACAGCTGTTCCTACACCTGCATCTACATGAACAACCTCACTTTGGTCAATAAAGTCAATCGCTTTGAAGGCATCTGATGCCTGTTGCACATCTCGAATTTTCATCACAGAAGAAAGGACTTCCTCCATCGAATCAATTAATGCAACGTTTAATGGATGTGTAGCATCTAATACATCCAGCCAGTCTGGTTTTTCCACTTCAATGGTACGAATTGGGAATTCAAATAACGCCTCTTGTAAAATATATTGAATATCCGCTTCTCTCATTTGATCAATGGACATCGCAATAACAGGTACATTGTAACGTTCAAACAATTCATTGCGAAGCTGAACTGTTTCTTCTCTCGCAGGCATTTGGCAATTGAGTAAGATGACAAATGGTTTGCCGATTTCTTTTAATTGCTCTACAATTTCCTCTTCTGCCTTCTCTGCTGCTCTTCGACTGATTCCGTTCACTGTACCATCAGTCGTTACGACAATACCAATATTCGCATGATCGCGAATCACCTTATCTGTGCCAATTTTAGCGGCTTCCTGAAACGGAATTGGCTCCGTATGCCAAGGAGTATGAACAAATTTAGGTCCATTTTCATCTTCATAGCCTTTTGTCCCATCGATAATATAACCCACACAATCTGCTAATCGAATTTGAAATGGCATTTCATCGTCACCGACCACAATACGGGTTGCTTGGGCAGGCACAAACTTCGGCTCAGCAGTCATAATGACTGGCCCCGGAGAACTTTGTGGCAACTCATCTTGTGCTCGCATTCTTTCCGTTTCATCCACAATGTTTGGTAACACGACTGATTCCATTACCTTTTTTACAAATGTTGATTTACCTACACGTACTGGACCGACAACACCAATATAAACATCGCCATTTGTGCGCTCTGCAATTTCTCTAAATACTGCTTCACTCAAGGTTTCTGCCTCCTTTATCTACGCTTTTTCACTATATGCGAGCCTGTAGACAAATATGAAAAAGCCCCTCACAAATGTAAGGAGCTTGTTTGCTAGTTTTCTTTTTTCTCGGCGGCTTCTGCCTCTTGTTTTTGTTGTTCTTTCGCCTTTTTAACATCCGCATTATATGTTTTCATATCATAGATAGGCTCTCCATTCTCGTCCACTGTATAGGGAATAGAATAGGCAGGGACCACTGGAAATTTGTCGACAAGCAGTTGGCGAATATCATCGCCTGGCTTTACATTTGGCTTATCTTCTTTTAATAGTTGTCCTAAATCCACAGCATAGTCTACATGTAATTCACCATCACCAGTCATGAAAAGCGGTAACTCGACGCCAGAATAGGGACTTTTTACAGTTACCTCTGTTTTATAACCCAAATCTTTATAGTTGATCTGATAAACATTATCTGATATTGACCCTTTTATTGGTAAATATTGTGTAGATAGTTTACGAATACCTATTTCACGTATACGCTCTGCCGCATTTAAATCTACTAATTTGACGGATGCCTCATTTTCAGGGTCCCAAATGATATATTGATATATACCACCTTTTTCATAGGCATTTCCAGGGATTGTCGCCAAATACTTCGGCATAAGTTTTTCAAAATCGATTAAATATTTGATATAGATATCCGTATCTAGCTCGCTATTTTTAATTGGTACTAGTCCACCTGTTGCTTCACGATATTCATCCACGGCACGTTGAACTGCAGCTAGTTGATCGACATCAGGCGTAACCTTAGCCCTTTTTTCGTCTTCTGGGTACGCACATCCTACTAACAGTATGGCGGTTGCAAATACCAACAGCAAAGCACTTAGTTTTTTCATGTTACTGACACCTCATTATTTTTTATGCTGGCCAAGTGGCAACTACAAGTACCATTAAAAATGTGCCAAGTCCAAACAGTATGTATGCACATAAATTTACGACTGTTCGTAAAAATACATTTGAAATCTTATTTCGCGCTAAATAAATTAAGCCGACTGATATAATCATAAATGCGATGCAATAAAACGACACCCACATTACATCAAGCGCAGGCATATGAGCTAACGGGCCCATTTCAAAAAACCACCTTTCTTTGAATGTCAAGACACAATCAAAGTATATTATACTATGTGCTTTTGCTAAAAAGAAATAGTTGTCCTATAACTATCAAGAAATGGACAACTCTTTTAGCATGTATTTCTATTCAACTAGTGGCACACAATAAGGCGTCTCAACAGATTCGCTGAGACACCTTATTTATGTCCATTTTATGACAAGTCTAATCAAAAAATTAATATTAATGCTTCATATCGTCTATTTCTCGTTTTTTCATACGCATCATTAAGGCATCTACTGCTACTTTCGGTTCAACATCATTAAATAGCACACTATAGAGCTCTGTGGAAATCGGCATGGCGACACCATATTTCTCTGCTAATTGATAGGCTGCCTTCGTGGTACGGACACCTTCAACGACCATGCCCATTTGATCCAGCACTTCTTGTAGCTTCATACCTTGCCCTAACATATTTCCTGCACGCCAGTTCCGCGAGTGAACACTTGTACAGGTTACAATTAAATCCCCCATACCTGTAAGCCCTGAGAACGTAAATGGATTACCGCCCATTTTTACTCCTAACCGTGAAATTTCTGCAAGACCTCGCGTGATAAGTGCCGCTTTCGCATTGTCTCCATAATTTAAGCCATCAGTAATACCTGCTGCTAAAGCGATAACGTTTTTCAACGCTCCTCCTATTTCCACACCAATGATATCTTCATTTGTATAGACGCGGAAGAACTGATTCATAAATAAATCCTGTACCTTTTCAGCAGCATCAATATTGGCACAAGCTGCAGTAACCGTTGTAGGATGATGCAGCACCACTTCTTCTGCATGACTTGGCCCAGAAAGAACAACAATTTCTTCCACATACATAGCTGGTAAGCTCTCTGCTAAAATTTCAGATATTCGTTTTAATGAGTCAGGCTCAATTCCTTTCGAAACATGGACAAACAACACTTTTTTTGTTAATTCAGCCGTTAGTTTCTCGCATACTTCACGAATCGCTTTTGTTGGAACAGCCACAACAATGGTTTCTGCATGAGTAGCTACCTTCGCCATATCACTCGTCGCATGTAAATTTTCAGGTAGAATGGTTTCTGGTAAATATTTTTTATTTGTATGCAGTTGATTGATTTCTTCTGCCTGTTCAGCTCTATGTGTCCATACAAGCGTATCATGTCCATTTTCCGCTAGTACCATTGCCAGTGCAGTACCCCATGAGCCTGCCCCTAACACACAAACTTTTTCCATAACAAAATCCTCCCTTTGCTGGGTTGTCTATTAAGTAAGTTCTTTTTTGTAAAAAGACGCCACCCAACAATAATGTCGGGTTGGCGTATTGTATGTGTATAGCTATTGCCTTAAGCACGCGCACGTGTAATTAAACGAATTGGCGTCCCTTCAAAGTCAAATGTTTCACGAATACGATTTTCTAAGAAGCGTTCGTATGAGAAATGCATAAGCTCAGGTTCATTCACAAAAATAACGAATGTTGGTGGCTTAATCGCTACCTGAGTAGCATAGTAAATACGTAAGCGACGACCTTTATCTGTCGGTGCAGGATTACGAGCCACTGAGTCCTCAATCACTTCATTTAAAATAGAGGATTGAATACGCATCGCATGATTCTCGCTGACACGTTGGATAATCGGTAAAATCTGATGCACACGCTGTTTTGTATTCGCCGACACAAATATGATTGGGGCATAATCTAAAAATAGGAAATGCTCACGAATTTGCTGTGTAAAGACATTCATTGTTTTTTCATCTTTTTCAATGGCATCCCATTTATTCACAACAATGATCACAGCTTTTCCAGCTTCATGTGCATAGCCAGCGATTTTTTTATCTTGCTCTTGAATACCTTCTTCTGCATTCAGCACTACTAAAACAACGTCTGAGCGTTCAATAGCACGTAGCGCACGTAACACAGAATATTTCTCGGTTGTTTCATAGATCTTTCCTTTTTTACGCATACCTGCCGTATCAATAATGACATATTCCTGTCCATCATATGCATAAGGCGTATCAATCGCATCACGTGTTGTCCCTGCAATATTACTAACAATAACACGTTCTTGCCCTAGGAAAGCATTCACTAAAGAGGATTTCCCAACATTCGGACGACCAATTAAAGAGAATTTAATGACATCATCACCATATTGTTCTTCATCTTCTTTCGGGAAATGTTTTGCACATTCGTCCAATAAATCCCCTAAACCTAAACCGTGGGAACCTGAGATTGGCCAAGGTTCACCGAAGCCAAGTGCATAAAAATCATAAATCATTTCACGCATATCAGGATTATCAATTTTATTAACCGCTAATACGACTGGTTTTTTTGTTTTGTATAGAATTTTAGCAACTTGCTCATCTGCTGCCGTTACCCCTTCACGACCATTTGTCATGAAAATAATAACGTCCGCTTCATCAATGGCAATTTCAGCTTGTTGACGAATCTGTTCTAAAAACGGCTCGTCCCCTATTTCAATGCCACCTGTATCAATAATATTAAAATCGTGTGTTAACCACTCTGCCGAACTATAAATACGGTCCCGTGTTACGCCTGGGATATCCTCCACAATCGAAACGCGTTCTCCAACGATACGATTAAAAATCGTCGACTTACCTACGTTCGGACGACCTACGATGGCTACTACTGGTTTCGTCATCTGTACTTCATCCTTCCAACTTCTTGTCTTTCGCTATTATACACGAAAAATGCCATTATATCATATCATATCCATAATGTAGAATGCTATGTATGGTGATAAACGGTGTTACCTCATTTTTTAAGCGTGCTATCAGATGTCATAAAGGTTTTATCGCCTTTTTAATTAACTATCCTTTATTTTAAGAATCTTACCCGCTGCTGCTAAAATCTTATCCTTTAATTCAAAGATTTTACATTCTTTAGTTGCTATCCTTCACTTTAGGATTCTTATCCGCTACTTTTAGAGTTTTATCCTTCATTTCAAAGATTTTATCCATTTCTTAATTGTTATCCTTCACTTTCATAATCCTATCAACCACAAAAATAGCGAGGATACATTTATGCATCCTCGCTGTATACATTATTTAAAGTTTTTTAGTTTATCGCCAATGACATCACCGAATGAGAAGCCTGTATTCTCTTCAGGTAATTCATAGTCGATTACTTCTTCTGCTTCTGGATTTTCTAGTAATTCTTTAATACTTAGGGCTAGACGGCCTTCGTCAGCATTGACATCAAGGACCTTCACCTGTACTTCTTGTCCCTCTTTCAATGCTTCATGAGGCGTGTTAATGTGCTTATGCGCAATTTGCGATATATGCACTAAACCCTCCACGCCCGGGAATACTTCCACAAATGCGCCGAATGAAGTAAGTCGCTTCACTCTACCGTCTAAAATAGTGCCTTTTGCGGCACGTTCTTCAATATTGGACCATGGTCCAGGAATAGTTTCCTTAATAGATAAAGAAATACGTTCATTTTCTGGGTCCACTGATAGTACTTTTACTTTTACATCTTGTCCTTCAGCTAAAACCTCACTCACATCACTCACATGCTCATGTGATACTTGCGAGATGTGTACAAGACCATCAATACCACCTAGATCGATAAATGCACCAAATGACGCGAGACGCTGTACTTTACCATCCAATACATCGCCAGCTTTTATTTGATTAATCACATTTTTCTTTTGTGAAGCTTTCTCTGCTTCAACCACTGCTCGATGAGATAAAATAAGGCGATTCTTACCCTTATCAAGCTCAACAATTTTAAAGCTTAATATTTGCCCTTTATAGCCTTCAAAATCATCAACGAAATAGTCCTCTACAAGCGATGCTGGTACAAAGCCACGTACACCTAAATCTACGACAAGACCACCTTTAACAATATCCTTTACTTCCGCTTCAAAAATTTCCTCAGCGGCAAATTGCTGCTCCAGTGTATCCCATGCTTTTAAAGCATCCACTTTACGTTTTGATAGGACAAAGTTTTCTTCTTCAACCTTTGTAATCATCAACTCTAATTCATCTCCAACTGAGATGACATCAGACGCTTTCTCAATGTGTAAGCTTGATAATTCACTAATCGGTACAATACCATCAAACGGTGCACCTGGAATTGATACAGATACTGCCTTTTCATCAACTTGCGCGGCAATGCCTTTGACGATATCACCCTCGTTAAACGTTTGTTCTGCATAGTTCATTTCTTCAGACATATGTAACCCTCCTTCGCATCTTCCCTTACTATTTTATTCGATATTGAAGACAAAGACAAAAATAAATCCTTTAAATTCAAAAAATGTCTGAAACTTTAGGATTTATAGCATTTTTTCTTCTGCTAATTTTAAAATAGCTTGTGCTGCATCATCAATGGACAATGCTGTTGTATCTAAAAAGATCGCATCTTCAGCTTGAATCAGTGGCGATGCTTCACGCTCACTATCCTTTTTATCACGTAGTGCAATTTCTTCCTGAAGTTTTTCAAGAGAGGAGTCAATTCCTCTTTTTTGATTATCAATCAAGCGACGTCTAGCACGTTCCTCTACTGTTGCAGACATGAAAATCTTTAGTTCTGCATCCTTTAAGACGTGTGTAGCAATATCGCGGCCATCCATGACAACACCACCATTAGCTGCAAGTTTTTGCTGTTGGGCAACTAATAGTTCACGAACCTTCGCATGGGCAGCTACTTGTGAGACTGATGAAGTGACCTCATTAGAGCGAATTTCCGCTGACACATTGTGACCATCTAAAAAAACAAGCTGTCCCTGAGGTGATGGTTTTAATTCAATTGTGCTTACTTCAAGCATCTCTGCTAATTTTGCTTCATCATCTAAATGTATGTTTTGTTGCATCGCTTTATACGTAACTGCTCGATACATTGCGCCTGTGTCAATGTATGTAAAGCCCAGTGCTTCAGCAACAATTTTCGCGATTGTACTTTTGCCAGCACCAGCAGGCCCATCTATCGCAATTTGAATGTTTTTCTTCATATTCTTCCCTACTTTCTGCACCTCTTATTGTATCATATAACCTCAAAAAAGCCCTCTACTAGGAGAGGGCTTCATCAAAATATTCATAAAGGAAATTAAACATTAAAAGGGTTCATTTCTTTACGACGATTGACTAATTGACGTTCAAAGCAAAAACGGACGATATGCTGTTGATCGACATCATCTGTATCTGTTAGTTGGATTGTTGCAATGCGTTTATCCTCTTTTTCGAAAATACGGACGATCAGCGCTTCTGTAATGACATACTTGACATCTCCATTGGCAAATGGCAATACAATGGTTAGTTTTACTTCATCACCCTCAGTGAAAGCTACTTGACCTTTCAACATGACAGCTAGGCCTCCTGCACTAACATCAACAGTTACAAGTTGATATTTATAGTCTTTCAACTGAACAGCAACGTCTACTTGTGTCTCTACACGAACGTATTCTCGTCGCTGAATTTTTATAAACTCCTCTGGTGTTGGACAATGCAACATAATCATTGGTATATTACCTGCTTTACGGCCAACTACCTCTGTATTAAAGGCAAAGGATTGCTTATCCTCAGTACGAAAAGTTGCTCTAAATTCTGAGCCATCTATTAAAAATGCCGTTTTCTTTGTTACCATATTAACCGGATAATCAATATATAGAATATTATCTTTTTGCTCTACAACTTTACAGCGGAATTTCTCCAACCGTTCTGTATAAGTTGGTTCAAGTTGTAATTGTGTACCAATTTTTATTTCCATGAGCATCTCCCCGTGCGAAAAATATAGTTTAATTATCTCATGAGAAGCTTATTTTGGCTATAAAAATTGGTAGTATTTTCATGTCAAGTTCATACAGAGCGGAGGCATCATTGATTAAGTTAGATATTCCACTTTTAATACATTATGGTTTTCCGCATCAATTACAATTCTAAATGTTTCCTGCGTATTACCATCACGCAATGCAATGACCTCATAGCAAAGACGTTGCTCAAATTGTCCATTATCTGTATAGATATTTTTTACCTCTTGTACTTGAATATCGTCTTGGAAGAACGTTTTCCAATCAATCGGCTTAGCTGTTTGCTTTTTAATATTTTCTTCTTGAATATATTCCATTGCATTTGCACCTAACAGCTCACCTGTATCTTTCGCTACTTTCAATTGAACACCATCAGCGTAGATTAACGCATTATCTCCAGGATGCACACGAGCAAATGTCACATGCCAAGCTTGATGATTTTCGCGTGATTCCACATAGGCTACATCTTTCATGCCTAATTTCTTCACATATTCCTGCGCTTTTTTCATAACTTCCTCTTGTGATAACTTGGCTTCATCCACAGGACGTTCTACTAAATAGGATAATAAATGTCCACCCTTTTCTGTTAGATCAACATAGCCTAATCGAATCCCTTGGTGAAATTGGATATGATAAAAAGGATATGGTGCTGTATCACTACTTTTTGTAACTGTAAATGTAGCATCTTTAATGACTGGGAATAAGTATTTCACTTTTTCTAGTGCTTCTTTTTCGGTAATAACCGCATCCTGTAATGCCTTTAACTCAATTTTTTTCTGCCAATCAGATTCAGATAAAGTTAACGGGAAATCCTTTTCTCCGTAGCCCTTTAATGTATCTTTTACAGTATCAAATTGGCTATTTGGATTTTTATTGTCCACTTGCTGTAGCCAAACATCCATTTTTCCATCATGCTTATAGAAATCGACGGTTGCAGCTGTCCATTCATCGGAAAGAGATTGTAAATTTGTTGAAACCTGGGGCATTTTTTCACGCCAAGCTTCATAATCCCCTGTTTTCGCTGTCCTTTTTGCTTCATCGCCAAGTCGACCTAGATAGTTCATCCATTCGCTTGATAGCTCTTGTCCTATTGGAATATTCGCAATAGAAGAACGAACTTCTGAGCTTAAACGCCAAACCGAATCTAGTTCATTGTGTATCGCCTGCTCATCTTGAAACAACAGGGATTGTGATACCGAGCGTTGAAGATGGGAAAGTTTTTCAGATGCATCCGTTAACTTATCTGTATATTGTGCTAGTACGGTACGTTGTAAATCTTCTTTATCTCCATACAAATCAATGCTGTAAGCCCCTAACCCAATAACGGCAATCGTTAAAACCACGAGCCAAGTTTTCATCTAGGTTCCTCCTTTCTATGAACAGAAAATATGCTCTCCAATTTGTTTGATTTGTGGACGTGACCAAATCCATTTGCTCGTTGCAGTTTTTGGATTGAAATAATACAATGCATTTTCTGAAGGGTCCCAGCCGTTCATGGCATCAATAACCGCTTCTTTTGCTCGCTCATTTGGCTCAAGCCAAATTTGTCCATCTGCAACGGCCGTAAATGCTAACGGTTGGAAAATGATACCCGAAATAGTATTCGGGAAATCTGGGCTTTCCAAACGATTCAAAATAACTGCAGCAACTGCTACTTGTCCTTCATATGGTTCTCCCCTTGCCTCTCCATATACCGCATTCGCCATTAGTTGTAAATCACGTTCTGTATATTTGGGAGGGACTTGTGTCTGTGTTCCATTATTATTACTACTTCCACTACTATTGCTAGTGCCACCACTAGTATTCTTTTTCACTTGCTGATCAAGAGGCTTCCCCCCATAATAAGTAAATTGATTCCCTGCATTTAATTGAGCTTTCACCCATTTTTCATCATAATCTGAATTGCCCGTTAATGCTTTCTTTGTCTTAGCGCCTGCAATTCCGTCTACTGGTAACCCATAATTTTCTTGGAAATTACGTAAAGCCCAGTATGTGTTGTAGCCAAATTTGCCATCAATTTTACTCTTATAAAAACCTAAGTATTGTAGCCTCGCTTGCAATTCAACGACATCATCTCCATAGGCACCCCGAGTAATTTGCTGATCGCTAAATGCATTCGCATCATTTTGAGGAATCGCAATTATACTAATTCCTAATATCAAAGCAAAAAGTATGCTTACTAAACGCACTTTTATCACTCCTTTTTTTTATAGCTTGAAACAAAAGGAGTAATTTATACATGATAAAAATGAAATAAAGCGTAGAAATCTTTGACGATTTCTACGCTTTATATTTTCTTTTGCATATGCAAATGCTGCACCAGATGATAATGTGCAAGCTTCACTTTGCGCAAGCCAAACCACCATAAAAACAACATAAAAGGAATCATTAAATAAACCCAGTGACCTTTGAATGATAATATTGTATTGTATAGAATGTGAAGTACGACTGGTGCACAAAGCGCCATAGCAATCATTTCTTTTGTCTTAACAAGTTTCGAAAACTTAGCCCGTCCATAATAATAGCCCATTACGACACCGAACAAAGCATGACTTGATACTGGTAATAAGGCTCGCATAAATGCCGTGTCTAAGCCAAATGAAAGTAGATAAAGAACATTTTCAATTGTAGCAAAGCCGAGCGAAATGCTTGCCCCATACAATATACCATCGTAAGGGTCATCAAATTCTATATGATTATAGATGGCAATTAATAGCACAAACCATTTAAAAAATTCTTCAATGACACTTGAAAATAGTACGTCTTGAAGATAAAGATATCGAAAAACCCCTTCCTCTGTTAATACATACTGTAAAAACATGATTGGGAACGTTAAAAATGCGCCGTATAAAAACGTTTGTAGTAAAGTTCTTCTTGGCTCCGTAGCCATCTGATTGCGCAAATAGAAATAACTAAAAAGCGCTAGACCGGGAGCAATGGCAGCAGATAATAAAATGATCATGATGCCGGCTCCTTTCAACAATAGACTGCTATTATTATACCATGTAATGACAAAAAAACTTTTTAAAAGGAGATTTATTTTTTATGAAAAAAACAATTTTATTAATTCATACTGGCGGCACAATCTCCATGGCAATGAGTGCTGAAGGAGCGGTCATGCCAAATAAGGAAAATCCTCTAATGAAGGAAAGTAATAAACTGGCTTCACTAGCAAGCATTATAGAAATAGAAGCTTTTAATCTTCCTTCTCCACATATTACACCGAAAGAGATGCTTTTATTGCGTAACTTGATTTTGGAACAAATTGACGCACAGCCAATTGACGGTGTGGTCATCACACACGGTACAGATACATTGGAAGAAACCGCCTATTTCTTAGAGCTAACAACGAATTTAGCCATTCCTATTGTGCTAACAGGAGCTATGCGTTCATCTAACGAACTTGGAGCAGATGGGATTTATAATTTAGTGGAGGCAGTCCGAGTAGCTGTTGATGAAGAAGCCCGTGATAAAGGTGTGCTTGTTGTGATGAATGATGAGGTTCATCTTGCTGTAAATACAACAAAAACAAGCACAAGTTCAGTAAATACTTTCCAATCTCCACAATATGGACCGATTGGACTTATTACTAAATCCCGAATCTTATTCCATCACGCACCAATTCGTCGACAATATGTAGATGTTAACAATTTATCCAAGCGTGTCGCAATGCTAAAAGTGTATGCCGGTATGGAAGAAGATTTATTGGATGTCGTGCTTGCATGTAAATATGATGGTGTTGTGCTAGAAGGACTAGGTCAAGGGAATGTCCCGCCATCTGTTGTAAAGGGAATTGAAAGCCTTATACAGCGAGACATCCCAGTTGTACTTGTTTCCCGCTGCTTTAATGGAATCGCAGAAGGTGTTTATGGCTATGTGGGTGGTGGTAAAATGCTAGAAGATTTAGGCGCCATATTCGCCACAGGTATTAATGGCCAAAAGGCACGCTTAAAATTATTAATAGGCCTAAACACAACTGGCTCGCCTTTAAATTTAAAGGACTTTTTCCTGTAATATTTTCCTCACATCTCGATCACCTGTTCATAATAGCTCAGTATCTCGCTAAGTCGAGCACAAGCTTCATCAAAATCTGGTTGTATTACAGAAAATTGAATGAAATTCTTTTGGCGTAAATACTGGCTTTCACCATGAACGAATAGTCCGTTTAATGCTAAATCAATAAGTAGGTTAGCATAAGTATTAGGCAATTGAACCGTTATCAGCATCGGATATTGAATTGTTGGATATTGAAATTGCATGATTGGTAGCTGCAGCAGTGATTGAAAGCGCTGCTGTAGCTGCTCATAACGTGCTGGATAGGCTTGCAATGCCTTCTCCACATTACTTAATAATACAGCAGGTAATGTAAATGGTACGGTACCTTGCTGATAATTTGCTAAATCAAGATAAGCAGGTAGAGCGGCAGATGAGGGTACAAGTGATTGCGAAAATACAAATGCTAGCCCACTTAACGCACCAATGGCCTTACCACTCACAGCCGTAGCTAAATAGCAGTCCTGTAAAGAAAACGGCATGGCACCGAACGAACTAATACAATCTATACATAACTTTACATTGTATTGTATAGCAAGCTTTTTAAGAATATCTAAGTTATTACAAGTTCCCGTGGAAGTCTCACCATGCACTGCCAACATCCACTGATAAGACCCCGTATCAAGCTTTGAAGCCAGTTCTTTGTCATCAAATACCGTTCCCCACTCTTTTTCTACCACCTCAAACTGTAATGACCAACGAGCGGCTTGCTTCCGTAAACGCTCACCGAATTCTCCATTTGTTAGAATAAGCCCTTTTCCTAATTGCTGTGCCTTTAGTTGTGCAAGCATTACTTCATTTGCTAGCGTTCCCGTCCCTACAATTACACCAACATGATTTGCCTTCGATAAATGCAGCAACTTCTTCTGCACGCGTTCATAAAGTGCATAAAAAGCTAATGAACGATGTGATACATCTGAATAAGCAATTGTCTCTAATTGCTTCACTGGTCCAGGATAAAATGTAGAGGGTTCCGTCGTTAGTCTATGTTGTAATGATTGTTCAAATTCATGCCTAGTGAGCACCATCGGTAAAAACATCGCACCCTCTTCCCCGACAGCTGGTGCAAACTGCTTAAAACCCATCTGCTTATATAGTTTTTCCTCTCTCGTTGTACCTGAAATCACTGCCGCAGAATAGCCTTTTTCGTAGGCAAATGTAGTTAAGGCCTGAGTAAGCTTTAATAGAACTCGACCCGTTCGATAACCTTTCTTCACGGAAAGCAAACGAATTTCACAAAGCTTCTCACAATTTTCCTTTGATAAATACTGCTCGACCTTACCAATCTTTTCATCAATAGAAAATGGTCGTTGATCTCTGAACGCCACCATGCCAATTAATTCTGTTTGCTTATAAACAACGACATAGGTATTCTCTTGATGAAATCGGTCAACTTTTTTTCGCGATGCATTCACCTCATGCTGAGGAATTTCTTCAACAAATGTTTCATAATTCAATCGAGCAATCGCCTCAAATTCCTCATTTGTCTTGGCAATTTTACACCAATACATTTCCTTCACTTCCCTCTTTTCAATGATTCCTGAATATTAGACATATGCTTAATAAGCATACACACGATTGCCATGATTAAAAGTCCATATGGCTCTAATTTCCCTGCTTGTATAATTGCGGCTATATAAAAAACAAAGCCACCAACCATGCCAAGTGTCAGACTTCTAGTAAATGCAGATATAAGTGCTGTACCAATGATCATCCATAAAAAAAGACTTGGCGATAAGGCAAGACCCACACCAATAAAAGTAGCTACACCTTTTCCTCCGTTCCATTTCAGCCAGATCGGAAATAGATGCCCTATTATCACCCATGCAGCTCCGCCAATAACGACCCATTCTTCCAATTGCCACATGCGTCCTAATCCGACAACAAGTACACCTTTTAATGAATCGCCAAGAAGCGTCAAAATAAATGCTGTTTTCCCAATCACACTTCCTGCATTACGTGCGCCTAAATTTTTACTCCGCTCTTCCTGCAAATTGACACCGTATATCTTACCAACGAAATAAGCCGTCAAGATGTTGCCTATTAAATAACTCAAGAGCCAATACAAGCCAATCATTGAGTTGCCTCCTTGCTAAAAAGGCTGTATAAGCTACATGCCTATACAGCCTCGATCGTTATTTTTTTCTCTGCTCAATAGTTCGGGCGATACATTCGCCATGGAAACGACCATTTTCAATAAAAATTTCATTGGCATTATTTCCTGCTGCAATAACACCTGCAATGAATAGTCCTTCAACATTGGTTTCCATTGTTTCAGGCGTAACATATGGACGACCCGTTTCTTCCTCTATCTCCACTCCCATCGCTTTGATAAAGGAGTGATCAGGATGATAGCCAGTCATAGCAAAAACGAAATCATTTTTTACTACTTTCTCTTGGCCCTCTACTTCTAAAACTACTTCGTGCTCTCGTATTTCCAATACATTTGTATTAAAAAGCATGTCAACTTCTCCAGTTTTGACTACCCCTTCAAATTCGGGTAATACCCATGGCTTGATGCTTGAAGAGTATTCGCTACCACGATAGGCTACGGTTACACGAGCACCGGCTTTATTTAATTCTAACGCGGCATCTATCGCTGAATTTTTGCCACCTATAACTAGAACATCCGTATCAAAAAATTCATGGCCCTCTTTAAAGTAATGGAAAACTTTAGGTAACTGCTCACCATGGATATTTAAATAATTCGGATGATCATAATAACCTGTTGCAATGACAACATAGGGCGTTTCATATATTTCCTTATCGGAGGTAACCGTGAACAAATCATTATTTTTTACAACATTTTGTACTTTTTCGAAGCGATTAACTTGTATATTTTTTAAACGGACGACCTCGCGGTAGTAGACAAGGGCTTGATTGCGTTTTGGCTTACGTCCTTCAATAATAAATGGTACATCACCAATGGCTAACCGTTCACTCGTACTAAAAAATGTTTGATGTGTAGGGTAATGATAGATGGCATTGACGATATTTCCTTTTTCAATCACAATAGGTTGTAAACCAATATTTTGCAAAGCTATTGCTGCTGCTAAGCCACATGGGCCTCCTCCAACAATAATTGCATCTGCTTGCTGCATTTCTTGACACTCCAATCGAATTTGAACAGCAAAAATTGCTGTTCCATGCTTTCACATTATCATAGAATAAACGATACCTTTTTATTATACGCCTTCTCACACGTTTTGGTTGTTTATTTACTCGAAATATCAATGTCAATTATATGACATTGGGGCTTTGCACCAAATCGAAAAGGTACTAATGTCGTCCCATAGCCATTGCTTACTAATGTCATGACACCATCACGCTGACGGTAGGAACCATTTGGATGGACACCATATGGGCCGAATCGGATTTGCCCTCCGTGTAAATGTCCCCCCATCATTAAATCCGCACGGAACTTAGCCCGAACTTTCGCAAAAACCTCTGGATTATGAGCGATGAAAACAACGAAATCCTGCTCTCCTATCTTTGCAAAAGCTTTTTCAAAACTATATTCTTTTACGGTTGTATCCTCAATGGCGCTTAACCAAAAGCAATTTTTAAGCGGCAGGTGTACGGCATCATTGACAATAATTTGAACATGGTATGCCTGTAAAATGTCCTTCAGTCTTTCTTCCCCAATTTCTCTGTCATTATTGCCCCAAATAAAATAGGTTGGCCCAAGGGACGTTAATAATGATAAATTTTCATGAATACGATCAATCGGTGTACGGCTATCCGCAAAATCACCGCCAATAATTACTGCATCAAAATGATGTCCCTGTATCTGTGCAATCATTTTCTTACTTATTTTACGTAAATGAACATCTGAAATAAAAAATAATCGTACCTTCTCCTGTTCACCCTGTAATGAAAGCTGGTGAGACAATACATTATTTTCATGTGCCACCTTCCACATATAAAGTAGAAGGGCGGTGACTACCAAAAGAAATAGCCCTAAATATAGCATTTTCTCACTTCTCCTTACGACAGCAAAAAGGCGATTCTTCTAAAAAAACGAATCGCCTTTTTGCTAAATCAGACGTACGTTTTGGTGTGAACGTTTGTCTGTAATTTTATACTAGAAAAACTATATAACGAAAAAAATTCTATTAAGGTAACTTAATGACTTGCCCCACCATTACAGTATTAGAGGACATCCCATTAGCAGCACGAATTTTAGCTAAAGTCGCTTCACTGCCATCGCCATAGTGATTTAATGCAATTCGGTATAAGTTCTCATTTGCTTTTACAGTATGTGTCGTTGCTTTAGCATTTTGTTTTGCTTCTTCCGCTTTTCTAGCCTCTTCTGCTTTTCTTGCTGCCTCTGCTTGTTGTTGAGCTATTCTTGCTTCTTCAGCTTTTCGAGCTTCTTCGGCTTTTTTTGCTTCCTCTGCCTTTTTCGCCTCTTGAGCCTTTTTCGCTTCTTCAGCAGCTTTTTGCTCAGCTGCTAATTTATCAGCATCTTTTTGAGATTGCTCTTGAGCCTTCTTATCCCCCTGAGCGTCTTGACCCTTATCATCTTTATCCTTATCTTTATCCTTATCTGACGCAGATGCTTCTGAAGGATCTAATTCGACAACCTGTTCAGCTGTATCCTTTTCGGCTTGTTCAATTGTTTTTCCAGGTTCATAAAATTTCCAAAAATAAATAAGAATTGTTAATGGTATCAAGATAAAAATAACAAAAAGAATCGTCATTAATGGTGTCTTACGTTTCGAATTTTTGGGCTTTTTGTTTTTATTACCGTTTTTATTCATTCTGGAAACTCTTGATAAGGATTGCTGTTCTTTTTGCTCATCTTCAAATGATTGACGATGCTCTTCTATTTTATCGCGATAATCTTCTTTATTCATTCGCCTTTCCCCCAACCTTACTACGCTTTCTATCATCTCTATTATGACGAATTTTACGAAAAAAGTAAATGACCGTCAGTTCTAGTCTAATTACCCATTAATAGTTGTTGCAATCGACTTTCCCACGTTGCCATTTCTACTTTCTTTTTCTCTTTTAAGCGTACTTTCTTGATTACATCATAATGGATTCCACAATTTTCACAACAGTTTTCCGGCTTTTTCTGCAATTTTTGCCCAAAATACCCGACTAAATGTTCACGAATACAGTCTTTTGTCTGTATGATTTGAAGCATTTCATTCACTGCATTGTATTTCTCTAGTGCTAAATGATTTAATCGGACCTTCACTTGTTCCGAAGACTCTCGCTGCAGCCAATAGTCTAACACACGGAAGGCTGTCTCACTTAACTCCCCATTTTTCAGCATTTGGATTGGCTGTATTTGCTGAGATAGCAGCTCCTGATAGCGGTCAACATGATGTAAAGTTGGTAAATCGCCTGTCACAACAAATTTAGCCAGCTCCTCATCACCTTCAGCATACAGTAATATAGCAAGTGCAGAGTGACCATCCCGCCCTGCACGTCCAATCTCCTGCATATAATTCGCTATATTGGCAGGCATGGATTCATGAATGACCTGCCGTATATCAAGCTTATTAATGCCCATGCCAAAAGCATTTGTTGCAACAATCCAATCAAGTTCACCAGCTATAAATTGCTGTTGAATAAATTGACGGTCCTCCACCCCATAGCCAGCATGATACGCAGCAACACGAACGCCCGCTTGTAATAAGGCTTCGCTATATTGTTGCGCTCGTTTACGTGAGGAAACATATAAAATACCAGGTCCTGCCGTTTCCGTAACATGGCGCATGAGCCATCTAGCTTTATCAGCCTTATCCTCCACTACTACACGACCTAGATGAATATTTGGGCGGTCAACATTATACATAAACTCGAATGGAGCTTTGAGAGATAAAGTTTCCCGTATATCTCGAACAACCTTCTTTGTTGCTGTGGCAGATAATGCCAAAATTGGCGGACGATTCTCTCTCGATAGCCAGTCACCTATTCGTAAATAATCTGGTCGAAAATCAAAGCCCCATTGTGAGATACAATGTGCCTCATCTACTACGATTAAACCTAGCTTCATCTGCGTCAGTTTCTCTTGTACCTGTTGCTGGAGCAGCATCTCTGGGGAAGTAAAAATAAAACGATATTGCTCTAAATAATGTAATACATAACGTTTCTCTGTTAGCGATAAAAAGGAATTTAAAGCTACCACCCTCTTTTCCCCAAAACGCTTCAGCTCTTCTACTTGATCCTGCATTAATGAGAGTAATGGTGAAACAATTAGTACAGGCTTCTCTAGTGTATAGGCTGGTAGCTGATAGCAGAGTGATTTTCCCATTCCCGTTGGCAATAACGCAATAACATCTTGTTCTTGCAGTAAGGCCTCAATGACTTCTTTCTGTCCTGGTCGAAATGATGAATAACCAAAATGCTTATACAATAATTGTTCAAGTTCCATTTATACTTCTCCTTTCGCAAGGACAAGCCTTAATTGAAAATAGCTCATATCGTTTAAAGCTTCATGTAATATTTTCAATTTTTTTGTTTGATACTGCTTCGATGCCTGCCACACTTTTTGAGCTTCATCATAGGAGACGAATGGGCCAATAGAAAAGTTCGGTTCATACATAGCTAATTCCACAAAATGATCCTCAATTGTACTTTGCTTTAGTTTTCTCACATGAACAATTTGCTCCATCGAATAACCTTGTTCATATAATTGTGCGGTTTGTTGTGCAGAATCTGTTAGCAATATTTTAACTTTTAATCCTTCTGCCACATGCCCTAGTAATGGGTAATCATCGATTTTTGCATGCACTTCATTTAATAATATATGTAGGGTTTCAATAAAAGCTAATTGACTATCCAATACAGTTTCCTTCCGTTCATCTGCAAGTTGTTGCCACGTCCATCCTGGTAATTGATAACCACTTAAACGATACAGAACAAGCTGTTTGCTTGCATCTGACACAGGAAGAATAGTTAGCAAATGATTACATTCTGTCAATAATTGCTGCTGTAAATGACCTTCCTTATAATGATATGCCTGTAAAAAAGTTCGCACCCACGCTTGAATCATTGTATCTCTACTAATCGGTGAAAAGGTACGAACGGCTGCGGCTTGATATGACAAACTTTGTACAATGAGAGAGAGCCTCGAAAAAAACACATGCTCATTTCCCCGATAGTGCCAACCATCAAAGAAAAAGGTTGGCGTTTGTTGTGCACGTTGTAATCCTAGCGTTTCCATGTAAAAATGACCAGATTCCTGCACATTTAACCAACTATTCTGCACAAATAAGTTTACAGCCTCATCAAATGTAGTACGAGAGAGTTTTGGCAATAGGCCAAAATATTGATGCAGTTGAAAAAGACCAATATCTTGAATCGTCTGGCCTGAACGCTTCCCTCTTAGGACATGATAGGCAGCCGAAATCGTCCGCTCTTTATTGAGTTTTTGAAAGATTTGCAATAAAATTTGATGAAACATTGACGCAAATTCCTCCAATTTAATAGTATTTAAGTTGAAATGTAAGATAAACATCTTTAAAATGAGTATGAAGCTTTATAGGAACATCTAAAGGAGAGAATAAAATGGCTAAATACACAATAGTTGATAAAGATACATGCATCGCTTGTGGCGCATGTGGAGCCGCAGCGCCAGACATTTATGATTATGATGATGAAGGCATTGCCTTCGTTATTTTAGATGATAACATGGGAACTGCTGAAGTTCCAGAGGATCTATTGGAAGATATGCAAGACGCTTTTGAAGGTTGTCCAACAGACTCTATCAAAGTAGCAGATGAAACATTCGATGGTGACTCATTAAAATTTGAATAGTCTTCAGTTGATGTATATCTTAAAAGGCATCCTTTAGGGGATGCCTTCTATTGATTAAAAAATTGCTATCTTTTGCATCAAGATAATAGGCATATGGTCCATTGCTATACATACCAATCTATTGGAGGAATGTGAATGTTTGAGCAGTTACAAGTTGAGCATAGTTTATTTTATATTGATCAAGACCATATGAATAGATTTAAAAATCTAGCTGCAAAGTGGCAATCAATATTTCCAGATGTTTGTGCGAAATGTTTGAATTCTGTGGACGCATGGGCAAACGTGTTAAATAACTGGGTTTTCTTAAAATCGCAACAGACCGATGAGCTCATTTTCAATCCCTCTAAAGCCATCTCTTATTCCATCAATACATTCTTATTAGATGAGCTTCAAAAAATTCGGATAATTCAAAAAATAAAAGAATGTGAGAATGATGATTTTCAGTATTTTGCGGCCTTCCACTTAGGAAATGCCATCGATTTATGGGTGTACAATACACTTGAAAAAAGTGCAGAATCTGATTTGTTAAAACCACAAAACCGAATACCTTATTATCTTGCCTTTTTAGACGATGATTTTCAAACTGACAATGCTTTATTCCATAAAAATCAAACAAGAGCAATCAAAATATTGGCACAGGTCATTCGGTCAAAAAATTGCTTTCGAATCACTGTCAGTAGTGCTGTTAATCGAGCAGTAGATATGTATAATCATTATGTAACAAAATAAAATAGCATACTTTTCAATTCGTCTCTACTGTAAAGAGATGAATTTTTTTTGCACCCTAAACTACTTCTCTTTTCATCTTGTTATTGCAACGATATTTTATGTATGATAAGATTTTAGTAGTTGGTACTAATAACAGATATTATCTCACAAAGGAGTTCTTCATAATGATGGATAATTTATTACAATTAAAAGATAAGAACATTGTTGTCATGGGCGTAGCAAATGATCGCAGTATTGCTTGGGGCATTGCAAAACGTTTATTTGACGTTGGTGCAAATGTCATCTTTACGTATCGTCAAGAACGTTCATTAAAAAAATTGCAAAAACAATTAGAAAATATCGGACAATCCGATTCTCTTGTTGTTCAATGTGATGTGAATAGTGACGACAGCACAAAAGCAGCTTTTGAAGAAATCGGCTCAAAGGTTGGCGTTATTCATGGGATTGTCCATTCAGTGGCTTTTGCGCATGCAGAAGATTTACACAACCGCTTCCTTGAAACAACTCGAGAAGGTTATGCATTCGCACAAGATACAAGCGCCTATTCACTTATTTCCACAGCAAAAGCAGCTCATCCATACATGACAGAGGGTGGCTCTATCGTTACAATGAGTTACTTAGGTGCAGAACGCGTACTTG
Source organism: Lysinibacillus sp. HST-98 (assembly GCF_016757845.1). Taxonomy (NCBI): domain Bacteria; kingdom Bacillati; phylum Bacillota; class Bacilli; order Caryophanales; family Bacillaceae; genus Lysinibacillus; species Lysinibacillus sp. HST-98. The sequence goes on from NZ_JAENHX010000002.1 coordinate 151,028, forward strand.
ATGGCTACAATGTGATGGGCGTTGCAAAAGCTGCATTAGAGGCTTCTATGCGCTACCTTGCTGCTGATATTGGCCAAGATAATATTCGCGTCAATGCTATCTCAGCTGGTGCTATTCGTACACTTGCTGCAAAAGGTGTTCCTTCCTTTAACACAATTTTACACAAAATTGAAGAAACAGCTCCTTTAAAACGTAATGTTCAACAAGATGAAGTAGCAGATATGACGATTGTTATGCTATCTCACCTATCACGTGGTGTGACTGGTGAGACGATCTACATCGACGCTGGCTACAATATTATGGGTTAACAATAAAGAAGTATGGGAGGATGTTTCATCCTTCCATACTTCTTTTTGTTGTTTAGAGCATTGACCATAAACTTTGGATCAACAAAATTAAGCCTGCTGCTACTAATAGAAAATAAATTAAGATTTTAAACAATTTTTGATTTAATCGAGTAAATAGCATTTGGCCAAAAATAAGTCCTAAGAAAACAATTGGTAAAGCATACATACTATATACCCAAACCATTTTACTTGTACCCTCAAAAATGACTTGAGAAAGTAAGCTAATAAGATAGATAAATATATAGTAGGCTAGTGAAACAGCTCTAATGGTTTCTTTATTTCTATGTGTGCTCGCAAAATAGAGCAACAGTGGTGGTCCAGCCATCCCAATACTTGTTGTGAACATACCTGATATAAAACCAACGCCATAATCTCTACTCCTTGTTTGTTGAATAGAGAGATTTTTAATCAACAGAAACGTAAGCCCTATAAGAAGGATGGCGATGAGCAGCTTAAATGTCGTCACATCGACTAAGGCAAAGAGTATACTACCAAAAGGAGCACCTGCAACACTACCGATCATCACCTTTTTAAGCAACGCTACATCAATATCATGTCTCACCTTCCATATGAGAGAAAACGAAATAACAAGGGACAGCATTATATTTATTTGCATCGCCTCTTGTGGTGTAAAAAGCAACAATAAAAAAGGCGTAGCCATAACGGAAAAACCAAATCCTGTACTGGTTTGTAAAATAGAAGCTGCTAGGATAATGAAAAAATATAAAAGTAATTCCTGCAAAACGACACCTCACATCATGTTGTGATACGTTGTCTAACAATCAATCTTTTTAACAAAAATGATAGGATACAAGCAATGAATAAAAACAGAGCAATCATCACGATAACACCCATCCACCCATATTTCATCCAAAAAACGCCTCCTACTGTTCCTCCAACACTTGAACCAAAATAATAGAAAAATAAATAGAGAGAAGATGCTTGTGCTTTATCATGGGATGCACGCTTGCTCACCCAGCCACTTGCGATTGAATGAGCTGCAAAAAAGCCAAAGGTAAAAACTGTTATTCCTATAATCTTTAAGGTAAGAAGCCCGTTAAGCGTTACTATAGCTCCAGCTAACATAATGGCAATAGCCAGTAAGAGCATTCGTTGGCGACCATAACGATCAGCTAAACTGCCAAACCATGCTGAACTAAATGTTCCAACTAAATAAATGACAAATATCCAACCTACAATTGTAGCACTTAAATTATAGGGAGGCGCCATTAGTTTAAAGCCAATATAATTATAAAGTGTGACAAAGCTTCCCATTAAAAGAAACCCCATCCCATAAAGACACAGCATAGAAGGATCTCTTAAATGTTGCAGTAGGGTTTTGGTCAATGCTTTTAATTGTAAAGGTCGCGCGCTGAAATGTTTGGAGCTTGGTAACATCCAGACAAACAATAAACTAACTAGCAGGCTGATTCCTCCTAGCACCATCATGCCTGTATGCCAGTTATAATGGTCCGTTAAGGTACCAATAATAACTCGTCCACTAAGTCCCCCTACTGAATTACCGCTAATATATAAGCCCATGGCAACCCCTAAACTCGCTGGTTCCATTTCTTCTCCCAAATAAGCCATAGCGATGGCAGGTAAACCCGCAAAAACGATGCCTTGTACAACACGCAAAACTAAAATTGTTTCAAAGTTAGGTGAAAATGCAAGAGCTAGGGTCAGGACAGAAGCTGCAAAAATAGAAATCGTCATCAATGATTTTCGTCCCCATGCTTCTGATAACGAACTGACAATGATTAAACTCACCGCTAATGCAAAGGTGGTTACTGAAAGAGATAAACTTGCTACAGCTGGTGAGACGTGAAATGCTTCTGAAAATGTTGGTAGTAATGGCTGCGTTACATATAGGTTTGCAAACGTAATAAAGCCTGCTAAAAATAAGGCCCAATTCGCTTTATGAAACGCTCTCGTGCCCTTTTGTATATAGTCCATGAAACTCTCTCCTTCACTTCTTCCACATGCTACTATTATTCTAATACAATATTTCGCAAAACACACTTCTCCTTGTCAAAATTTAGACAAAAAAACCTACTTTTCCACCTATGAATCACAAAAAATAATTGACAAATAAAAGCATATTAAATTTATTTAAACGTCTTTTAATAAAAAATAAATAGTTATTTTGACTTGGCAAATATTGTGCTACAGTAAAAGTAATCATCTAGAACCATTGTCACAATGAAGACAGATGACACAACCATTTTCATTGACGAGACTTGGAGGAATTTTTATGAAAATTATTGAAGCTTTAGCCCTCGCAACACCTTATATTCATCTAGCATTAAAGCAAGAAGCCATTGTAGCTGTTGTTGAAAAGGAAAGTGAAACAGTCGTTAAATATTTAGCAGGTAAACGTGTAGATTCCGGCTACCATGATGGACAAAAAGTTAACGCTAATGACCAAAATGTTTTCATCGCCTTTAATGGACAAAATGCAGATGTGGTGATACCAGAGGATGTTTACGGTGTAGCAATCAATGCTTTTTCATTCCCCATTCGTGAAAATGGTCAAGTAGTAGGTGCATTAGCTTTTGGCTTACCAATAGATAATGAGCTCAAACTTGAAGATTATATGGCTACGATGGATAAAATCGTCAACAGTCTACAGGATAAAGTACATACCATCGCTTCTCATTCTGAGGAATTAGCGGCCACTAGTGAGGAAATTAATAAGCAGGCACAGCATGCCCTAGAGGACTCTGAAAAAACAAATGCCGTGACAGATTTAATTAAAAGTATATCTCGCCAAACTAATTTACTAGGTTTAAATGCATCCATCGAGGCTGCACGTGCTGGACAGCATGGGGCTGGCTTTAATATTGTGGCACAAGAAGTTCGAAAACTGTCCTTTGAGACATCTAGTGCTACCGAAAATATAGAATCATCATTACGAAATATCAATAGAAATCTTGATAATCTCAAGCAAAATATGGGACAAATCAATGATGCAACAAATGAGCAAGCACAGCTCGTACAGGATTTCAGCGAAATTATAGAAGAATTAACTTTACTTAGCCGAGAAATGAAAGGCTTTATGCACAATGCATTAAAATAAAAATGAGGTGAACAATAATGCAGATTACCATGAACCAAGATTTAGTTTTACGGATGATCACACCTGAGGATGCAGAGAAGGTTTTTGCATTAACGGATGCCTCGAGGGAATATCTGAAAGAATGGCTACCATGGCTGGATTTCACGAAAGAACTGGCGGATACAAAAGCCTATATTGATGGCTGTATTAAGGGGCATGAAGCGAACAGTAGCCTCTCCCTGGTCATTCTCTTTAAAAATGAAATTGTTGGCATTGCAGGCTTTAACGCGATTAACCCGAGCAATAAAATAGGCACTATTGGCTATTGGTTGAGCGAAGGAGCACAAGGGCATGGCATCATGACGAAAACGGTAAAAGCTTTATTAGAATATGCCTTTCAAACATTGAAGCTTCATAAGGTTGAAATTCGTGTTGCCGAAGCCAACCACAAAAGTCGCGCAATCCCAGAACGTCTTGGGTTCATGCAAGAAGGAACCATTCGAGCTGCAGAATGGCTCTACGATCATTATGTAAATCACGTTATTTATGGCATGCTTGTAAGTGAATGGCAGCAACAACAATAAAAAAACGACCTGATGATCTCATCAGGTCGTTTTTTGTTAGGATTGTTCTACCGCTTCTTTTGTTTCTACAGGTGCTTGCTTTTTTTCAAGTCCTAAAGCAATCTGCTCTAATTCTGGACGTAATGTGTGCTTCCCAGCATAGCTTTCGATCAGCTCTTTTACATCAAGACCAGAAGTTTCCTTTAATGTTTCTTGAAGTGTAGACATTAAATTGGTTGCATAAGACGTCACCTTATTTGCTCCGCTACCTTCTCCACCACCAGTATCGACCACTGTAATCTTATCGATATTGCCAAGTGGGCTTGCAAGCTCTTTTGCATACTCTGGCATCATGCGCACAACCATATCCAGCACAGCTGCTTGACCATAGTATTCAAAGGCTTCGGCAATCTTACGTTTAGCTTCAGCTTCTGCCAGACCGCGTAAACGAATGATATCTGCCTCCGTTTCCCCTTGTGCTCGCTCTGCATCTGCTTTGGCAAGACCATCCAAACGAATTTTCTCTGCCTCTGCTTTTGCTAATGATTCAATACGATATTTCTCAGCATCAGCCTGTGCAAGCTCGCGCATCTTTTCAGCTGCGGCATTTTGCTCCACTGCATAGCGGTCTGCATCTGCTTTCTTTTTAACCTCAGAATCATATTGCTTTTCTCTACGCAAAATCTCTTTTTCTTCTAATTCAATTTGCTTTTGACGCTCGATAATGCGAATTTGCATTTCTTGCTCTGTTACTTCCTGCTTGGCACGAGCAGTTTCAAGCTCATACGCTTGGTCAGCACGGGCTTTCGCAATATCCTGCTCACGTCGGAACTCAGCTACTTTTAACTGATTTTCTTTTTCTGCTTCTGCAATTTCCGTCGCACGCTCAAGTTCTGCCTTTTGTGCTTCCTTAGACGCTTCTGCACGTTTAATACGTGTTTCTTTTTCTGCATCTGCTGTCGCAATATCAGCATCTCGCTTTACCTGTGCGATTCTCGGTTTCCCTAGTGAGTCTAAGTAGCCATTTTTATCTCGTACATCCTTGATCGTGAAGGATACAATGACAAGACCCATCTTTGCTAAATCTTGTGAAGCAACACGTTGAACTTCCTGTGAGAATTTATCGCGGTTTTTGTAGATTTCTTCAACCGTCATAGACCCTAAAATGGAACGTAAATGACCTTCTAATACTTCACGTGCTTCCCCTTCGCGCTCCGCTTTTTGCTTTCCTAAAAACTGCTCTGCTGCTGTCGCAATTTCTGAAATGGAACCGCCAATTTTAATAATGGCTGTACCATCTGCCATAACAGGAACACCTTGCTCTGTATATACCTCAGGCGTTGTCACTTCTAGTTTACTAGAAAGTAAGCTTAACGGCTGTGCTTGTTGGAAAATAGGGAATACAAATGTACCGCCCCCACGTATGATTTTAATGCGATTTCCCGACTCATCCTTATGTACATTTTTAGAGCCGAGATAGCTACCTGTCACAATCAGTGCTTCATCAGGACCCGCCGTACGATACTTTGTCACATATAAGCCGACTAGGGCAATTAATACAAATGCTACAATTCCTAAAACAATTAAGATATCGGTTGACATAGACATATCTCTCCTTTAAACAAATTTTTTCTCATACGTTCTAACAAAAAGTGTTCCGTCCTTCACATCCACAACAAGAACCGTTTCATCATAGTCAATGGCTTCATTATCATAGCCCGTTGCCCGTTTTGAAATCATGCCACTTGTCGTTTCGATAACAACCTCGCCAAAACCATCTACTGGAATTGGCACAATAACTCTTCCTAATTGCCCGCCTAGCGATTCCTCTGTGTAAGCTAAAGAAACATCAGCGGAGCGTAGCGGAACGAGAACAAATAAATAAAAGATGGAACTTAAAATAGCACCGATGATACATGCAGCAATAATGTTCCAAACGCTAGAGAACCAGGCTAGTTTTTCTAAAATAAAACCTGCTGCTGACATCAACGTAATGAAAGATAGAATGACACTCGGATTAAAAATGGGTAGTCCTTCCCCAATACCTTCGACTGCATCACCAAAAAACATAACCAATACTGTGGCAAGGCCAGCGAAAATCAAAACCACCAAAAAGATCTGCTCGAGTGAATAGCCAAATAGCGTCAAGTTGCTCACCCCTTTTCATCATATTACCTACTATACGGATGTACCTCAGGAAAAGTTTCAAAATTTTTCAAACTCTTCTTTAAAGTATTATTTTTTGCTTTCATTAGAACCATGTTACAATAGAAAAGTATTCTGACAACTAAGGAGAAACGGCATGAAGCTTTCGACAATCTTAAATTTTGTAATTCTAGTATTTTTCACGTTATTATTCGTTAATGATTTCTTCCCTGATACAGCTATTGCTGCGATGCTGACTAAAAAAATAATATTGCTTATATTAGTTGTGCTTGTCATCATTCAGCTAGCCTTCGACAAGGGTAGATATAAAAGATTATCCAAAAAGGCTTATATTGGATTAACATTGTATACAGTTGGATTATGGATTGTTTTAACATTACTTGGCGGTCAATCACAAATTGGCCTATCGTTCACAAGTCCTCTATTCTATATCATTGTTGTGCTTCTTGGATTGGATTTAATCCGCCTTTCACGCCAAACTAAGCGGGATCAAACAGAGGAGAAAGCGAAGTAAAGCACAGCTATCCACCACTTTCGCACTGTTAACCGTCACTTTTGTCCTTCTATCCGACAACAACATAAAAAGCATGTCTCCGATTTTGACAGAGACATGCTTTTTTTATGATTCTAATACATTTAAAATGGCATCCAGTTCATGGACAGCTAGATCTAAGCGTTCCTTCGCTTCGATATTTTGCTGTTTTAAGTGACTAAACTCTAGTAAATTTTTCTCATGCTTTAGCTTAATAGAAGATAAACGTTCGATTCGAGCTTCTACTTTTTCTATTGCTTGCTCACAGACTGTTGTCCAGAGCTTTTCTGATTGTTGCATTTCCGTAGTAGATGGGTTGTGTTGACGCATAATTCGCGCGTAAACCATTTCAATTTGTTCAATTAGCTCCGAATAAAAATGGCGCTCCACGCGTGTTGTTTGGAATGTTGGATGCTCTACCTCTTTGGCATATGGCGTTATTTGACGAAGTAGCTTGCCAGCATTTTCTCCAAAAGCATGGGATAAATTCAAGACATTCATTAATTGCAATAATAAGCGTATTTCTTCTAGATTAATAAGTTGTGAATCAATGCTTTCCTTTAACTTTAATGACTCCATATAGCGTCGATCAAAATGTTCAATTTCACCGTTGCGCTGCTCTACTAAATGGACACTTGCATTGTCTTTCAAGCTTTTAATATAGCGAATGGCATGGCTTTTTAGCTCCTCTTTTGACAGCAAGTTATCATTGTCTTGTTGTGGTTTTCCTCGTTGAACATACGCAAATGCATCCATTTTTTTGGGCCATTGTGCTGCTGGGGTTTCATCTAAGACATTATAGCGTATATAAATTCCGTGCATTTCATATCCTCCAAGTCCATTAAACAAGTATCTCTAAAGACAATAAATCGAATACGGCATTTTTTCAAGTAAAAAACTTTTAATAATTGAAAATCCTTCTTTTTAACAATAAAACAAAAATCCCGAATAGTCGATACTATTCAGGATTTTACTAGTTTTCATTTATTCCTACTTATCCTTTAACACCTATCCACCTGCTCCAACGAAGCCATGTATAATTGCATCTCGCAAATTCATATCAAAGCGATAGATGACAATGGATAAACAATGCTGTTAACTGAGACCTGAGGAATTTGATGTCGTAATGAGCAGCTATCATGCTACAGGAGCAGGAAATAATTTTTTGCTCATTATATTTTAAAGCATCCCTTCATCAAAGCAACTTGTACTCAAAATTGGCAAGTACAGTTCTAAAAAATCTTGGTGATCTTTTATGTGTAGCTAGTTAAGCCTGTTGGCGGATATCTTGAATACTCTTTCCTTCAGTAAACGCATGAATCGATGCAATGGAGCCCACCGATTTAAAATTTGCCTTCTCATAGACTTTGGCAACCTGTTCACTAATTGGTAATATCCAAAGATCATCCAATCCCAGCTTGACTGATTGCTGTTGGATATGTTGCAGCATATAGCCGATTAAACCACGACCACGATAGCTTTCAGTTGTTGCAACACTTTCAATCCTACCTTGATTTTCTGACACAAAAATAGTTGCTGAGCAGCACGCCACCCCATCTAGTCTTAATAGATAATACGTAAAATGTGACGAATGATAGGTTTGCTCAAATGCCTTTTTTATTAATGAAGGCTCCCCAAATGCAGAAATGCTCATTTCTACTGCTAATGCTTCCTCCCTATTTGCATCCGTTACACGCTCAATTTGAATGGCAGGATTAGGTGGAAGTATCGCATATTCACCGTCCCAATACTGAATTTCATTGACAAAATGCTCATATTGAAAGCCATGCGTCTCTAATGCCTCTATACATAGCTGATTTTCTTCCAGATTATATAAATAAATCCGCGGAATCAGGGACTTTGATTGGTAGAAATCTTTGATGTCTTGTAAAAATAAATCAGGTTGTTCAATCTTTCTCCAAATCTGTGCATGATTTGCATCATAATAGGTTGGGATAGCCTTGTTATAAAATAAGATCCCCTCCTTACAAACCTCCACTTCACTGAAACTCTTCAAATACTCTATATCAAGCTGCATAGTGCGTTCTAAATTAAACATACTCTGTGCCCCCTTCTAACCATCTTTCATATAAATTTTCTAATTGAAGTTCAAGCTTCTGCCGTTGTTCTTTAGCAAGCGATGGTTGTTGTAGTTTTATCTCTAATTTTTCAATTTGTTGTTCAATCGGTAATTCTTTTTTAGCTGGCTGCGTTTTATTTACTGGTTGTTTTTCAACCATTTTCATTGCAAGTTCCTGTCGTTTTTCTCTAGCCCACTTATAATCTCCCTCAAAAACTTGAATAGTCTTGTTTTCAATCCACGCAGTTTTGGTAAAAATTTTCTGTAAGAAATAGCGGTCATGTGACACCCCAATAATCGTGCCTTCAAAGGATTCCAGTGTCTCTTCCAATACTTCTCTTGCTTCAATATCTAAATGATTCGTTGGCTCATCTAAGATTAAGACATTGATATCCTCATGCATTAATTGTGCTAAACGAAGACGCATTTTTTCTCCACCACTTAAGTCCTTCACTTTTTTAAAGACATCATAGCCATAGAACAAAAATCGTGCGAGTATATGGCGCGCTTCCGCCTCTGACACGGCAACACGTTCACGAAAGGCATCGATTAATCGAATAGCAGGATTTGGATGTTCAAATTGCTGGGAAAGGTAGCCAAATTTCACATTGCTTCCTATCTGACACACTCCCTGATTAGGAATGATTTCCCCTAACATCATTTTTAATAATGTTGATTTTCCACTACCATTGCTCCCAACAATCGCTAATCTTTCGCCAAAATAAATAGCTAGATTACTGTCCTTCAATAAAGGCTTATCAAAGCCATGATCAATGGCTTGCAATAGCACAACCTCTTTACCACTACGTTCAGCCATCGTTAACGCTAAATTCATTTTCTTTTTAGTGAGGGGCTTCTTTACTCTCTCGATACGTGCTAATGCTTTTTCCATACTCTTAGCACGTCGATGCATCGATGCGTTTGGTGGATTCGCCTCATTTGCCCACTGCTTTAATCGTTTAATTGTTTCTTGCATCTTTTTAATTTTCTTTTGCTGCTCTTCATAATTTGCAAACTGTTGCTCAATTTTTGCTTCTTTTTGTGCGATAAAAGCATCATAATGGCCGTTATACGTAAAAGCCTCCCCATCCTCAATTTCAATAATCTTCTGGGCTACTTGGTTCATGAATTGACGATCATGGGATACGACAATGACAATTCCCTCAAAGTTTCGCACATAATGTTCAAGCCACTCAATGGCTTGCATATCCAGATGGTTCGTTGGTTCATCCAATAACAAAATAGAGGGCTTTTTCAATAAAATTTGTCCAAGCATAACCTTTGTTTTTTCCCCACCACTTAAACTACTAAATGGCTGCTCTAGCATATCTGAAATACCTAGTCCATTTGCTATCATTGCTAGCTGCGCATCTACTTCATAGCCCCCTAATAGCATAAATTGCTCCTGCAATTGCCCATATTGCAGTAATATTTTATCCGTGACCGTCGACTGCATCTCTTGCTCAAGTGCTGTCATTTTTGCCTTTATTGCATAAATATCCGCAAATGCTTCCTCCAGCACTTCTTTCACAGCATGCAGTGGATAATGTGGAATCTGATGTAAATAGCCAATCGTCGCTTCTTTACTTTTAATTATTCGTCCCTTGTCAGGTATCTCTATCCCTGCAAGCAGTTGTAATAAAGTCGTTTTACCACTGCCATTTACACCAACAATCGCCACGTGTTCGCCACTATTTACCTCTAGCTGTAAGTTCTCGAATAATATATTGCCACCCATAATTTTTTGGATTTGTTCAGCTTTCATTTGCATCGTTTTTTCCTCCAATGAAACGTGCGAAAACATCTTTAGAACACAAAAAAGACTGCTCATTAACAAGCAGTCCTCTTCTCAATTAAATGTGTGAAAAAGAATGGTTAATTCGCTACGTTTGTTATTTGATTTTGCTTAAAAATGGACAGACCTATCCCGTTGTTCGCAAAATCGAAAGTAATCACACGTGCAAAATACATAGCCGTATCCACTTTTACACATGTTTTCGTAGCGTTTTTATTCATTCCTTCTCACCTCCGTTCATAGTAGTTATGGCTATCATAACATTATTCGGATTATTTGGAAAGGGAAAATTTAACGTTCATTTATCATTTTTCAAAAGTTCTATTTGATCGAAATTTGCACAAAGAAAAACATGAGAGGTTGATTCATAGTCCCCTCATGTTTTCACTTTTTTCACAAATATTTTTACCACAGGCACAAGGAAAATCGAGACAACTAGTACACGAAAAAGCTGAAAGGCCGTGACAATCGTGACATTTGCATGGACCGAAGCGGCAATAATCCCCATTTGATCAAGACCACCAGGAACAATACTTAAAAAGCTTGTCCTAAAATCAAGGCTGTACAACGCTGCCATCACAAATGTTAAACCATAGGCTGCCCCAATAAAAATGCCCGCTGAAACAAACGCATAAAAGATATGCTTTTTCGATAAATGTAAATCCTCTTTTTTCAACAATAATCCGATATAAATTCCTAGCATGAGTTGGGCAATATGCAGAAGTGATAATGGTAATTTTGGTACTTCTATCCCTGCCATATTAACGCCCATTAGTAAAAACACTGGGCCTAGCATATAGCCTGTTGGAATTTTCAGCTTTTGTGCTAGCCACCCTGCGCCACCACATACCACAAGTATGCCAACAAGGTTCCATGTATATGTGCCATCAATCATAGAACTATTGCCCCCTGCTCCTGCTACCATTAAAGGAACAAAGCCAACGATTAAAAGAACGCGGAGGATTTGAAAGAATGTGATGACTACCATATCCATCTCTTGTTGCTCTTCCGCAAATGCCACAACCTGCGACATGCCCCCAGGAACACAACACGTTAAGGCAGTCGCAAAATCCAAATCTGTACGCTTAGCAACAAGGAAACTTACCGCAAAAAATAACAAAATAAATATGATATTTAACACGACCATGCTTCCTAAAAAAAGCTTGATGTCCTGTACAGCTTCTGGTGTAAAGGCATAGCCGATAGAATAACCCGCTACGACTAAACCAAAATTGCGGAGAGAATAATGCCATTTTAATTGGACATTGGTGGATAGCTGCACGATGAGCACCGCTGTAATCGCTCCTAACAGCCAAGGCATCGGTATATGGAAAAATTGAAAAACTACAGCACCTATTAAACCAATGCATAATGTGATGAACATATGCTTATCAAAAACAAACATGGTAGCAACCCCTTCAACTCGATAAGCCTATTATGACCTTTATAAACCGCTTTTTCTACTGGACCGTCTTTTGAGCTGTTTGCTATCGCTGAAAAAGAACCTGTTATCCAACAAATAAAACCTCTTATCGAACAATTTATCCTTGCTAAAATTTTCTATGCTACATTAGTAATACCTGATTCAGCGTTTTTAAAGGAGGCCTCCTATGAAAATTCATTTAACCATCAATCATGAGCTCGAGGAAACTGAGGTTCATATTCATGCCAAGGAATATAATGAGCAAATTGAAAGATTGATGAGACAGCTTCAAGCGTCCCAAACTACGATGCTAGATGGGTATGACCAACAAGAAATTCATCTCTTAAAAATTTCCGATATTTATTCCATTTACGCAGAGGATGCCAAAGTATTTTTACAGACAGATGAGCAAGAGTTTGAGTCCAAGCGAAAATTATATGAGCTTGAGGCTCAGCTAGCCAAAGATTTTGTGCGTGTGAGTAAGTCTACACTCGTCAATATCCATAAAATATCCTCTATTCAAATGGGCAAAATCGGCACTACACAGCTATTACTTGAAAATGACGTAGCCATTCATGTCAGCCGAAAATATTTAAAAGAATTAAAGAGACACTTAGGTATAGGGAGGGATTCATAGCATGAAGTATTTACGTATGATGATTATCGGTCTACTCATTTCCCTTAGCTCTTCTTATGTCTTAGTGACACTTAGCCTCCTATCAAATAATGCGGTGGCGTCAGGAACAGAATTATTGGAGCAAATTGTGATCGCGGCCATTCTTGGTATTGCCATCGGTTTGCTATCCGTCATTTTTGATATGGAGCAATTGCCTTTTACAGTTCAGCTTCTTCTACACTTAGTAGCGGTGACAGCATGTGTATTAACAGCAGGCTATTTTGGTAGTTGGTTTGATTCAGGTGTATGGTATGTACTTATTGCGGAAGCCATTATTTACTTGATTGTTTGGTGTATTCTATATGTTTTTCAATTAAATGATATTGAAAAAATCAATAAAGAAATTCAAAAGAGAAGGGATTAAACACTTATGACGTTTGCAATAAAAGTTGAAAATTTATGTAAACAATATGGAAAACAGCAAGCTGTCAAAGGTATTTCTTTTACAGTCGAACAAGGCACCCTATTCGCTTTTTTAGGTGAAAACGGTGCAGGTAAATCTACAACGATTGAAATACTTTGTACTTTACTAAAAAAATCGAGTGGTCAAGTAACTATTAATGGTTTCACACTCGACGCAAGCAATGATAACGCGGATATCCGTAAATCTATTGGTGTCGTTTTCCAGCAAAGTCTATTAGATGAGCGCTTAACTGTACGTGAAAATATCCTCCATCGAGGGAAAACATATGGTTTATCGAAAACACAGCTTACCGATAACTATCAATTTGTTTCCACCTATTTGCATTTAGAGGATATTGAAAAGAAAAAATATGGAACATTATCAGGTGGACAAAAAAGGCGAGCAGATATTGCTCGGGCACTGATTCATCGTCCAAGTATTTTATTTCTGGATGAACCTACAACGGGTTTAGATCCACAAACACGTCAATTTGTTTGGCAGGCAATTAAGCAGCTTCAACTGGAAACCAATATGACTGTTTTTTTAACGACCCATTATATGGAGGAAGCGGCAGTCGCTCACCAAGTCACTGTCATAAAGCAAGGAAACATTGTCGCACAGGGATCGCCCGATGCACTAAAAACAAAATATGCCTATGATTCAATGGCTCTCGTTTTTCAAAATGCACAGGAGGGGGTAAAGTTTCTTGAGGAAAATGCGATCTCCTACACAGAGAAACAAGGGATATACACCATCCGTTTATCTTCTACCTTACAAGCACTCCCCCTTTTAAAAAAAGCTGAACCACTTATCGCCTCCTTTGAAGTCATTAAAGGATCAATGGACGATGTCTTTCTTCATATTATGGCAGAGGAGGAGGTTGCATAGTGGAAGCATTAATTAGTTTAGTTCTGCGTAATAACAAAATATTTAGACGGGATAAAACACAGGTGTTCTTCTCCCTACTGTCAGTCATTATTGTCATTGTGCTGTACGCTGTTTTCCTCCAAAAAATGCAGGTAGATGCCATTGAACAACTAACAGAAGCTACACCTGGATTGATCACCATGGTCAATGAATGGCTAGTAGCAGGCTTACTCTCCATGATTGCTGTTTCGACTACTCTTGGTGCCTATGGTATCGCTGTTAAAGACCAAGAATCCAAGGTACAAGCCGACTTTTTAACAGCTCCCCTTTCTCGTGCAACCATTCAGTTGAGCTATGTGCTCAATGCATTTATTATCGGCTGTATTTTTTCCTTAATCGCGCTCATTGGCTGTGAAATCTTTATTGTCACAACGGGAGGTAAGCTTCTAAGTTTCGGAGATTTTGTTCTTGTATTGAGCATATTGTTTTTATCTGTCTTGCTTGCGAGTGTTTTTAATTTATTTCTTTCGTTATTTGTGTCGACCCAAAATGCTTTCTCAACACTCGGCACAATTGTTGGTACATTGCTTGGATTTTTATGTGGTGTTTATGTACCTCTTGGAGCTTTACCAAGCTTTGCACAACATGTAATCATGTACTTCCCAATTAGCCATACAACACTATTATTACGCAATGCATTTATGGAGAGCTCTATTGCAAATGTTTTTGATGGTGTGCCCGTTTCTTATGTGGAAGATTATAAAATGAATTATGGCATTGTTTATGAACTAAATGGATATATACTTAGCTCCACAACAAGTCTAATTGTGATTGCCTGCACAATTGTAGCTCTTTCTCTAGCATCTCTGATCTTATTTAAGAGAAAATATAACTAAATATGAGCCAACCATTTTACACATCGTTTAGAATACGATGTGTTTTTTATTGCATTAAAACAAACAATTTGTTATTTTAAATATTAAATAGCAAACAAATTTAAAATTCGTTTGTTTTATCAAGGAGGGGTTGCAATGGATGTAAATGAATTATTTTGGCAAGCTCCTATCGATGATCTGAAAAAGGGATATATCGATCAAGCGGTACACTTCACCTGCCTACTATGCGGTGAAAAAGTAGAAAAAGGCATTATTTATCCTCAAGAGGGCTTATTATATGAAGCAGAGAAAATGATGCAACACCATATTACATTGGCTCACCATTCTGTTTTTCATTATTTAAACGGTCTCAATAAAAAAATGACAGGCTTAACAGAACATCAAAGTCATATTTTACGCTTATTTTATGAGGGAAAATCAGATCAGGAGATAAAAGAAGAATTAGAGATTGGCAGCGCCACAACGATTCGCCATCACCGTTTTGCTTTAAAAGAAAAGGAACGCCAAGCCAAAACATTGATGGTGATGATGGAGTTACTAAAAGAACAAGATCAGAAGGAGGAACCATTTGTGCCTATTCATAAAACAGCTACTATGGTCGACGATCGCTATAACGTAACCCTCACGGAAGAACAGCAATTATTAGAGAAGCTATTCCCAAACGGTGTTGGCAAGGAACTGGTACGCTTTCCAAAGCGCGAAAAACAGAAAATTGTAGTACTGCGTGCCATTGCAAATCTTTTTGACGAGGAAAAGCATTATACTGAAAAAGAATTAAATGAAGTGATTAAACCGATGTATGAAGACTATGTTCATATACGTCGTTACTTAATTGAATACGGTTTTCTTGACCGGAAAGCAGATGGCAGTGCCTATTGGGTAAAAAAATAAGAAAGTAGGTTACTAATAATGGATCATAAAAAAGAGTTAAAAGAAATGTATAAAGAGATGCAAATTGAAGCGGGCGTTTTTACAATGACCAATACACAAACAGGCAAAGTTTTTGTGGGGAGCTTTAATAATTTAAAGCGTTTAAATGGCTTTCAATTTATGCTAAAAACCAATACACATACGAACAAGGAGCTTCAGGCAGATTACAATTTATATGGTCAAGAAGCTTTTGAGGTGGAAATCGTTGAATATTTAAAGAAAAAAGAAGAAGGCTATTTCGATGAAAAAAAAGAACTTGAAAAGCTGGAGCAAAAATGGCTTGAGACACTAAAGCCTTATGGTGAGCGTGGTTATAATTAGCCATTAGCGCATTTGCCAAAAAGGTAAATGCGCTATTCATTACTTGTTTGATGCATTGCCAATCAATTGAATTTCCTGCTGTGCTTTCTTCGTTAGTTTATTGAAAACAAGCTCATAGGAATGTTGGATAAGATTCTCTACCAAATCCATCGGGACATCCTCAGCATCCATATAAATGGAATTCCAATGGGTTTTATTCATATAGTAACCAGGTATAATGCTTGCATAGGCTTCTCGTAATTCTTCCGCTCGAGAAGGCTCACATTTCAATGTAAGAACAGGCTTACCTGTTCTATTTCCTCCAAGCATGGCATACATTTTTCCGCCGATATGATAGCGATCTGCTTGCCAGTCCTCTTGATAGTCATACGTTGTTCCATGAAGCTGTCTACAGTAAGCATGAATTATTTCTTTTTCCATCTTTACGTTCCCCTTCCTCAAATAAAAACACACGTTCGATTATGGTAAGTATAACCTAAAACGTGTGTAGAGAATAGCTTTATTTAGTTGTACCACGATCAAACATCCCGATTACTTCCGTCGTCTGTAAAATATTCACAAACGACTTTGGATCAGTTTCCTTAATCGTGCTTTTCACATCAGCTAGTTGGTAACGCGTAATAACAGTAATTAATACTTTCCGACCCTCGCCTGAATACGCTCCCTTTGCATCGATAATCGTTACCCCTCGATGTAGCTTTTCTAATAGCTGCTGTTTGACCTCGTCCCCTTTACTCGTAATAATCATCAGCGTTAATTTAATATGGCTCGTATGAATTGTATCCACTACTTTTCCAGTTGCATAAATGGACACAAGGGTTAACAACGCCGCATCCCAGCTAAAGACAAAGCCAGAAGCAGCCACTACGATTCCATTCATAGCGGCAATTAACGTACCGAGCGGAAAATCACGTTTCCGACTAAGTAGCATAGCAATAATATCAAAGCCCCCTGAGGAGCCAGCTGCTCGGAAAATCATGCCCATTGCAAACCCTACAATAACACCGCCAAATAAGGACGCGAGGATCGGCTCTTGTGTCGCTTTGTGTATGGGCATAATATATAAACTCACTGACAACACAGCCACAGAAAGAATGGTGTAGCTAATAAATCGCTTGCCCAGCTTCATCACACCTAAAATCAGTAAAGGCAGGTT
Source organism: Lysinibacillus sp. HST-98 (assembly GCF_016757845.1). Classification (NCBI taxonomy): domain Bacteria; kingdom Bacillati; phylum Bacillota; class Bacilli; order Caryophanales; family Bacillaceae; genus Lysinibacillus; species Lysinibacillus sp. HST-98. The sequence continues at coordinate 168,241 of NZ_JAENHX010000002.1, forward strand.
AAGCAGTAAATTTAACACGCCTGTATTCAAAGGGGTAATAATCCCAAGCATGATGGCAATACCACTCAACCCACCACTCAAAATTTCATGGGGAATCAATAAATAATTATAGGCAAAGGCCACTAAAATGGAAGAAAGTGTAATTATAATCACATTTCGCATAATGCTATCCCCTATCAATCAACGACCAAATTTTGATACATCTTTGTCATAGACTACCCATTTTACTCTCCTAAAAAACCTATCCTCTTACTTTTTCTTCTGTTCTTCCTTTAAAGGCATATTTTGTTTATATTCCCCAGTATCCGCAACTTTATAGATTCGCTCAAGCATCGGTGGATGTGTATAACGGAACCACTTCACTAAGAGTGGCGGATTCACTTCACTTAAGCCTGAAATCGTTAGCTTTTGAAATGCTGTTACAGCCGCTTCTCGATCATTCATAAGGTTAATCGCATATTGATCGGCTCTTGTTTCCTGATATCTCGATATAAAATTGGATACTGGATTGGAAGCAAATAGTAAAATAGAAGTAATGAGTAAAAATAATGGATAGGAACGAATACTACTGATTTTATTAATTTTTAAAACCTGTCCATATCGTAAAATCAAGCGACGCATAATTTTCGCTGTTAGCCATAGCCCTATTAACATGAAGAATAAATAGCCTGCAATGCCAAAATAAATATGCTTTTCTACATAATGTCCCATTTCATGTGCCATGATAAATAAAATTTCATTGTCCGTTAGTCTATTTAATGTAGTATCCCATAGCACAATTCTCGAATTGCTCCCAATTCCTGTCACATAAGCATTTAAGGCATTGGTCTTTTCTGCCATGTTGACCTCATAAACATGCTCTGCTGGAATATTCGCCTGTGTAGCAAGTGTAAGTATCTTTGTTTCCAGCTCTTTATTTTTTAGTGGATAAAAATCATTGTATAAAGGATCAATGACAACAGGCTGAATGAACATCACAAAGATTGTAAAAGGGATAGTTAAAAGCCAAGCATAGAGCCACCATCTTTTTTCGCTCTTTTTAATGAGCCAATAAATCACTGTAACAATAATCAAGCTAGTGCCAAAATTCACCCAAAAATCAATGACACCATCCTTCATCCAAGATGCAAATGCTTGTGTACTAATGCCATAGCTTTTGCTAAGATGATAGCGATAATAATCAAGCGGGAATAGCACAATATACAGCAATAAAGATAATAAAAATAAGTAACCTGCATTTTGCAACAGCTTCCACTTCGTTTGGGAGGTCGTCACTTTTTCGAAATAACGAGATATGCCCAATAGTAAAATCAAGAAGTAGATCAGCCATTCTAAAGGTGTGGCTACAAAGAATACAAAGTTCCGTATTTTTGAATATTCACCACTTAAAAAAAGCTCCTTGCCAGACATAAACATCACGGGATCTGCCGCCGTTCCTTGTAAGGCACTTGGTATTTTACCACCACCGCTGTGGAATATATACCAGTACATACAAAGCACGTAAACACCGAAAAGTAATAGTGTAACAATGCCCATTTTTTTCGCTATGTTATTTCCCCCTCATATCACCCAAAGTTCGTCCTATAGTAAGTGTAAGCGAAATTATCAAAGTTAGAACAAACATGACCTACTTTTTTAATCTCTCTGTTGCCAAAGAAAAATTTCGCCTCATTTCTATATGAGGCGAAATCATTGTCTTCCTATTCATTTATCCATAACAAATGCCGTTTTACCTCGTTGATCCGCGCTTAAATAGCCAGTGGATAATAGTTGCTCATACCATTGCTTTTCTATAGTAGCTACTTGAGCCGCATCATCTACCTTCGTAGAAAGTTCAACCATAATGTCTCCTTTGTACTGCCATACCTCTATATCCGCTTCATGTCCTAAAAAGCTTCCTTTATAGGTCATAGTATTAGCAGGCCCATATACAACAACTTGAGACAACGTATTTTTATACCATGCTTCGGAATTCCAATTTACAATTTTCTTTGGCGCATTTTCAAGAATGAGTTTTTTCGCAACATTTGTAGCAACTGAATCATAAGAGACCTCAGCAGAAGTCTTCAAGGATTCCTTCCGGCTAATCGTAAATGTACGATGGTCTCCCTTAATATCTAGCTCAAACTTATAATTTGACTCAGAACCAGTAAAACCATGATTCATTGTTTCTGCTATTGCTTCACTTAAGGGTGTGTTTAAAAAACGCTTTTTGTAGGTTATATCCATTTTATTACTACCCTTATATACACGTAAGCGATGTATATAATCCTTATGGAGAAACGATTGGCCAAGCGTATCATAAAAATAAACTTTTACATCATCCTTTTTAGTTGCTTGAAAAACCTGGAAAATAGTTGATTCCTTAAAAATCTCAGGTTTAATATTGAATTTAATTTCATGGCCTGGCTCAATGGCTGCTTGCGCTTGTGTTGTATTCACACTTATCATACTAATCAACATCAAGCCCAAGACATACAGATAAAATGCCCATTTTTTTAGTTTAGTCACGCTTTAATTCCTCCTTCGGAAATGTTGTTGTTAATTTTGTATGTGTACTGTGAAAATAGATCGTTTGTCGTGCACGAAGTCTCTGCGACAGTGCCACTATATCCCAATAGTCTGGATGTGTTTTATAGAAGAACTCCTCAGAGATATGCTTTAAGCTAGCTAGGTTGTAAGCATGACGAGAATAGCCTGTATGAACAAAAATTGCCGTCGGATCATCCTTTGCAAGCTCCTCCACTTGAGCTACATCCTGCTCTGAGACAAAATACAGTACATGGTCACTGTCCTGTTTTTGCTTGAGTCGTTCTAAAAGCATCACTTTATTTGGCCAAATATTTTCATGTTCTTCATCATAATGCCCCAATAAAGGTTGTAGCTTGGCATCTACCCTAATCGCTCGAGTTGTATGTTCGGAAAGATACGTCATAATATCGACTGTTTTGCCCGAAAAAGAGGAGGGGAATATAAATGAATGATTGGGATGAGCCTTTACATACATAGCCATTTGCTCTAACACCTCAAGATTTCGAATGCATTTTTCCGCATGTCCACTATCAATAAACGCTACATCATAAACCGTTCCATCCTCCTCTGGCAAGGTCGCCTTTAATAAATACGAATCGACTACATAATCACCAGAGAAAAAAATCATTTCCTCAAAGAAACGAATTTTGTACCACACGCTTCCAATTAAATGCCCGCTATATCCCCATTGAAAGGCAAGATATTCATTGACCTCTATCCATTTTCCAATCGTATCTGGATAGAAAGTTCGGACTTGTGGGATAAGCAGTGGAAGCTGCTGAGCCGTTGTATGACTCATTAGTATCGGTCCCGTATAGCCCATGTTCTGTAGTATTGGCAATGCCCCTACATGATCAATATGCGAATGAGAAATAAAGACAGCAGCTAGCTTTTCAATATGATTAAATGTAATATTTGGTGGCGTTTTTTGTGTATTTTTCATAATACCACAATCCAATAAAATGGCCTGCCTCTGATTTTCTATATAAAAACAATTGCGCCCATATTCGCCTACACCACCTAAAATTTCAACACTAAGCATTGGCCTGCCCTCCTCGTTTTTGCAGCCAACCCAATAGGAACATAAAAATAACAGTCATAAGGACGGTTATAACAGCTACTGCCATTCCAACCCCTACATTACCTTGCTCAAATTGGCTATAGATAAAGGTTGCCCCTGTCTCTACGGATGGTGGCAAAATTAAAAGGCCAGCTACAAGCTCTCGCATTGAAATAATAAAAGTCATCATCATTCCTGTTAAAATACCCTGCATCAAAAGTGGTAGGATAATGCGACGATAAACCGCAATGTTACTACGACCAAAAATAGCAGCTGATTGAAAAATAGAGGCATCCAATTGTGAAAAAGAAGACTTTATATACTGCACCGAATAAGGTAAAAACAGTACACAGTATGTGACTATTACCATTGCCTTTGTGTTATAAATTGTTGCGGGAAGCCAAGGAGCATTCCAAAACATAATTAAACCTACAACAAAGACAATTCCCGGAATAATATTAGGCATTAAACTAAAGAAGTCTAATATTTGCTGCTTTCTGGTTTCTCCTTTTTTAATATAAAGAGCGATGAATAAACCTATTATGGCGGTTATCAAGGCCGTCATGATAGAAAAAACGATGCTATTTAAGAATGCTGTCAATCCTGCACTTCCACTAGTGAAGACCTCTTGATAAGAAGCCAAACTGAAATTCCCAGCCTGTAAACCATCTCCCCGTACCTTTTGCAAAGAGGTCACGATAATAGAGAAATAGGGAATACCGATCGATAATAATAGGACAAGCCCTACAAAAGTCCACGAAGCTGTTCTTATATACCACTTGTCCTTGATCTCACGTCTAGCAGGTGTTTTTCCTGATAGCACACCATATGTATATTTGCGTCCAATGAGATTTTGGAAATACCAAATGACTAAGCAAACTGACAATAAGAATAAGGATAGCGAGGTTGCCATGCGAATATCAACTGGCCATCTTGATAAATAGGCATGAATTTCGGTTGTAAACACTTGAAACCCAATCCGACTGCCGAATGTAGCTGGCGTTCCAAATTCAGCAAGCGTCTTAATAAAAATAAGGAGACTTCCCAAAACATAGCTTGAAAGTAAAAGAGGTAACACAACCTTTAGCCAATTTTGCAAAGAATTTCGCCCAAAAATCAGCGCTGCATCTAAAAATGAGCCATTTATGCGAAGCAATGTATTTTTCAGCATTAAATACAAAAATGGAAACAGGTGTAGACTCATGATCACTACCATGCCAAATAAGGAAAAGAAGGAATCTGTCATCCAAGCAGCACTTGGAATAAGCTGCTGTAAAAAACCATTGTGCTGCATAAACAAAATCCAGCCCATTGAACCAATATAGGGAGGTGTCATAAATGGAATCGTTAACACTATATCGAGCCATTCATATTGATATAAACTTGTTTTCGTGCGAATGAAAGCCATAGGTAATGCGATAATTGTTGTCCCAATAATCACGAAAATCCCTAAAACCATCGAATTTCCAAGCGTTTTCCATATCCTATCGTGTGCAAACAATCGACTAAACTGTGATATATCAACATGTCCCTCTTTTATAAAGGTATAAAATAAAATGGCCATCAACGGAGCGATAGCAAATATGATGACAATTGTCAGTAAAAATCCAAAAGCTCGTCTTCCTTCCATTATCATGACGATGTCAACCCTTCTCTCTGAAAACTAGAAGGAGGTATATCAACCTCCCTTTATTTAACGAAATAAATCCGTAAACTTTGTTAGTACTTCCAGCTGTTTCGCTTCCGCACCCATCCAATCAACTGTTAACTGTGGAATCTCATCTAAAGCTGCACGATTTTTCACAGCAATATCTTTATTCCCTGGTAATAAGTAAGCATCTGCTACTAGCTTTTGCCCTTCATCTGACAATAAAAAATCAATATAGGCTTGTGCAGATTCTACATGTTGTGCATCCTTTAAAATACCTACTGCTCTTGGACTAACCACTGTCCCACTCGTCGGATAGATAATTTCCACTGGCTCACCGTCTGCTTTTGCTTTATAAGCCATATAATCTACACCTGCAATCGTGGCATTTTTCTCGCCTGTAATAACCGCATCCAAGGCTTCTTTATTCGCACCATTGACTTGTAAGCCATTTTTCTTCCAACTATCAATTGTGCTCCAAGCTGTTTTTTCTGCTGCTGTGTAGCCATATAAGAAATCAACAGCAGAGCCTGACAAACTTGGATCGGGAATATTAATTTTATTTTGCCAATCAGCTGTTGCTAAATCAGACCAATCCGTAGGCGCCTGTGTCGTATTCTTCGTATTATAGGCAATCCCTAAAGCAGAGGCACTGTAGCCATAAAAATATCCATCTTGATCCGACCAATCACTGTTGATTCTTTCCTTATTTTTAGCAGCTTCGTAGCTTTGCAATTGATCTGTTGCTTTTAACCCATCCATTGAGGCAACAGAGGCAAGTACAACAATGTCAGCTACAGGATTATTTTTTTCCGCTTCTAAACGAGAGAGAATTTTACCCGTAGTTCCTTGAAACATTTCCACTTTAATCCCTGTTTTTTCTTCAAATGCTTGTTGAATATTTGCAGCTAAACCATCTGGCCCAGCAGAATACACTGTCAGAACTTTCTCCTCCTGTGTCTTTGCACTTGCTTCATTCGTCTCTTTTGCCTCTTTATTACCACAGCCAGCTAATGCTAAGGCCAATAAAATGCCAGCAGTTGCCCATAATTTAAAATGTCGTTTCTTCAATGTAAACCCTCCAATTGATAGATTTGTTTTTCATCAATAAAAACTTGCAATCTTTTTCCATGCTCTAATGGCTGCTTCTCATAAAAGCTCCAATACTGTCCTTCTACCTGTGCTTGTACTAAATAACGATCGCCAACAAATGTACTTTTCACAATCTGCGCTTGTTTGGCAATCGTCCCAGGACGCGATATTCTCGAAACACCCTCAGGTCGCACAATTGATTGTCGATTGTGAAGCCAATTCACTTTGCCAATAAAATCTGCCACATAGGGCGTTGCTGGTGCACGATAAATTTCCTCAGGCGAGCCAATTTGAGCAATTCTTCCTGCCTCCATAACGATAATTTGATCAGACATTGTCATGGCCTCTGTTTGATCATGTGTTACGAAAATGGCTTGGCAATTAAGCTCATGAATGAGGTGCATGATTTCATCTTGCATTTGCTCTCTTAGAACAGCATCAAGAGCAGATAAAGGCTCATCAAATAAAATTAATTGCGGTTTGGTCGCTAAAGCTCTAGCTAATGCCACTCGCTGCTGTTGTCCACCCGATAATTCACCTGGCTTTCGTTGCTCATAGCCTTGCATTTTTACCAATCGCATCACATGCTCGACTCGTTCAGGAATAGCTGATTTAGGAATAATGCCCTTTAAGCCAAAGGCAATATTTTGGAAGATGGTCATATGTGGCCATAGAGCAAAATCTTGAAAAACCATGGCAATATTACGCTTATTTGGTTTGACATTTTTACGAGACACCGAAGAATAAATGACGGTGTCATCAAATCGTATTTCTCCTTTTGATGGCTGTTCAAGGCCAGCTATCAACTTTAATAAGGTTGTTTTGCCACAGCCTGATTGTCCGAGAATCGTAATAAATTGCTGATCTAACTCCACATCAATCGGCCACAATGCTTGAGACTGCCCATATTTTTTCTCGATATTTTTTAATGAGATTTTCATAAGTATCCTCCTCGTTACTTACAACTATAAATTCCAGATATTTAGAAAATATTAATCTACTATTAATAACACGTTAAAAAAAATCTAATAAACTAAAGCAAATACAAGATTTTTTCTAATTTCCTTTAGGAGGATAAAATGAACAATAGTAAATTACAGGCATTTTGCTTACTTGTAGAATTAAAAAAATTAGCTCCTGTCGCCAAAGCACTTGGCATTACAGCCCCCACAGTATCATTTCATATTCGCTCTATAGAGGAGGAATACGGTATTCGTTTATTCCGAACAAATGCTGGAGGATACCGTTTAACAGAAGCGGGCGAAGGTGTGTATCATTACGCTCGTCAAATGGTTCAACTTCAAAAGGATATGGATCGTTTTATTGAAAATCTTTTAGCAGGCCATATCGGTTCATTACGACTAGGGGCGAGTGGCTTACCTGCCCATATTTTTATGCCAGATTTAATTCATCAAGTTTCAACGACCTATCCTGAGATTCGCATTTCATTAGAAGTAAAAACAGCACCTGAAATTGAAAAAAAGGTAGCACTACAGGAATTAGATTTTGGGCTCATCATGGAGACTAAGCAGGAAAATCCTTTACTTCAGTACGAAACAATCGGTGAAGATGCACTTGTATTGGCATTCAGCCCATCTCACGAGCTAGCAGCACAAAAAGACATCACCAAAGAAGATATTCTTAAATACAAGCTATTGTTGCATACATCCTCTAGCTCCACGAATCACTTCATTGAAAAGTGGATGGAGCCATTTCAGCCTTCTATTTACACAATTGAGCTGGATTCTGTGAGCACGATTAAAAAGATGCTGACCTTTGGCAAAAACTTGGCGTTTCTATCTGTTTCCTTAATAGAAGAAGAATTAAAATCAGGTGTACTGCTGAAGAAAGATCTACATGATGTAACACTAAATAGAAAAATTCAATTGATTTATCCGAAAACGCGCTTAGATCATAAAATGGATGAATTTGTCAAAACGTCGGTTTATGAAATAGCAAAGCAATTAAAAATATCTTCTACGATGACATAATTCCACATACAGTCGTAATAACATGGAATGGGAAGATATTTTTATGAAAGGAGGGTTGTCCTTGCTAACCAAGCTGTTGACAAAAGATTGTATACAGCTTGCAAACTTTGTCCGATCATGGCAAGAAGCAATTCATTTAGCGGCTAGCCCATTAGTACAGCAACACAAAATTGAACAGCGCTATGTCAAAGCCATGATTCGATCTATTGAACACTATGGTCCTTACGTTGTCATCACACCCAAAGTAGCCATTCCTCATGCACGGCCATCTGATGGGGTTCTTGAACTAGCCATAAGCTTGCTACGATTACAAAAGCCTGTTTTTTTTAGCCCTAATCAGCCTGTCTACCTACTGATTGTGCTAGCTGCCATTGACAATGCTTCACATCTACAGGTGTTGGCTGATTTGGCATTAGTCTTACAAGAAACCGATCAGATTGATGACCTAATCGCCTGTCAACATGCGGACATGATATGGGAGAAAATCAAACAATATACGACAAAGGAGTCAACAGAATGAAAATTTTAGTCGTGTGTGGAAGCGGTTTAGGAAGTAGCTTTATTTTAGAATTGAATGTTAAAAAAGCATTAGAAGTTTTGGGGAAAGATGCAGAGGTAACGCATACAGATTTAGCGTCTGCCAAGGCGGAGAAAGCAGATATTTATTTAGGGGCAGCAGATATCGTGAATGAATTAGCGAAAGACAAAGGAATCATTGTGAGCATCGTAAATATGATGAGTATTTCAGAAATAAAAGAAAAGCTTGAACCGTTGCTTTAAGCATTAAAAATTTGGATAGGATGAGGTGTTGGTATGTTAGATGTTATCATGCATGACATTTTAGGAACACCAGCTATATTAGTCGGCCTATTCGCTTTTATTGGTTTACTTATTCAAAAAAAATCAAGTTCCACTGTTCTGTCAGGTACATTAAAAACGATAATGGGCTTTGTCATCCTCGGAGCTGGTGCCACTGTCTTGATTAGCTCTTTAGATCATTTTAGTAAAATGTTCGATCATGCCTTTCAAGTACAGGGAGTCATTCCCAACAATGAGGCCATCGTGGCAGCTGCTCAGACTAATTTTGGTACAGCTACTGCACTAATCATGGTATTTGGTATGATTATGAATCTACTATTTGCGCGATTTACGCCATTAAAATATATCTTTTTAACTGGACATCATACATTATTTATGGCTTGTTTAATCGCCGCTTCATTATCAGTTGGAGGGATGAGTGGTACACCTCTTATTCTTGTTGGGTCTATCATTCTTGGACTTTGTATGGTCGTGTTCCCTGCCATTTTACAGCCGACAGTTCGACAAATAACAGGGAGTGATGACTTTGCTGTTGGTCACTTTGGCAGTGTTGGCTATTATGTTTCTGCAAAGATTGGTAAGCTCTTTGGTAATAAAATGAAATCCACAGAGGATATACAGGTTCCGAAATCATTAGGCTTTTTACGAGATACCTCCGTTGCTATTTCTTTAACAATGAGTGTGTTCTTTGTGATTGTTGCTCTTTTTGCTGGCCCTTCCTATATTGAGACACAATTATCTGCGGGCTCTAATTTTATTATTTTCGCTATTATGCAAGCGATTACATTCGCAGCGGGTGTTTATATTATTTTAGCAGGTGTACGGATGTTAATTGCTGAAATTATTCCAGCCTTCAAAGGCATTGCAGATAAGCTTGTACCAAACACAAAACCAGCACTTGATTGTCCAACCATCTTCCCTTTTGCACCAAATGCCGTTATTATTGGTTTCATTTTTAGTTTTATAGCAGGACTGGTTTCCATGTTTATTCTCCCCTTCATCGGACTAAAAGTCATCGTGCCAGGTCTTGTTCCACATTTCTTCACAGGTGCTGCAGCGGGTGTCTTTGGAAATGCTACTGGTGGTAGAATTGGTGCGATGTCCGGAGCCTTTGCCAATGGTTTATTAATTAGCTTTATTCCAGCCTTACTCCTTATTTTTATGGGAGACATTGGTTATGAAGGGACTACCTTCGGTGATTCAGACTTTGGGGTAATTGGCATTATTATTATTAATTTATTAAAATTATTCGGCGCTGTTTAGAACATGTAGTAAAGCCTAACGCTATTTGCGTTAGGCTTTTATAGTGCTGTACATACAAGAAGTGCGACGGAAACCTTTTAATAGTAATCTTGCTTTATATTATTAACTTATTATGTATATAGAAATGAATCATTATTCTTAGACATGCTAAAAAAAATATTTTCGTGGATGTCTGACATCAGACTAAAAATATTAAGTTTTTGCCGATATATATTTTATACACAACAGGAGGTACACATAATTTGAAGAAATTAATCACTAGCTTTCTTTTGATCACTCTGTTGATAGCAGGCTGTTCCTCAGCACTGACAGAAACATCAACTGAAGGATATAGGATAGGTATTTTACTATCAGATGCAGGACTAGGCGATGAATCATTTAATGATTCTGCTTTTAAAGGCTTAGAAAAGGCGCGCGATGAGCTAGGCATTTTGTTTGATTACAAAGAGGCTCCTGATGGTAAATACGAGGAAAAGCTGAATGAGCTTGTAGCAGAAAAATATGATATCATCATTGGTCTCGGGTTCTCTGTACAAGAAGCACTAGAAAAGACTGCAAAACAAAATCCCTCTCAGCAATTTATACTGATTGACGGACAATCTGAAATTGACAACATCATATCAATTACCTTTAAAGAACAAGAAGGTAGTTTTTTAGTTGGGATGATTGCCGCTATGACAAGCAAAACAGGAAAAGTTGGCTTCATTGGTGGAGCAGATGCTCCTGTTATCCACCATTTTGAAAATGGTTTTATCGAAGGAGCTCGTTATGTAGAGCCATCGATTGAAATTATGAGAGATTATGCTGGTACCTTTGACGATACCCAGGCTGGTGCAGCGATAGCAGAAAGGTATATCAAAAATAACGTTGATTTTATCTACCATGCAGCAGGCTTTACTGGCTTTGGGGCGATAAAAAAGGCCGAGGAAATGGGGATCTATGCAGCGGGTGTTGATATCGATCAGTTTTTTGTTGCCGAAAAAACGGTTGTCACATCCATGCTTAAAAATGTTGACCTTGCCGTCTATCAACTTGCAAAGACATTAGTTGAAAATGGGAAAATTAAGGAAAAATCCTTTACATTAGGTTTAGCGGATCAAGGTGTGGGACTAGCAGATATTCGTGTAATCCAACTGACAGCTGAGCAACAGACAACCATCGAAAAAGCCAAAGAAGCCATTATTTCAGGTACGATAAAAGTTACTGCGGAAAAGGGGAATGACCAGTGACACTACGTAAGAAATTATTTATGAACACCTTGATTCCAATCGTACTGGCTATGGCTATGATTGGCTTTATTATCCTACAAACATTTACGATCCAAACAACAGCACAGGATGATACGAAACTTTTACTTGCAGTAAAAGAACTAGAGCAAAGCTTAGTTGTTGCCAGTCAATCTTTAAATAATTTTACCTACTTAGATAGTGAAGCCAATAAAAATGAAGCGCTCGCTATTTTACATGAAACAAAAAGTAATTTAGAGGCATTAGCCTCTCTAACGAGATTACCTGAACATCAGACAATCGTCGAAAAAATAGCTAGTAAATTTGAAAATCTAGAAAAGGCGACTGAAAGCGGGTTTCAAGAAAACAATCGCTCAGAAATTAAAAAGCAGTCCATCCGAATTAAAGGAATTTTAAACGATATGTATTTGCTCAAAAAAGAAACAAACGAATGGTATCAAGAAATGATCCAAGTAACGAAGCAAAAAATAGGTTTCATTACAACCTCTACCATCATAGGTAGTGTGCTATTAATTATTGCTACGATACTTTATTCCTATGTAGCTGCGAAAAGAATTACCAAACCCATTAATCAGATTGTAAATTGCGCACAGGCCGCAGCAACAGGAAACTTAACAATGGATACTTCTACCCTTTCCTATCAAGCAAACAGTCGATATGAGATTGATCAATTAACAAAAAGCTTTGCAGACATGATGAATAATTTAAAAAGTACTGTACAATCCATTGATACTATTGGAAAGGATGTTAATTTGTTTACACAAGAAGTGACGAGCCATATGAACAATATTCATGAAAGTAGTAATCAAGTCGCTACCTCAACCGACGAATTAGCAAAAGGCAGCTATACGATGTCAGAAGACATTCAATCAGTGGCACTCCAAATGAATACTATGGCAGATCAATTTAGGGATGTAATGCGTACAAGTGAGCAATCGGCTGACACTGGTAAACAAGCTCTGGAGGCTGTTCAAAATGGTCAATATTCATTAGAAAAACAATCTTCCATTGCAAAGGATATTTCAACCACATCACTTGATATTAAGGAAGCTGTAACTCAATTCTCTCAATTCACTTCGGAAATTGAAGGCGCAGCCAATGCTGTCCATACGATTGCCAGCCAAACAAATTTATTAGCACTAAATGCTGCTATCGAGGCTGCAAGAGCTGGAGAAGCAGGCAAAGGGTTTGCCATTGTTGCCGAGGAGGTTAAAAAGCTCTCTTCTGAAACGGAGAATGCTACGAATTTAATCACCTCAATGGTCGTGCATATTCAAGGTGGCATTACGCACATCCTTACTACGGCTGAACGAGGTTATCTGCTATCAAATGAGCAATCTCAATCCATGGTAGAAACAGAACAATCATTCTCAGCTATTACCATGCACATAACAAATATCTATCGCGATTTACAAAATCTCACAAAAGAAATGGCGCAAACGAATGAAATGAGCCAGCAAGTAAATAGTACTATTGAAAATATTTCTTCTATAACAGAAGAAACGGCTGCTGGCACAGAAGAAATATCAGCATCAACGCAAGAACAGCTACTTTCCTTCCAAAAAATTAGTGCTAAGATAGACGATCTTGAAGCTATGACTAATACTTTGATGAATGAGCTCAAAAAATTCACCCTATAGCATATTAATTCATTACCTAAATCCAGTGAAAATGTTTCACTGGACTTCTTCATGTTGTTAAAAAAGCTCATGTCTCTAACAGAAAAAACCTTTAGCAAGGTGAGAGGTTCCGCCAGCGTCCTTTCCAGGAGGCGTCCGTTGAACCGCCTCACTCCAATCAACAATTCTGCAAAAGTGTCTTTTCTTATCTTTCGCACTAGCTGTAGAAAACAAAATAGCCATGATTTGTATAATCAGAGTAAGAATAGGCTCTTATTCAATTTGGAGAAGTGATGAATTTCATAAAAAGAACAGGAAAAATCTTTGCTAAAAAGATACATTTTTATAGGATTACCCCTAAACAATATAGAACTAAGTATTCTCATAAATAATTCGATATAGAGGGAAAGTAAAAAGATGGTAGGTATCAATTTTTACTTTCTCTTTCCTTTTTTGAAGTGCTAACAATGTCATCTATGTCATATCTTAAATTAAAACGTAACCATTACACTTTAAGGAGGTCTATGTGGAACGTCTCCATTTTTCCAAATATGTATTGAATTTTTGGTTGCTCTTCATTCTATTCATAGGCATGCTACCACTAGTGTTATTCAACTTCTCAGCACTAAACGATCTTAGTTCCTCATTATTCAATTTAAATACGATATTTTTAAGTATTTTAATTGAAGCATTACCATTTGTCTTAATTGGAATAATGATTGCTGGCTTTATTCAGATTTTTATAACAGAGGAATATATCCAAAGGTGGATTCCTCGAAACCCTGTGATGGCCGTTATTATGAGTTGTCTTGTAGGTGCATTATTTCCAGCCTGTGAATGTGGGATTGTTCCGATTGTTAAAAGATTGATTGTCAAAGGCGTACCTATACATGCAGCTATAGGCTTTATGTTAACTGGTCCACTTATTAATCCCGTTGTTATTCTTTCTACTTATATGGCATTTGGAAATGATTTAAAAATAGCGAGCCTGCGAATGCTCGTAGGCTTTGTCATCGCTATTGTAGTAGCATTACTTACCAGCTTATTTTTTAAAGGATCCCAATTTAAGAGCTCTTTACAGCCCTACTCATTAACAACCTCTAATCAACAGGTATCCTTCTTCACCAAATTATTAAATATGGTCAAACATGCCATCGATGAATTTTTTGATATGGGTAAATACTTAATTATCGGGGCATTTTTAGCTGCCTTTGTACAAACCTATGTATCTACCAAAACACTTGTAGCCATTGGAGAAGGTGAACCCTCCTCCATTCTAGTTATGATGGGCTTAGCCTTCATTTTGTCACTTTGCTCTGAGGCAGATGCCTTTATTGGTGCATCCTTTAGTGCCATTTTCTCCACCCCATCTATTCTGGCCTTTCTTATTTTTGGCCCTATGATCGATTTGAAAAATACCATTATGTTGATGAGCGTATTTCGTTTAAAATTTGTTTTTTGGTTAATCGCCTTAGTGGCTACAGTTGTCTACATTAGTATATGGATTCTTTCAGCGTATCTCTAAGGGGGAAAACCATGAAATTTCACGTTCAACAAGCGTTAAGAGCCTTAATGTTACTCGCCTTTTCGGCTATGATTGCCAACTTGCATTGGACCGGAGAACTAACAAAATTTATCAACCCTAAATATGAAGGGCTAAGTAAAACAGCCGCCATTATATTTTTTATACTATTTCTTGTTCAAGTGACAAGAGTTATATCTTTTTCAAAGGCTCTCCATTCATGTGATCAAACGGGACAAGCATGCTGCTCCCATCACGATCATGGTCACACAACCTTTACCCGAAAAAAAATAATAGCCTACCTCATTATTATGACACCAATAATGACAGGCTTCTTCGTGCCAGCAAAAATTTTAGATGCATCCATCGCTGATAAAAAGGGTGGTGCATTTATTCTCACCCAGCAAAATCAATCATCTAAAATTGAGGATTACCTCACTTCAAATGAAACGATTGATGAAAACATCTATGATGAGCATGATGCTGATCCCAGACTGATGGAAGAAAAACAGGAAATGACAAAAAAGCAATATGACAAATTAAAGCAACAGTTATCCCAACAATCTATGCTGAAAATGACCGATGAGGACTATACGATCTATTACGAGGAAATTAATCAAAATTTGGCTAACTATTTAGGGAAGAAAATACAGTTGAAGGGCTTTGTTTTAAAAGAAGAAAGTTTTACAGAAAAGCAACTAGTGATTTCAAGGTTTCTTATTACGCATTGTGTCGCCGATGCCAGTATCGTCGGCTTTCTGGCAGAGTTTTCAGACGCTCCTTCACTCACAGAAGATACATGGATTGAAGCGGTCGGTACAATTAGTCAATCAACATATGAGGGTGCTAGCTTACCTGTTATCCATATTGATGATTGGGTAACAATCGAACAACCCGAATCACCTTATCTTTACCCTATTAATATTCGAATGAGTTTCTAGCAACAAAAGGGCAAAGCTTATGGCTTGCCCTTTCTCAGCTATTAATGGGAGAGCGCACATCTAAGCCTAAATGGGAACGTAATGTGCTACCTTCATATTCAGCTCTGAATAACCCCCGCTCCACTAACATGGGAATAACGTTGCTAAAGAACAAATCCAAAGATTTCGCAGGTCCACCTGGTATGGCAATAAAGCCATCCAATGCACCCTCTTCATAAAAAGTAACAATTTGATCGACAATATCCTGTGGTGTACCAATTGCTACAAGGTGGGCTGAACCAATTACCTCTGGACGTGCTAACAATACTGCGACAGTTGGTTCATTGTTTATAATATAACGACGTACCAATTCTGCATGTGTTTTACTACATACTTGTTGATCTTTTGATGGCAGCATATCAACCGTTACCTGATCTTCAAGTGCCAAATGACGAACATCCATACCAATCACAGATTCTAAAGCTCTGTAGCGTCGCTCAAGTGTTAAATGTGCATATGCTTGCCGGTGCATTTCGAGTGCTTCTTCATATGTATCCCCTATAAAGAAATAGAGTCCAGGTAATAAGCGAATATCGTCGGCTGAACGACCTACTTCTATAGCCTGCTGACGTAAATCATTACGCATCTCAATACCCACCTCCATGGCTGGTGCAGCCGCAAAAATCGCATTGGAAACCGTAGCCGCAAATCGCCGCCCAACATCCGACGCACCTGCTTGGAAGAGCGGAATCTCTCCTGCTGGATGCATAGGGAGATTGAGGGGACCCTTTATATGGAAAAATTCGCCCTCATGCTCAATTGGCTTAACAAGCTCTATTATTTTCTCTAATTTTCCATCCATTTCTAATGTTTCATAGGGATGACTATGCCATAGCTGCTTGACCACCGCTGTACATTCTGCAGCTTTAGCATAACGCTCCTCGGAAGAAGGCATGGGCTCATTGCTGAAATTATAGGCGCCATCTATAGAAGTGACGATATTCCATCCAACTCGTCCTTCGCTAATCCAATTTAAGGACTGCAATTGACGAGCAATCAGATAAGGTGGCGTAAAGGATGTGGAAATCGTTGTTACTAAGCCAATCTGTTTCGTTTCTCTTGCCACCATCGCCATTAAAAAGCTAGGATCTAAGCCAACTGTTCCTTTCATTTTAGCCATTAATTCTGGATGAGCTATTAAATAATCCGCTTTAAATACAAAATCTAATTTCGCTGCCTCAGCACGCTGCGCAAATGCAATATGTTCGTCTATCAAGGCGCCCTGTTTGCCATGATTCCCGTAAACAGCTAAATGCATTCCAATAATAAGGTGTCTTTTCATTGCTACTCTCCCCCCTTTAATTGAAAATGATTATCATTTTCATAATAATCATTCATGGCAGAAATTGCAATGAAATACTTTTTAGTTTTTGAAGGTCCTTTACAAATGAAAAATGCGCATACAAAATAATATTTACTACAAAGTTAAATAAAGGTATTATTGTTATAATTTAATAATATTTAAGCGGAGGAATCATGAGAAAATTTGCCTCTTTATTTATAGTTACTCTTTTAATATTTCCAATTGGTGGAGCATCTTTTATAGAAGATCCTATACACAAATCATCTATTCCGCCGAACCTTGGTGCTTCCGCTGAGGAATCTCATTCTACCCCCACAGCTGAAAAAAGTGATGATTCCCTTCTTACAACGTCTTCTACCTTTCCAACTGGTCAGGGTTCGATGAGCTTTAATTTTAAAGCACCTAGTAATGGCACTGCTACAATTCAAATTTATGTGAAAAATAACAGCTCACAATCTATTAGGTTTATATTAACTGCACCTAATGGAACGGTTTGGATAGACGGAGAGATCATTAAATCTGGACAATCATTGACTTCAACTTACGAGTTGGATGCAAGCCAAGCTGGTCAATGGTTCATGAAATTTGATAATAATGATGGTTCTTCAATTACAGTCGATATAAATACAAGTTACGAAATTTAAAATATTCAAATAGGTGATGCAAAAATTTGTTTTTCCGTTGGGTCCCAGAGAACAATTCCAACATCCTGCTTCTGATCGATTACCCGAATGGTAATGGGGATATAGTCAAATAAAATTGTATTTATTTTTGTACTAGTGAGCTGTAACAAGCCAATTAATTCAATATCGTTAACCAGTGGTACATGTATTTCCAGATCAATATCTGTTAATTTACCATCTTCATAACGAAGTTTTCCCATGATTTTAGGATTTAAATGTTTAAATCCACCTTGAATATCCTCTTTAAAAATTAATAATTTATTATACATATTTTGGTCCAAACTATATAAAGCTTCTGATGGGAATACATAATGCTTTTTATCTATATCAAACCATTTTGTTATGGTATCTGCATCTTTAGGAATAAAGGTTTCAGCTAAAAATATGCCTGGAATAATATCGTTTATATTAGATTCTTGATATAAAGTTAAATAAATAGGAACTCTAGGATATTTTTCATTTTTTCTAATATCCTCAAGAATCCTTTTAGCTACTTCCTTACCGTAATTTTTAACATCGTTGATATCATCATCATTTTGATCTACTTTCACTTGGCCTGTGTAAATTAAACCATTGGCATCGGAAACTCGTATATCATAAAATTCATTTAACGAGATGGCAACCGATAGTCCCTCTACTTTGTTATTTTCTTTATTAATAAAGTTTTGTTCTAACACATGTGAGAGAATCAAAGGATACTTTTTTTCATCCTCTAATACATTGTCACTTCTAGTTTCAATGGCTGGATTTAACCCAATACCTTCCTCTGTCTTTCTACTTAACCATTGGTTGATCGTTTTCTCTTCTAAATATTGGCCTTGCTGCATATAAAACTTGTCTGTTGAGAAATGATTCACCGATAAATTCATGAGTCCTCTTTCAATTTCATTAATATTTAAAGCATTATTCATATTTTTGATAATTGAACCTCTAGCAATATTGACTTTTGCAGGCTGTTGAATCTCATAGACTTCCTTTTTCTGAATCGATGAAATATACTTTTTCTCATTAGCAGTAACACTTTCGTCCTTAATACTACAAGATGCTAAAATCAATATTGGTGCGAATAAAAATAACATACGCCTTCTTTTTTTCATTGCTATTTCTCCTTGCATACTATGTATCATTTGATAACTTACCTCATTTAACGATACCAAATTTACCAAAATAAAACATTACATATTTACAAATCTCCACATTTACCTATCGGATGATCAAAAAAGACCTATGCTCGTTTTCTCGAAACATAGGTCTTTCTGCTTTATAGTTTTTCAACTGCTTATGAGTGGGTTTTTCACAATTTTGGAGCAGCTCTCACCTCTTTAGAAGCGGATTCCCTCCTTCTTAGAGTGATATCACCCCCTCATTACTATTTGGCATTTTTATCGGGCTGGTGAATACCAAATACATTGCCTTCCGTATCAATATAATAGCCTTGCCATGCCATTCCTGGTAATGCGTACTTTGGCATGGCTACTTTGCCCCCATTTTCAAGAATTTTTGCTTCCGTTACATCATAACTTTCAACACCCATTGTACAAGCAAAGCCATTCAACGCTTGGTTTGTTTCTGGTGAAGGACCTTGACGTTGCATTAAAGCACCGTTAATCCCAAGTTCATCATCTTCACCTGTCACAGCACCGAAGTAAGGCATTCCTGCATATTCACTCCAGTCCTGAAATGACCATCCAAAAACTTCCCCATAAAAATCCTTTGCCCGCTCCATATCACTTACATGAATTTCAAAATGAACTAATCTCCCCATAGTATCCTCCTTAAAGATGAATGTATTTGATCATATTTACTATATATCATTTTTCTGAAGATTAAAATTAATAAATTATCTATCAATTAATGTACCTTCCGATTCGAATGATTCCACAATAAATCAGATACTACTTCTTTAAACGACTGTCAGAGGCATCTTTATTTCTACAATACCAACAACAAGCTGGTTTATAGAGAATTATTATAACTACAAAAAAATGTGTGATTAGAAAATGAAATAATGTAATCGCCACATATTTTTCTTTCTGCTCTACAGGCATATCCCTCGCTTCATCTAAAAGACTTAAGTAGCCAATAATGGATGTTAAGGGTGTTTTAATATCATGCGCTAAATAGACAACTAAATCATTCTTTCGTTGCTCAGCTTCTTGCGCATCCCTTGCACGCTTTTCTAATTTATATTTCACGCTATTTAATTTTTTCTCCAAAAAATCGAGTTCAGCTGGGAGCTCAATTTCCTTCCCTGACTCATCTGCAAGCATGGTAATACTTGAACTAATTTGATGAAAATATCGGGTAAATCGAGACAAGGCGATATAAAAAATAATCAATAATAATAAAATAAATCCTGTCGCAAGCCAAAGCGATTTATTTTGTCGAAACAACACATGATAGGCATTGCTTGCAGCATAAAAATCAAGCTGCAGGACATTTTCACAAAAAGCAATAAAAGCATCTGCAAAAGGAGCTTGTAAGACCCCATCAATAAATGCAAAATTAATAAAAAAGCCTATGATGCTAGCGATGACAAGTATCGAAATAATTTGTAAAACCATTTTCCTTTTCAGTTTGCTAAACTCATTTTTCAATGGTATACCCCACTCCCCAAACCGTTTTAATATACTTTGGGTTCTCCGCAGCATCCTTCATTTTTTCCCGTAAATGTCGAATGTGAACCATTACCGTATTATTGCTGCTAAAGTACTTTTCCCCCCAAATTTCTTGGAATAATTGCTCTGAGCTAATAACTGTCCCTCTATTCGCACATAAATACCAAAGAATAGCGAATTCCGTAGGTGTAAGGGATATGGGTCTTTCATTTAAAAAGACTTGTCGAGTGTTTTTATTAATCACCAAGCCAGCAAAATCAATGATATCTTCCTGTTGCTTCGAACCTTGGTTGTACAGAGTAAATCTTCGTATTTGCGCCTTTACACGGGCAACCAACTCTAATGGACGAAATGGCTTTGTTATATAATCATCTGCTCCCAGAGAAAATCCATTTATTTTATCGATTTCTTCTTCCTTTGCCGTAAGCATTATCACCGGAAAATTCAGTGTTTCCCGGATTTTTCGTAAAATAGTAAACCCATCTATATCAGGAATCATAATATCCAGAACAGCTAAATCTACTTTTTCATGCTCAATACATGCTAAAGCCTCTTGAGCCGTATAAAACTTAAATACATGATAGTTTTCATTTTTTAAGTAAAGTTCTATTAAATCTGCAATTTCCTTTTCATCGTCAACAACTAATATATTCAACTGTATTGCCCTCTCCTTCTCCCCACTTGTTTTCCAATGATTTTTCACAGGCATTATAGCACTTACGCTTGACTATATCTATTATTAAGGTAGTTAGATAAAAACATCTTTCTAACTCTTCTTTTGATGTTAGCAAACTCATAGATAGTTTCATAATGAACTATAACTATATCAAAAATAGGCTTAGGTAAAATCCCAAGCCTTACATTTTTTCCGATAATTAATTTGTTGGATTGTTTACTGTAGCAGTAGATTTTTGACTCATATCCTGTGTTACCACTCTACCTGCGTAATATTGCATTTGTTTATTTATTTTATTCTCCTTTGCAGTTATACTGCTCGGTTTCACTTTCAGAACAAGGGTTGCACTCCCTAAAGAGGATTGATATTTTTCGATATGCGTACTTGGTAATAATCTGGTACATATTTATCAAGCATTGCCTGCATAGCAGCAGTAGCTTCATTTAAATCCGTAACAAATTCCACTAAACCATTTGCTACTACACTTATATAAGCCGTATCAGTCAAAGCAGGAATAGGGTCTACCATTGTTCCATAATTTTCACTTATTGTGATACATGCATTCTGATTAGTTGTTAGAATGTCTATTTTTCTTCCCTCGTTGGCTCCATGGAAATAAAAACTTCCGTCTTTGTAGACATAATTTAGCGGAATAACATATGGCATATGTTGATCTACCAAACCAAGAAATGCAGTTTGTGCACCTTCTAAAAATTGTTTTATTTGTTTTCCATCTGTACAAGCTCTATTTATCATTCGAATATCTGTCACCATTATCATTCCCCCTATCCTCTTCTAAAAAGGAGTCTACAGCAGTATTGCACGCTAAAAAAGGGACAGTTTAATGAAAGGACATGGGTACAAGGTAAAAATACTAGTTTATCAAAAGCCCATACTATTTTCTTAGAAGTTCTCTGGTTCTATAAATGAATGTCATATATTGAATGATTTCTTCTCCAAATTTTCACCTACATCACGATAGAACAATTTAAGTTGTGCAACAATCATAATGCTAATGACTACAAGTAAAAACCATGAACTGATTTTACCAAAATGAACAATCGACCAAGACGCCTCTTGATTTGGATAGGACCATGCTCCAAAGAACGTTGCAATATTTTCAGCAATCCAAATGAAAAAGCCAATCAAAAAGAACGATACAACGATGGGCATTTTAAAGACTTTGTTCCGTACTGTAAATTTTACAATAGTACGATAAAACACAATAAATAGTAGTGCCATTAACAGCCATCTAAAATCATAAATAAAATGGTGTGTGAAAAAATTCAAGTAGATAATGGCTCCAAGTGGAATAGCTACATAACTTTTTGGCCAACTTACAATTTTCAAATCAAACCTACGCCAGGCTTGGCAAATGTAACTTGCCACGCTCGCATACATAAATCCGCTATATAAAGGCACACCCCCTATTTTTGTCCACGCTTCTTCAGGATATGACCAAGAATTGAAATTCACTTTATATAGTTCGAGCACGAGCCCAATAATGTGAAACAAACAAATGACTTTTATTTCATCCTTTGTTTCTAAACCAAATTTATACATCAAGTACTGAGTCAATAGACAGATTACCAGAATAAAGTCATATCTTCCTACTCCAGGTACTTGAATGGCTTTAGAGAGTGCAAGTGTAGCAAATATCACAACAGGAAAAATACAAGATAATGATTGATGATATGTAAAGACCCCTAAGTCTTTAATAAAATTCTTCAACATGAATCCACCTCAAATGAACTTGTTCATAATTAAATTGCTTCTTGTATGAAGAATAAATGATAAATTATCTTATTTCAATATTTATTTATCGAAAAACAATAATTTTTTTCTCTTATTATTGGAACTATTCTTTGTTAAATACGTCTTTGTTGTTGCTTATCTATGAAGAAAAGAGTAGCCATGTAAGTAGCTACTCTTTGATATTAAAGATATATTTTTTGATTTAATTTTAATTGGACTTCTTGTTGGTTTATTTCTAAATTCGTCACTTTTTTCACTTTTAAATAATAAACGATATAACAACCAATGAAGAATGCTCCACCACAGTAGAGTGCTAAACGTTGAGCTGGATCAAAAGCTAAGCTTGCCATAACAATACAGTTCGCTAATAAACCTAAAATAGGGATCACTGGATACAATGGCGCTTTGAATTTTAAATCCTCTACTTTTCCTCCTTGACGTATATAGGAGCGTCTAAATGCAATTTGAGATGCTGTAATCGCAATCCAACCAATTTGCGCACCTAAACCTGCTAGAGATAATAGCCACACAAAAACTGTATTAGCAGCAAATACACTTGACAGTAATGATAGACCTGCTACAGCGAGTGTGATAAGTAACGCATTCATTGGGATACCTCTTTTATTAACTTTCCCTAAAACAGGACTTGCCATCTTTTCGACAGATAATGAGAACAGCATACGTGTTGCAGCATAAAGACCAGAATTTGCGACAGATAATAAAGCTGTTAGGATAACAAAATTCATAATATCTGCTGCATATGGAATACCTATGCTATCTAATACGACTACAAATGGACTTTCCACCACCCCTGCTTTATCCATTGGTATCATAGCTGCAAGTACAAATACGGATAACACGAAGAAGAACAACGTACGCCAAACAGTTTGCTTAATAGATTTAGGAATAGTCTTTTCAGGATTTTCACTCTCCCCAGCAGCAATACCAATCAATTCTGTACCTTGGAATGAAAAATTCACGGTAATCATTGTAATAAGCAGTGCTGTTACACCATTAGGAAATAATCCACCCTCATAAAAATGGGTAAGGAATGGGGCATTTGTTCCATCTTTCATATCAATTAGCCCAAACATAGCTGCTCCACCAACCGCTAGGAACATAATAATTGCCAATATCTTAATGCTAGAGAAAACAAATTCTGCTTCACCAAATGCTTTAGCTGATAAACCATTCAATACAAAGAGTAGTGCAGCAAATATTAAGCACCACATCCATACTGGTGAATCAGGAAACCATCTTTGCATAAGTTGTCCAGCCCCTAAAAACTCAAGAGCAACAGTTACTGCCCAACCTAGCCAGTATAACCATCCAACGGCAAAACCAGTAGCAGGACCGATAAATTTTGTTGTGTACGTTTGGAATGAGCCTGATACCGGCATAGCAACAGACAATTCACCCAAACATAGCATTGTTAAATACATAACTGCTCCGCCTACTAAGTAAGCTAGGATGGCACCAGTTGGTCCTGCTTGGTTAATCGTGTAGCCTGATCCAAGAAAGAAACCAGTTCCAATACATCCACCAAGTGAAATCATAAATAAGTGTCTTGCTTTCATACTTCTTTTTAATTCATATTGTTCTGCTGCCATAAAAAACTCCTTACATTCATTATCTGTGTAAGCACTTTCTTTTTTTCGTACAAAACAGATAACAATCTAAAATTTAAATGTTAATAGATAAACTGTTTTATATATTTTATGAACTGTCAATTTTCTGACAAAATAAAGGCTATTGAATAGCTAAATTGTATTGTAAACTTACTATAGGGAGAGCTACTTTCTTATAGTTGGTTGTCGCGACCTAATTTTTTAAGAAAAGTTCTTCCTTCTGGGATACAAAATGACTTCTATTCATGGCTTAAAGTAATGTATCGCCAAATAGTGAGCTGATTAAAGCTACCGCAGCAATAGCCGTTTTATTGTATTGATCTAAAACAGGGTTTGTCTCAACAAATTCTGCTGAAGTAATAATATTTGCTTCTGACAGCATTTCCATAGCCAAATGACTTTCACGATAGCTAATACCACCTGCTACTGGCGTGCCTACACCTGGTGCATCATTTGGATCCAGTCCATCTAAATCTAATGATAGGTGAACACCGTCTGTGCGCTCCTTTAAATAGGCAATCGTTTCTGACATTACTTTCGTCATTCCTAAACGATCAATTTCATGCATCGTGTATACTTTAATACCAATTTCCTTAATAAGCTTTTTTTCTCCAGGATCTAAATCACGCGCACCAATGATAACAACGTTTTCAGGCTTTACCTTTGGAGCATAGCCTCCGATATTTGTAAGTGCTGGATGTCCAAGGCCCAAGCTTACAGCTAAAGACATGCCATGGATATTTCCTGAAGGAGATGTTTCACCAGTATTTAAATCGCCATGGGCATCATACCAAATGACACCTAGATTCTCATAATGCTTGGAAACTCCTGCTAATGTTCCAATAGCAATACTATGGTCTCCACCTAAAACTAAAGGAAAACGGTTTAAAGAAATTTCATGGTCTACTTTTTGGCCTAGCTTCTCGTTACTTTCTGTGACAGTTTTTAAATTTTTTAAGTTTGTCTTTCCTTCTGCGTCTTTATCTTCGTGTACGAAGTCAATAGTTAAATCCCCTTCGTCGTAAATCGAATAACCAAGTCTCTCAAGTCGTTCAGTTACCCCTGCATATCTGATAGCACTTGGTCCCATGTCTACGCCTCTTCTTGTTTGACCTAAATCCATGGGCACCCCAATAATTGTCACTTCTTTATTCATGATGTTTTCTCCTCTCCAATAATTACTTTCACAGTATAAAGAAATTGCAACATTGACTCAACTCGACATTATTTTAAATTTTTATACAGTTTAAATTATTAAAAACATAGATTTTTTCTTGTATAAACGAATGCATAAACGCTATTTCACTGCATAGAAAAGCATTTTTTCCCTTTTTAATGCGTTTTTTTGTAAGAAATTACTAAACAAAATATTAAAACTGTTCTTTTTTTATAGTTTTTTCCGAAAATTTTGACGGTAATTTTATCTATAAATGCAATATGTTCATAAATATTTTCCAAAATCATTCAATTATTCTTCTTTTTAACGGCAAAAAAAAGCCTTACTACAATAGTAATAAGGCTTTTGTCATTTTTCTTCCTATTTCTTTTTTAGATTTGGTTATATACAACCAAATCTAGCATACTCTTCGAGCATAGTTGCTGTCTTAAGCTACTTGCCACGTCCAAGTAGCCAGTTTCCAATAGCCGCCTCTAGTTTTCGTACTAAATGATCTTGGGGAACTAATTGATCAATCGTTAGCATTTCTAATTGTTCACGTTCATTGATTTGATTTTTCGTCATCATGGTTGATCACCTCGAAAGTGTACTTTTTATCAATAGATGAATAAGGAATTCTTTATGTAGAAGTTGATTGGAACGAAGGGTGGCGACTCCTGCGGGAAAAGCGGGAAAGTCGAGATCCTGGACTGAGCGAAGCGAGGGAAGCAGCTCGACCCCGCCCGCGGAAAGCGTCCGCCCGTAGTGGAAATCAACGGCTTTACTTTATTTTATTGTAAAAGAAAAAAGACTGTAGGCAAACTCAAAATTCATTGAGTTTGTCTACAGTCTGAAGCCTTACTACAATAGTAATAAGGCTGTTCAATTACCTATTTTAATAATCGCACAATACTATTCAAACAGGTTTCTTTATAAAATTTATGTTGTTCTTCTAAATCGCATGTTAACCACTGAATTAATGAACCGTCTATCATTGCCCGCATCATTTTTGCATAGGTTAAGGAATCAATGTCTGAACTAAAGACCCCTTCTCTTTTTCCTAATTCAATAATTTCTTGTCCAATTCCCCAGCAATTCTCATAAAATTTTAAGTTAATTCTTTTGTACTCTTCATTACTATTTGCCTGAGCTAAAAAATCTAAATAAACGCTATAAAATTTTTTATTTTCTATAGGGGATACAAATACAGCATTTAAGTAGGCATGAAGCTTGTCTATAGCTGTTTGATGCTTGCCTATTTCTTGTATTTCATAGCTGTAGATTTTGTTCGTAGTGGATTCAAGTAATTCTAATAAAATGTTTTGTTTGCTTGTAAAGTAGTAGTGAACTACCCCTTTTGAGACACTGGCATGATTGGCTATGTCTTGTAGTGTAACCTTATCATAACCTAATTGTGAAACAGCGTTAAAGGCTGCTTTCATAATCTGTTTTTTGCGTTCTTCCTCTTTCTTTTTCATAGGAGCCTCCGATAACTTGATAGAAGTTATTATACATGAAGAGTAGCAACAATCCAATTTTATATTGACCGGTCAGAATAATTTTGATACTGTTTAATGGAATATAATTGTAGGGGGACTTTTACGATGAAGGCAGAAAATTTTAGTGCATTAGTAGTCAATAAAGATGATGCATTTACAGTGAAAGTGAGCACGTTAACTTTAGAAGATCTACCAAAGGGTGAGGTATTAATTAAAGTTAGTTATTCAGGTATTAATTATAAAGATAGTCTTGCCTCTATTCCTGATGGTAAAATCGTTACATCTTATCCTTTTGTTCCTGGCATTGATTTAGCTGGGACTGTTGTTTCTTCTGAGGATCCTCGCTTCAAAATGGGGGACGAGGTCATTGCGACTAGCTATGAAATAGGTGTTTCCCATTTTGGTGGCTTTAGTGAATATGCCCGCATCCCAGCACAATGGATTGTACCGCTTCCAAAAGGACTTTCCCTTAAAGAGGCTATGATAATTGGTACTGCAGGATTTACAGCTGCATTATCTGTTCAAAAGTTAGAGGAAAATGGTATTCATCCTGAAAAGGGAAAAATTCTTGTGACAGGGGCTACAGGTGGTGTAGGTAGCTTTGCCGTCTCTATTCTTTCAACACTAGGTTATCAAGTTGAAGCGAGCACAGGAAAAGAATCTGAACATGAATATTTACAATCACTCGGAGCTACTACAATCGTAAATCGTGAAGAGGTTTATGATGGAAAGATTAGAGCATTAGGAAAACAAAAATGGGCTGCTGCTGTTGATTCTGTTGGTGGAGAGCCACTTGCCTCTTTATTAAGCCAAATTCAATATGGTGGGGCTGTTGCAAGTAGCGGTTTAACAGCAGGTACACAGCTTCCTACAAGTGTATTTCCCTTTATTTTAAGAGGCGTAAATTTACTTGGAGTTGATTCTGTTTATTGCCCAATGGACATTCGATTGAACATTTGGCATCGTTTAGCGACTGATTTCAAACCAGCAAACCTTAATGATTTCATTCAGCAAGAGGTAACACTACAACAACTTCCTGATGTTTTACCTATTTTACTGAAGGGTCAAGCAAGAGGTAGAATCCTTGTTGCATTATCAGAAGTTTAATCAAGCTTCCTTCTTCATTCTATTTCCCAGAAAATAATTCTAGTTGTCCAAATAACAACATAAAGCTACTACGCATAGCGAGCGTAGTAGCTTTTTTATTGTTGACATCTCTCTGACATATAAGCGCTTTATAGTAATTCATGAACGACCCACCTGTTTCCTTTAGACAAATTTAGGCAACAAAGCTTGTCTAAATTAGTACTAACAAGCATACCAATAGAGTATGTAAACAGTATTCTGGGAATTCAATACTATAATTACTATTTTGGAGATGATCGTATGAAGCGAGCACATATTAATGAATTAGCTATTACACGGGCTTTAGCCATTCTAGCTGTCCTTCTTATTCATTCTACTAGTACACCTGTAACGGCTTTATCTAGTGACTCAAAATTATATCCACTTTATGTATTTTTCAATATCGCCCCTAAATTCGCTGTCCCTGCTTTTATTTTCTTAAGTGGATTTGTATTATTTTACAATTATATACAAAAGGATTTAACAAAGGAGCTTATCATTCATTTTTATAAAAAAAGAGTGACCCAAATACTCATTCCTTATCTCTTTTTTTCTATTTTTTATTATGCAGCTATGCAATTTTATGGAACACATGATTTAGCAGACACTTGGCGCTCCCTATTTAGTGTCCAATTTCTTGAAAAACTATTGCTAGGTAAAGCATATACCCATCTATACTATATATTTATAATCGTCCAATTCTATCTTATGTTTCCATTATTCCTATATATTTTAAAGAAAAAACCAGCCCTATCTCCTTATTTAATTTGGATTGGGTTTGTTCTTCAATGGGTCTTTATTCTATTAAACGCAGAGTTTTGGCAGTATCCCTATAGAGGGAGTATCGCTTTCTCGTATCTCTTATATTTTTTAGCAGGGGCATTTTTAGGAATTTATTTTGAAAAATACAAAGGATGGCTTCAGCTAAAAAGGGAAAATTCCCCTATCACGACACTTTTTCTGTGGTGTATATGGCTAATTTCTACTATATATAATGTGTATTTATATTACTTTGTTTATTCAGCCCAATCCTATTTAGTGAACAGCAACGTATTTGAATTAGTTTTTCAGCTACAATCTTTTACAGCCTGTATTGTCTTATTACAGCTTTCTTTCTGGATCTATGATAAATGGAACCAAGCTGTTGTAAATGGCTTAATCAATCTAGGAACAGTATCATTTGGCATCTATCTACTACATCCATTTTTCCTTTTCCTTTATAGACAATTAAGTACTAGTGGTAATAGTATTCTGTATCATCTTTGGAGCATTGGGGGCTTTATTTTTGCCCTCTTTGTTCCATGGATGGTCGTGCTATTGATGGGCAGATTCTTTAAGTACCATTGGATTGCCTTTGGTCCTATCCCGAGCAAATTCCCTTACAAATAGCCGTTCAATATGCACAGCCAGTCGTCGATTAGTTTCGGTCAACTGGCTGTGTATTTAGTTGAGAACCTGTTATTTTGTGCTTACCGTTACAGAAATACTAGTGTTTCTTCTGTAGTGCATTATTAAATAATAAGAAACTAATTAAAAAGGCCCTGTGGAAATCTCCCAAGGGGTTTCATATTTTGTAAAAAGTAAAAATGAATTTCCGTTGCAGGCTACTTACTTTCCTGTGGGCAAGCGCCGAATCGCTTCCTCCGCTACCACTCCGTTTAGCGTTTTGCCTGTCTTGTTATCCCACGGGAGTCAAGTAGCCCTCCACTCCACCCCACAAAAGTGTTATCTTTTTAGCAAAGGTTTTCAAATAAAGTGAAGGTTTATGAAGAGGTGTTGTCACGCATCACTTTTCTACATTAAAAATAAAAACCTTTCCTTTTTCTAATCATGCAAATCATGGGCTATTTTGATCGCTACCGCTAGTATGAAAAATAAGGAAAAAACACTTTTGCAGAATGGGTGATTGGAGTGGAGCCAGCGTCACTCCTAGGGGATTTAGCGTCACAGAGGAGACCCTAAAGCGAACAGAATTGGGTGAAGCGGCTCATCGGACGCCCCCTGGAAAGGACGCTGGCGGAACGGAAATCAACCTCTTGCCTTGCCTAAAGGTCTTTCTCTCCTATTAGCATGATCTTATTTAAACACTAAAAAAGCCCTGTGGAAATCTCCACAGGGCTTTTCAATGAGCGATTTAATTATTTTGTAATAGAACCGTCTTTTACTTTGTTGTTATTAGCATCAACTAGGTTTGTTGATTTGAATTCAACTACAATGCTGTCTGTTAATGCATAGTCAGCTTTAGTTGTGGCAGTAAGTTTACCACCAGCTACTGTAATAGACGCAAGTTCTACAGTTGATCCTGCAATTTTAACAGTAACACCAGTTGGTGCAGCTTGATCAGCAATATTTTCAGAGAAATCTACTGTAAATGTTTTGCTATCTACTGCAGTTACTTTAGTAGCAACAGGAACAATATTTTCTTTAAGTGCTACTTGAGCTGTCACTTTTCCACCTTTAAGCGTGTTACCTTTTGTATCTACTACATTGCTCGCTTCAAGTACATAATTACCATTAGCCGTGATAGAACCTTCTGGTAAAGTGAATCTTACTTTCTTAGTACCATCTACAAACTGAAGTTGCGTACCTGCAGGAAGTTCTTTTCCTCCAAGTGTGTAGTTAGCAGCATTTGTAGCTGTTGCAGTCACATCTTTAGCATACTCAACTGTGAATACGTTATTGTCAGTTACAACAACTGGAGTAGCGCCGAATACTAATGAATCTGTTGGTGTTTCAGGTGTAGCTTCAAATACGCCTGTTGTTACATTGAACGTAACAGTATCAGCAGTTACATTGCCAGCTAAATCTGTTACTGCTTTAGCAGATAACTCGAAAGTGTATGTTGAATTGCTATCTAGATCCATGTCAACTTTTACAGTGTTTTTCTCTGCACCCTCGATTTTACCGTTACCATCTACATCGAAACCAGCATCTGCTTTTACTGCTGTTTCTTTTCCAGTAGTGTAAGCAATACCATTTTGTGTTTTAACAGTTAATTTTCCTTCTACTTTTACTGGCTCACTAAAAGTAAGGTATAATGCATCAACGTCTGTAGTAGCATTTACATCATCAGCTACTAACATTTTAGTAGCAGTAGAAACAAGTGTAGCAGGTGTTAAATCTTTTGAAAGAATAGCATTGAACTCAAATGCATCACCTGCATTACCAGCTAAATCTTTTTGTCCTTCAACTTTAATGTTTGTATTAATGAATGTAGCTGTACCTAAAGCAGATTCAGCATCAATCGTGAATACAGTTTTATCCTCAGTATCTTTAATATCAGCATCTGTTAAATAGAATACAGTTGATCCTACTGTTACTTTTGCATATTCTTTAGTCTCTGCATCTGCATTAAGATTTTGTTTCATTAATTCTTCAGAGAAATCAAACGTAATTTCTGTACCATTCACTGCTGTAGAAACAGTTGGTTTTGAATTATCAACGTCTGCTTTCAAAACTGTGAAGTTAACTGCGATAGGATTTGCGATATTATTAGCAAAGTCAGTTGCACCAACAATGTCTACTTTGTAAGATTGTTCTGCTGTTAATCCATTAATTGTTAATTTCTTACCAGTTAAAGTATAGCGATCTTTTGAAAGTTCAGTACCATTTAAGCTGATTGTTCCTTCACTTTGTACAGGCTCGTCGAAAGTGATAACAGCTGTAGTGCCTTTCGCTTCTACAGAATTAACGCTTACAGGAGTCGTATCTGCAAATGTGATTAATTTGTTAAACTCTTCAGTTAGAACTTTAGCATCCGCTTTTGTTTTAATTGGTTTTACAGTTACTTTACCATTTGTTAATTTTACTTCTTTATCTGTTGTTAAAATAACAGTCATACCGTCTTCAGATACTACTGCGTTCGTGATTGCTACACCTTCAACAGCATATTTTGTTGTGATTGCTGCATCTTTTGCATCAACAGCTGTGTTGAATTTCACTTCAAGTTCTTTTGCATTAAGCCCTTTTACAGCTTCTACAGCTGGTGTTACTTCTTGAACTGCATCAATCGTACGTTTTACCATTGTAGCGAATTCTTCGCGACTAATTTTATCTTGTGGTGCTAATAAAGAGCCTTTCCCATTGATTACACCATTTTCTACAGCTGTTTCTAAGTAAGATACAGCCCATTTAGAAGCTTTAGAAGCATCTGCAAATTGGCTAAGATCTGCTTTACCTGTTAATTGGTAGCCTTGAACGATAACTTTAGCAGCTTGTTCTCTTGTTAATTGAGCTTTAGGCTCAAATTTGCCATTGCCCATACCATCAAATAATTCTGGTGAAGTTGCAAGTACTGCATTATAGAACCAATCATTTTCACTAACATCAGAAAAATCTTCAGTGCCAGTAGCTTTTAAATCTAATGCTTTTGATAAAATTTCAGCCGCTTCTGCACGTGTAAGTGTACCAGCTGGGTTGAAGTTTCCTTTTTCATCGCCTTGAATGTAGCCTTTATCAGTTAAAAACTGTACAGCTTCTTTTGCCCAAGATGAAATACTAGCTGCATCTTGAAATTCAGCAGCTGATGCTACTGGTACGATTGCTGATGCTACAAGTGCTGCTGTAGCTGTAGTTGCGAAAAATTTACGACCTTTGTTTTGTTTTGTCATAGTATATTCCTCCAGAATTTTAATAAATTATATTATTCTGTGAGAACAATATTATCGCGCTATTTAATTATAAGATTATAAAAATATGTATAAATCGTTCCCACAAATAATAATCCAACCAATTATATGTAAAGCAATCTTCTAAATTTTTCATGATTAAATATCCCAATCAAACTGTAATTTGCTTTACAAGACAATAATATAACTTCATTACCAATAAATAAACGCTAAAAATAAGGTAATTTTAATACTGCATTGGTTATATAGGGAATCTTTTCATAAAAAAATTCTAAAATAAGGAAATAATATTTCAAAGTCCGACAAAACTACCACTTTGGATGAATTTTACAAACAACTACATTTTTATTCAATTTTGTTCTATTGTTTTTCTGATATAATAAGATTTCTTTCAAACACTCATTTTTATACCTCTAAAATTTCACTCTAATAAAGCAATTACTTGATAGTCGAACTACATCTTATAGTGAAATTAGATTAAATAAAATGACATAGAAGAAAATACTAATGCATGAATAGCTGAGGTACCAGTTTAGGAACAACAAAAGCAGATCGTTTACATAACCTAAACGATCTCCTTTGTTTTATTGGTGGGAAAAACAAAATATCAGTAGCTTCTGCTGTTGGTTATTCAGGCTCAATATCAGTTACCTTTTGCAACATTAGGCTCCACAAGCATAATATGGCATTCCTTTTCAGCAAAGGGCATGTGTTCCGCTCCTCCAGGAACAATAAACATCTCACCTTTGGATATTTTCACCTGGCCATCTCGAAAAGCAATGAACATCTCCCCTTCGAGCACAATAAATACCTTATCAGCCCCTTGATGTTCATGCCATATAAAATCCCCAGCAATCTTCACCACTTTGAATTGAAAATCGTGTATTTCGCCAATAATTTTCGGTGACCAAAGCTCTTTTAATTCGGATAATTTCTCATTTATATGGATAACTTGATCTTGCATATTTATCTCTCCTTATTTTCTTTTGGAAAAGATTTTTCCTATTATTCGTCCTTTTGCAAGGCTTCTGTTATATTTTGTAAAGCGTACTCGATAGCTAATGGACCTCCTGTAATAGCGGAAGTATCCATTAAATGAATATTACCTTTTTTTACGGCATTCATATTATTCCAGACATTGCTTTGATTTAACTCACTCATTAATGCTTCCTTTTTTGTAATATCACCAATAAGGAAAATATGGTCTGCTTGAATAGTTGAAATGCCTTCAAATGCAGCGAATTGATTATGATTCCCCTTAAATGTATGATCTGGTGTTAGACCCAAGCCCTTTTCTTTATCAAAAGCAAGTGTATAAACAGGGTTATCTTCACCAATAACATTAAACGTTTTTCCATCCCAAGACAAAATAAGTGCTACAGACTCTCCTTGAACTGACTTTAATGCTTCACGTCCTGTTGAGATAGCTTTCATCATTTTATCAATTACTTTTTCCGCCTCATCGTCTTTTCCGATAATCTCGGCTACTGTACGAAGTCCGTATTGCCAGTCTTCGTAGATGTCCTGTGATTGCAACGTAATGACTGGGGCGATTTTTTCTAGGGATTCATACAATTTTTCATGATGTTCTGTTGCTAAAATATAATCAGGCCCAATCGATAGCGTTTTTTCAATACTAGGAGACAATTTATCACCTAATTCCTCTGTTGAATCTAGCTTACCGTTTAAATAAGACAAAGTGGATAGATATTCTTTATCAGTAGAAGCTGCAGGTGGCTCACCTAATGCAACTAAAATTTCAGGGTAAAAATACCATAATGAAACAATTTTTTCTGGTTCTTTCTCGATGACAAATTCCTTACCTAGGGCATCTTTAATTGTTCTAGGCCAAGCAGTTTCTTCTACATTAACTGCTGATGAAGATATGTCTTCTGTAGTTAACGCCTTATCTTCAGCAGGCGATTTATGACAACCTCCCAATATACCTGCTAGTAGTAGCATTAAAAATAACAGTCCTTTAATCTTTTGCATTAAAATTCCTCCAACATAAAATCTCTGATATACAACTAGTATAGTAAAGTCATGTTTGGTGGAGAATGGATGCTTGGTGAACTTAGCATGGATTATTGATGAACTTATCTCGATATTCAGTAGGAGAGATGCCAAATTGCTTCTTGAATACTCTACTAAAATAAAAGGGGTCAGTAATTCCCACCGTTTCTGCAATTTGTTGTACAGGCACATCACTTGTAAATAACATTTTTTGAGCCATGTTTATACGATAGTTTAATAAATATTCTGCTGGACCCATCCCTGCATGCTTTCTAAATATATAAGATAGTCGATTTCGATTAACATTATATTGTTCGGCAAGGGAGGTAATGGAAAGGCTTTGATAATAGTTTGCATGAATATAAGTAGTTATTCGTTCGAATAGAGTGTGTGATTCACAGCTATTTTGTCGATTAGCTACACATAATATGGCTTCATTCAATACATCACGAAATAGCATTTCGGTCTGAAACATTGATATACCTCCACGCTGATTATATACATGCCATAGACGCATAATTAACTCGATAAGACGGGGAGAATGTCCTATCGGTAATTCAAAATGCTGATGTGAATAGCTTGTCTCTGCTAATTTCTCCGTACATATCCTGTACAAAACCAGAATATATTCCCAATTTGTATCATCAAAATTTTTTTGATTTAGTTTCATCTTCGCTCCCCCGTGCACAACTTTTCCTGGTGAAAAGATATAAGGGGTACCATTAAATTGAAATTCTATTTTTCCAGAAAGGGGAAAAACAAATCCTGGAAAAGAATCTGTATAATCAGCGTAAGGTACACCTGTATAGCTAGAATATCGATAGATTCCTTTTACTTGGAAAGGCGTGTTTGCTAAATGCTCTGCAAGCTGATTTACGTCGATTTTCATACTTATATACCTCATTTCAATAATAGTTTGCTTGGAAAACCAAGATTTGTCATACGGCAAACAGCAAATAACATAATAAGTTACTTTTTTTCAAGGTGTAGTCCTCGGTAGTTGGGTTCAATTATAGTTTTCATCATATTCATTACTAAAAATATGAAAAGGTAGGGATGAAAGCTCTTGCCTATCCCTACCTTATCGATAACGATTATCATTGTCAATTAAGTTAGAGCCTCCCTCTTATACCTGAACGATCCATCAACCTCACTCATTTCATTTCTCTATCTTTTGTCCTCTTCATAAAAGCCATTCCTTGCAAATCTTCTCTATTTCTTGTGAAAAAGATTTTATGTGGAAGGCTTCTGTAAACCTTTGATTCCCAGATAAAGCTACTATTTATAACAATTTTGCTTCATAAATTTCTACAAAATGATCAAGCGTCGAACTCAGGACTTTTGCAATATGGAGACTTTAAATTTCTTTGCACAATATTATTAGTTTGAAGTACTAATTCTGTAATCAACACTTCGATGAACGTCGAAATATTTATATTTTACAATGAGTCTGACAGTGAAAACATTGATGGGAGGAACTAAAAATGAAAATAATGAAACAAATGCCAAATACAAAAATAATAAATCCTAAAATTTTATATTATGGATTTCCTGTCATTTTACTAAGTACGTTAAATGAGGATGGAACAGTAAATATTAGCCCTTTATCTTCTTCTTGGGTATTAGGAGACTGTATTGTATTAGGGATTGGTCTTGGAGGAAAGGCGATTGAAAACTTAGAACATCATCCTGAATGTGTCATAAATATCCCAGACCCCTCTCTATGGGAAAACGTGGAACAGTTAGCTCCTTACACAGGTAAAAATCCAGTTCCAGATTTTAAGAAACAGATCGGTTTTACATTTAGAAAAGAGAAATGTGATATTAGTTGCTTAACACCTATTGGGTCTACAACGGTTATTCCTACTCGAATTATGGAGTGTCCTATTCAAATCGAAGCAAAGGTAAAACATATACGTATTCCAGATTATTCTCCTAATTTTGCTATCGTCGAGACCCAAACGACACAAGTACATGCCCACGAAGAAATAATTATGGACCAAAATCATATTGATCCAAATAAATGGAGTCCACTCATTTATAATTTTCGTCATTACTTTGGTTTGGGTAGCAACCTTGGTAATAACTTCCGTTCTGAGAGCTAAAGATGAGGCTTAAAGCATATTGGTTCACAAACAGTAAAAAAGACCAGGCGCTCATTTGAGCGCCTGGTTATTTGTTAAAACTTCCTATAATTAAGTGCAGAATAATATGCTTGCTGCACATACAATAGTTAAATCTGTTTTTTTCCATTTAGAAATGAAAAATCTTTCTTAGAACATTCACTTTATCTCTTTCATAAATTCTCTAAAGTTTTCAACGATGTCTTTTGCTTTTGTACGATATAAGAAATGATCCCCTTCAAATGTCATCACTTTCCCATGGACAGAATTAGCTATTTGTTTTTTATGCTCTGGTATCCATCTGTCCGTTACTGGATGCTTCTCTTGTATAAAGAAAATAACTGGAAGATTTTTAGGGAATATTAAACTTTCAGCCGCTTTAAAGTTAGCATACATCATTTCAGCTTCATTTAACTGGCTGAGATTATACATATTTTTGTGCTTAAGAATTTTCAGTTGTTCTTTTGTTTTCTCATCATAGGGTAGTTCGACATATGGGTCATCACTAAGCTTCACCTGCAATCTAGCTAAACCTGATTTTTTTAGTAGTTTTAAAGTAGTTATTACTGAAGGTTCAATCTTTCTTTCACTTATTGTCGGAACACTACTATCCAGCCCGACAAATGCACTTACTTCGTTTGGATATTTGTTCACATAATCCAATCCGTAAAGGCCTGAAATGGAGTGACCCATTAGAATATAACGCTCAATTTGAAGGCGCTGTAATGCTTCATGGATTTCACTAACAATATTCTCAGTGCTTCTTTCTTTTTCGGTAAGAGCACTTAATCCATAACCAAAAGGCTCAATGACCGCAACCTTGTAAAATGGAGATAATTCATCTACTAGTAGTTGAAAATCAAGTGCTGGTGCTGCTGTTCCATAACCAGGTAAGAGTACGACGGTTTCTTCTCCTTCTCCCTGGATAAAGACATTCATTTTTTTCCCATCTACGGTGACAGACTGACCATAAGTTTCTAGTTTTCCTTGCTCCATTTTGCTACAAACAATATGAACAAGGCAAACAACCGCTAATAAAAGTAATATGGCTATAATTAAACCTACTACTATTTTACTTATAAAGGTTATCGTTTTTTTCATTATTTTGGCACGAGGGTATAGAACAGCAAGCGATAACTGTGTTTTCCTTTCTTCTCGTGCCACACCTCCCTTTCATACTCTCTTCTCCCTATCAATTTATCTCGGCTACTTTCATAAACCGCTAAGGATAGCTTATACAATGAAGGTGTACTGCCTATGACAACAATATGAACAGCTTATGAACAAAAAAATAGTACGTCATTCAATAAATACAGAAAGTACCTAATGATTCTTTTGCTATGACATTGCTTAATTGACATGAAAAAAGGATCTTCAAATCGAAGATCCTTTTGCGACTTTGTCGGATTTTTTATATTTAGTTTTGACGTTTCTTAACAATCCATCTTTATCAAGCAAAGTTGGTAAACTGATACCGATAACAATTGTTACAATACCTACTATTTGCAAAGTTGTAACCGTTTCGCTTAAGAGGATAACTGATACCATCACCGCTATTGGCAATTCAACAGCACTCAATATGGATGACATACCTAATCCAACTTTAGGCACTGCAATTGTGAATAAGAAAACCGGTATAATCATGCCAAATAACCCTAATGCTAAACCATAAATCCACAGTCCTTCGTTAAACAAAGTGCCATTCCAAATAATTTCTGGAGACTGAAAAGCCGCAGTCGTCATGAAAGCAAAGAAAGAAACCAATACTAAGCGATTAGAGGTTGTCATACTTGCTGTTGTCTTTCCGTTTACATATAAAAATAAGGAGTAACAAAGAGCAGCTGCTAAACCCCATAACCACCCTTGAAAAGGTATTTGAGACAAATCAACATCAATTATGCCTGCAGCTGGTATCGTTCCAGCTACTAATATAATTAAAGAGATGAATTCAATTCTACTTGGAACTTGCCGTTTTATAATACAAGAAATCAGCATACCAATCCATGTAAATTGGAACAGTAATACTACTGCCAAGGAAGCAGACAAAAAGTTTAAAGAATGACCATATAAAATATTTGTTAACCCTGTTAGCATACCTGCAAATAGAAGAATTTTAACGCCTTTAAAGCTAAAATTTGATCGATTTGTAACTAAGGAAATACATACTGCTATACAAAAGCCGATAAAAAACTGACTTGTAACTGCCTCAGATACAGAAAAGCCACTACGCATTGCCAGTTTTATAATAGTTGAAACGATACCAAAACTACTAGCTGCAATCACTACTAATAGGGGATAAAGATACATCTTGATTATTCACTTCCCTCTCAAAACTGTCTTGATGAAATTTTGTTTATGATTTTGAGATGTCGAAAAAAATCATAATCTCCAATATATATCACTGATTGTTATTTTACAATCTTTTTTTCGCTAATAATGAATCCTCCCGTAGAGGAAAGTCTAATTTTAGAAATGATAAAAAAGCCAAAACCCGCATGTATCAAGGGCTTGGCTTTTATCTTTGTATTTCATTAATAAAGAATGTTAAATTGAATATTTTTTCTCAATTTTCTTCAGCATGATCAATCTTATTCTGATAATCCAATCAAAAAAACATTCCCCTCTATAAAGAATATAGAAGTGAGATGTTTTTAATGTTCACTACTATTATTAGAACGGTCGCAAACGTTTAGCGTGACTCTTTTGGCGGTTGGCATACATCACATTTTCGTTGGTTTTTATTTTTAAATTTCGTAAATGTTTTTTCAAAGTTACTACCACATGCACATTTAAATAGTAGCTTTTGAGAAAAACCATGGTATTCAGTCGTTAGCAACTTACTTTCTGAATTGTTCGCAACAAATTTCTGAATTTCATCAATCGTCCAACGTTTATTCATTTCCTTACACCTCCATATTTGATCGTTCTGCGGAGGCTTTTCTTGGCATCCGTTATAAAAAAGTGCTTAAGTATCTTAAGTGCCTCATTATAACATGACCTGACTCACATTAAAATAGATGTTTGACAAGCCCTTGACTAGTGCTAGGGGTGGTACTCTTGCATGTTACGATTCGAACTAGCCTCCCAGCACTTGGCATTCTATGGAACCTTCATCTTTAATCAATATTTTTAAGATTCAAAGCTTTTGAATCTGCTCTTTAATATCCACCTTGCATAATCCTCCGTGGTAACAAATCACCGATTCAATGTCTAGGTCTGCATATTTCTTTAAAGATTGTTGAGTAACCTCTATATCCAAAGTGGTTGGAACATGAATCCCTCCCAATATACCATTTACACTATACATCGAATCGCCTGCAACAAGCGTTTTGCTTTGCTTCAAATATAAACTAATATGGCCAGGCGTATGCCCTGGTGTATGGATAATTCGTATTCCCCCACAATATGGTAATTCTTGACCGTCTTTCAAGGTCTCATCCACTTTCCCCTTGGGTGGATTCTCTATGTGACCGTCTTTCAAAAGTGGTAAATCCCCCTGAATATAAGGCTTATCTAGCTCGTGTGCATAAACTTCTATATGACTACCGCAATTTTGCAATATGTCAGTAAGACTGCCTATATGATCGATATCCTGATGTGTCAAAATCACAACTTTTAGTTGATTGAACGACACGCCTACCTTTTCCATTGCTATACGTAAATCTTCCATTTGACCTGAACATCCAGTATCAATTAAAACAGCCATCTCCTGATCCCATAAAAGCGTTGGAAAAATGAAGGCTCCATTAAATTCAAGCTCCAGAATCTCTACTCCTCTAGAAATTTTCATCATTTCTTCCCCTTTATCATTAGATTTTATTATTCTTTTACATCCTGAAGAACAGTCCTCTTCCGCCAAAGCAACTCTTTCAATGTGTCAAAATTGACTAGAATCGTTCCCACAATAATCGTCAGAGTCCCTATTCCTGTTAGCCACGAAATATATTCATGATAGAAGGTAACACCTAATATAACGGCAATTACTGGTGAAATATACAGCCATGTGGACGGAAAAACAGGATTTGTTCGTGACACAAGCCAATAATAAATGCTGTGACCGATCATTGAGCCAAAAATAATCAAATAAAAAAGAGAACCAATTGAAGCTGGACTTAAAAGATGCTGAAGCTGAATGTTCTCAGTTAAAAGTGACAAAAAGATTAATAAAATCCCTCCATACATCATTTGTGCCGCATTTAAAGCAATTGGAGATGTTGTTCCAAATTTTTGGATGACATACTTCGTATAAATTGTTCCAGATGCGTAAAAAACTTCACCTAAAATAATAGCGAAACAACCAACCATCCAGAAGGGACTAATCTCAAATGCAAAACTTGGTAAGATTAAGAACATAATACCAATGACTCCGACAACACATCCAATAAATGATTTTCGGTCTCCTTTTTGCTTCAATATAAATGTCTGAATAACAATTATCATCATTGGACCTGTAGCAGATAAGACAGCTGCGATTCCAGATGTTACATACTGTTCTGCCCAGTATAATGTGGCAAATGTTCCAAAGGTTAAGCCCATTCCTGTAAAAAACATTTCTTTCCGAAATAATAACCGAATTGTCGTTTTTTTGCGCCAAACCATAAAACTAAATAGGAGTAAACCAGCAATGAGAAAACGAAGACCAGCTGATAAAAACGGAGGAACTCCTGCATCAACACCAACTTTAATTGCTAAAAATGTTGTCCCAAAAATCAAACACATAAAGAAATAATTAATCATTACCATATGAAACTCCTCCTCTTTTTCTATCATAAAAGAAGTAGGATAGAACAGATTAAAAAGGATAGAACAGATCAGTTTGGTTCGTGGTACAATCGGTGTGAATAGGAGGAATCGTTGTGGGCAAAGCAATTCAAAATGAAGATTATCTTTTTAAGAAAGTCTATGATGATGTACTGCACCGAATAGAGCGAAAAGAATGGAAAGAACATGAAAAGCTTCCCTCCGTCCGGCAATTAGCATCTGAAATGAATGTTCATCGGCTAACGGTATTAAAAGCTTATCAATTATTAAAACAGCATGACAAAGTTTATGTAAAAGATAAATCAGGCTATTTTGTCCAATCAACAGTAACAAAATATATTGAATATCTAGATCAGGACAATCCCATTGTTTCAGCATATGTAAAAAAAAATCATTTATCTGAAATCCATCAACCATCTGTTTCCTATCATTTTTCTCAGGCATTGATTGATCCCAATCTTTTGCCTAATCACTATTTTACAAATTACGTGAAGGAAGTGTTTGACCTATATCCGAAAGTACTGGCAACTTACTCAACGGTGCAAGGTGATTTAGAGCTACGAGAGACACTGACCCAATATTTTATCAACCACTATAAAACACATTTGAGTCCAGATGAACTGTTAATAACATCTGGCTCACAGCAAGCCATTCACTTAATTGCTCAAGCTTTTATTAAGCCAAGAGACGTCGTTTTATTTGAACGCCCAAGTTATAGTGCTGCGATTGATATCTTTAAAGCACAAGGCGCACAGATTGTTACGGTTGATATCCATCCTGAGGGCTACGATTTAGAACAGGTCGAATACTATATTAAAAAATACAAGCCTCGCCTATTTTATCTTAACCCCACTTTCCATAATCCAACTGGTTATACGGTTTCTGTCGAGCAGCGTAAAAGATTAGTGGAATTAGCTGAGCACTATCGCTTTCTATTAATAGAAGATGATGCCTATCACGACATTTATTTTGACCAAGCCCCACCACCTCCAATTTACACATTTGATAGCGCTGGGACGGTCATTTATATCCGAAGCTTTTGCAAATACATCTCTCCTGGTTTGAGAATTGCAACTGTTATTTGTCCATCATCATTAATGAAATCACTATTAACAGAAAAATCGCTAGCTGATAATGGCTCACCACTTCTCAATCAAAAAATTTTTCTCCATTACTTCTCCTCACTAAGATTGCAACAACATTTGGAGAAAATTCGGATCGCCCTACAGATTCGAAAGGAAATTATGGAAGAGGAGCTAGCTGTAACAGGCTGGCGATGGAACAGTCCAAAAGGCGGTCTAAATTTATGGGTCCAGCTCCCAGATGATCTTCCAACTGAATTATTATTATCTAAAAGTATCGAACAATCGATATCCTTTGTGCCTGGTCAAGTATGTGATCCATTAAAAAAACTATCCTCCTGGATACGTTTAAGCTATTCCTATGCAAATGAAAAACAACTAAGAGAAGGAGTAAATAAGTTGGTTTCAGTGGCGCAATCGCTTTCTAAGTGATCGGATTAGCGATTTAATTTCATCTAAAAACGGTGGTATTCACAGCTTTATCAACCATTTCACTTTTTTTTCATCGTTGGCACAAATCGTAATAAGCGGTGGACACAGCAACAACAGGCAGACATATACACCTAACATATTTAGCTGTCTATTTGAATAATATGAAAAAAAGTTAGACACGTAGCTCTTATTTGTACAAAATAATTGCAGCAAAAAGGTTCTCGGTGTAGGACACAATTTTATCAAGGAATGATAAGGGAGCCTTCACATTTGATGAAGCCATATTGACTCTTATCCAGCAAAATAAAAGCCAAATTAAAGCAGCCTCCTTTAAGGAGAATATTGAAGAACGAGAATTAGAGAAATTTCTATTCTCATAACCTCCCTGTAGAATGATAGAATGTTTTTATACAGTGATAGAAGGAGGAGAAAGATATTGTCTAATCAAAATGATTCTTCATTAGATAAGGAAAAACAGCCTGATCCGAAAATTAAAGTAGAAAGAAAAGAGGGAGAACCAACTGCTGCTTTCAAGGGGGCTTCCTGGGCAGCATTGTTAGTAGGTGTTACGGCATATTTTATAGGCTTGTTTAATGCAACGATGCAACTAAACGAAAAAGGATATTACATAGCTGTTTTAGTATTTGGACTCTATTCAGCAATATCCTTACAAAAAGCAGTAAGAGATAAAGAAGAGGGAATACCAGTTACTA
The DNA here is from genome assembly GCF_016757845.1 of Lysinibacillus sp. HST-98. Classification (NCBI taxonomy): domain Bacteria; kingdom Bacillati; phylum Bacillota; class Bacilli; order Caryophanales; family Bacillaceae; genus Lysinibacillus; species Lysinibacillus sp. HST-98. The sequence goes on from NZ_JAENHX010000002.1 coordinate 212,209, forward strand.
GTATTTATTATGGTATTAGCTGGGTTGCACTTATTGTATCTATTTCATTAATGGGCATTGGGTTATATAATGCTGGAAGTATTGTTTTAAGCGAAAAAGGGTTCTATGGTATGTCATTTGTTCTAAGTTTATTTGCATCCATCACGGTTCAAAAGAATATTAGAGACACACAGAGAGCTAGAGAAAGAGATTAAGTTACTGAAAGAGTCGAGAAGTTCATTCTCGATTCCTTTTGTCATTTTTTCTTAAGCTCCAGACTCTTCGAGGCTATAAAAAAAGAGCATGGCTGTCATCAACCATACTCCTCTCAATTTTATTAATTTTCCCCGCTTATTTCGACTAAAATTTTAGATTGTGTTTTGTCATTTGTTAACGTTTTGAATCCTTTTTCAACAATCTCATCTAGTTCAATTTGACTAGTGATGATCCCTTGCGGATTTAGTTGACCAGCGCTCATTGCATCAATTGTTCTTTGGAAAATTGACGGTGTATAAACAATGGATGATAATACATTAACACCTGTGTTTGTAAGTTGCATTGGATTCCATTCAATTGGTCTTGCAAAAATCGAAACAATCATCATGTTACCACGGGGTTTTGTTACATCAATTGCTTGTTTAAAGGTAGGAGCAACTCCTGCCACCTCAAAGGATACATCAACCCCATCTGCAACAATCGCCCGAACTGCTTGTACAGGATTTTCTTTACCTGAATTAATAGCATGGGTTGCACCTAATTCTTTTGCCTTTTCTAATCGATCATCGGATAAATCTAATACGATAACTTTACTAGCACCTGATGCTTTTGCAGCGATTACTGTTAATAATCCAATTGGTCCAGCTCCAAATACAGCAACAGAATCACCTAATGTAACCCCAGCATCTTTAACAGCTTGTACAGCAACAGCCATTGGTTCTACCAGTGCACCATCTTGTAATGTTAAGTTATCTGCTAAACGATGTATATTCGTTACAGGGACATTAACATATTCCGCAAATCCACCGTTTCCATGTAAACCAATAAAGTTAAATCCATCATAACGATCGACTTCTTCATGTTTATTTCTATATGTTAATGTAGGATTGATGACCACTCGGTCCCCAGCCTTAAAGTCAGTAACCTTAGAGCCAACTTCTTCGATGATACCAGCAAATTCATGTCCCATTGTAAGTGGGGCCACTTCACCTGTTAAATCAGCTTTTTCATTAACTGGTACGAAAACCGGACCTTCTTCGTATTCATGCAAATCACTTCCACAAATACCAGCCCACGCTACTTTTACTTTCACTTCTTCTTCTCTTAAAGCACGTAATTCAACCTCTTCAACTCTAATATCTTTCACACCATGCCAAACTGCAGCTTTCATTTATGTTACCCCCATAAAATTATTTAAATTGGTACCATAAAATAACATCCTTAATAGCTACTCGTGCATGATCAAAATCCGACACTTCTATACACTTGATAAAAGTATTGATGGACATATGATAGGATTCAACTAGATTCATCTTCCATTTTGTTTGTGCAGCTACATTTGTAACAAATATTGTTTCTTTAAAGAATCGTAGCATAGCAATATTTCCTGTAACATCAAAAAACAATTGTAACAAGTGGGCAAACGAAACAACATATTCATAAATATTTTCAGCGGACTTTTTTTGTTTCATAGCTTCAAATCGAAATAATAGTTCATTTTGCAAATCGGCAGTCCATTTAGATTCACACTTGGTTAGTGCAATATCCAATAGATGATAAAGCGCTTCCAAATAATCCTTTAACTCCTGATCCGTTATAATCTTCACTCTTACACCTTTATGTTGTACTTTTTCAACTACACCATCTTTTTGTAAAAGATATAGAGCCTCACGGACAGGTGCATGACTTACTTGTAACTCCTTTGCAATTTCTGCCTCTATTAAGCGCTGACCTTGTTCATAGTAACCAGAAAATATGCGGAATAATAATCGTTCAGCTATTTGCTCAGAAATTGTTTTTTTTGAAATTGAATTTTCATCAAACCCCATTAAACCACTCCAATAAATTTAGATCTTTTTATTTTAACATAGTTCAGTGTATAGGGTGATTAGCTAAAAGCGTTATATATTATGGATTATAGATTATCGATAATCTATAAAAGTATTTTAATCTATAAACTCATTTCTTTCAAATATCTTGTTTTGGGTATAACTTTAAATACCTTTTTGGTGTTGTTTAGCTTTCGCCTAAGTTAAATTTTTTAAAATCAGCACCATCTTTTTTTCTCTTCATATTCTATAGAATCAGAATATTGAGGGGGAAACGTATGGGGATTGAATTCACAGCTCTCCATTGGATTTACGTGGTTTTTATTGTGCTCATCATCGGATTTATGGTTAAACGTCGCGATACCACCCTCATTTGTGTAGTAGGCATCTTTATGCTAGCGATTGTTGCAACTGGTGATTTTACTTCTTCCATAAGTGGTGTGTTTAACAGCTTTATTTATGCCATAACTGAGCTGCTATCAACGATTCTTATTATTTCGATTATCGTGGCGATGAGTCGGGTCATGATGTCTTCAGGTATTAATGAGATTATGGTGGCCCCTTTCACAAAGATCATTAAAACACCCGCACTCGCTTATTGGACGATTGGACTATTAATGATGTTTATTTCTTGGTTTTTCTGGCCATCACCTGCAGTAGCGCTATTAGGAGCCGTGCTCTTGCCTGTTGCGATTCGGGCGGGCCTCCCAGCACTGGGGGTTGCCATGGCGATGAACTTATTTGGGCATGGTATTGCATTATCGAGTGATTTTGTCATTCAAGGGGCTCCAAAATTAACGGCCGATGCTGCTGGTATCCCTGTTGGAGATGTTGTTTCAGCCAGTATTCCGCTTGTGATCACAATGGGCGTTGTAACGACAATTGTTGCTTATATTTTTTTAAGACGTGATATGAAACGAGGAACGCTACTTTTAAATACTGGCAACAATGAGGAGGAGGATGGTGAACAAGAAACTGCGGAAAACTTACTGTCAATTGGGCAAAAACGATTCTTCGCCGTCCTTATTCCTATTGCCTTTATCTTAGACGTTATCGCTATGTCAGTATTCAATTTAACGGGCGGCGATGCAACGGCTTTAATCGGGGGAACCTCTGTTTTTATTTTATTGTTGCTTAGTATGGTTGCTCATAAATCAGCGGGATTAGAAAAGACAACAAGTTATTTGATTCAAGGATTTCAATTCGGCTTTAAAGTCTTCGGACCTGTAATTCCAATTGCTGCTTTCTTCTATCTTGGAGATGCTGGCTTTACACAAATTCTTGGAGATCACCTCCCCGCTACTTCACACGGTATTGTCAATGATCTGGGTGTCGGTCTTGCAGCAATAGTTCCGTTAACAAAGGAAATTGCTGTTGTCACACTAGCAGTTGTTGGCGCTATTACAGGATTAGATGGTTCTGGCTTTTCAGGTATTTCTTTAGCAGGTTCGGTTGGTAGTCTATTCGGGAATGCCATTGGTGGGGGAACAGCCACTTTAACTGCTTTAGGACAAATCACAGCTATATGGGTTGGTGGTGGCACACTTACTACGACATTAGACACATAAAATTAGACCACCCTATCAAGGTGGTTTTTTTTATAAATAGATTTCATTCTCAAATACTTACAATAATAACATCAAAATGGTAATATTAACTTAAAAAATCCAATCATTATTGTAGATTAATTTGAAAGGAGTAAAATATTTGTGATAATACAGCATAACATTCCCTCTTTAAATATAAATAATAGACTAACCCAAAATAAGAAAAAAGCTGATAATGTATTAGAAAAGTTATCTTCTGGATATAAAATAAATCGTGCTGGTGATGATGCAGCTGGACTAGCAATTTCAGAAAAAATGCGTGGGCAAATTCGAGGTTTGAATATGGCAGGTAAAAATATTCAGGATGGTATTTCATTAATACAAACAGCTGAAGGAGCTTTAAATGAGGTACATTCCCTTCTTCAACGTGGTAGAGAATTGAGTGTTCAATCAGCAAATGATACAAATACAAGAACAGATAGAGTAGCAATTCAAATGGAGATAGAGGAGATAAAAAAAGAGATAACTTCTATTGGAAATAACACAGAATTTAATACTAAAAAATTACTGAATGGTTCACTAAATATATCATCACCTTCACCATCCTCAACATTATCTGTTGGTGGAAAAACGTATACAGCAAAAGATGGTTGGATTTCATTTCAAGGTTATACTGTTGATGACGATCAGACAAATAAAATTAAGCTAAATGAAGGTGAGAAGGTTATTGATGACCCTGCGAATGGGTTTTATACAGGATTCTTTGTAATAGGTGAATATGATGTTAATGGAGTTGCAAAAAGTATAAGTCTTTACAACCTAGATCATGGTGTGATTACAGTAAGAAATCCTAGTTTACTATTTTCATATAACGGTACGACAATTGATTTACGCCATAGAAAATCTACCGAGGGTGATCATTGGGAAGGGGTTATTAATTTAACACCAGGAGAAAATCAACCTACAGATCCAACAGATAACGGTTTAAAGCTTCAAATAGGAGCTAATTCCGGTCAGACAACAGAATTAACAATACCTGATATTCGTTCACAGGCTATAGGGATTAACAATGTCTCAGTATTAGATAGCTCATTGGCTCAAAGTAGTATTAGTAGTTTTGACAGGGCTATCAATCTTGTTTCCAGTGTACGTTCAAGTCTTGGGGCGCATCAAAACAGACTTGAATACGCTTTTAATTCAGTTACAAATACATCTGAAAATCTTCAATCTGCTGAATCACGTATTCGTGATACTGATATGGCAAAAGAGATGATGACATTCACTAAAAATAATATTTTATTACAAGCTACCCAATCAATGCTTGCTCAATCAAATAAACAACCAGAAGGAATTTTACAACTTCTACAATGATTTATTTTAAAACAGGTAATATACATAGTCTTTGATTATTAAGTAACTTTAAGACCACCCATCACGGAGTGGTCTTATATGCTATTCAACTAAATTAAGAATTTATTTTTTTACATAATAATTTAATTCTTTAATTTTAACCTGTTTGGCTCCAATCAATTTCATTAAAAGCGTTCTATGATTCCCGTCCCCAGAAATTATATAACCTAAGTTTTCATAGTAATTAGCATATACTTGATTCCAAGCTAATGTATAAACATTTTTTTTTATAAACGCGTCTACAAAGTTTTGAGAATCAGTATTAGAATGATCTATTAATTCATTCAAATAATAATCAAATTTTTCTTTCTGGAAATACTGCGGGTGACCATGTGGAGGATTCATTCGAGCTAGATTCTTATGTGTAAGCTCTCCTAACTCTAACCAAGAAACCCCTTTTAATTCTCTATCAAACCTACCCAAAGAAATAATTTCATCTATATTAATAGTTATCTCTTCTCGCACAGTTTTTTTCAACTCGTATTTATCTTGAAAATCAGCTTTTAATAACACATTTTCGGTGTTCATTTTATCCAATTGTATATTTGGAATTCCAATTTGTATTAATATTTTAGCCAGCGTCATTTTAATTCCTCCATCTCTAAAATAATTATAATGTAGAAACATTTCTATCTATAGTAAAAATACACATTGAATATAAAAGTTGGTCTTAATTAAACTCAATATAATCTTAATACTTCTATGTATTCAAAATGAGTCATTTCTCCATCTCCTTTTTGGTGTCCTAAAAATTCAGGGTGGTTAAATTTAAGTGAAGGACAATTTGTCCCTAGTTGAAACTTTATAACTTTGTTATATATGTGCTGTTAAATATAAGGTACCTGCAATTTGCAAGTCCCTACATGATGTGTTCAGGTGCCCCCCCTTTCCATGGGTACCTAGCAAATTACCATTCAAGCCAGTTCTCTAAATTAGGTCTTCTACTACCATTTGTTTGTGGAAGGCTGTCACGTTGCTCCAACCAATTGTAAAAAGGCACAGGACGCTCTCTGTTCGCTTTGTCCTCCACAGATGATGATTTAGTAGGCTTATTATTCAAACGCTCTACAGCCTTATTAAACGCTCCTACAAATACGGCTCTTAATGTACTAGCAATAGTTAATGTACCGTTCGCAATATCACGGATAATGTTAGCAAAAACATCCTTAGCGTTTACAAAATCACGCACATCGTTCATTTTTGTTGCTAAGATACATTTGTGTAGTTGTTCTTTAAGATCGTCTCGTAAAGGTAATGAGTGCATGAAATCGTAAAGCATCACTTGGTACTCGTTCATGTATTCTTTTTTCTTTTCTTCTTGCAAAGCGATTTCATCCGCTAGGTTATTAATATTATTTGCTTGTTTAGAACTTAAAAGATTAAAAGAACTAGATGGTAGGTCTTGTGATTGTGGAGGGCAAACGTTACTCTCACAAGGCTTTTCAGCATTTTCACGGTCGGACATTGACGGTGAGACATTGTAAGGCAAGATGATATAAATGCTTGCTCCTTGCCCTCCTTTGCTTTTTACAGTCGTTTCTTTCTTGATGATTCCTAACGATTCCAATTTTGAAATTGCTCGATAAACTGTCTTTGTACTGATTTCCAATGAAGCAGCAATGGTACTCGCTTTAAGATGGCACACCCCTGGATACTCCAATGAATGACTTGCAAGTTTAAATAGGATTTCTCGTTCTGATTCCGTTAAGTCATAGTAATGAACCGCCATATGGTCCTCCACACTCTTATCCATATCTGCTACTGAATTGAATGTTGTGTATTGTGCTAGGTATTCGAATGCCATTTGTGTTTCACCTCTTTTTATACCAATATTCGTATATACGCTTATTTAGATACATCATATTATACGCTTATTCGTATAGTCAATACCTTTAGGGAAATTTTATTCGATATTGCGTATAAACGTATATTCTGATATATTTTGAATAAGAGATTATAACGAAGGGTGGTTTACTATGCGGATAAAACTAAAAGAAGTAATGGAAGAACGAGGACTTACACAATCTAAACTGGCTGAAATGACAGGGATACGACAAGCTGCTATCAGTGAAATTGTTAACAATCGTAGAGATACAATCAACAAAGCGCATTTAGAAACCATTTGTAAGACGCTAGAAATAAAAAGCTTTGATGAAATATTGGAATGGGATTAGCAGATAACTAATAAAGGTTGTCTGTTTTTTTGTATACTTTCTTTGCTTTATTTCCTAAAATGGTAATATCAAGGGAGGTTTTATGTATGAAGAAATTATTTTACATTGGAGCATTGTCAGCTTTTTTACTCGCTGCTTGTGGTGAGGAAGAGGTAAAGCCTAAAGAAGATGCTCCAACTGAAGAAAAGGAAGTTAAAGAGGAACCAGCTAAAGAAAAACCTGTTACCGCGCAAACAGAAGCAACTGAAGCTAGTCCATCAGAAGCTCAAAATGCTACAATTGAAGCTTTTAAATCTAATGATTTCATGAAATTCGCAGATGCATTTTATGGCTTAAGTGCTTCTGAACGTTCAGATGTTTATCGTTCAACAGTTGAAGGTGCAATCGTAACATGGACTGGGATAATTACAGATTTAGAAACAGTAAAGGATAGCATTATTGTTATGGGTAAAACTGATGCATATAATGGTGCTGATTGGATTACTTTAGAAAATGATAATGCTGATTTAGTACCTTATGTAATTATCGTAGAGATGAATGATCCATCAGTTAAAACAGGTCTAAAAAAGGGCGATTCAATCACATTAAAAGGTGAAGTTGGCGCTCGTGGAGATATGGACATGAAATTTAACTGGAAATTATATAAAGGCGAGATTGTAAAATAATTAATTAAGGTCACTCACACGAGTGGCTTTTTTTATGAAATTTTTTATCATAACAGGAAAATAAATGAACAATACCTGTTGACATTTATAAATAGATATACTATAATTAAAATATAGAAAGGAGGTAAGGAAAATGGATTATGATAAGGTTCTAGCTTACCTAGTAACTATCGCATCAATCGCAAACTTACTTACAAGTACAGCGAAAAACATCAGCGATATGAAAAGTAAGAAAAAACAAAAGCGACGCCCCTCTCGCAAAGGAAAACGTCGCAAATAGTCAAGACGAAGGAGGTTAGCCCCTCCTTCCCTTTAATCTTATCATATCCTCATCATTATGAAAAATATAGGCTTTGTTGTTGCTTTAGCATTAGCGTTGTATATCTTAACTGATATGGTTGATTGGCATGAACCAAAATTTTTTGATTACTTCATGATTGTGGCATACTCAATTTGTTTCATATTAGTAATAATTAATATCGTGCTGTACTTTAAGAAAAGGAGGTAGCGCAAATTGATGGATTACAAAGTAACTAACAAAGATGAATTTATTAAATTAATTCAATCCGAATTATTAACATCTGCTGAGGTAGCTGAGGAATTACAGATAACACGACAAGCGTTAAGTTCTCTAGTCAAACGTGGAAAATTACTTCCTGTAAAAGAAATGCTGTTTTTACGTGAAGATGTGGCAGCAAGAAAAGAAGCAGCAAAAGAGTTGCATTCAAAGTATAGACCGTATGATGAATAAACAAAAAAAGCCCAGGCTCAAATTTTGAGTACCTGGGCATTTTTAATGGTTATTGCAAATACAGTGTCCCTTCGTAGACGAAGTTATTCAAAGAACTTCTATTAGCATCATACATTAATGTGCCCTTGTAAACATATGGAGCGTAAGGTGCTGGTCGCTCTCTTAATTCTGTTACAACAACATAGGGACCTTGATGAGTTGAATATGTTCTAGTAACAGACCAGTCTTTTGCAACACGTAAACTTGTAATTGATTGTACTTCTTGTTGTTCTGCTGAATAATTAATCGAATCTACAGATTCCAAGTATTTAATTTCTTTCGCAGAAGAACTTAATGCTCCTGGAAAAATTAGAGCCCCACAAACAACTAAACCTGTAAATATTTTAGATATTTTCATATACTATGTACTCCTTTTGTTTTAATTTGTTTCTACCTAGTTGTATATGCTATAGCATAATCACTTACCCTCGAGTTAACTCAAGTCTATCAATACAAATACCGAATTCTCAATGGTGGGTTTCCGAAATTCCTTTTTCGGTTACCTCTATTTATCGTGATGTATTATTCGCTTTATTGCCGCATGCCGCCAAATCACGCCAAGTATACCGCCGTTTTTTTGGCGTTCAATTGTTATTTTATATAACTTAAGCAACATTTTTAGTTGAATTCACACTAAAACACTTGATATTTTCATTTAGTTTCATTCTTATATTCAAATAATAATTTTCACTGAATTGTCACTTTTATATTAAGTATTAAAACCAGTTCAGCTAAAATAGCTTTGTTCGCTTTAGCAATTTTACTGAAATTAACATTAATTACTACGTTGTGCAATGATAATTTCTAATCCTTTTAAATCTCCATTTGTCAGTGTGCCAGCGTCAAATTTTTCAAGATGTGACTTATCAATCAGCTTTTTGTCTACCGCTTGCTTTAGATAGTCACGTACAGCTGCTTTAAGTGTTTCATTTGTAAATTGCATTTTATCATCATCCTTTATGATTGGTTTAGTTGTATTGCCTTCCACAATTAATTGCAATTGGTATTTGCTATTGGTTGGAACAATTACCTGTCCTTCAATTTTGTATCCCTTTGGCATAATCCAAGTAGGTTTAACTTCAAAATGAGGACGATCAATATTATTTGTCCAATCGCCACCCCATGTAATACCAAGCTTTCGTGCAATATCTCCTACTCGATTTAATGTGGCTACATCATATAAAGCCTGTGGAGGACCAACAGCGATATCCCATGCCAAACGTGTCTTATGATTACTATCTAATGTCCAAGTAACGATATTACCAGGACGCGTTCTGCCTTGTGCATATAAGTAATTCTGTCGTTCCTGCGAACGATATGTTTCAGTAATAAAGACGTTCTTGATACCAGCTTTAAAACATTCTTGGAATAACAAACGACAGGCTGTTTGTGCAACTGGTAATAGCTCGGATATATCACGACATGTAGTTGTTACACTAGTCATTGTTTATCACCTTTCTTCTCGTCGTTATCTATTTGTAATTGAGAAAAAGCGTTTGCTAAAAACTTCGGAACCGGAATGCCAAGCTTGCCTAAATTTTCGATCATGCTTATACCTTCCATCCCAATTAAGAACAGAATCATTGCATTTCGCATAAAGTTTCCACTCTCAGTTGCCAAATCAAGTTGTACAGCTGCAAATACCATTAGTATCATTGCTGTCTTTTTGATTAAACCTTTAAACATCTTTTTACTTTCGGTTTTCTTAAAGACTAAACTCACCATAAACCCTAATAAATAATCGATAGTCATAAAGATAACTAACGCTTTTACTAAGTGATCAATACCTCCAACAAGGTAGCCTATCCAAGCCATTGTACCGCCGATTAATGATGTATACAGTGTGTCTGTTTTCATTTGACACCTTCCTTTTTGCATAATAAAAGCCCTCCACAGAAGATTGTAGAAGGCATAAAAACTTATCGACTTTTAATTTTAGACTATTTATTTCGATTGCTTATTTAAAAAAATAGCACATTTTTCAATCTACTGTAATATAGAGCTAACCTCTATATTTCCTTCAAAAAGATATTCTATCTTATATTCACACTTTATTACACCATTCCAATATTGTTGTGCGTTTTCCCTAACTAGTTCTAATGGTGACGGTTGTAACTCAACCCAATGAGCATCACACTTGAGTATCTTCCCTGTAACATCAAGTTCAACTGTTTGTAATTTTACATCCGCTTGAGATAGTTGTTTATACCAATAACTCAGACACTCTTTGTCAGTTAGCCATATACATTTCAATCTTGATGGTAATTCAGGGTTTATTTTAATTCTTTCCTCTTCGAAAATGGTCTCTAATGTAAAATGCCAATAGAGAGTTACAGCTTTAATTAACGAACCAACGTTATCCTCTAATGAAACATTCCCATACTCATAGCTTTTACGATAGGGATTGAAATCATCCCCGAATTTTATTTTTTCTCCAACATTTAACAACTTGTTGTTTTTTGAATCTATCTTATTCACATGGAGAAACTTACGATTTCTTACTCTAATCACATTAATCAACTCTCCCTTTCGTCTACATTTAATTCGACAAAAGGAAAGGATTTCCTGCTAATTTAGACACAAAAAATAACGCTAAGCCTATGCTTGCTTTTGCTGTGTATCCATATCTGTTAATAGCTGCGTATATTCTTCATCTGCCAGCTGATTGTTGGCATAAAAGACATTCACTTTCTTTAGCATGTCATCATAGCTGTATCGGTTGCGATCAATTAAAAATTTACATAAGTCATATACCTTCATTACATTTTTCCTCCCTCGATGCCCATTTCATTCATGGTAATTAAGTATTCTGTATTGATAAGGGTTTGTGCCTGCATTTCTTCTACTGTTGGCGGTGGCTCAATTGGTGATGGATTCTGTAAAACTGGCGCTGTAAATTCGCCTGTTTTATTGTTATAATCCCACCCCTCTTGTATATGATTTTTGCCAGTAATATCAACCAAAATAATGTTTGGTGCAAAATCAGGTTTTTTGTCTGCTTCAAAAATCCAATGCGCTTTGTTGTAAAGTATCTGTGCAAATCTCATTTAATCACTCCCACCATTTTACTGTTAGTATACCGTCTCCACCAGCACCACCTAGCCCTTGATACGACCCACCACCAGCACCACCTATACCGATAGTAACTGTAATAGATTCCGAGGGTGTTACTTTTACCAGATGGTCAATGACAAAATCGCCGCCACCACCTCCATGATAAATAGGATTGGCACCGCCACCACCACTGCAATAGGCACCTCTGCCACCACCTCCGCCACCTCCGCTATAGTAACCGCCACTACCACCAGCACCACCTGGATTATTTGAATTACTCGCAGCTGCACTCATAGCTGCATGACCATTTGAGCCACCCTTACCTCCAGCTGCGCCACCTGTGGAAGCACTAACAATATAAGAACCACCAGCGCCGCCAGATAGTGTTAGTTTGTTACCAAAACTTGTTGCCCCTCCCGTACTACCTGTCAAATATAATACTGGATTCCCATTTGTATAACCACCACCTCCGCCACCTGCGCCGCCTCCTGTCACATAAACTTCGGTAACACCTGCTGGTACAACAAATGTACCGTTTGAGGTAAAAACTTTAGTTTTCATAACTTTCCCTGTATCTTTATTTTCAATTTTTGTACCCATATTACTTACACCTTGTTTAATTAAATCCACATCTATTTTTGTGGCATCTGTGGTAGTTTTAATGTTATCCACCACAGCCTTAATTGCTGTCTGCATGGCTTTAGTAGCTACATCAAGTACGTTCATTCTATTACCTCCTCATAGATAAATTGAGGCTCACCGTTTTCTGTACGGAAACCCCATCGATACCATTTACCATTATCAAAAAAACGGTGAGGCATCTGTGCAAGTAAATGTTCGTTAAAATTCTTTTCTAAATCCCCGATGGATTCAGTTGTTTTCTGTAATTCTCCAACAGCTTGATCTAATACATCCATATTTTCGTTCAAATCAGATATAAGAACATTATCAGTAAGATCAGGCTTCTTTAAATTCAAATTAGGTGTATGTTGCATTAAATCACCTCTCCCCATACTCTTAATTCATCCCATGTGAGATGTCGTACACCGCCCCAAGTTTGATCTTTCAGGAAGTCCCACGGATTATATGTGTAGGTATATTCAAAGGCCAAATGAGCAGGCAGCACAATGTCCAATGCTTGCATTAAGCCAGCCATATTATTAGGAATGCCCTTTATACTCACAAATTTAATTTCATAAACACCTGGCACGTCCGTTTTGTTTATTGCTACTTCACCATTGCTATAAGCAGCTGCAACCGATTTAATGGTTTCCTCTGTTGTTTGGTCAAAGCTGGCACGATAACGTGAGGAAATTTGTTCCCTACGTTGATCGTATCGCAAAGAATTATTTGTTCTGATCCCAAGATCACGTTCGTAAATGTACAGTGTTTCAATGGCTGTATCTAAAAATATATTTCGATTGACTATTTCTAACTGTTGTTCCGTATTTCTAAACTCTCTATCATAGGCGGTTAATACCACAATAAACACTGGTGATTTTCGCTCATAAACAGGTAAATACCGCAACATGTCAGTTATATAATCGCGAGTCGAAACAACCATATTTGTAATCATTTCGGATGTTGTTTGAGCAATAATAGGCGATAAAACGACTTTAACTTCATGTGTTTGAAGCTCAGTAATAACCTCATGGGTTGCTCCTGAAAAAGCTACTGTGACACCTTGCGTCTTTAATTCGGTTTCGGATTGCAACAAAGCTAACCTAAAACATTCCCATTGGTGCGGTGTTAATTCACCCCAGGTAAAGACTGTAGCTTGCCCCCATTCAGATTCATAGATTGCATGCATTCTGATTCACCTACTTAATCCGAACAATTAAGTAATTTTTCGGGATCTTATACTGGCTAGACACTTCTATGCTTTTCGAAAACTCTGTCTGTGATCTGAATAGTGGATTACCACCTGTTAAAGCATCATAAATGCCCACATGTGTGATTGTCCCCCAGGATTCAGAAGCGATAGGGAAAAGGACATCACTTGCATTAGATGTTTGGCCATCTGCTGGATCAGCAAATGTTACAGCTTGTCTTGCATAACTCGCTTGGGATACTTCAACATCATTGTTAAATAAGGCAATATAGACAGGCGTTGTTTTTAAATGATCCTTTAACACTTTGTTTTTTAAATAATTACTCATGTGATTCATTCGTTCACACCTCCCATTACTGCTACGGAATCCTCAGGAATAACCACATTTGTAGTTAAGCCATTTATAAGTAAGTCCTGGTAATCCAAGATCCCTTCACTGTCAATAATTAATGCGCCTATCTTTGCATAACTAACAAACGATGTTTTAAAAGCAATCTCTTTCAGGAATGTTGTAATGTTTGCTTTGATATTGCTAATTGCTACTTCTTCGGTATACCCTGGCATTATTGATAATGTAACAGTCAGATTCAATACAAAAGCTTCTGCAGCAATAACTAGTAAATCCTCCACACCAAACGGCATTTCTTCTTCGATATGCGCCCTTACATCATCGACTAATTCGGTGGATGCTGGTAATTTATTCGCATCGATTACCACTACTTTCATAGTTAGTGGGCCGTTGTAGCGTGGGAAAACCTTTGCGTCACCTGTTCCAGCTACTTCTAATGCCCATTCACGATAATGATATTTATTACCTGCTTTACCTGGACGCTGCAGCTTATCATAATAACGTTGTCGCAAATCCTTATCTGTTTCTTCATCATAGCCATTCACGACAGGATCAGGATTATAGACATTGACTAATCCATTAATAGAAACAGGAAAGTTTTTTATGGCATTGGCAGGGACATTTCCAACCTGGCCAAACTCATTACACTGTACGCGAATATGGGCAAAACCACTTTCATTAAGAATGGCGTCTTCAATTACTGTGAATAAAATTGTGTCAGTACCAACTAGCTCACCCACTTTTACAAGTGTTCCAGCTGTACCCGAAACAATGACCGTAGTTGTTGCTTGTGTGGCCAACTTTCTTTTAATACCTGTTCGTTGATAAACGGTTCTTGTTAGTTCGTCACCTGTCTGCTTCTCTATATCTAATTTCTCTTGTACTGCAGCTATTTTCTTTTGTTGCAAAGCAAATTCAATAGCTGGCGCTTTTGTTATATCGAATATATAGTTACCTGGTGATTTATCGTATTCATTATCAATGTTTGAAAGCATGCGATCATGTACGACTTTTTCACTTTCCATTTATACCTTCACCTCCATGTCAAAAGAAGGTTCATCAAAGGCACCCTCTACAGGAATCACAGTAAAATTAATTCGCATCCATTTTCCATCACGGACAAAACGCCAATCCTGTACTGCTTGAATGTGCGTATGTTCTAATAGACTAGATGTAATTTCTCGTTTAATTTCTGCCTCAATAAAGGCCCTCGGCAAACTTGACCCTATTAATTCCTCTAAAATCATTCCGTACGGCACCTCTTTATAAACACGGAAGCGATGCCGTTCTGTTTTAAAGATTTTTAAGATCCATTCTTTTAGTGTGTCGATGCCATACACAGGTACTAACTTTCCATTTCGTCTATAAAAATCTTTATTATCAAAGTCATATAAAAAAGACTTACCAAGTGGTGGCAAGTCTGTCTTTACTTCCTTTTTATCAAATTCTAATTCTGCTATTTTAGGTAACATGGGACTCACCCACTCTGTCCAGCATTATATACATCTGTTCATCAACTGTAGGCATTAAAATAACTTCATCCCCCGATTGTAACCATGTTGGTCCTGGATACTGATAGTGCAAATAAATGTGTTCAGCCACAATCAATTTTGATTGATCTAGTGTTACTATATCGTTTAATTTAATAACTATGTTTGGTAAAGGTGAAATGACCGTGCCAGTTGTCATAGAAACAATTGTAGGATTATCACGCTCTCTAATCATTTTTGCGAACTCTGTAATCGGATCCATTACATCACCTCTAAAGTTGGTTTCATTGTATGAATACTTTTGGAAATGGTATGTTCAACTGCAGTAATTAAAAATTTACCCTTTATGCCTGTTGTAGGTTCTTCTAATTCAAAAAGTCGGCCAGCTCGAAAATTATCATCACCTAGCAACTCAACGCTATTTTCCTCCACGACTTTTGAAAACAATTTTAATTCGTTTTCTGCAACTTGTTTAGCGCTCTTTTTCTCATTCTGATCTAATTTAACAACTTTAGTAATACGGCCATATTTCTCGACCATTTTATTATCAGACTTTGTCAAAACAACTTTGTCATTGTTCCCAACTACTTGAATTGTATTGGCCATGTCTGTAATACTGCGTCTTTTAGATGGGTTCATGATGGCTGTTCTTATATCGTATTCAGGACCGCCCTCAAACAAATTGAATTTACCTGTTACAAGTGAATTACCTTGTTTTTCGATATAAAACTTTCCAGCTCTCATTTCCATTAAATATTTCACGCCTGATTTCTGCTCTGCCATTTCGATAATTTCTTTGATAATCTCACTAACCTTTTTATCATTAAAAATCTTATCAACTTTAACTGGCAAGCTCGTAATATTTCCAATAGTTATACCAAAATCATTAAGGATTTTTTTTATACATGCATCACCAGGTAACTTGTTAAATTGATACACTGCAGTCGATTTATTTAGGTAAAACGCATAATCGAATCCAATGTACCCTATAGGTGCTATTCCGTTTCTTAATTCATCAACAATAATAGCGCGAGTAATTTCTTGGCCATTATTATAGAGTGCTACTAAATCACCAATGTCACAAGGATTAACAGGAAAGTAGTTGGTATCATTAAAGGCAATACTAAAGTTTATTTCATCCCCTAATTCATCCTTATTACTTCGCCACATCAAAGTACCTAACATGGGTGTGATATTGGTCATTGTATCGCCTTTGATTAACCATAATTCATGCGCCATTACTTCACCTTCTTTGTCTCTAAAATGATCTCCTTAAATTCAGATAATGCCAGTGAATAATAAACATCCCCTGACCCATCTTGAATACCATATTCAAAGTTATCGATCACGACTAACATATTAATAGGTGTGTTTGTTGCTATTAAACGAACAGGAACCCTTTTCCACGATTCTATGATTTCAACATATTCCCATCCTTTGTAAGTCCGATCTCGAGAAAAAGGATACTCTCTTACAGGAAAAAAGGATTCAATTGTAAGTGACTTTAAACCACTCCGCCCTATTAACTTAATGTCTCCCTGGTTAATGGTTGTAAATGTTTCATGACTCATTGGACTAGGTATTTTAAATTCAGCTGGCACAATAGGAAGTTGAATAATTTGCTTTCGATCTTGTGTACTTAAAAATATATCCATCTGTCCAACCTCCTTATAAATTGGCCAATCTTAATTTAAGCATTGGGACAAACTCGTCCATTATTTCTTTCGCTGTCACACCTTTAGCATTTAAGTTTTGAATAATAACTTGCACACCGCCAGTATTTGAAGCTTTTGGTTGTGGCGTAGCTCCTGCAGGTGTAGGCGTCGTTACTGTTCCTGGTGATGGTTGCACCATCTGATCCACATTATCGATTGATCCACCTGCAGCACGAATCCTTTCAGATTGTCGAGCAGGTATAACCATTTCGTCTTTGTGTAATTCTGCAATATAACCGTCATAAGGAACACGATTTAAGCCAGTAGCATGTGATCCTGAAACGAATTTACCAACGGCTCCTGCAGCCTTTCCGATTGTACTTCCGACGGAGGAAACCCATTTAGGAACTTTAAAACTAGAAATAGAATTTTTAAAGCTATTCCATTTTTGTCCTATTGATTCAAACCAACCAATGGCAGGTTGCACAAAGCTAGATACAGCTGATTTAATACCAGCAAATTTTTCTTTAGTCGTGGCCCACAATTCGCCAGCTTTTGCCTTAACTGTATCCCAATTTCGATACAATAAGACACCTGCAGCAACTACAGCGGCAATTCCAACAACTACCCAAGTCAAAGGACTGGCAAGCATGGCCGTATTCATAGCCCATTGTCCAGCTGTTGCTAGTCCCATTGCTGTTTTAAAACCTTGTACCATTGTTGTAACTGTAGTGATAACCTTTAATGTTCCCATACCTGCAGCTACAACCCCTACAGCTGTTCCAACACCAATAAGCGTTTCTTTAATTGGCTCCCAATTATCACGGACTGTATTACCAAACTCGAAAGCTTTTTGTACAATTCCTTGAATTTTAGGCACCAATTCATCAGCTTTTTGAGCAACACTTTGTAAAAACTCCTGCGCTCCTGCTCCGTTTACTACATCAGCTATACCGACCTGTAGATCTCGCCATGATTGTGTTAATTTTGATTTAAAGCTACTTTGTAGCGCATCGGCTGCTCGTCCTGTTGCTCCTTCAAAGCCTTGCACAGATTTAGCGCTATCTGCCATCGATAAAACTACATCTTCGCGCAAATCCTCCCACATGGTCCCAAAAAGCGCAACGCCTGCAGCATTTTGTTCAACAGGATTCTTCATAGCTGCTAAACCTGCAATAGTAGCAGCAAAAGCATTGTTTGCTGTTTCTCCACCTGCAGTAAATTTCTCGGCCATTTCATCGGCATTTAATCCAATAGCTGCAAAACCTTCTTTTGTTCCTTTTGAGCCATCGATTGCGCGTATACCAAACTCTTTCACAGCATCCCCGACTTTATCCATGTTCCAGGCTCCATTTTCAGCACCAGATATTAAAATGCCTGTAAATTCTTCTGCAGACAATCCAAGCTTGCTAAAATGGACGCTATACTCATTAAACGTATCCAGTAAATCATCTGAGTAGTCGCCTGTTTTCTGAAAGGCATGTGTCATTAAATCCAATGCTTTTGTTTCACTCAGACCTTTAAAGTTGCCTGTCATAGACTTAACAGTTTTCCCGACTTCTTTTGACTCTGCGCCCCAGGCTTGTGAAATGGTTGCAGCTCCTTTGGCTACCTCTGTTAATGAATCACCCTTTAAATTTTTAAACATAGCACTTAAAGTAGAAACATCATCGGCCACTTGGTCCATGTTTTCACCAAATCCTGCTTTGAACACATCTTTAGCCACATTTTCAAGCCCTTTTAATTCGGCTCCTGTTGCCCCTGTGCGAGCTTCTAAGCGTTTAAAGGCTCCATCAGTATCAACTATCGACTTAGCGACACTTGCGCCAAATGCAGCGATTCCAGTTGCACCCAAAGCACCTGCGCCCATTGCTACCGTTTTAAAAACCCTTGCTGCTCCTTGTCCAAACCGTTGAATTTGGTTGCCCACTCTCGCAACGCCTCGTCCAAAATCATCAGCTCGATCACTGGCTCGCCTTAGGTTGCTGGAAAAATCACGATCTTGCAACGTGAGAACAGCTGATATTACCCTTCTTCCCAATTCCTCACCGCCTTTTTACAAAAGAAAAAAGCTAAAGCATTTTTGCTCTAGCTTTCATTTCCTCGTCTTTTTCTTCTAAATATTTTTCTATGCTGGCCACCATAATTAATTTCGTATCATAGTCAAGATTAAGAAGATATTCAGGTTTAAAACCGCGTTGAATATAGTGATGAAGAAAATAAAAATCATCATCACTATCAATTAGTTTTTTATAGCTTTAATGCCGCCTTTTTTATATCCTGCCATTTCCATTGCTAACTCTGATAATTGAGCGATTTCACCAGGATCGAAAATCTTATGAACTATGTCAGTTGGTAGTGTACATTCATACATTTTTTGCAACTCAGCATCTTTTAAATTCGGCTCTACCAATGTGTTATATACCATGTATTCATCCGCGTCTGTATCATTATTATCATCACGCAACATTTTCATAGTATCAACGCAAAGAGATTTTTCAGGTTTACGCAAGACTACTTCGACATTTAATCGCTCTACAAGAACTGACTCACTAACATCCTCTTTCACCTGATACTTTTCTTTCTCTTTCATTAAATCTGCAACCGTTAATCGTTTGATTTCTTTTTTTGACATTTTATATTTCCCTCCAATTTATGTTTAAGCTGTAATTGAATCAATAAGATCATAGTCGGCAAAAGCAAATGGTAATTCCTCTGTACCAATTGTTTTTTGAGCGAATTGCATAAGCATAAATTCACTAAATGTAACTTCATTAATAGCGATCCGTTCAGTACCAAATGCGTCAGGATCAGCTAATTTTCCTACAATATTAATTTCAGGAATTACACCTTTTTTTACTGCTTCTGCTAACAAATTCGCCCCTCGGCTATACACTTTCTTTACCTTTAAATTTCCTTCACCTGTCCAGCCCACCATTTTCTTATGTGTCGCCAAATCTTCGGCCATGTTGACATCTTCATAATCGATTGTCACTTTAGCCTCAAATTCTTCAACATCCAGCCATTTTTCATTGTTGATCCATGCGCTGCCAAATGTTCCGTTAATAACACGATTAGATTTTAATTTACCCATTCTTCAATCCCCCTTAGATTGCAATATCTAAATCTAAGTCCTCCATAGCATCCACAATTTTTATGTTTCCGCCTAAAAATACGTTTCGTTTAAAGGACATTTCTCTTACTTTTTGATCATCCCATTCAGAAGTATCAGTGCCGATTCCTTCCCAGGCTAGGCGCTGTTTACGCACACTTACTTCTGCTTTATTCGCAAAGTTAGGATCTAATATTTCTTGATCTCCAAGCCCTGCAAAATAAGCATTAATTGATCTGATAAATAACACCTGATTATCGTAAATATTATTGAGCTTGCCCACATAATACTTATCAAATGTCATGGCAATATCATCTTTAATCATGTCCTGAACTTCCATGATACGAATTGATTTAAAGTCCTCTGTCTTACTTCCAGTTGTTGTTGTAAGACTGTTCACCCCACGGCCAATTTTAATGTTCTCACCATCATTGATAAGAATAAGCTCTCCATCATCAACAGCCTTGTCAGGATCTTCTAGCTCATTGATACTATCAACCTCTGACAACACAAAATAAGTAGATGATCGTGTAAATGGTAAACCTGCCATAATGCCAGCAATACGTGCTGTATACTCTGCAGTTGTGTACTCTTTTTCACCGACTTTAATTCCTGTTGTGGTGAAATTGATAATTCCCTCATGATCTGCTTCATTATTTGGTAATACTGCTTTAAACGTTTTCTTTTGATTTTCACGCTTTGTTTTAATCCAAGTTGCAATGATTGTTGTGTCTTTATCTTCAATGCCTGGAATGGCCAAGTAATTGAATCTTTTATTATTTAAGCGTGTTAATGCTGCGTTGTAATCAGCTGCAGTCGTTGGTAATCGCTCAATAATAATTTTGCTTGGAGTACCCATAAAAGTTTTTTCAATGTAATCTAAGTTTGCTGGCGACCATCCATCTGTTGGCACTTCTTCAATGCTTTTGTATGTTACTGTATCAGCTGTTTGCACATCATCTTTTAGAATCAATGCTACAATCCCAAGTTGACTACGCTTAATCGCTGTAACGGCTTTACCAATAAATTCGATATTTATTTCAGGTAGGCCCATTCTTTAATCCCCTTCCTCATAATCCAACTCGCCCATAAGCTCAATTGGATGTTTTTCATAAAAATCTTTACCGTTTTTAATTTCATCTTCGATGTTGATTCCCGAACCAGGTTCACGGCCATCAAAGAATTGAAGATCAAATTCAAACTGCAGCACACCATCTATTTCATCGAAATTAGGTTCGACTATATCCAAATGGCGATCATCTACAGAAAATTTAAGATCAAATAAATTCCCTAAAGCTTCTTGAACATCTAACAATTCAATCACGTTATCATTTTCATCTGCAGGAAAATAAAAAATGCGAACCGTACAAGACTTTTCAACTTGCGTCAAAAAACCTTCACGCTTCACATTATCAAGTTCCACTTTAAACGATGGTCGTGTAAATCCTTCGTTAGCTGATTTACTAAAAACATCAATATCAATAAAGTTTGACTGTAACTTATCATTAATTGTCATCTTAATTTGCTTAAAAGTAATCATAATTTATTCTTCCTCAACAATTCATCTAGCCATTTTACAGTTTCACTTTCTACATCCCCCGATGCTTCAAATTCTCGCATACCTTTGTCCATTGGTTTTTTACCTGGTACAAAATCACCTGTTTTATTGCCCTCGTGGTCTACCATCCAATGGCCATCTTCCACTAAATGTGCATGTGGTGAAGAATTATAGACGCGGACAACAAGTTCGCCATGATAACCAACAAAAACTTTTCCTCGTTTCCACTTCTTGTGATACATTCCTGTTTTCTTTTTTACAAGACTTCGAGATTTTTTAGCTACAGTTGACCTTGCTTTTGAGCCAATTTTACGCATCAATTTTGGTGCTTCTTTAGGCACCTCCCTAGTGGCAACATTAAACAAATCTCTTTGAAAATCAGTTAAACCGTTCATTTGAATGCTCACTTCAACACCTCCTGGACAAAGATTTCTAGTGTCTCATTGCGAAAATAGGGATTAAGAATATATTTAATTTCAAATTCATGTCCTTTGTATCTGATCCGCATATCCTTTGTGATGTCTTTGCCAGCGTTGTATCGCACGATGATTTTATGTGTGACATTCGTTAAAATCGTATCGGCAACTTGCTTTTGTAATGAGCCTGTTTGCGGAATGATTGCTGCCCATATTTTTTTATCAGGTAGAAATTCATAAACAGTTTCGTTCAATTCATTTTTTGTCTTTTGATTAGTGAGGATTTCAATTCTGTGTTTTAAATCGCCAGGATTCATAATGCTCACCTCAAAGTAAATTAATAGAATGCATGTCTAAAATAGATTGAACAACCTTATTTACGTTGTTATCCTTCACTGTAAAGATTCGATTTTCATACATTTCATTCGCAAGAACAAATACAGCTATTGAAATATCCTCTTTGGTGTCCAATTGATCATCTGATAGTCCTGTATAGCCTTTTATATAAGCCTTTACAGCAGATAAAATAAGCGTAAAAGTGGAAAGAACGTCGGAATCCGTTTCATCTTCTCGCGCATATTTAGCCAGTTCACCTGGCGTGATTTCACTAACCTGCATCTGTTTTCACCTGCTTTTTCACGACAACTTCCTCTACGTGGCCAGCTTGTAACAAGTCATCTGCCACATTCTTTGGTAGCACTCTTACTTCACCTTTTGACATTGTGACGCTACCCGAAAAGCTTACAAGTGCTTTTACTTTCATTCTGTCACCTCCAATAAAAGAAGCGTAGAGTTTAGCCCCTACGCTGATTTCATCACTAATTTAGAGATTTTCTGTTCATTTTCAACCTTTGAATCAATTTCAATCCAGCCAACAACACCAATTGCATGTTGAGTAGCATATTTTTCGCGTAGAATTTCAATCGAAACATTCTCAGAAAGTTTTACTGCAAGGCCTGACATGTCACCGTAGTAAATTGCTGTTTTTCCAGCTTCCATGCCTGACATATTATCTGATGTAAAAACATCTTTCCCTAGTAAAGTATAGCCCCAACGAGCTGTGGCATCTTTGTTTAATAGGTAGTTACCTTGTCCATCTTTCAATTTTCGAATAGCTTTACGAGTTGTTTTATTCATGATCCAAATGGCATTGCCCTGGAAAGCATCAGGTACTTCTTCTTGTACATCAATCAATTCATCAGCTGTTAATACTGTAGCAGCTGCAGCAGTTACAGATTGCTTTACAGTTGAAAGGCCAGTAATCTTATTTGGTGTACCGTTTAACAATTGGTTTTCAATCCATTTTGCGATTGATTCAGCCATTTTCGCTACAACAAATGAAACAAGATCGAATTGTGAATTATTAACGAGTGACTTAGACACTTTACTTAATGCACCTGCTAAGAAGCCTTTTAACTCAATTGAAGTGAATCGTCCACTTGTAGATTCCAATTCAACAAATTCATCAGCATAAGCCATTTCGATTGTTCCTACCGATTCATCATAGTAAGGAATACTTAATGATCCAGCAATGTTATAACGAGTTGCTAACTGATAAATTGGTGAAATATCATATACCTTTTGAATGATCTTGTTTGCAATACTGGAAGGAATTACAGCACCGTTTGCCCCTACAGTTAAATTAACATCTGCTCGTTCCTCTACTACACCACGAATGTAATTTTCAAAAGCGCGTGTTTCAGCTTCTTCTTGCGTACGTTGTTCAGCTTGTTTAGCAGGTAATTTTTTATCCAAAGAACGTGCTTCATCCAAAGCAGCGATTGTTTTATCAAGTCCTGCAATTTCGCTTTTAATTTCATCAAATCGAGTCGATTCTTGGTCAGTTAGTGCGCGTGTTTCTTCTTTGGCCCCCTTTAGTAAATTATCCATTTCATCTAATAAGTTGTTGCGCTGTTCAACCAGTGACGGCATAGAACGTGTTTCAATAAATTTCTTAATATCTTTTTTCATGTTAGTTTCCACCTTTCAATTTTAAAAGCTCAATTTGTTTTTCATATAATGAGTAATCAATTTCTTTATTAGATCGCGTTTCTTCTGAACGATTTTCAATCTCGGCTTTAAAATCAGCACCGCGAGTTTCTGAAATTGCTTGTTCTTCTCCGCGAGCCTCGATTGAAGTAGCAACATAAGCTGGCGTAACATCTAAAATAGACACTTCTAAAAGTTCAATGTCTTCAAGTGTGCGTTTCTGAATGCCGTCTTCTCCGTCTTCCCACAACGGTTTATTATCAACAAAGCCAAATGACCAACCTTTAAGCTCGCCATCTTTTGCTTTTTGAATGATTTTTTCATCAGATACATGAGCAATAGCACGTAAACCGATGTTATCCTCATACAATTGCAAATTGCCCTCTTGTATTGACCCAAGCTTACGGTTTTTATCGTGATTGAATAATAGATCAACATTTTCAGCCTTATCTAAAGCTCTTTCAAACGTTTTAGCACGAATTTTTTCTTTAAAACGGCCTCTCGGTGAAGGTAAAACGCGACTTTCGCGCTCAACAGCATTTACATAGCCATCTAGTAATACTTGATTTCCTCTAATTTCAATCCTCAACTTCTTCACCTCCTTTCTCGGATACCTGGCCCCCCTCTGAAATATCAGCGGTTTTATTAGTGTTTGGCGTGTAAATTGTCTTTGTTTTTGGATCATATAAGACATCTTGCAAGCCCAGCTTAATGAAATCTAAACCAAGTGGTGGTTGATCCTCTAAATATCGAACCTCGTCAATCTGCATCCAGCCAGTTTTAATAGCAATTTCATAAGCTTTATAGCGTTTTTCAATGTCACCTTTGATTAGCTCTTTCATATCAAAAGCAAAATAAAAAGACTGCTCTTTTTCCGATGGAAGAAGCAAGTCCTTGTTCAATGCCGTTTCTATTGCTCGAATAATCGGCAGTATGCAATTTTTAATAAAGTTTGTATGCACTTCTTCATTGGCTGAGCCATCCAAAATGCTATCAGGCACTTTAAAGAGTTTGTTTATTTCGCTTGAATTGGTCTTTTTGTTTTCATTCAGCTGCATTTCAACCGATGTACTCGACGCCTCTTTGAAATCTAAGCCATTATTTAGTACAACAATATTCTCTGTATTGTTCTTGTATAAATTGTTCCAGGCTGTTTTTAATTCCGCAATTGCATCCTTTGACAATCGGCCCAATGACTTTAAGAAACCTTTTTTATTACCGCCAGTTTTAACAAGTGATTCCTCATAAACAAGCGTATTGTACGCAACAGATAAAATCTTATTGTGATCCTTAATGATTCCATTGCCTGTTACACCATCTTTTGAATTTCGAGCGACCTTTATAAATTCAAACTCCCGATAGTTCACTCCATTAACGGAAATATCGTAGCTTTTAAATATCGGATCAATACCAACTAACACTGATACATTTCGATTTTCTACATAGTGAATACTTTCGACATTGTTTCTTCTTCGGTTGATATATGCATACCCTGCACCCTCCAACAAGTAATCAGTTACTAAGGCCTTTTTAAATTGGAAACTGTCTAACGTATCTAGTGTCTCGTCATTAAGTAGAAAAACACGTTTATCATCTTCCAATTCTTCGACTTTACCTTTCGTTTCTTTGTGCAATTTGATAGGTAAAGTTGCAATAATGTCCGAAATTAAATCTACACAGGTGCCAACACTAGGTATACTCAGCGCTTCTTCCTTTGTTAAAACTGCACTCGTTAAACCTGCTTGCAGCAGCAATTCATCCATTCCACTTTCGCGAAATTCCTGAATACGTCTATAATCACGCCATTCTCGCCACTCTTTTATTAATCCCACAATCTCACCTCCTTAAATGACTTGTGCGCCCCAATCAGCATCAGGATTAAAAATGACATCATGCTGCAGTAGATAGATTGCATTGATTAGACTTACAACCATATCGACCTTGCCTGTTGATTTTTTCTTATTTACATAAATATTTTTATTAGTGTCCTCAGTGACTTTGGCATTTTGGAAGTTTTCCTCCAACAAATCATTTTCAGTGTAGTGAAATTCCTTGTTCATAATCTTCTCTCGTAATAGCTTAGTAGCTGGATGCAACACGCTTGAATGCTGTTTTACTTCCACCGTGACTAAACCCTCTTTTTCTAGTTTCTGAGCAGTAGAAAGGCAGTTATAACGGTCATACGCAACGCCCATTACAAACACACTGAATTTTTCTTCTACCTCTAAAATCATTTGTTCAATAAAGCCATAATCAACAGTCATATCACCACAAGAAAAACACTTCCCTGCCTTAATGTGATCGTAGTAATTAATCTTTTCCACTCGGTTTTTATCAGGGATACGCTCAGACGGTACAAATGCGTAGGAATCAGCATATATTTGCATGTCTTCCTCTGTCACCATCGAAAATGAACAGTTATCGTTCGTCATGGCTAAGTCTAAACCTAGCCAAACTTGACGGCCCGACCAATCAAAATTATCCATTTTACATTTCCGTAAGTCTTCCACATTTACATACGCTTCACCACTATTAGAAGGTAAAAAGTGATTCATATGTTTACATAGATATTCTTCACGCTCTGAGGGCTTTTCTATGGCTGATTTACGGCTATCTCGTATCTCGTTATAGTTTTCCTCAACTCTCAATGGATTAGCTTGTAATAGCCCTGTATCGTCCCATAAATGCTCGTCCTCGGCATAATAAAGCAGCGCAAACATGCGATCATCTTCAATGAAACCGTTAAACACTTTCTTCGCATACGCCAATTCTTCCAGCATGATCGATTTATCCTCAGCGTAGGCCGTTGTTAATTTAAAACGTAATGGATTTTTAACGTTTAATTGTCCCGATTTCATGGCATTTATATTCTTGTAATCTTTAAATGCGCCCACTTCATCAGCGATAAAAGCAGATGGACGGATCGAGTTGTTTCTATTCGCCTCTGCAGTACGTGCCTGGTAAAAACTATTTGTTAAAGTACATACAATTTTTCCGCTTAACGTTTTTGGAATCACAAAGTATTTAGCAACCCCTGGGCTGGCCATAATAATTTGCGTCATAGCCTTTTTAACTTCACCAGCAAGCTCACGGTCCAAACAGATAGAATAAAACTCTGAATAATCATCCTCTGTAAGCATTAAGATGATGATGATTAAGGCACAAATGAACGTCTTTGCATTCTTACGAGGAATAAACAGCGTAATATCACGGTACCTAAACTTTTCTTTATCGTTTTTAAAGCGCCATCCGAAAATGTTGACAAGAAAAAAAGCCTGGAATCCTTCCAAGCCTTCTAATATCGTTTTTCCTGCAACGCCTAAACCTGTAGCAAAGTTAAGTAATTCTAATAGACCCTCTATCTTTTCTATTTCTTCCATATCGAAATAGTAATCAAAATCGTCCTCATACTGCTTTTCTAAATCCTTTAGGAACCAATTACACTGAATAATGACCTCTTTTGTTGTAATTTCTTTGCCTTTTACAACTCTTTCAGCGTATTTTACTGCCTTTTCGAATATCATTTCTTACCACCACGCAATACTTTTAACAGTTGATCATCTTCTTCAACTCGAACTTGGAAATTAATATTACCTAGCTTTGCTCGACTTTGTGGCGACAGACTTAATTCATTACAGCAACGGAAAAACTCTTTTGAATACTTATCTTTAGCACTCAATAAGTTACGATCTAAAAGCCTTTCAATATCTCTGTTAATAATTCGTTCAATTTGCTGCACTCGGTCAATGGCTACCGCACAGGTGCTTAGAATATAAATATCGAGATTCCCAAGAATCCCACTTGCCTGTAACTCCTTCACAATGAAATTGAAAATTTTCTTTTGCCTTGCATTCAGGTGTGTAGGAGGCAAGATTTCATCGGCAGCACCTTTTAATTTATCTTCTGTTTGAGTACGAATTGCGATTTCTTCCTTCGTTAAATTCTTGCTCATTGTTTTCACACTTTTTGACGGTCTAGCCAATTTCCTCACCTCCTTAAAAATTTTCATTTAGGGAATTTTTTTAGAACAAATGGGGGCAGTCGGTGTACAGGAATTTCACGATTTTTCACCGAATACCTGGGGGGTACTCTCCAAAATAATATTTTTTAATTCTTTTGCAGGTATTGTTCCCTTCTCTGCCAGCTCATGATGATAACGACACAACGAGATAAGGTTGTCATCCTCTAGCCTCTTGTCCCATGCGTTAGCAATAGGCTCTATGTGATGCACCTCTAAGTCTGTGAAGTTATATTGCATCTGAGTATTGTATAGGTTACGTAAGCACACCTGGCATAGATGTTTGTCACGATCAGCTATGTGCGCTCGCTTATTCTTCCATGCCCTTGACCATCTGAATCTATCAATGTATGTGGTCTGCTTTGTAGCTGCCGGCTTAGATGCACACCGTTGACCACGTTTATGAATACCACCACAATAAGCACAACTCTTTAACAATGTACTCACCACCTTTTAGCCATAATAAAAAGCCTACATCAAGGTGATGTAGACTTTGCATCATTATTTGATTTTTTCATTGATCTTATTTGAATCTCAACGTCATACATTATATGTTTCATTTGAACGAATGTGGCATCATTTGAATCCTTATAATTTTTAAAAATAATTAGCCAAATAATTAATAGAATAAAAGATGTAATTAGGAAAGTTACATTTTTATATATTGGTATTTCAAACAAGAATATGTGAATAGTTATGAAAGCGACAAAGGATAAAATCGTGCCACATATTGTTGCTCCCAAACCATGAACTCTATCTGTTCTTGATTTAAACGAATTATACCTCCTCATAACATCTTCATAATTAACTTTTTCTTTTGATATAAACAATGTTAAATAAGCATCAAATGAACGTTCTGCATTTTGCCAATCTTCCCAAGGATTTTCAGATTTGAATATGAGCTTATCATAAAGGTTTATTCCTTTAAGGGCTTTAGTAATTTTATCTTTCTTCATCATTCTCCACTTAAAGTAAAAATAAACTTGATAAACTATATAACCTAACGGTACACCAGCAGCAACAAATAATGCTGCCATGCCTGCCATATAGGCACCATTCAAATCATGGTCACTAGCATATTTATATAAATCAAATTTATTTAATGACAAAACCAAAATTGAATAAGTAAAAACAGTTATCCATCCAGGGATACCCCAACGTAATATTTGCAAGTCTGAATTCCCCACTCTACACACCTCCCATCTACCTATATCATAGGATAAATGGAATGTATTGTCATTATAAAAAGAGACTACCAATTTAGTAGTCTCAATTGCTTGTTTCTGACATACACGTACAAGCGAACGTGATTATTTTGTAATGCTTTTTTTGTTAGCGTATTTCCGTACGCTTTTGATAAAACTTGATAATATCAATTTACACTGTTTTTTTGCGAACTTCCCTGGTGTTAAGAAGTTCACTTTTTTCCATTAGAGGTTATTTCATGAATACTAACCAATGTGTCTTGCTTCGTTTATTGCCGAACAATGGCTTTTTATTAAAACATTTCATTACCTCTTTTAAAGGTATTTGATCTTCATTCCATTTGAAAATCAATGTGCTGTTTGTTTTTAAAACTCTCATACATTCTTTAAAACCTTCAGCTATATCAGACTGCCATGTATCCTCATTTAGCTTTCCGTATTTCTTGGCCAACCATGAATTTTCTCCAGCTTTTAATAAATCTGGTGGATCAAATACCACCAAATAAAATGACTCATCCTCAAAAGGCATATTTTTAAAATCAGCAAGTACGTCAGGTTTAACAATTAATTTGCGACCATCACATAATTCAGTTTCTAATTCGCGCTCATCCATGAAAAGTGTGTCACCATTCTCTTTATCAAACCAAAACATCTTGCTACCACAACATGCATCTAATACTCTCTTTTCGGCAATCACACCCAACCAATCCTTTCTGCTGTTTTATCTATAAGAATGTTTCGTTTACGCAATACCTTATGACGAGAAATGTACAGCTTGTCGGCTATATCCTCCCATTCATAACAGCCATCTGTATCCCAGTAACGCATATCTACAATGGTACGCATATCATCGTCTAACTCGTTATATAGGTCTTCCACAGTCTTAATAATGCGCTTTAAGTTTTGATAATAG
The DNA here is from genome assembly GCF_016757845.1 of Lysinibacillus sp. HST-98. Classification (NCBI taxonomy): domain Bacteria; kingdom Bacillati; phylum Bacillota; class Bacilli; order Caryophanales; family Bacillaceae; genus Lysinibacillus; species Lysinibacillus sp. HST-98. The sequence goes on from NZ_JAENHX010000002.1 coordinate 242,409, forward strand.
TCGTCATTGGTTAGAAGCATTGCTTTCTTAGCTGTCGTGTCAGAAATCGCATTACTACGACCTCCAACCATTTCCCCACCTTCATTATGTGGATGCAACAACTCCCACTCACGATATTTTAATTTCTTTCTATTTTGCTCCAGCTCAATCCAATATCTTTCGATTGTCTGTATATCACTACGCGATAACGTAGGCATGTGCAGCACCTACCTTGTTTGTTTATTTCATAATTCCAATTAACATTTATAATTGGTATAATATTCTTATTCGTTCCCTTAAACAGGCACAACAACCTGAGCAGGTTGCCTCCGCTAAGGAGGACTCAACACCAACAAGTAAAGGAGCTGATATCATGAAAAAAACATTTACAACACCAAAAGGTTTATCGATAGTATTCTCATCGTTAGTCTGTGCCCTACAAGGTTTAGTGTTATCGTGTAATATCATGGTTTATAATAACTCCTTAGTTGAGGAGCCTGTTTAAGGGATACGATGTGCTTATAATGTTTAGCAATCAAACTTAACAATCGCCTCAAAAATCGGATAAATCTGTTGAGGAACTACTGCATTTCCTAAAGCTATCAATCTACTTTTGTCCAATTCTCTGGAAACCCCATCATCCACTCCACGAATGCCGGGTTTGGGTACTGACCAATGTAATTCGGAAACTTTTCTCCAATGCTCCCAGGTAAGACTTTGCCATGCTTGCCACTGGCTTCTGAAGGTGCTAATGGCCGAATCTTTTTGTATGCTTGACTCGCTGCAGGTGTTCCTAGCAATGATGAAGACACGGTCTCTTTGATGTGGCGCTCCAACGGCTTGAGCCGGTAATACAATACATTCGACTTCGTAGTTTTCAGATTCCAAATCGTTGATAACGTCTGATAGTCCGTTGTTAACGTGTCCAAATACGTTTTCTCCAACAAACCAATCAGCTTCGACTTCTTTAATGACTCTGAAGACTTCATCCCATAAGTATCTTTCGTCTTCTTCTCCTTGTTGATCTCCTGCAAGTGAATATGGTTGGCATGGGTATCCTGCGGAAACAATTCTAATTGAATCAACATCTATACCCCTTTCTATTAATGACTGTCTTGTTATTGTTTTTATATCTGTAAATAACGGTGTGTCTGGCCAATGTTTTTTTAGTACCTTTTGACAAAATTCTTCTATATCACAATGAGCTACTGTTTGTATTCCGGCCCATTCAGCTGCTAATGAGATCCCGCCAATACCTGAACATAAATCAAGCATTTTCCATACCACGGTCATTACCTCCTACTACATATCTACACGCTTTTTACTATCCTCAACATTGAATCCATTAGGATATCGTTTCTGTAATTTGGAAATGTTCGCTTCTGCAATTTCATCGAGTGACAAACCTGCTAATCTACCTATATTAGCTAGATACCACAACACATCACCCAGCTCTTTTTTAACTTCTACTTGATCAATAACATGACCATGAAACATTTCTTTTTTAATTAAATCAGCAACCTCTCCAGCTTCACCTGCTATACCTAGTCCGTAATTAACTAGTTCGTTATCGTGTTTAGCTGCTGTTCTCGTTGCTAACAACTGATATTCATTCATGTTCATTTTGTAATTCCCCCAATTTGGATTTGTTCAATTCAATTAACTTTTCTATATAAACAATTGCTTTTTCTAAATCTCGAGCATTATAGCCATTCTTTTTTCCATATCGAGTTAGATATTTAATTGCATTGATTCTATGAAAACCGATACATTCATCTAAGTTGAAATTTTCATCAGCAAACGTCCACACATCAATTTTGCCTTCATGATAGTGATCTGAATCTGGTCTATTCTCAGTATTCTTGATATGCTCATTTGTTGGCATCAACTTATCACCTTTCTTCTCCTCAAATTATTTTTAGTAATAATTCCATTTTTCTTTTTCCAATTTCTAATTGTGCATGGTGATACTTTGTACATTTCAGCAATTTCTCTATCCAATTTTCTATCCTTTTTTAAATCCAAATACTCAGATTTAGTCAGAGTAGTTATTGGTTTTGGCCCAGACTTTTTATTTTTTGAATCAGTTTTAATAACCCTTCGCTTATTCACCAGTTTCATTAACTTGTCGCCATACTTGCGGAGCTGATTACAGTTAGAACAACGATTATATTCATTGGCTGCCTGACAATTACATTTGTTTGTAAGTGCATCAACCTTCTTCAATATTGCTACACGTTTCTCAAGCATTTCTGCGTTCATCTACATCCCACACTTTCTTGGTATGCCAGCCTTCACGTATATACTGCTGCACCCATTCAGATTTGTAAGGCATAATGACACTGGCCTCGCATCCATCAACATTCATTGTCATTTCAATGTATCGTTTGTAAGAGTTAGGCTTGGCTTTCCACAGTCGCCCTTGTGGTTGTTTCAATTTCTTTGGCCGGATAATAGGAATACCATTCCGTAGGTTCATTTTTCAAATCCTCCTGCAACCTGGCTTGGTTTCAACATGATTACACGTTTTGGAAATCCATATTTCTTTTTTACTTCATCCCTAGTCATGCTGTGTTCTAACCTGCAATGAACTTTGGTAATTACTTGCCCTATATGATTACAGCCCTCTACTGGACATTTTAGAAGCTCGTTCCCTTTCGAACTCCAAGAAAAATTTGCCATTTTCTCCACCTTCTTTGCTGTTTTTGGGTATAAAAAATAGGGCCTCGAAAAAACAGGCCCTCTATTCACTTTTTATTCAATCTCAGTAGATTGCTGATTGACTTCATTCATGCTCATTTGATCGCCTGGTGCTTCTTCTTCGCTTTCCTCGTCTTCCTCTGTCTCGTAAAATTCATCAATGGACATTTGGGATTGTTGGATTTCTAATTTGACGTTATTGCCAGCGAATTTATAAAGCTCGTAAACCTTTTTAGAATCACGTTTAACATTGAATTTTAGCACCGTCTTTTTATCATCACGTTGGATGGACACGAACTCTGCTCCTACCCCTTCTTGATCCTGAACTTTTAAAATAGCAATCGTACCTGGTAGTTTAAGAAGCTCATCTGCATGTGGTAGTTCATCACTTAGAACGTGGAACATTAAGACCTCTTTCTTGTCGTCCTTTTGCATCTTTTTGAATAAAACGTTTAGTTGAATGTTTGTCATTTTGAATATCCCCTTTATTGGCCTAATTTTTGTTTTTTACGTTCTTTACGAGCTTTCTTCAAGTCATCGAGTGTGATCCATCCACCATCAATTTTTGAAAAAGTTATAAGCTTTAATTTGAATGGAAAACGGTATTCAAATAGTTTTTTCTTTAGTTTAAAATCAGGTGTTTCGAATCCTTTAATATCAATTACTTCAACCCGATTATCAGGATAATGTACCTCGAAATCAGCCTTGTATTTGATAGGCAATACCTTTTTTCCATCCTTTGTGTATCCCTCAAATACGATATATTCCTTTTGCATTAAAAACTCGCTAATAACACCTTGCTGCTCTAATTGCTTTAAATATTTGTAGTAACGGTATTCCATTTCACTATCAAATGTAATGCCATCCACTGTGACTTTCTTGTTGTTATATTTACTTCTAGTTTTAGTTATCATTTAGCACCTCGTCAGAATGGGAGATCATCTTCGCTAACTTCCATAGGGCCTTTGCTATTTGCAAATGGATCTTCATCTACCCTTGTATAATTTGGCTGTGTGTTTTGAGGCGTTTTAAAGCCCTCTGTGGCGTTTTGAGGAATTGCCCCTCTATTTGTATCAGAACGCACGTTCGAACCGTCCTGAGCGCTTTCTGAGCCATTTCTATGCTCTAAGAATTGAATGCTGTCAGTAACAACGTCTGTTGTGTATACACGTTTACCATCCTGGCCCTCATAACTTCCTGTTTGAATCCGACCTTCAACGCCTATTAAATTACCTTTTCGCTGAAAGTTTGCTAGATTCTCAGCCTGTTTTCTCCAAGCGACACACTGGATGAAATCGGCTTGCTGCTCACCTTCATTTTTGAAAGCTCGATTAACAGCTAATGTGAAGCGACATGATGCAACTCCGTTTGGTGTATAGCGTAATTCAGGATCTTTTGTTAAACGACCAACTAATACAACGCGGTTAATCATGGTGTTCCTCCAATCCGTTCAACGCGATATTATGAATCTTTTCGTATGCTGGGTTCATATCGATTAAACCTTTTGTAATCTCAATAATTTCTTTTAACGCTGTTTGTTGTTTAATCAACGTTTCATTTGTTTGTTCAGACACGCGCCTCTATCCTTTCGTGAAAATCATTGCTGTGGCTGGAAAGACTAAGGTTTCATCTTTCACCTGGCGTAATGATTTATTTTTTTGTTGTTCAGGAAACCAAAAGCTCATATCCATTTTGTTTGATATGTCGAATATCTTTGTTGGGATTCTTCCAAGCTCTGCATAGACATGTCCTTTTGCTGATTCTTCGCTTTGAGCAAAAATGATAATGTACTGTCTATTACCAAGTGGAACCGAATAAGTCTTGATCGTTTGCAAATTCAATTCATTACGATCTCTCATTCGCTTCACTTCTTCATGGTTTACTAGATTCCAGTTGATATTGTTGGCAAAGTCAGTTCCCTTTACGACATTGTTTTTTATTAGCCAGTAAATTGAGTAAGCTAGTAATTCATCGTCACACTTGATTGCTTCAAGTAGTAATTCATTAAACGTCACTCACTACACCTGTCCATCTGTTAAATTTAGCTTTTACTGTGCCAACTTCTCCCTCGCGGTTTTTAGCCATGATGATTTCCAAAGAATCGTCTTCATCATTTTTTGAGTAATAAGCATCACGGTATAAAAACACTACAACGTCAGCGTCTTCCTCAATACTTCCTGATTCACGTAAATCAGAAAGCATCGGGCGTTTGTCAGGGCGCTTTTCTACACTTCGCGATAATTGGGCCAGCGAGATAACAGGACAATTAAATTCTTTTGCTATTGCTTTTAATGCCTTTGATATTTCTGAAATCGATAAATGCATACTTTTTGATTCATCCGATGGTTTTATAAGCGTTAGATAATCGATGAAAATAATCAGCTGCTTATCAGGATTCTGATTCCGTACTTTCCTGATCTTCATTCGCATTTCAGAAATTGTTTGTCCACTCTTATCAAAAATTTCAACGTTTGTTTTAACAACCTGGGTAATTACTTTCATCCAGGACTCTTTTTGGCCCTCTGTTAATCGCTCATATAAATTTTTCATTTTGTTTCGGTTGTAGTTGCCTGTCGATGCAATCATACGATCTCGTAATTTGACTGCAGACATTTCTAAACTAAAGACAATCGGTAAACAGCCTTGCCAGCCTGCTTGCTTTACACAATGCAACATGAAATCTGTTTTACCCATCGATGGCCTTGCAGCTACGATAATTAAATCTGTATTCTGCCAGCCGTTTGTTGCGGTCTGTAATGCCTCTAAGCCTGTGTGAATTCCCTTTGTACCTTTCGTTGGCTTCCAGGGATCTTCTGCAACCTGCATCACTAACTCGTTAATGCTGTTGTGATCGTCTGTATTGTTGGATACCAGGCTGTTTAATTCATTAGTGATTTTTTCAAGTGGCCAGTTTTCATGTCTTGCTACTTCCAAGATGTTTTGCTTTTCACGTTCACGCCATTTATCTAGTAAGATGCCAAAGTAACTATCAAACTTTTCTTCATTTGCGAGGTTTTGAATTTTATTAAGCTTCCCAGCTCCACCAAATTCCTCGGGCTTGCCTTGTGTCAACATTGTTATTAAGTCAACAACTTGGCCTTTAGCGTTCAACTCTTTCATGGCCTGTAATACATTGCGATTCTCTGCATACTGGAAATAGCTTGGCTTTAAATCTGTATCTGTCAGCAAGTGAGGAAACTTTAGCAACGTTCCCAATACGGCTTCTTCTGTAAGCATTAACCTTCACCTCTCGATAAATCAGCATTAATTGGCTTGTACATTGTTGTTTGTACTGTACCTTGATTTTGTAATGGTGTTGTTTGAACAAACTTGCTTTGCTCATTTAAGTATCCTTCGAATTTTGTTCCGAATAATGTTTCTGGTCGTAGATACACGGACATTTTAGGATCTGCTAACCATTGAGCTGTTTTAATATCAATCACTTGTTTGAAATCATCTAAAGTGAATTTCTCTTTAAACCTAGCTTTAATTAATGTCTGTGTTTTCTGTGATGTATGTTTGAATTTCTTATTAGCTTTTTGGTTGAGATAATCGATAATTTCTTTGTAAGGAATTGAGTCGGGTTTGTTACCCGACAATATATATTCTTTATCTATATCTTTATCTATATCTGTTGCGTGACGTCCCGTGACTGTCACGTGACATTCTTCTGCCAATTCAAGAAGCTCCTGATTCCTTGTTTTTTCGCGCTGCTTCTGCTTTCGTAGACGATTTTGTTCTCGTATTCTTTGCATACCATCAGCATTTTGGTGCTTCTCCCAGTTGCTAATTAGAACTACTTCTTGCTCGTTTACTTCTAACATTTTGTAACGCTGTAGTATTTGAATGGCATACCTAACTTTTTCTAATGGCCTGTTAAAAATGATCGCCATTTCTTCAATGTTCATCGGGATGTTTTCACTTAGCATGATATAGCCGTTATAGTTCGCCTTCCCTGCATAAGTGAGTAGCTTTATCCAAATGATTAGGATCATGTCACCTTCAGGCATTCGTTCGATAAGTTTGATTTTCTCGTTATCAAACATGTCAGTTTTAATTTTTATCCACGTGATGTCTGCCATCTTGGTATCACCTACTTCAAAAGAAACTCTATTTCAAATGTGTTGTTTAATTGTTTTGTAGCTCTGCAGTATTCACATACTTCACACCGTTTTGGCTCTTTGTTGCCTGTCTTAGCTGCAACAATGTTTGGCAAATGCTCTTTAATATAGTCCAATTCAAATCCGAAACGGCTATCGTCAAAGTGCAATATGGCTTTATCGGGCGGTGTTTCTTTTGTAACTGCCACAATGTAAGGTGTGTAATAATAGCCAGTGTTTTGAAAGATTATTTCTCGATAAATAGCCATCTGCAGCACGTAATCAAAGGCTTCAACGAATGAAACATACTTGCCGTACTTGTCGCTCCAATAACGTTTGCTAAGGCTTTGAGTGGTCTTTAAATCGGTGAATGTTTTACGATCATGATTGATTGCATCAACCTTGATTTTCCAAAGGACACCGAACAGCTCACCTGTGTAAATAACCTCTTTGTCACCTTCTAGTGCAAACATTGCGAATCGATCATTTTTTATTGTTTTAATCATGGAATCAGCTTGCTTAAAATCAGCGTATTTCCCACCTCGCGTATTGAAAATAACGCTTCTGTTGTCCTCAACAAATTCGTCAAAAACTTGGTCACTTTCAAAGGCTGAATGCGTATAAGAACCAACTGTTAATGCAAGGGATGAAGCACGTTCATATTGGCCCTCTAGCTCCGCAATCACACTAGCTTCACACTCTACAGCACTCTTAAATTGCGATACTGACATGTAGTGCTGATTGGCTTCGTTTGAGTGGTAATTATCCTTGTTCAGTTGGAACGGTGTCTGCATCTGACTTCACCTCACCTTGTTCCTTGTTGAAGTCTGCAGCTAGGCCACTTGATTGTTGCTTACCAATGTCCTTATTGAACCAATCTTCAACAGTAGACATTTTGTCTTTTAGTGAATTTCGAATGCTTGTTAGTTGAACTAAATCAAATTCACTGAATGAGCTTGCAGCATAGCCGAAACGATCTTCTATCATTTCTTGTGTTACACCGTATTTTTCTTTGAAATGATTTAGTGCTGCGCTTACTCGATCTTTAAGTGGTTTATCTGAATTTCCAGTTAGCGTTTGTCGGCATTGTTCGATTGCCATTTCTACAACATCACCTGGGATAACACTCAAAATACAAGCACGTACCCTTCGCGCACCGTCATTCGCCACTTTTTCATATATATCTCTAGGATCTGTTAATTGCTTTAATCCTTGTCGTGTTTTTAATGAATGCTTAACAGTAAATGTTTTTTCTTGGCGTACATTGGTTTCTAAATCCCAGCAATACGCTTTAGCAACGGATTCACCGTTTCGCTGTTCTAATTCCTGAATGCCGTAGGAAAGGTTTCCCCAATTTTGGGCTAATACCTCGGCTAATCGAATGGATGGCCCCTCTACCTTTGTAGAACCTCTGTTGTATGTGTACATTGCTGTTTCAGCTAAAGAAGGACGTTTACAAGCATCTAAAATTCTTTTTTCAGCTTCAAAGTAGTTACGAGGGAACTGTTTTGCTAAAAAGATTGCACCTTTGACTTCTTCCATTTCTCTCGAAACAGATGATTGAGCTAACACACTTTGCTGATCCGTAGTCGGTTGTGAATTGACATTATTGTATTGAGTAGTTAAATCATTCATTGCTGCTCACCTCGTATTTAGCGTTAGTGTCGTTGAGGATTTTGTAACCATGCTCACGAATACAGCGACTAAATCCAGTTTTCTCCGCATATGGTCCATAAGTTTTTTCAGCCGAGAATGTAGCTTCATCTGCTGTTGAATTGTAAGTTTCAACTACACCACTTTTGTGGTCCTTACCATCAGAATTAAATAACATAATTTCCATACCTTTAACGATTTCTATAGGTTGCACCGCCTGTTCAAACTCGCTCACATCAAGACCAAGCGCTCGTCCTAGTGCAATGGCTTTACCGATGTGTTCGTTGAATACGTCAGATGGATTGCATTTTGAAATACCAAAATCAGCTGTATCTAATTTGTAAGCGATAATAGCATTGTCATGAATGTTGATGTGAGTATCTTTATCATGCTTATCAATAAATTCTTTCGCCTTTTCAATAATTGCAGCACGTTGTTGATTTGGTGTAGGCTTTGCTTTCATTTGTATTTCAGGTGCATTACTTATATCTGCTGGCACCCCATCAATGAAGACCGTTGCTGTTGTTGTCAACTTTTTACCACGTAATTCATGAACAATTAGCTTTAATTCATTAATTTCTTCTGATTGTTTTGCAACTGTATCTTCTAATGCTGTGATACGTTGATTTTTGGTTGGTTTAGTTTCAACTAGTTCAAATCTTTCTCCATCAAACGAGTGTGATGAACCCTTTTCATTAATAATTTGAACAGTATGATGGAATGGGAAAACTTCTTGCACTTCGTATGGTTTGTTTATTTTGTAATCAAATTGTTTAGCAACATGCGTGTTTTCTTTATTGAAAATTACCTTATCCCCAACTTTAAACTTTGTCATTTCGCATCCTCCTGTGGTAAAATACCAGTGATTTGATTTTGATTTATTTTTTGTATCTGCTCGCCATTGGTTGCCGCCTTTGACGAGTTTTTTTGCGCCTCCATTTGGGCATTCTGTGCATCCTCGATGTCTTGCCAGTAATCTGATTCTCTGTCGTATACATCAGCGTGTGTGTGGCCTATACGCAATCAATCACCTCCCTTCATGATTGAGCAGCACGTTTAAGCGCCAGTGTCTTTAGCAAAGATGTGTATAAGGCATCTTCTAACGGTTGTCCTTCAACTTTGGTAACACCGAACTTCTGCAGCTGTTCAATGACTGCTTTGCGTTTCAATTGATTCACAATCGACATTTGCGAAATATCCCTCCGTGAATGCTTTGACTTCTTCAACCCCATCAATCAAACCTAATACACGTTGCTGCTTAAGCTTGTACTCTTTTTGCTTGATTGATAGATGACTATCAAATGGTAGGTCTGGCTCGCCTTCCATAGCATCAATTGCAATGATTGTTAGCTCATTACTTTCTTGTTCAATCATTTCGTCAAGATGCTCAATCAGTTTGGTCCGTTCCTCCACAATTAATGGAGTTTCGATGTTTTTTGCTAAATCAACCTTTTGCTCATCTGGCATATACGAATAGAATTCGCTATCATAAATATGTTTTCTTTCACCTGTTTCAGGATCTTGGACCTCTACAGAAATAATGTTGTGTTTACGACCTAAAATATTTAATCGTGCTTTCATACTCCCAACCTCCAAATAGTTTGATTGATTTACTTCTGACGTGATGCTACTGCTCTAGCCATTGTCTTAGCGATTAGTTCGACAGGGACAGGTTTAATCTTCATTGAACTCCCCTCTCCAACTCGTTATCTTGAAATCGCTCAATCTTCGCTATAATATGGTGCCATTGCTGTATTTCTGTAGCATTTAATATCCGTGGTAATTCACCATACCGAATCATGATTTTGCTATTACTACGTGTGATGATCTTGTTTCCGTTGGACATCTGATTCACCTGCCAAAGCTTGACGTGCTATCTCTCCATTGTCTTCTGTAACGTCACTCGCGTAATCTCCCATTGGAATGCAATATGGTTCGTAATGTTTTTCATCAGCATAATAAGACAATGCTTTACGTAACCTCTCAACCTCTGCAACAAGTGCTGGCACATCTTGGTGAGCATGAGCTATAAATTCAGCGTCAGCATCATCAAACACTTGTCCTATCATGCAGCCTTTAACACCGATATTGTTCAAACCATTTGGAGATTTTTTGCCTAGATACCACATACCTTCTTCTGCCTTTTCAACACGCTGCTTAATGGCAGACAACTGTTCTTGATTCACCTTAATGACCCCCTTTTCGCTCGCTTATTCAACTCAGCCTGTTTAACCTCATCCGACATTGCTAGCCATTGTTTGGGTGTGGTTTTCATTTGGTTTCACCACCTTTCAGTGCCTCATAAACTTTCTGAGCATAGGCTATTTGCTGTCTGACATAATGGTCAGTGTGATGCCCACCACTTACCAACCAATCGTGAATACGTTGCCTAACATCGGTTACAACTTCTTTAGGAAGATCACCAGCAATATGTTGCAACATATCTATTGGATTATAAGTGATCACAAAATCCTTTAACGCTTGGCCAACTAGCTCCACTGGAACAGGTTTAATGTTCATTGGTTTCACCTCTATATAAGCTTGTACAAAACTTCATTAGACTGCGCTATTTGGCGCAATCTTGTCTGTAAACTGTAATTCCCCCAACTGATAAGTCTTTCAATGTAATTTTCCTACCATACTCTCTAGATAAAATACTCTCTACAACTGGTAACAGTTTACGCACTTTTTCCTCTGTCATTTTAAACCCCTTCAAACTCACACCCCTTTTTATCAGAATATGTCGAATAGGCTTGTCTGATTTTATCCAAAAACCATTTGGCTATTTCAAGGTTGCCGTTGTCAAATAAGCTATAAGTTGAAATAAACAAAGTTGACATTTTGACACCGATTAAACATAAGAAATTTCTTTTGTTTCCATTTCGGAAACATTAAGGGTAAAAAAAATTAATATATCCTTATGTTCGATTCCAAACTTATTCGTGATTAAGGAAAATTCATCAACATCGATTGGTAATTTTCCATTTTCTTTTTTTGAATAAGTCCCTTTGGAAACACCTAAAACTTCTCCCATTTCTTGCACAGTCAAACCCCTAGCAATTCTTTCTGCCTTTAGTCGATTGCGATTGAATTCCATTATTTCACCTCCATCTTTTGTTAGCCAAATAATAACACCGTTGTTTCCATTACGTCAACAAATATATGATAATCTATTAAAATTAATACTTATTTCCTCCTATTGTTTCCTTATAGGAAACATGATAGTATTTAAATCAAGGAGGTGTTATTTTTTGAATTCTTTAGAAGTTGCTAAGAGAATAGAGAAAATAGCAGAAGAAAAAGGTATCAGTGGTGCTGAACTTGCCCGAAGGATGGGAACAGATAGAAGTACTATTACTAGATATTACAAAGGTGATAGAAAAATATCTATGGATGAAATTCCAAAATTTGCAGAGGTATTAGAAGTAGATGTAATAGAATTACTTCTAGGATATGACGTTAAAAATGTTAGTTTATTAAGTGAAAGAAAGATCGCGATTCCAGTACTTGGGCCAATTGCTTGTGGTGATCCTATATTAGCTAAAGAGAATATCGAAAGTTACATTTATAAACCTGCTGATAGTCTACCAAGTGGTGACATATTTGCATTACAAGCTAAAGGTGATAGTATGGAACCTTCAATACCAAATGGAGCAATCGTACTTCTTCGGGCACAACCTGAGGTTGAAAATGGTGAAATTGCAGCAGTTTTAGTAAATGGTGATGAAGAAGCCACTTTAAAACGTGTAAGAAAAGAAAATGGCTTTATATGGTTAGTTCCTGATAACCCTAAACATGAACTAAAACAAATATCAGAGGATTATCCAGCAAGAATTATTGGTAAAGCAATAAGTTATGAAATGATACTTTAATTCCAAAACGTTTTGAAATTAAAAAAGAGCAGACTTATTCGTCTAGCTCTTTTCTTATATCTTTTATATAAAGGAGGTACTTATGAAATGTGTAATTTATGTCCGTGTTAGTACAGATGAACAAGCTAGGCACGGATATTCTATTGCAGCACAAATTGAAAAGTTAGAAGCATATTGCATCTCTCAAGGTTGGGAAATGGTGAAACAATTCATAGATGACGGTTACTCAGCTAAAGATTTAAACCGCCCACAATTTAAAGAGATGATGAATATTGTAAAAAAAGGTGGGATTGATGTTGTATTAGTCTATCGATTAGACAGATTAACTCGATCTGTTGTTGACCTTTACTCAATCTTACAAGAGTTAGACAAATACGATTGTAAGTTTAAAAGTGCAACAGAAGTTTATGATACAACTAATGCTATGGGACGTTTATTCATTACACTTGTTGCAGCCATAGCACAATGGGAACGCGAAAACACAGCAGAACGTGTGAGAATGGGAATGGAAAAGAAAATTAAGTTAGGTCTATGGAAGGGTGGAACTCCACCATATGGATACAAAATAGTAGATAAACAGCTAGTTGTTAACGAAAATGAAGTCGGAGTTGTAAAAGAAGTATTTGAGTTATCCAAGACACTTGGTTTTTACACGATTGCAAAACAATTATCTACTAAAGGCTACCAAACAAGAAAAGGTAGCGATTGGCATGTTGATTCCGTAAGAGATATAGCAAACAATCCCGTTTACGCAGGTTATTTGACATTTAGTGAAAGTCTCAAAGAATATAAAAAGCCTCCTCGCGAACAAAACTTATACGAAGGTAATCACGATAAAATAATATCAAGAGATGAGTTTTGGGCACTACAAGATATATTGGATAAACGAAGAAAATTTGGGGGAAAACGAGAAACGAGCAATTATTATTTTTCATCTATATTAAAATGTGCAAGGTGTGGTCATTCGATGTCTGGGCATAAATCAGGTGATAAAAAGACATATCGATGTTCAGGGAAAAAGGCTGGTAAAAATTGCACTAGTCATATTATTTTAGAGGACAATTTAGTAAAAACAGTGTTTGCTCAATGGGACGAATTAATTGGTGATTTCAAAAGCAGTGAGGGTAAATCGGAATATTCCACAGAACTTCTTTCTACATTAGAAAATGAATTGGCATCTGTTCAAAAATTGATGAAAAAGAAAAAAACTATGTACGAAAATGATGTTATTGATATAGATGAATTAATTCGCGAAACCGAAAAATTGCGTGAGAAGGAAAAGGAATTGCAACGAGAAATAAAGAATATACAGCAAAACAATTCTCGTAATAATGAAGATTTAAAGTCAATAATCAGAAACATCGATAGTTTGTGGTTGCACGCAAATGATTATGAACGTAAACAATTAATGACTATGGTATTTGAACAATTAGTAATTGACACAAAAGATGAATATCATAGTACTAAGCATGCAAGAGAAATCATAATTGTTTCAGCTAAATAATTTGTCTTTCATTGGTGGTGGCACACTGATTCCTTGGGCTTTAATTCCAGCAGCTGCTATTTGTAATGTCAGCCCATTTGAGCTAGCAAGACGAAATTTAATTCCTGTAGTCATTGGTCTGATTGTGACAACGATAGTTGCTGTATTTTTGATTTAATTCGATAAAATTGTAAAGAGATGGTCACTAGATTATCAGTAGCCATCTCTTTCACTCTCCGTATAATACTTTTGTAAAATGTCATAAAACATTTCTTTTAGTTGAGATTTTTTCATGCCTAAAATATAAGCCTCTAACAATAATTGCTCCACATTCATAGCTATTTGGTGAAATGAAATAGTCGTAGCTTTATTAGGATCTACGATAACAAATGCTCTAGAATGAGGTTTAATGGTGATGATCCCTTTTTTTTGAAGCTCTTTGTAGCTTTTATGAACTGTATGCAGATTGAGGTTTGTTTGTGCCGCTAGCTGGCGAATAGAAGGCAAATGGTCCCCCTTTTTTAAGCTTCCAGTCGCTATGGATAAAAGCAGCTGCTGTGCGAGTTGTTGATAATATGGAATTTTGCTTCTTCGATTTACTTTTACATTCATTTGTCGAGGATTTCCTCCATATTAAAATTTCTTTTTGGCAATCAAATGATGCATGATAGCCATCATGCATAGGACAAGTAATAGTGTGACAACAATATGAAAGCTATACCATGTTTCTATGTCACCTGTCATTATTATCGTTGTAGCATACAAACTATTACTAGCTGGATTTATGACATCTAAGAATGGATGTAAGCCAGCACAAAAACGACAAATAAATAAGACCCCAATACTGATTAAAGCAATAAATGGAGTACTATTAAAAAATGTACTCATCATGACAACAAATGTAATGACAAACAACAGCCAAATACAATAAAATGCTAAAGCTATCAATGCGCGCGTTATCGGTACAGAGGTAAATAAATACGACGTATAGCCAAGGGACATTACATAGCCAAGCGTAATACATAGGACAGCTAAAACATAATGAGTAAGCAGTTTACTGTTTAAGTAGGATGTGATTGATACTGGCCTTGTTAAAATGAATGCCATCATCCCATTGGCTTTTTCTCCTTGAATAATTCCCATCGTTGCAATAACAAGTATGATTATACCTAATTGATCAAATTGCGAATTAAGGGTTGAAGCAAGCACTTCTTCTCCTCTTGGCTTTGCCATTGTTGGATCAATTATAATCCCTTCTATACCACCCATTGATTGTAAAATAGCAGGCAAGAAATACATCATAATCGGCTGAGTTAAACCTAGGAGGATATAGACGATTGGTAGCCAAACGACTTTATATTCCTTTGTCATTTGATTCATTTCTTTTTTACTTAGTGCGATAAACGTATTCACTTAATATTACACCACCAATTCTAAAAATATTTCTTCTAAGCTTTCTTGAAGGCCAAGATCAAACTTTGTAAATAGTACATTTGAATCCAATCCGTACTGTAGCAATCGATGGGCATCTGCTTCCAAGTGATTGACATATACTTTAAAACCATCCCCACAATTTTCGACTTTCTTTACATAAGGTAAATGTTCAATCGTTGTTAGCCACTTTACATCTTTCTTTTGAACCGCCAAAAAGATTGCTGAATCTTGATAGCGATTAAGTAACTCTAATTTTGTTGCATCTTCTATTTTGTAACCATTTTTAATGACCACAAAGCGTTCACAAACTTCTTCCGCATCGCCTAAAATATGTGTAGAAAGTAGTATGGTCGTTTCTTTTTTTATGTCTTTTAATAGATTCAGCACTTCACGTCTACCGATTGGATCTAGGGCTGATACGGGTTCATCCATAATGACGAAAGCTGGCTTGTGTAATAAAGCTTGTGCGATACCAAGACGCTGTTTCATACCTCCTGAAAATGTTCCAACATGAGCATGTGCTTCTTTTCCTAAGCCCACCTTTTCCAGAAGAATTGGAATATCTTTTTGTAATTGATTTTTCGAAATACCAGAAAGTGTCCCCATAAAGGCTAAAGTTTCAGATGCTGTCATCCACGAAAAGAAATTAGGATACTGTGGTAAATAACCAATATGATTTTTCATCTTTGAAATTTTTTGTCCATCAAGTACAATGCCCCCTTCATCTGCATGAAGAATATCAGCAATAATCTGAATTAATGTGGATTTCCCTGCCCCGTTTGGTCCAATAAGCCCTACACATTCATTCGAATCTATAACCATTGAAAAACTACTTACTGCCGTTTTCTGTTTAAATTTTTTCGTTATATTATTAATTTCTAAGCGCACGTTTATTGACATCCTTTCTACCTATCACGAAATATAGAACAGAACCAATTGTATTAAAGAACAAAATAATAATGGCCCACATTAGTATGTTTTCTCTGCTGTCTCTATGTTTATATAAATCTATGAGTGCAACAGTGATAAGTAAAAAACCTACAAGTACAAATGGTAAAAGGATTGGTAGTATGCTTGCCCAATCAATTTGATTTAAGTCTTCAAAACCATAGTGTAATTTCATTTTTATAACCCCTTTCATTATCATTATCAATAATGATAACAAAAGAATGAAAAAATTTCATTACCTTTTTACTGTACATCTTTTAAAAAACGCTATAGTATATTTTTTGATAATGTTCTCAAATTGATAACATTTGAATGCTTCCCTTGATACTATCTCATTTTCTGGTAGGAGGATCGGTTTATGCGTAATAAAGCAGAGGTATTAATGCACCCTGTGAGAATGAAAATTTTACAAGCTCTGATGCACAATAAAGAAGAGGGTTTAAGCACATTGGAGATGATTTCTATTATTAAAGATGTACCACAAGCCACTCTATATCGTCATATCCAAATTTTAGTCGATGAAAATATTATTAAAATTGTGAAAGAGCGAAAAGTTCGTTCTGTTACAGAGAAGTTTTATGCATTAAATGAAGGAGCAGCAAAACTTAGTAAGGAGGATTGGACGCAACTCACAACCAAGCAAAAATTAAATTATATTTCCTACTATCAATTGGCTTTACTATCACAATATCAAAATTATTTACATTCACTTGATGAAAAAGAAAGCACAACAGATTTAGCAACTTTTTCTTTAATCGACTTAACGTTAACGGACGATCAATTCAAAAACTTTGAAATTGAATTAAACGATTTATTAACTAAATACTATAATATGACCGACTCAGATAAAGGTTTTGAAACTAAAACTATTGCTTTAAATATTATTCCAAAACCATAGGTACTATTGACGTAAAGAAATGGAGAAGATTTATGAAAAAAGGAAAGTCACTAGAAAATATACGAAAATTAATTATGATCATTATTGGGGCAGTTATAGCCGCTTATGGACTAGAGGCCGTGTTAATTCCGAATGCTGTCATTGATGGCGGTGTAACAGGTCTTAGTATTATGGGCGCGCACCTCTTTGGTATCCCATTAGGCGTACTGCTCTTTGTATTAAATATCCCGTTCATTTATATTGGCTACAAGCAAGTTGGAAAAACCTTTGCCTTAATGAGTAGTGCTGGTATTGCAGCTTTATCGATTTCTACAGTGCTTTTACATGACGTCAAAACCATTTTAGGCCCAAATGACCCCCTCCTAATTGTTTTATCTGGTGGTATGCTTCTTGGTGTGGGGATTGGGATTGTCCTACGAAATGGTGGCGCTTTAGATGGCTCAGAGGTTTTAGCTGTATTATTGTCACGTAAGATTCCATTTTCAGTCGGCGATATTATATTATTTATCAATGCCTTTATTTTCATAGGGGCAAGCTTTATCTTTGGCTTAGAGAGTGCTCTTTACTCAGCGTTAACTTACTATATTGCCAAAAATGTTATCGATATAATCCAAGTTGGTTTAGAAAAATCAAAAGAAGTTCGTGTGGTTAGTGGAAAATCCGAGGAGATTGGAGACGCTATTCAAGCCCGTTTAGGCCGTGGTGTTACCTATACACATGGACGTGGTGGTTTCTCCAATGAACCAACAGAAATCTTAAACTGTGTCATTAACCGTATGGAAGAAAATAAATTAGTTTCGATTATTAAAGACATCGACGAAGGCGCTTTTGTTGTCATTTCTGATGTGTCAGAAGTTCGTGGTGGTAACTTTAAGAAACGAGATATCCATTAATTTCAAAGTAAGTAAGGTGCAACATACCTTACTTACTTTTTTTAGTTGCTTCTATCATATTTTATGCCACCTATTAAACATAATCCTCCCAGCATTACTACTAAGGAAGCCCCAACTAAGGCGTACTGATAGCTATTTGTGTAGCTTGCAAGTGTTCCTGCAATGGATGGACCAATCATTTGTCCGAGCGCATAGCCAGCGGTTAAATAGCCTATCATTTGATGACTATTAACTGGTGCAAGTTTCCTCGCTAATGTTGTACAAACAGTTGTAATTCCCATAAAGGTTGCCCCAAAAATAAAGGCACTAGCATAAAGGGTCATCGAATTTGTAGCTAGCGCAGGTAAAATAATACCAATCGCTTGCAGTAGCATAGAGATGAGCAAAATTTTCACATAGCCATAACGCTGTGCTAGCTTAGACCAGACGATACATGAGGGAATTGCTGCAACACCCACAACAAACCATACAAAGGCTGCATCTCCATGAAAGCTTGTCGACTCCTGTGCAATTGATACAATAAATGTGCCTGTGACAATATAGCCAAGTCCCTCTAAGCTATAAGCGATGATTAACCATTTCATCCAAGACTGAGGAGGCGTTTTCTGTGAAATTATCTGGCTTTCCACTAGTTGTTTACTTGGTGTAATAGGCTTGATGAATAGCACAATCAAGACAAACAATACAATACTAAATAAAGCTAATACGATCCAAGTTCCATTCCAATGGAAAACTGCTTGGATTGGTGAAACAATCACCGCACTTAATGCAATCCCTACTCCCACCCCACTATAGAACAGCCCCGATAGATGCATATGACTACTGCTAGCTAACTGGTCTAGTATTAGGCTTGTTATAACAACAAAAATAAAAGCACTCACAACCCCCGAGATAAATCGTAAGAAATACCAAATGATGATTGCATTTGTAAAGCCCATGAAGGCTGTTGTTAAAATGCTGATAACAAGGGTAATTTGCAAAAAGAGGATTCGTTTATTCCCTATTGGTAAACGGCCTGCCACCCAGGCTCCAACCAAATAGCCTAAGTAATTACTCGTTGCTAAGTAACCTGCTGTTGCTCGACTAAATTCAAAAGCTTCTTGCATATAAGGTAAAATAACCGTATACGAAAAACGGCCGATCCCCATAGCGATTACTAAAGCAAAAATGCCCCCGATTAAATAACGTACAGTTTGCTTGTGCATATCATCACTCCTTCTATTTCACTATATCGAATATCTAGGTATCAAAAATAGATCCAATTCTTTATAATAAGTATCAATAAAATTGATAGCTGGAGGACATATGAATATTAATGATTTAACAATTTTTCGAACAGTCGTACAAACAGGTAGCTTTTCTAAAGCTGCCACGGCACTTAATTACACGCAATCCAACATCTCTATGAAAATACAAAGTCTTGAGGCACTCTACGAAACAACCTTTTTTTATCGTGGACATCGAGGGATACAGCTAACACCAAAAGGAGAACAATTCTACGAGTTAGTCCTAAAAATGCTTCATCTCTATGAAAAAACCTTTGAGATCATACATGATACGGAGGAACAACGAGGCGTTTTACGAATTGGTTCAATGGAAACAACTGCTGCATTACATTTACCAACTTTGTTAAGCACATTTCATCAAGCGTATGAACAAGTGGATATCACCATATTAACAAGCCCTTCTCAGTACAATATTGAACGGGTAGAAAACTATGAACTAGATGGCGCATTTGTTACTGGACCTATTTATAGAGAAAATATAATGATGAAAGAGTTTGTCTGTGAAGAGCTTGTTATTCTCACTTCTAGCAAGCATAAGCCTATTAAGCATCTCCAAGATTTAGAGGGAAGCACCGTGATTACATTCCGCCATGGCTGTTCCTATCGAGCCATCCTGGAACATTGGTTACATGAAGAAGGAGTTCAACCACAAAATCGAATGGAGCTTGGTACGCTTGACGGTATTATTGGCTGTGTTACTGCTGGGTTAGGTATTACCTTACTACCACGTGCCATTGCAGAAAAACATATGGCAATACAAGCATTAACATTGCACAAGATAAAGAACAAGCAGGCACATATTCCTACATGGTTTATTTATCGTAAGGACGAAGTACAATCCCCCATCCTAATGTATTTTTTAGAAGCTATAGAAGCTTATAACTATCCGACAGTTTGAGGGTTCTATCCGTCAATTTTAGGAATTTATTCCGTCCGTTTAATAATTCTATCCTTCCCCGAATAAAAAAGCTGTTCAGCAGATTATCTCCTCTGAACAGCTTTATATTAGGCAATAACGGTTTCCGCTATGTTAGAAGCATGATCACCGATTCTTTCTAAATTACTCACAATATCCGCAAATACAATACCTGCTGAACCTGAGCAAACTCCTTCATTTAATCGCTTAATATGCAATTTACGTAAACGTCTCTCCATATTATCAATTTCATTTTCTTTTTCTATCACTTGCTGTGCTAATGAAAGATCACGCTTATCAAGGGATTCGATAGACATTTTCACAGTATCTAATGTAAAAACAAACATATCTTCTAATTCCTTCATCGCTTGTTCACTTAACCGAACGCGATTACTATCCTTGTATTGCAGAAGCTCAATTATATTTTCTACATGATCACCAATTCGTTCGATATCACGAATATTTTCAAATAAGGCATGGTGCACTTGGGAATCATGGGTTGATAAAGATTGTTTTGATAACTCCACTAAATATTCCGTTGATTTGCGATCTAAATTATTAATGGCTTCTTCCAATTGGCCGACCTTGCCGATTAACTTAGCATCATCCGTCTTCAAAATCTTTAACGTTTCTTCTAGACCTTGAATACTATACTCACCCATGCGAACTACTTCCATCTTTGCTTGTCCTAATGCCACTGATGGTGATTTGATAATCAAATTTTTATCCAAAAATTTTGGTTTGTATTCAATAACTGAATCTTCGCCTGGAATTAGTTTTGTGACGACATAAGCCCAAACACCTATGAATGGTAATTGAATGATTGTATTAAGGATATTAAACGTTCCATGTGCAAAGGCAATTTGCATTTTCGGCTCTAAATTCAGCACCCCTGCAATCCATTCCACATAGTTTGTAAATAACCCTAATATGAGCATAAAGATAATTGTACCCACTACATTAAATAGCAAATGAGTGGCAGCTGCTCGTTTTGCTGCAATAGAAGCACCTAAAGCGGCTAGAATTGCTGTAATCGTTGTCCCAATATTATCTCCAAACAAGACAGGTAATGCCCCGTGTAAAGTTATTAAATCTTCAGCATAAAGCCCTTGTAATATCCCTACTGTAGCCGAAGAAGATTGAACAATCAGGGTGAATATTGTTCCTACTAATACGCCTAAGATCGGCACATCAGACATTTGTACTGTCAAATCTAAAAATGGTTGCCAATCTCTAAGCGGCTTCATTCCACCACTCATCAGCTCTAAACCAATAAATAAACCTGCAAAGCCAAATAATACTTGCCCCATATTTTGAATGAAACTTTTCTTAAAGAAAAATAAACATATTGCGCCCACTGCCATAATTGGATATGCATAAGCACCCACATCTATTCCTATAATAAATGCTGTAATGGTTGTCCCAATATTAGCACCCATAATCACGCCAATTGCTTGGCGCAGTTTCATAAGTCCTGCGCTCACTAGTCCAACGGTAATAACAGTCGTACCTGAACTTGATTGTATGAGAACTGTAACTACAATACCAACTAGTACACCCATTAATGGGTTTGTTGTAAATTTATCTAAAATATCTCTTAGTCGATCACCTGCAGCCTTCTGCAAGCCATCTCCCATAAATTTAATAGCGAAAAGAAATAAGCCTAACCCTCCAAGAAATTGGAAAATCATCTCCTGTATATTGATAGCCAATCCATTCAACCCTTTCCTTGTTGTCAGACTTTATTATTAATAGTTTTAAGCTAGCTGTACATATCATTTACAATGGATTAATTTAATGTTTACACACCCTTTACAATTAGTCCAAAAAACGGACATATTCAAATCAAATTCAACAAAAAACAAACAAAAAAAACACGAGAAAATCTTTCATAAGATTTTCTCATGTTTTTTTTGACGGCTGAATACATTTCCTTTAGGCTATAATTAGACAGTAGAAAGGAGTTTTCTATGGATATTTTTATCGCTAGTAATTGCCAATTACCTATCCGCTACTATGTGCAGGAAGCAATTTGGATTCGACGTGGCGGTAGTATTAAGCTACCAGATTTAACACTGCCATTTTTCGTCGAAGTAGAGATTAAAAATCAATATAATTTACATATTATTGCAGATTATATTCTGGACTTTCAACGACAATACAAGCAGACAGAAATCCAATTATTAATCAGAAACACAGCTACCCTAGCTACCCTACAAGATATGCTTTCACAACATAAACAAATACAACATGCCATTACTATTCTTCCATTGTAGTCAGTTATGAAGCTGCTAATGGCAATGTGATAATAAAGTACAGTGTCTCGTTTTTGTATTTTGCGTGAATCGTTCCTCCGTGAAGCTCCACTATGCTCTTGGCAATCGCTAGTCCAAGCCCTGAGCCCTCGGTTACATTTGTTCTCGATTGATCTTTTTTATAAAATCTCTCAAATAAACTAGCAAGCTCAACCGATGTAAAGGCATCACTTTGGTTCGCTACACAAATACGCACATGGTTTGCTTGTCCTTCAAGGGAAACCATAATTTTTCCTTCAGCTGTACTATAATTGATGGCATTAATGAGTAGATTATCAAATACTCGTACAATTTTTTCCGAATCCAGGGCAGCAAAAATTCGTTTCTCTGGAAAATGTTTTATAAAAATACGTTGTTTCTCCTCTGCTAATGGTACTAATTCCTCTATTAGTTGTTCGAGCAGCTCATTTACACAAACTTGTTGTCGCATTAAAGTATTTTTGTCATTCGTGAGCTTAGTATACTCAAATAAATCGTCTATTAAATTTTTTAATTGCTCGGATTTAGAAAAGGCTATTTTCAAATATTCGTCATATTGCTCTTTCGTCTCATACTTCTCTTCTCTTAATAAACGCAAATAACCCATGATTGAGGTAAGAGGCGTTCTAAGGTCATGTGAAACATTTGAAATGAGCACGTTTTTTTGTTGTTCAATTTTCCTCTCCATCTCGATACTTGTCATAATTTCTTCTGCCATTTGATTAACATTATCCGTGAGTAAAGCAATTTCATCCTGGCCTTTTTTCTCAATACGAAAGGCTAAATTACCTTTTGCGATTTCCATAACCCCCTCCGCTAATGTCTCAATTTGATTCATTTTGCGTTTTGTTATTGAGAAAAATGATACGATAAACAACATAACACCAATGAAAAAAGGTATGGGGCCTTCATTCGTACTTGTGATGGCTTCTCCTTGTGGAAGCCCACTAACAAAGAAATAATAATTTTTATCTTGTAAAGTTAGTGGCACTATTGTTGTAAACTCCTCACGAGACGTTTCGATCACATGATAGGCATTTTCAAAAGGTTGATTCATTGTAAAGTCCATGACATGCCTTATTTCTTCGTGCAAATCGATTTGTTGCTCCTTTACCTGCTTTGTTTTATATAAGACCTTCCCTGTCTCATCTGTGACAACTATTTTTAATGCATTATCCTCATTTTCTATTTTTCCATTTTCTTGATCGATCAATTCTCTTAATGCTTTAACACTATTTTCTTGAGTTGCCATTGCTGCTGTATCCTGTGCATGATAATACATCATCTTCATACTACCACTATAATCCACAATCACTGTCTCATTGATATTCTCAAAAAATGGCACTATTGCACGTGCCACTAAAAAACTGCCAAGTGCACATAATAAAAACGTTGTAAATAGTTGGATACGAATGCTACGTTGAATTTTATTTTTTATTTTCACACCAATATGCTTTAGAAACCTTGGCCTAAAGAACTTTTTCAACTTTATACCCTACTCCCCATACGGTTTTAATATATTGTGGATTCCTTGAATTTGTCTCAATTCGCTCTCGAATTTTTCGAATATGTACCATTACAGTATTTTCCGATTGAAATGCTTCCTCTTTCCAAACTTTTTCATAGATTTGCTCTGCACTCATGACAATGCCAGGATTACTAACAAGCAATTCCAAAATAGCAAACTCTCTAGGTGTCAGCTTTACTCTTTCATTGTTAACAAAAACTTCATGTGTCGCTGTATTGATACGTAAATCACCAACTTCCAGCTCCTCTTTATTGCTGCTATGTAAGCCACTCATTTTCAGATAGCGACGAAGCTGTGATTTAATGCGGGCAATCAGCTCTAACGGATTAAAGGGCTTCGTCACATAATCATCAGCACCTATTGTTAAACCACCAATCTTATCCATATCTTGAGATTTGGCAGTTAGCATAATAATAGGCATTTCTGCTACTTCTCTTACCTTCATACACATTTTAATGCCATCTACTTTAGGCATCATTAAATCCAATACAATTAAATGTACTTTATGCTTCTTTACTAACTGTAAACCCTCTTCTCCATCACATGCCTCTAACACCTGAAACCCCTCATTTTTCAAATAAATTGAAATCAGATTTCTTATCTCTTTTTCATCATCTACAATTAAAATTGTTTCATTACTCATCTAATCCCACCATTAATCAAATATTTTCCATTCATAATGTTCCTCCATTTTAGCTATTTTTTAAATTTCCGTATATAAAAATAATAAATACAGCTAACAGTCACGATGAATAACCCAAAGTAAATACCATATTTCGTAGCAATCAAAGAAATATATTCAATTTGACTGCCGAACAATAAACCTAGTGTAAAATAAATCAATGTCCAGACAAAGCCTGTTGTATAGGAAAATAAGGCATATGTTTTAAAAGGCATATTATTCATTCCCACCAAGTAAGGGAGGATATGTCGAACAATTGGAATAAAGTAACTCAGGACTAATGCAAAACGTCCATATTGATCTAACAATTTTTTTGATTTAGATAAGTACTTTGCCTTTTTCTTTTTCACAAGTTTATCGAGTACACGATGACCAAACAGTTTTCCAAGTATAAATCCTAGAGAAAGCCCTGAAACAACGCCTAAATAAGTAAGTAAGAAAGATCTCCATATGACCAATTTTCCTAGCGACGATAGCAAACCACCACTCATGACAATCATTTCATCTGGTAGCGGCATGCCTATGATCCCTAGCCATAAACTAAAAAACAAAGCAAAATAGCCATATTGTTCTATAAATAATAAAAGATCCTGTAGCTCCATTAGCTGACCCTCGTATTTCCTAACCTACAGCTCAATACATACGCTGGTGGCATATTGATCCATACTTTCTCATGTGAAATATCCTGAAAATAGGTTTGAAAAAATGATTTTTTCACAAGTGAATATTGGAAAGTAATGAATTTTCCATTATACAAACAATCCCTCACATTTCTTAAAATACAACACGATACTTCCGCCTTTAACGATGTAAATGGCAGTCCAGAAATAACATAATCTATATTTTCGATATTTAAGTTCGTCAAATATTGCTTCAAATTTTCTGCTGAACCATGGATCACTACAACATTAGCTACATGAGCAAATTGCCTACGCAGTTTCTCACAAAAAATCGCATTATGTTCAATGAGAACAAGCAATGTAACTGGCTTTTTTCTTTTCACAAGCTCCTTTGTAAAGGCCCCCATCCCTGGGCCAAGCTCTATAATGCATTGAGCCGTTTCAAAGCAAATAGGTTGCACCATTTTATGCGCTAATTTCTTAGAACTAGGTGATATGGCGCCTATTGTTTTTGGATGCTTTATAAATTCAGTAAGGAAGGTGATAAGCTGCATTTCGTTGTCTCCTCGCTTTGCTTTATTGATGGTTTTAACTATAAAGAGACTTTCTTAAAGATTTGCAAGGGGAATTCTTAACTTTTTCTTAATAATTGACATTATTTAGTTAGTAGATTAACACGATACCATATGGTGAAAACAAAAAAAGTCGCTCACTTTCATTCATGAGTGACTTAAATGCCTAATTTCTATATTCATCTTCATTTTTCGCTCATCATTGACACTCTATTAAAGAATGGAATGAAGGTGCACATTCAATACCAACGACAGCAAAGCCTATAATTTAAACATCTGTATCACAGATTCAACATTTTTAAAAACTGTTGGCCCTTTCATAGCTTGTTCTTCGTGCTCTTCTCCTCACAAGACGATTGAACGCAATATAATCTTCATTTTTAGGTGTATCCTCTTTTCTTAACAGAAGTATAAAGACATGATCCTTTCTTATATAACAAATTGTTATTTTAATCATTTTTATTTCCAATGAATCCGTTACTAATCCCTCTTATAATTAATTGCCCTAAAACATAAAAAAATGAAACAAAGATAATGGCTACATCTCTTCCAAAAGGCTTAAACCAACTTCCATCATCATTTATAAAAAAATAGCCTAACATTAAAGACAAAGCAGTCATTAAAAAATTTATGACAATGAACAAAGGTAGATAATCATTTCTGGATACTATGCCTACTCCAATGATGAAAAAAAGAAATAATGGCAATAAGAAGCTAGCCTCTTGATTTGAGAGGTGGCTATTATACTCATAAAAATGAAATAAAAACGGAAATGGAAATAGCGACAAAATACGTTGAATAAATCTTTTCATTTCAGCTACACCTCGATAAAAATATAATATGATTATTTAAGTGTAATTCTACACTAAAAATAATCTTTTATCTATAAAAAATAAAATGTATAGGACGGTAATTCTTCTGTATTAACTTCCTCCTGAACATCAGTACAATTTCCCTTAAGATTCATAAAAGATTAAAAGGTACTTCGTTCTAATGACAATTTCCTACATAAAATAGGCATACAATTGCTGCCAATCGAATAGAAACCTATATAGAGAACATTTAGTCACGGGAAAAATAAAGTGGGGTGTGTAAGGATGCTTAAAGTAAATGATGCAAAAGAAATGGTACTTGAAATTGTGCAAGATGACCCATTGTTTGTGGCACTGCAACATACGCCTTTAGAGGAAAACCTCTATAATGATGGGTATTTAGCAGAGATCGATGAATCGAAACACTATACAATTGCAGAAGTCGCGGGCTGGTTTGATATTACGGACGCCATGCTTCGCTACTATTTAAAGCCATTTGAACAGTATATTTTTGACAATGCTTCGCCCAATACAAATAGTAATATTCGTTTAAACCTACCTGCTATATTGAGATTGCGCATGATTTTATTATTGAAGGATGAGTATCGTGTCAGGGGGATTAAATTATTGCTAGGTATTGATGATAACGGACAGCTGCTGAAGCACCAAATTACCGCAACAACCATGGATTCTGAGGATTTATCACATAAAATTGATTTGCTTGGAAACGTGCTACAGCAGATGATTCAAACAGGTCTTTTTCAGATTTTGCCGAATGAAGAGCAAGGGACGTTACAAGTTAACATTAATCAGGACTTTCTTGACAAAAACATTCAACGTTTTTCGACCGATTCTGCCCTTCAAGTGGCAGAAATTCAAAAAGAAACGTTGGAACTAAAGCAGGAAAATGAACATCTTCAAAAGCAAATTACCGAGCTGCAAGAAAATAGCGTGAAAGACATTGTACAAAAGATTAGAGAGCGTCATATAGAAAATGAAATCGTTTCTACATTACGAACAGAAGCATTACAGCAATATTCCCAAAATCATAAAGTCGGTTTTTTCACCAAATTTTTTAAGTCCGCACAAATTGAAATGGACAAAGAGCAATTCGTTCTAAGCTATATTTCAAAGCATTTAGAAGAACGTTTAGAAATTGCATTGAACGATTATTATGATAAGTAAACTGGAACAATGGAGAGCATGAGTGAGACTATTGGAAATGGTCACAATCATGTTCTTTTTTATTTTTCCAAATCACATTGACCATAGTAGTCAATTTCTATATAATGGCATAAAATATGACGGAAAGGAGTAAAAAATTGTATCAAGCTTTTATGAATTTAACCGAAGAAAAGCGCCAAGCAATTATTAATGCTGCCTTAAGGGAATTTTCGCTCAATAACTATGCTACCGCTTCAACAAACAAAATTGTGAGCAATGCCAATATATCAAAAGGCATTTTATATCACTATTTTGGTAGTAAAAAAAATTTATATCTTTTCTTATATGACTATACAACTACTAAATTCTCCGTGGCACTTAATCGCCAGATTGATTTAGCAGAGCCTGATATTTTTAAGCGTTATGAACAGATTATGAAAATCAAAGTTGATCTTACGAAGCAATATCATGCGCTGTTTGATTTTTTGAAAAAGGCCTATGCTGAAACAAGCTCTGAGGTACGAGATGAACTAAATCATTACAATGCCGCTTTTCAAAAAAATGCTTATGTAACTGCATTCGAAGGAATTGATACTAGTTTATTCCGAGAAAATTTGGATATAAAAAAGGCAATTGATACTATTCAATGGGTAACAGATGGTATCAGTCATCGTTATGAGGAAAGATTAAAAGCGCATGTAGATAATCAAGAGCTCTTTAATGAATTAATCGAGCAATGCATGGAAGAGGCTAGTGAATATTTTCTATTTTTGAAAACATTATTGTATCAATAAAATGGGGTGTGTGACGTGTCCATGATTGAAGTAAACCATTTAACTAAAAAGTTTGGCGAATTTTATAGTATACAAAATGTTCATCTACAAATCCCAAAGGGTGAAGTGTTCGGTTTTTTAGGACCAAATGGGGCAGGAAAATCCACAACCATTCGCCATTTAATGGGTTTTTTACAGCCAACTGAGGGCTCTTGTTTCATTAAGGGGTTAAATTGTAGGGACGCATCTGCAATCATTCAACAATTTGTCGGCTATTTACCTGGAGAAATTGCGTTTATTGATAAAATGACGGGTAAACAATTTATTCACTTTATTGCTAAGTTACGAGGGATGAAGGATTACACGCATGCCGAGGAATTAATGCATTTCTTTGAATTAGATGCTTCTGGGCTCATCAAAAAAATGTCGAAAGGTATGAAGCAAAAGGTTGGCTTAGTTTGTGCCTTCATGCATCATCCCGAAATTGTCATTCTAGATGAACCTACTAGTGGTTTAGATCCACTCATGCAAACGAAATTTATTGAATTCATTTTAGCTGAAAAGGACAAAGGAACGACCATTTTCATGTCCTCTCATATGATTGAAGAAGTAGAGAAAACTTGTGATCGTGTAGCGATTATTAATGCAGGTAAAATCGTGGCGACTGAAACGATTACAGATTTAAAGAAACGTAAATCTAAAAAATACATGCTTGAGTTTCAAGATGAGCAAGAGCTCACTCGCTTCCTTGATGAGGAATATGTACTTGAACGAATCTCTTCTACAAAAGTGATGATTACTATAATGGGAGACCTTCAAGCATTTCTCCATACGCTATCTAATTATAAAATTATAGACTTAGACGTTATTTCCCAATCACTTGAAGATATTTTTATGCATTATTACGAAAGTGGAGGTGCTCAATCATGAATTTTACCTTATTCAAGCATGAGTTATTAGCCTCTCTTAAACTATTCACCATAATTATCGGTGTACTAATGCTATATATTGTCAGTGTGATTTATATGTATAACCCAGAAATGACGGATACGCTAAAAAAATTAACAGAAACAATGCCTGAGATGATGGCAGCCTTTGGTATGACCAGCATTGGCGATACCTTGATAGAATTTCTCTCCACCTATTTATATGGATTTTTATTAATGATTCTTCCTATGGTATTTTCTATCATGTTAGCCAATAAGCTCATAATGGGCTATATTGATAATGGTTCGATGGCATATTTAATCGCTACACCGAATACACGTTTTAAAATTGTCTTTACACAAGCACTATTTTTGATCATTAGTCTTTTTACTCTTCTTGCTGTTACTACGTTGGTCATGATTGTCTTTGCGGAAATATTATTCCCTAATGAGCTGGACATAACGGCTCTACTGCTGTTAAATTTCGGGCTATTTTTATTGCACTTTGCCATTAGTGGATTCTGCTTTCTTATGTCTTGCAGCAGCAAAGATTTAAGAACATCTTATGCCTATAGTGCTGGCATTCCCATTGTCTTTTATCTGATTGAGGCACTGAGCAATATGGGTGGTTCACTAGACAAATTACAATACATTACAATCTATTCATTGTTCGATTCCGTTCAATTAATCCAACAAAATAGCTCCTGCTGGTGGATGCTCGGTACACTTTTCCTCATTGGCTTGCTTTGCTATAGTTTAGCGATTCGTTTTTTTGTAAAACGAGATTTACATCTATAATTCCTAACCGCTACAGAGCAAGTGCTGTAGCGGTTTTCCATTAAATAGTACCTACTACATTTCCTAAAAAACGTATTAATCGAAAATGTAGAGCGACCATTTCTTCTACCGTTAAGTTCTCGTTCCCCTTGTCCAACCACTCCTGAATGACCCCTAAAATGGCGGATGCTATAAAGGCTTGTAAATATTGCTGAAACTCGGGATCTTGTGCTTCCTTGCGTATAAGCGATAATCTGTCCAAAATATGACTCCCAAAGATCATTTTCACCTTTTGTGTAAAACTAGGACTCCCCTGCTCTCCTAATAACATACGAAAAGCTGGTGCATGCACTTTTATACACGTTATCACCTTGATAAATGGCTGATAGAGTTGCCCCATTTTTAGCGTTTGAAAAGCATCCAACGGCTGAACATGTTTGACATAGCGCTCTAACTCCATTAATAGCTCTTGCTGCAAATCCTCCATCACATCATATTTATCTGAATAATGTAAGTAAAACGTGCCTCGATTAATTTCAGCTACTAACGCTAAATTCTTTACAGTCACACGCTCAAAGCCTACCTCCTCTACTTGTTGGATAAAAGCATTTTTAATGGCTTGCTTCGTTTCAAAATTCATTTTTTCATGTACAGACATATATTTCCCTCCATTTACTTAACACTTGCTGGCAAACTGTTGATTGTATTTGCTCACATGCTACCGTAAAATTTTTATCAAATCAACATTGTGTTCAGTGAAGGAGTGAGGACCATATGGGCAACCAGGCAATCTCTATTCAATCTCTCGAAAAACGATTTCAACATAAGCAAGTTATTGCTCCCCTATCTTTGGATGTTCCTAGAGGACAGTTAATGGGCTTACTCGGTCCGTCAGGCTGTGGGAAAACAACACTAATCAAAATGATTATGGGCATGCTGAAACCTGATGGTGGTACTATTCAAGTGTTAGATTTGAATGTTCCTCATAAACAATTATTAAATGACATTGGCTATATGGCACAATCAGATGCACTTTATACAGATTTAACTGGAGAAGAAAATCTACATTTTTTTGCAAAGCTTTATTCCTTAGCAAAGGCGGAACGAATAGAAAGAGTAGCCTATGCGGCAAGCCTCGTTCGTTTAACAGATGACTTACGACTAAAAGTGGAAAATTATTCGGGAGGAATGAAACGTCGATTATCTCTTGCTATTGCCCTTATTCAAAATCCTAAATTACTCATTTTGGATGAACCAACGGTGGGGATAGATCCTGTCTTAAAAAAGGAAATTTGGCAAGAACTTATTCGTTTAAAAGATCAAGAACAAAAAACCATTTTAGTGACGACACATGCGATGGATGAAGCGGAAAGATGTGATCAATTGGCCATGCTGAGAAGTGGGCATATTATTGCACAGGGTACCCCACAAGAGTTAAAAGATCATTATCAAGCAAAAGACTTTGATGAGGTGTTTGTAAAAGCTGGAGGTGACGTTCAATGAGAATAGGTGCTATCATCACAAGAATCATCCAACAAATGAAAAGAGATAGACGGACACTTGCTCTATTATTTTTAGCTCCACTTCTTGTCTTGTCCTTAATGTATTTTATTTTTAATAGTAACGAGGTTTCCGTCACACTTGTTGTCTCTAATGCGCCCGCCCCATTAATCGACAAATTAAAAGAGGCTGATCTTACCATTATCGTGGACAATGGTTTTTCAAAAAAACAGCTACAAGATAAAGAGTATAATGGTTGGCTAGCAGTAGAGCAAAATGCTAGTAAGTTAACTTTATTAAATGATGATCCTTCTCGTGCAAGGGCTTTAACGATGCAACTTGCTCAAATCTTACAGCCTACACAAGCCTCTATAGGTAGTATGAAAACGGACTATGTTTATGGGGATCAGGATACGGCTATTTTTGATATATTTAGTCCTATGCTCATTGGTTTCTTTGTTTTCTTCTTTGTTTTTTTAATTACGGGCATTGCCTTATTAAAGGAGCGTACTTCTGGAACATTGGAGCGTTTACTAGCGACACCGATTAAACGCTCAGAAATTGTAGCAGGCTATATGGTTGGCTATGGTTTATTTGCGTTCCTGCAAACAATTATTATCGTCCTGTTCGGTATTTATGTGCTCGATATTGTTCATGTAGGCTCCATCTGGCTTGTCCTACTCATCAATATGATGGTCGCTCTTGTATCGTTATCCTTAGGTGCGTTGCTATCTAGCTTTGCCGCTTCAGAATTTCAAATGATGCAATTTATTCCGCTTGTTATTGTTCCTCAAGTATTCTTTTCGGGTATTTTCCCGCTCGATAGTATGGCGGAATGGCTTCAAAATATTGGGCGTATCATGCCTCTATACTATGCTGCTGACGCATTGAATGGTGTGATGTATAAAGGCTATTTACTTCCTGATATTATAGTGAATCTCAGCATTCTTACTTGTTTTGCCATTGTTTTCATTACATTAAATATTATCAGTTTTAAAAAATATCGTTCGTTGTAATCAATCCTTAAAAGTTCTGCTATTTGAAAAGCAGAGCTTTTTTATGTAATTGAAATAACTAAAAACAGGAAATATAACCAATTTAATTGAAGTGAATGGTCGATTTTCATTATAATTATTTTATGGAGAAGAATTATCCAAAAATAAAGGTGTGTGAAGATGACTACTATTTTGGAAGTACAAAACATCTGTAAACAATACAATGGGAAAAAAATTTTAGAGAATGTATCGTTTTCAATTGCGTCCAATCAAATCATTGCTCTAGTAGGAAAAAATGGTTCTGGAAAAAGCACTTTACTCAAGATGATTGCAGCATTCATTAAACCAGACAATGGTTCTATTGTGAAGCGTAAAACATCATTAAAAGTTGGCTATGTACCAGAAATAACTCCTACTCATATTTTATTTACGCCTCAAGAATATCTTTATCACATGGGCTGTATAAGAGGTATGGCTAAAAAGCAGCTTTTGCAGAAGATAGAAGAATTACTTGAGATGTTTCAACTAAAAGAGGAAAAAGATACAAGGATTGTCCATTTCTCTAAAGGGATGAAGCAAAAGGTGATGATTATGCAGGCGATGCTAGAAGAAACTGATCTACTGATAATGGATGAACCATTGTCAGGACTTGATGCCAAGGCACAAAATGATTTCGAACAAATCTTAGCTAGAGTAAGAAGCAAAGGACTCAGTATCCTCTTAACCTGTCATGAAACCAAATTACTCGAAAACCTTGTAGACTCCGTTTTACTTATTCAAGAGAATACGATCATTCAGATAGAGGATTTCGATCGCAATCCAACACATCGATTAATTTTTGAGATTGCTAGCCTATCATTACTCGATGAAATCATACCTTCGATAGAGATTCAACAAAAACAACTTTTAGTGAATGGACATTATGAAATAGTGACGATTGTTCCAGCAAAGGATTCAGATCAAATTTTACTGAAATTATTACAACAAAATGCTTCAATTAAATATTTAGCTACTGTCCACTACAAAAAAGAACAATTCTCTTCTCATTTTTGAAAGGAGGAATCGAAAAAGATGAGCAGTTTAGTACGTTATCAATTGATAAATTATTTAAGAACCTATCAATACGTTCCACCTTTTACAATCTTCATTCTATGTCTTATCGTTAATTATACTTTTGTCCCTAATCCAATATTAGATAGTTATTCATTTACATCTCTTGTGCTCTTTTTTTTAATGGGCTGGTTTACTGTTACATTATTTCATGCTGAAGATGAAGGACAAAAAATGATTACTACCCTTCATACGAAAAAAACATTAGACTACAATTTAGGGATATTCATCATTTGTGGGCTGCTTGCCTTTAGCCTAAGCTGTGTTTCTGTCATCTATCCAATCCTAATAGAGGCATTTTTTGAGAAGCCCAAACTATTACATATTTTACTTGGTTTCTTGTCTCATTTTAGTTTATCGTTACTTGCCATTGCACTCACTGCTTTATTTACTAGGGAACTCGTGAAAAATAGAAGAAATACGTGGTGGGGTGTAATAGGCATCCTTATTATTTCTGTCGTTATCGCTACTTTAAAAGATTCTATTCTAACTGGACTTCTTTGGTTACTTCCTCCTCTTCATTTTTCATTAGAAATGATGAGTGTGGGCGATCAAATTGAAGTAATACCCAATGTTTTTTATTGGCAATACACATGGATTATAATGTATGCATTCCTTATCATTGTTTTGTTTTTTTTCCTAGTCAACCGAAGAAAATGATTTAGACATTTTACTAAGGAGAGATAGTATGTATGCGCAACAGGAACATCACAGTACTAATTGTTGAAGACGAAAATGATATAGCTAATATTATAAGGGACTACTTAAGTGTTAATCAGTTCGATTCACATATTGTTCGAACAGGTCATGAAGCAATCCATTATTTGCAAGAATCTAAACCTGATTTCATTATCCTTGATCTTTCTCTACCAGATTGTGATGGCATTGAAATATGTCGTAAAATCCGTGAAAATAGCAATGTTGCCATTCTTATTTTAAGTGCTCGAGGAAGTGATACAGATAAAGTACTGGGATTAGGTTTTGGAGCAGATGATTATATGACAAAACCATTCTCTTTAAGTGAACTTGTCGCGAGAATAAACGCTCATTTACGAAGACAGGATAGATGGCTTCAGCATAATGGTGGTCAAATGGGCGTAGATGTCATTCACATAGATAATATGGTCATAAATAAACAGGAATATATTTTTTTACGTGATAGCAAGCCAATACCACTGTCAGCAAAAGAGTTTGAACTGCTATTTTTCCTAGCTAAAAATAGAAATCAAGTTTTCTCTAAAGGTCAGTTACTTGATGCCGTTTGGGGTTATGAGACCTATGGAGATGAAAATACAATTACGGTTTATATTAGAAGGCTTCGAGAAAAAATTGAAGTCAGCCCTTCTCATCCTGTTTATCTTCAAACGGTTTGGGGAGTCGGTTATAAATTCAGTACAGCCAATCACTCATAGGAGAATCAAATGTACCTAAAAAATTGGATGAGTAAGTGGATATGGGCCCTATTAATTTGTGTTGTACTATTGTTTGTTGTTGTCCTTTCACTATTTTTTGCAGCAGAGCCTTCTCAAGAAGAATCACAAGATAAATATGTTATTAATCAAATTCGTTTATCAGTAAATCCATTATTATTGTACATAGAAGATCATTTTCCAAATTTCGCATTAGATTCAGCTGTACGTAGCACGCTACAACAAATGAGTGATGACAAGAATATTGATATTACAGTAGTTCAACTAGATGGAACAGTAAGTTACACTTCAATTAAGAATGATGTTTCAACTACTATTCATATTAAACATGATATACATTATGATTTATTCACCTCACAACAAGAGCCAGGAAAGATTAATATAGCCTTTCCGATTATGAATGGAGAAAGCAATAAACAAATAGGTAATGCTATTTTTTCCCTGAACAAAGACATTCTCTTTCCTTTAAAACAGTCGGATTCCAGCTCGATTATTTTATTAATCTTTATTAGCTTCTTGAGTCTTTTGATCATTTGCCTTGCCCTATTCATAGTAAGGAAAGTTCATCAAGATATTTTAAAGCCTTTACATGAGCTGAAGGACAATACAGAGGAAATTGTAAAAGGAAATTACGATCAAATGACCATCCACTCGAAAATGGATGAGGTTGGTGAATTGTATGCAGTATTTGATCAAATGCGATTAGAGATTAAACAGTTAGCCATCCAGCACAATGAACAAGAGCAAACTCAAAAGAAGCTCATATCTAATATATCTCATGAAGTGAGAACTCCCTTAACCACAATCAAAGCATATTTAGACGCTATTTCAGAGGGTATTTGTCGAGATGAAGATTCGCTTATGGCCTATATTCAAATCATGCAGTCTAATACGGATAAGATGTCGAGGCTAGTTGATGATTTATTTATTCATACCTTAAAGGAGCTTGGTCATATCCCGATCCATTTAAAAGAACAATATAGCCAAGACGTTCTTACAAACATTTTGAAACCAATTCAATATTATGTCCAAACAACAAATATTCATTTTATAAGACCTACTAGGATTCCTAATGTCCTTATTCTAGTAGATGCTGATCGACTAGAGCAGGTGATCTCCAACCTTATTACCAATGCGTTAAAACATTCTTCTCATGAAGATACCATCACCATTACTACCTATATCGAAAATCAATCACTCTATATCCAAGTAATAGATACTGGTAATGGAATGCTTCCCGAAGATATGCCTTTTATTTTTGAACGTTACTTTAGAGGTCGGCAGCCTGGAAGTGAATCAGTCATTAAAAATGAAGGAGCAGGACTTGGCCTATCCATTTGTCAGCATATTATGGAAGCGCACCATGGGTCCATTTCATTTCATAGTAAGCCTAATGAAGGCACTACCTTTACACTTATACTCCCCATCTCGTAAAAAGACTCCCGTTTTAGGAAGTCTTTTTTTCTTTCAACGTTCTTTTCTTATATGCTAAAAAGAAAGAAAGGGTAAGTATACTACCAAAAAATGAATCGATAATACGGACAACCCATATTCCATAACTTCTTAAAGGAATGCCGTTAATAAGCTGCCATAGACATACATATCCGAGCGTTAAAACAGCTAGTAAACTCCAAAAGATGCGTTTTTTCCGTGGCGATATAGCTGGTATTTTTTTATCTTTGCTTAAAGTTGCTCTGTAATATACATATCCAAAGATTAACACAATGCCAAACAAGGTACTCCCGTGTTGTAGAAATTTATAAATCGGTATTTGATAGCCGGAGAAAGTATATGTTTGAGTAAGAACTCGAAGTTTTGTCACCATAAGCCCATTTTGATGTGTAAATGAATCCCATATGACATGTGTTAACATGCCCAGCAATGCAGAGTAGCCAAAAACAAAGGTTTTCCATATGTTATTTCCTTCAATTTGATGGCTTTCTGTATCTTGTAAAAACTGTGGTAAATGGCTCATGATTGGCTGTTGGATAAACCTTTGATAAATCAAGTAGATGAAAAGAACGAGCGGAAGATTGAATAAAAAGAACCCTGCAAAGGTATGACCAATTTCCCCTATCGGCCGACCTCTTAAAAAATATTCAAAATCTGGAGCCATACTTCCTAAAACCAATGCAGAAAAATGGATATATTTACTTTTTCGAGAAAAAGGTAAGACTGCCGCTGGATGAGCAAATGTTAAGGGCATATCTCTAACCTCCTTATTTATTACATCTATTAAATCGCATATTATAACGTTTACTATTAAGAAAGGTTACTCTTCTGTAAGAATTTATTAATAATTTCATAAGGACTTACTAATAATTACATATTACACTAAAGAAAATGAGTCAAGGAGGCCTTATTATGGAAAAAGAGATACTGATTCGAGCCCAAAATTTATGTAAAACCTATTCAACTGGCAGCGAACAATTCCATGCTATTAAGAATATGAATGTCGACATTTATAAAGGGGATTTCACCGTTATTATGGGGAATTCTGGTTCTGGTAAATCAACGCTTCTTTATCTTTTAAGTGGGCTTGATGCCCTTACAGCAGGTGAAGTTTATTTTCAAGGAGAAAAACTTGATTCCTTTTCTGAACGAAAGTTAGCTACCTTTCGTTCACAGAAGGTTGGCTATATCTATCAAAGTAGCAATCTCATTCCAGATATGACGTTACTAGAGAATATTGCTCTTCCTGGATACATCGCGAAAAAAAATAAAAAGGAAGTCATACAAAAAGCGGAGCAACTACTAAGTTTAATGGGACTTGAAAAGCAAAGAAATCGATTACCCTCTCAAACATCAGGTGGACAGCAACAAAGAGCTGCCATTGCTAGAGCATTGGTCAACAATCCTAAAGTGTTATTTGCAGATGAACCTACTGGTAGTTTAAATTTTGATCAAGGTGTAGCAGTGTTAGATACCTTAACGAATTTAAATCGAAATGGGCAATCCATTGTCATGATTACACATGATATGAAGGCAGCTTGTCGTGCGAATCGCCTAATCATCATTCAGGATGGAAAGATAGATGGGATCTTAAACTTCGAAAAATATGATCATACCAACATACAAGAACGGGAACACATTATCTTTTCTTATGTTGCTGGGAAGGAGTAAAAAATGTACGCGATTATTACCCTTTGCTCTTCCTATATAAGAAAACGGAAAATACAAAATGGACTGATGGTTGTCCTTATTTTTCTATCAACACTTTTACTGGCGACTTCTGTCACTATACTGACCAATACAAACAATATTTTTGAAAAAGCCCATCATGATTCAAATGGTGCCCATCAAATTTTAACAATGGGTAACAATATTCATAACCCGATCGCTGTAAACGATTGGTGGCAGGGGCAACCAGGCGTGACTACCTCCAGTCTCATACCCTATAGAAATTTATCTAGATTTACCCTCAATGGGAAAGAAATATCCAATATCTATTTATTTATGATGAATACGCCAAATACACCGTTTATGATTGATCAATTACTATTTTCTGAGGGTGAAAAGCAACTCTCTCCTCCTGAGGGTACGATTTGGATTCCCACATCATTGGCATCAAG
The DNA here is from genome assembly GCF_016757845.1 of Lysinibacillus sp. HST-98. NCBI lineage: Bacteria > Bacillati > Bacillota > Bacilli > Caryophanales > Bacillaceae > Lysinibacillus > Lysinibacillus sp. HST-98. The sequence continues at coordinate 281,326 of NZ_JAENHX010000002.1, forward strand.
CGCTACCATTTCGCTCGGTGATGCAATTGAATTTCATACAGGTGAGAGCACGTTTCATTTAACAGTGTCAGGTATTGTGGTTGATATGCCATACGGAGGCCCTTTTACAACAAATGCTCGTATCTGGATGAACAATACTGACTATCAACAACATTTAGCAACCATAACAGGTTCTGATCAGTACATGATGGCATTACGCTTTAATGACTATCAGCAAAACACCAATTATTGGGCTGATTTTGAAAAATATCTGCAGGGACCTTATCTTGAATCTAAAATGGAATATGAAGAAATAGCTTCTTTTTATCTGATTATTAATAAAATCATTGGCTTTATTATGATTGCCTTTGGTATAGCTATGCTTTTGGTTTCCTTGTTTGTTATTGGTTTTAGCATTTCCGATGCCATTTTAACAAATTACAGAACAATAGGCGTTATAAAATCTTTGGGTCTTTCTTCTCGAGAGATAAGTATCACTTATGTATTACAATTCGGTTTGTTATCTGCTGTCGCGATTATACCTGGCATCATCATTAGTAAATTCCTTTCCAGAATAATTATAGAAAGCTCCTTATCCTATATGAAGGCAGGAAATCATTTAACCATACATCAAGATACTCTGCTCAACATGGTGATTGCTCTCATCTTACTTGGCATTGTGCTACTCACCGCCTATTTCTACTCACACAAGGCGCGAAATGTAGAGCCTGTCCAAGCCATCAAATATGGGATGTCAGAAAGTGCAAATAGTAAAATGAATCAGCGCAGAAACAGCTCGAATAGATTATTTCGATTAAGTAGTCTACCGATTCAACTTCAAATTGGTCTTAAAAGTATCACCAAAAACATTAAAAGTTCTATTCTTGTTATTACACTTACTTCGATTACGTCTGCCATACTAGTCTTTAGTGTAGTCATATTAAATAGTTTTATTTCGATCAAAGAAACATCTCCTTCATGGGGATATGATGCCTCACATGTAGTCGTAACTGTATCTAATAAAGAAACCTTTACAAAACAAAAATTTGAAGATTTTTTAATGGCTGATGAACGGGTTAAAGATCATGTATGGCTTGATCAATTCACAGGCGTACTCCCTAATGACAGCCATCCCCCATTAAATATTAATGTCAATGTGATTGAGGGTAGTTTTGATGTCGCTGGCTATGTGACTATGTCTGGTCGTAATCCAATCAGTAAGAACGAAATCGCGATTGGGCTCAATGTCGCTCGCGCTTTAAATAAAAATATAGGCGATATGGTAGAAGTTTATCTTGAAGGGAAACAGCATTTTCTTATTGTGACGGGAATCTATCAATCTATAGCAAATATGTCGAATTCAGCAAGGATTACAGCAGATGTTATTAAAGTTTATCATACTACCTACACTACTTCAGAAGTAAGTATGATTAATCTTTTAGATGAAACAGTCGCTACGCCATTCGTTGAGGATTTAAATACGCACTTTAAAAGTTCTGTATCAGCTGTCACACAACAGCGATTATTAGATGCTGTCTTTAAAGAAGTCGTGGCCGTTTTAGTCATTCCCCTTTCAATCGTTGGTATTTTATTTATCATCGTAACCTGCATTATTATTTTTAGTGTATCGCGAATTAATGTTAGAAAAGAAAGTAGCACGTATGGCATTTATAAATCCATTGGAATGACCTCTACAAATATTAGATGGTCGATTACAATAGGTATTTTAATTCTATCCATAATAGGTGCATTAGCAGGAATCTTTATCGGGATAAAATTAATTCCTCTTGCTCTTCAGTCGATTATTTTAGATTATGGCTTACTCGAACTACCGCTTGTTATCAACTGGCCAACAAGTATCGGTATAAGCTTTGTAAGTGTGATAGCTGCCATTTTTGGCGGCTGGATTTCGACCAAAGTAATTGCTAAAACGTCGCCTCGCATATTAATTGTTGAATAAATCATTTTGGCCCCTACTAGTTTAGGGGCCTCTCCTTTAATCATTCAAAAAAATTCTCTTCAGATAGCACGATAATATTGTTTCTTCGCAGCAATGCCGTAGTTACTCCTTCACCAGCTAGTTTTGTTCCATTAAACCTACCATTATAAATCTTTGCACTGCCACAGGATGGGCTATATTCCTTTAAAATGACATGAGTTGCCCCCACCTCAAGCGCTTTTTGTAAGGTTGCATAGGCTCCCTTCAGATATAAATCTGTGACATTTTGTCCAGAACTTTCAACCACTGTTGCGTTGCCATCAAGTACATCTTGTCCATTGCCTCCCACAATTTCAGCGGGCTCACGGGGCGTTGAAAAACCTCCCATCAGCTCTGGACAAACCGTGACAGCTTTATTTTCTAACACAAGCTTTTGTATTTTTTCATCTAGACTGTTTGTGCCATTATAACGAACATTTAAACCTGCTAAGCAAGCACTTATTAAAATCATCGTTTTCTCACTCCCTCTACTATCTTTATTCCACTATAACACGCGTGCTACAATAATTTTATGAGGACTAAGGGAGGAGATAAAATGCCTGATCCTATTTTGATTTTACCTTATACAGATGAATGGGCTAAGTAATTTCATAGCATAGGCTGTCAATTGCGGAAGGCCTTAGGAATCATATTGGCTCAACCGCTGTAGCAGGGGTAGCAGCAAAACCTGTAATTGATATACAAATATCCGTCGCATCGTTTACACCATTGGCAGCATTTAAAATTCCATTAGAATCTCTAGGTTTTAGTTATCGAGCAGAAAATCCAGACAAGTCTAAACGCTATTTTCGAGAGGCTCCAAGAGATAAACGAGTACATATTCATGTTCGACAAGCTGGTAGTTGGGCAGAGCAGCTAGCCTTATTATTTCGAGATTTTTTGCGCTGTCATCCAGATTACTGTCATCGCTATGAGCAGGTAAAATATGAATTGGCTAAGAAATACAAACTTAATCGTCAACACTATACAAAATCGAAAGAATCAATTATATGGGAAATTTTAAAACAAGCAAATCGTTGGCGTCAGCAGACTGGCTGGTCTCCTGCCAATTCAGATAACTAAAAAGGAGGAACAAACTTGGTTGAATTTACAATTTGTTTTCTGAAGAAGGGTGATGATATCCTTTTACTAAATAGAGACAAGCCACAATGGATGGGAGCATGGAATGGTGTAGGCGGCAAAATTGAACAGAATGAAACGCCATTAGCTGGAGCCTTACGAGAAATTAAGGAAGAAACAGGCATTACGGTTGAGGATATTACCTATAAGGGTAAAATAACCTGGACAGATGGCGTTGTTAATTATGGCTGTATGTATGCGTTTATAGCGGAACTACCTGAATCTTTTCCATATGTAACACCGATAAAGGTTGCAGAGGGCATTCTTGATTGGAAGGAGCTTACTTGGATTTTCCACCCTGAAAATGTAGGGATTGCGGACTTAAAATATTATTTACCTAAGATGCTCAATGAAACAACTAACTATGATTATATTTTTACCTATCAAGACAAGAAATTAGTCAATATCTCTTCAGCACCAATTGAACAAACATCGACTGTCTAATAAAAAATAAGCCTCGTCCATGCAATAGGTGCATAACGAGGCTTGTTTTTAGAATCTTGGTTGTGCAAAGCGCATTCTGCACATCGACCAATTTAAGCTTGTATTTTGGATTTCATCATGTATTTCCCATAAGCTATCTACGATTCGCAATTCAACATTCCGTTCTCTTAATGCTTTCGTTATATTGTTGACCTCAGAGACATTGATGGGCATTTGTGTTATTTCACTCGTATAATAGCCCGCAATATCATCCTGTAAAGTGAATCCATTACTATCAAACTCATATAGATAAAGACTTGTAGTTTTCAATACTTCCAACCACTTGTTTTCTATGACTACTACATGTGAAGCTTGAGATAGATATTGCTGTCTGTCCTGCTCTGTTGTTTGATTTCCTGCATGAAAGCAGACACGCGGACAATCTCTTGGCGTTAAATAGTTTGGCAGGCATCTTTCGTTGATTGCCCATACTAGCCCTTTTTTGGCATCTAAATCTCGTCGCTCAGGTAGTCGAGGATGGAAAATCATAATAGTAGGGTCTTCACTGACATGAAATAAACGCATGGTTACTTCTCCTTTATTTCCTTAATTTAAAAACAATAAAATCTGCACAATGCAAATCTTCCACAAATTGAGGATACTTCTCTAGCATGTCTTGTGATGGCTTAGGCTCTACAATAGCCTCAATAGTAAATCCAGCTTGCCTAATTGCTTGCACATAGCTTGTTAATGTTCGATGGTATAGAACGATCGGTGGGTCAGCATCTAGCTGGTGATACTCCCCTTCATAAAAATAACGTTGGACTTTCCAATATTGTTGATCCAGCTGCTCATGTCTCATCCATCCACTATTTGGTGTCACAAAGCATGGGTGTAAAATCGAAAAAATAAAAGTACGATTAGGTTTTAATAATCGATACATCTCACATAGAACAGCCTGATAATCCTTTAAATCTTGAAGAACCATATTTGAAACAATACCATCAAATTGTTCATCAGCTAGAAATGATAGATTTTCACAATTCCCGTGTAAAAATTGAATAGCTTCCTGCTGTTGTGTTCTTTCCATAGCAATGTCTAGCATTTTTTGTGAAAAATCAACGGCTGTTACTCTTGCACCCTTCTTTACCAGTAATCTGCTTAAATAGCCTTCTCCACATCCTGCATCTAATAGATGCCTTCCATCTACCTCTCCTAGCAAAGAAAAGATAGAGGGATTCAACAGTACGACACGATGAATATCACCCTGCTCATCGTAGTTTGCTGTATACCTTTCCGCAAATCGATTCCAGCGTTGAATAGCTTGTTCTGTGTTCATATAAAGACCCCATTTCAAAGTAAAATCGTAACGTTACGTCCTTTGTGCACTTGTCTATTTTTCCATATAAAGAAAAAAATATATAGACTTTTATTTTATTTTTTAATATCATGTAGATAGAGGCACGGCTTCTTTAAGTAAATGATAAAGCCAGAAATCCTATTTGGATTTCTGGCTTTTATGCGTTATATAGAAACTGTATGTTCAGCAACAGCTTCTTTTTTTACAGTTAACCATCTACCAATTACCATAACGAGCAATGCAAGAAACACAATGACACCAGCAAATATAAGTGCTGCTTTATAGCTACTATAAACTTCAACCAGTTTTCCTGCGATGATCGGTCCGATAATTTGTCCAAAAGCATAAAAGGTTGTTAATAAGGAAACAACGAATCCGCTCTTTGTCGGGAAAAGCTGTCGTGCATAGGAAGTAGTTAGCGTGACAATCCCTACAAAGGTTAATCCGAATAAAAACGATGCTAGTAAAACGCTCCATACCGCTTGTGCAAAAACAGGTAAAAGGATACCAACCACTTGCAGTATATACGCCACAAACAAAATTTTTATAGCTGAAAACTTTTCTAATAAGACTGTCCAAACAGGAGCTGATGGGATAGCCGCTAGCCCCACAATGACCCAGCTATAGGAAGAGTAAGCTTGAAGAGAAGGAATATTATGAATAATATCGACTAAAAAAGTACCTGTAATAATATAGCCTAACCCCTCTAAGCCATAGGATAAAATCAGCCATGGCATAAAACCCTTTGTCATTTTTGTATCAAGAGATTTCGTAACTTTTGTGCTGTCCTGCACCACTAAACTTCTCCATAAATAAGAGGTAATAAATAAAAAAATTGCTGATAAAATCCCTAAGCCTAACCATGCACCCTGCCAAGCAAATCTTGCTTCTATAGCAGGTACACATAAACCTGAAATAGCAATCCCTAAGCCTATACCACTAAATACATAGCCAGACCATCGTGATAATGAATGCTTTGCCAAGTAGTCCATAATAATACTCGATGTTAACACAAAAATAAGGCCCCCTGTAATGCCAGCAATTAAACGCAGAACTAGCCAGACACTATACACTTCTATTAAGCCCATTAATATAACAGATAGGACATTGGTAACAACACTTGCCATTAAAACATTTTTACGTTGACGATAAATGAACCCTGCCCATAATGCGCCAATGAAATAACCAATATAATTGCTTGAAGCTAAAAACCCAGCCACTTCCAATGAAAATCCTACATCATGACGCATAAAGGGGAGAATCGGTGTAAAGGCAAATCGACTAATCCCCATTGCGACAACCAATAACAAAATTCCTCCAAAGACAATTCCTACATGTTGTCGATTCATGATGAACCCCCCCTCATATTATTCTACTGTAATTAAAAGGATACAGAGCGTAAATTAATAAATCTAATATATAATGTATATAAAAGCATAAAAAAAATTTATGAAAGGTGTAACGACATGAATTTACATGCTCTCCGTTTATTTACAAAGGTGGCTGAACTCAATAGTGTTTCCAAAGCGGCACAGACACTTATGATTAGTCAGCCTGCTGTAACCATTCAAATTCGAAATTTAGAGAAAGAACTAGGCTTGACACTGCTAGAAGCCAAAGGTAGGGGCATTTCGCTAACACAAAATGGTACTTTTTTATACAAACAGGCACAGCGCTTATTTGATCTAGAAACTGATATTGAAAATAAAGTTGAACAGCTTAAAAATACGGGCTATGAAGAACTGCAAATTGCCTCCACACATGTTCCCTCCCATTTTTTACTACCTAAATGGTTAGCTCGATTTAAACAAGTTTATCCAGCAACACATATTCATTTAAAGACCGCCAATTCCCAGCAAGTGATTGAGGATTTACTTCATTATAAAGCTGATTTAGCTTTTATCGTCAAAGAAGATGGACATCATGCTGATATTAATTATCAATTTCTAATGAATTTGGATTATTGGTTTATTGTGCCGTACAATCATCATCTGGCAGGTCAAACAGTGTCCCTTGCAGAACTTATGCAGCAGCCCTTCGTCACAAGGGAGGATGGTAGTTCCACAAAAGAATACTTAAATGCCCTATGTAAAGTGCATAAAATTCCTCCACCGAAAGTAGGTTTACAACTAGACGGGATTAATGAATCCATACATGCCATTGCAGCAGGTTTTGGTACGATGCTAGCACCATCCATAGCAGCTTCTAGCTTTATACTACAGCAGCAAGTTGCCCGCGTTTTTATTAAGGACATTGATATCCAAAGACCGATCTACCTTTGTACAAGAAAAAATGAATTGCATCACTCCACATCCTTTAATAACTTTCTTCACATCATCAATGAATCCATCATGTAGTAAGAAGGCACTCTCAAAAAGGTGCCTTCTTTTGTTATCTATCAACGCTTGTCAAAGCTGTAAAAATGTAGTTAAAAAGGTGCATGTATTTCTTTAGTCACCCTACTAATATTCGTTTTTTTGTAGACTTAATAGTTTTTATAGCCTATAATAATCCGTGTTATTATCAATAAACGAACATTAAGGTGGTTTTTATGTCTGAATATACGCATATTTTTAAAGGAACAGCTTTTACTAGTAAATCTGCTACTGACGTTCACATTTTAAAGGATTATTTATTTTTCATTAATGCTGACGGCATGATTGTTAAAACTGTCGCTCCTGAACAAGCTGATTACCAACAACTATTAATTACATATCAAGATCAAAATAACTTCCACGCATTAGCTGAAGGGCAATATTTCCTACCAGGATTTGTCGATTTGCATGTACATGCACCTCAATGGGCACAATCTGGGACAGCTTTAGACATTCCCCTTTACGATTGGTTAAACACATATACTTTCCCTATCGAATCAAAATTCTCCGATTTAGCATTTGCTCAAGAAGTTTATGAGGATTTAGTAAGCACACTACTTGCCAATGGTACAACTACCTCATTATATTTCGCGACAGTTCATAAGGAGGCCAGTGTACTTTTAGCGAAAATCTGTGCTGAAAAGGGGCAGCGAGGATTAGTCGGAAAAGTAGTCATGGACGATCCGGAACAGAATCCAGATTTTTATCGAGATGAAAACACAAAAACCGCATTACAGGATACGGAGGAATTTATTTTAGCTGTAAAAAATTTAGCCAAAACGACTAAACAGGGTGTTTATCCTGTTGTCACTCCTCGCTTTATTCCAAGCTGTACAGACGGTGCCTTAAAGGGTTTGGGTGAATTAGCTGCGAAATACGATACACATATTCAATCACACTGTAGTGAAAGTGACTGGGAGCACAGCTACGTCAAAGAACGATTCAACAAAAATGATGCCGTTGCCTTACATGACTTTGGTTTGTTAGGTGAGAAATCTGTCATGGCTCATTGTAATTTCTTAAGCGATGAGGATGCCAGATTATTTGCTGAAACTGGCACTGCCATAGGCCATTGTCCAATCTCTAATGCCTATTTTGCTAACAGCGTGATTCCAATCGCCCGCTTTCATGCAATGGGCGTTGATATTGGACTAGGTTCAGATGTATCAGGCGGATTTTCTCCAAGTCTTTTTGATAATGCAAGACAAGCTGTTATGTCATCGAGAATGCTAGAGGATGGTGTAGATACAACTATTTCCGCCGAAAAGCGTGGTATCCCAAATTCACGCATTACAATAAATGAGGCCTTCTATCTTGCGACAGCTGGTGGTGGAGAAAGCTTAAGTCTTCCAATTGGCCGTTTACAGGAAAACTATACATGGGATGTACAAATTATCGATACAAAAATTCCTACTGCTAGGCTTCCGATTTTTGATCAAAATGAAGATTTACACGATATATTCCAAAAAATCATGTATCTTGTACGCCCAGAAAATATCCGCGAGGTATGGGTGCAAGGAAATAAAGTTCATACGAGAGGCTAATCATTCTCTTAATCTCTAATAAAAATCTATCATTTTGAGGTGTACAACATCGTGGAAACACAACATAGAAAACTAACTAATCAAACAAAACAAACACAATTAACCGTATTACCAGATGAAAAAATTTCGCTCGGTCAGTCTGCTCTTCTCGGTTTACAGCATGTTATGGCTATGGATGTTTATGTGGTGCCTTTTTTAATTGCCATGCTAATCGGTCTACAAACTGGTCAGGCAAGCGCATTGATTCAATCAACCTTTATTGCTGCTGGGATCGCGACAATTGTGCAAACACATTTTTGTATGAAATTACCGATGGCACAAGGTCCATCTTATGTTCCACTTGGTGCCATTGTTGGGATCTATGCAGCAAGTGGTAGTGGTGATTTAGGCTGGAATACGGTGCTAGGTGCTAGTTTAATTGGAGCCATTTTGGTTATTATTTTAGGTTATACAGGAATCTTCAATAAAATTGTCCAAACATTTATTCCACCCATTGTTGGTGGAACGATTATCTTTGTAGTAGGACTGTCCTTAATGCCTGTTGGTTTAAGTGATAATATTTTTAATGGAGCAGGTGCATCCATAAATCAAAACATTTATTTAGCGCTGATCACAGCATTCGTGTTAATTATTTGTGTCATGTTAGGCACAGTCTTCCATCAAAAAGGACGTCTATTCCGAATTGCTTCTGTCATCATTGCCTTAATTGCTGGTAGTATTGCAGCAAATATCATGGGTGTTTTAGATTTATCTCCTGTATCGCAAGCCAAATGGTTTAGCATGCCACAAATTCCATTTGCAGATTTTAGTTTTAGCTTTAATTTTTCCGCTATTATCACAATGGTCATTATATATATTGTCTTAATGGCAGAAACAACAGGAACATGGTTTGCTATCAGCAATGTCATCGACCAACCTTTGACAAATAAACAAATTAATCGTGGTGTGATTGGTGAAGGAATTGGCTGCTTTATTGCTTCTTTATTTGGTTCCACTCCTGTTACTGGTTACTCAACAAATGCAGGTGTTATCTCTATTACTGGGATTGCGAGCCGTCGTGTCTTTATAGCTGCAGGTATTTGGTTTATCGTTTTCGGCTTCTCTGGTAAACTAGCAGCACTCATCTCAGCCATTCCTTCAGCTGTTATCGGTGGTGTATTTGTGATCGTCTGCGGCATAATAGCCATTAGTGGTTTACAGGTCATGAAAAATGAACATATTGGTGAAAAGGAAATGTATGTCATCGCGATTCCTGTTATTTTAACGTTAGCATTGACATTATTGCCTGATGATTTCCTGTATTCCTTACCTACAACTGTGCAGTATTTATTTGGTTCGCCTATTGCAACCGCTGCGCTCGTAGCGATTTTCCTTAATAAAATTTTACCAAGCTCAAAATAGTAGCTATCTACAACACACAGCATCTTTAGTCCATTAGGATTGCAGGTGCTGTGTCTATTTATTTTCTAAAATTTCTGTTTCCTTTTCTATAAATCTGTTATACTAGAGCAAAAAAGTAGGGATTAGAATGGACTATGATGTCATAATAGTTGGTGCTGGCTCCATGGGGATGGCGGCTGGTTACTATTTAGCAAAGGAAGGGAAAAATGTACTTATGCTAGATGCCTTTACGCCACCACATGAAGAAGGTAGTCATCATGGGGATACAAGAATCATTCGCTTTGCTTATGGTGAAGGAGCTAGCTATGTACCTTTTGTAAAAAGAGCTGGCGAGCTTTGGCAAGAGCTAGAGTCATTAGCAAATGAAAGCTTATTTTTACAAACTGGTGTAGTTAATATTGGTGCGTCAACATGTGCCTTTATTCAAAATGTGAAGGCTAGTGCTGCGCTCTATAATTTAGCACTTGAACACTATTCACCTGCTGAGGCGATGAACAAATGGCCAGGGTTATTCTTACCAAAAAATTTAGTTGCTTGCTTTGAACCAACTGCTGGTGTCCTTCGTGTTGAAGCATGTATCCAAGCCTATAAAAAATTAGCCTTAGAGGCGGGTGCAAGCCTCCGAACAAATGAAAAAGTATTGGCTATCCAAGCTAGTGATATTGTACAGGTACAAACAGTACATAATAGCTATAAAGCAAAGCAATTAATAGTAACGGCGGGTGCATGGGCAACAGAGCTACTACAAACAGTGGACGTGAGCATACCCGTTACACCAACGCGGAAAACCTTTGCATGGTTTGAGGCAGATGAGCAGCTGTATCGTGATGAAGTTTTTCCAGCCTATTGCTTTGAATTTGCCGATTCAACCTACTACGGTTTTCCAAGTATTGAAGGAGCGGGGTTAAAACTTGGACGACACGATGGTGGTGATGTGGTGAATCCAAACGACCCTCTACGTCCGTTTGATGCGTCTGATGCTGTTGACTTACAAAACTTCATTGATCAGTTTATGCCTCAGCATGGAACGCTTAAATACGGAAAAACATGTAAGTATTCGATGACACCAGATGAAGATTTCATTATCGACTTTTTACCTGAACATCAGAATATTGTGATTGCTGCAGGTTTTTCTGGTCATGGCTTTAAATTTAGTAGTGCCGTTGGGGAAGCTCTTGCAGATTTAATTGTAGAAGGCAAAAGTAAACAAGATTTATCTCCCTTTAAACTTAGTCGATTTTAGCAAAAAAGGATTGGTACAACGGTTAGACGTTGCACCAATCCTTTATTTTGTTAACATTGTTTGAAACTGTTGCCAATCATATAAACGTGGAAAATTTACATGCTGGTTATAAGATTGATTCTTTAAGATTACCTTAGTTGTCACATCATGAAGTGTCTCAAGTACTGCTGGTTTATCATCTACATAAATATCTAAAGCAAGCTCTTTTATAATGGCTACTTTTTCTTTATCTTGCATGCCACAGAAAAAATGACCGTCTGTTATTGGAAAGCCCTGTGCTTCCATCCAAGCTTTTGTTTGCGCACAATATTGTTTTGGACGAGATGTAATATAGTAAATGTCATGTCCCTGCTCTGCTAAAGCTTGGAGGGTTTTTAATGCACCATCAAAAGATGGACAGTCCGTAAAATAGATTTCTTCCAATGCGCTATTCCACATGGCTGAACCTTCCTCATCCGTTAATCCAAATGGTTCATGAATTTCTACTCGTTGTATCGCTTGAAAGGTTTCAAAGGAAACATTTTTGCCAAGCTTTTTATTATAAAGTGAAAAGGCATGTGCTCGTAAATCAATTAATGTATCATCTATATCAAAGCCAAACTTCATCTAGTTGTTCGTCCTTTCACGAAGCCTTGTTTATAAAGTTAGAAGCAAATGTCTGCTCTTTTTCAATTTGTTTTGCTAATACTTCCTCAATGGCTTGCTCACGCATTTGTTGAAAATATTGTACGTTAAATTGTGCTAGTGTGTCTTTATTTAGCAAGGATGCAAGACAATCTGCATCTTTTAGTGCACTATTCAGCCCAAAAGCGCCTGTTGGTGTCATTGTGTGAACGGCGTCCCCTAGCAAGACAAGGCCCTTTGTCCCCCAACTATTACAATGGCTACTAAAGACATCAAGCAAAACAAAATCCTGCCAGGAGGTTATTTGTTCCTGTACTGTCTTCGTTAATGCTGGAAATGCCTCCACAAGCTGCTGGATAAAGGGTGTAAATGCTAGTTTTCGAAGCTGAGGGAAACTACCTTGCTCAATATTCCAGCCTATTTGAAGATAACCACCAACTTGTGTAAACAATGACAGCTGCTTATCATCGATGAGTGCCATTTTTATAGATGGTTCCCAATCAGCTGGTGCAGGGATTTTAGCCCACAGTAAATCAAAGCCATGCTTCTGTTTCTGAACATCAATATGTGCTTGCTTACGAATAGTAGAATAACGACCATCCGCACCGATAATTAACTGACTATTGATTTTTATAGGGTCTCCGTTTTTTATCGCCATAACGCCTCTATAATGACCTGTAGCATCCGCAATTAGCTTTGTAACCTTTGTATGTAGCAGGCATGTAAAGTTAGGGAACAGCTGTGCTTTTTGTAAAATTCCTTTTAATAAATTTGTCTGTGGTACATGAATGCCTAAATGTCCTATTGCTTCATCTGGATGAATTGTTTTAAATGCTCTGCCACCAGCATAATACTCGAGCTTCTCCATTCGTAATATCCCGAGTGCCTCGACTGCTTCAAAAAGATGGTGGCTTTTTAAAACAGCCTCCCCCTCCTCATTTAAATGCTCGCCACGAAATGCCTGACCAAGTGCTACATTTTGCTCTAATAAAATCACTGACAGCCCTTTTTTAGCAAGTAGGTAGGACAACAATGCACCAGCAGGCCCTGCCCCTACTATACAGACATCTGCTTGATAGTTCACTTTTCTTCACCCTGCTTTGGATAAGCAATAATACGCAAATCCTCGCCTATTTTATCAAATGAGGCAAACTCAACATTCCATGCCTCATCCATGAGAGAGGGATTATAGCCAGCAAACGGCGTTAACGATAGTTTTCCACCCAAAACTTTAGGAGCTATATATACTACATATTTATCGATTGCACCTTGCTGTAAAAAGGAAGCATTTATTTTACTTCCACCTTCTAGCAAAATATCTGTTATACCGTGCATATAAAGTTTTTCAAGCATCTCATCAATCTGTAGTCCATATTCATTTTTTTGTACAGGTAAAACTGTAACACCTTTTTCTGTAAATAAATGAATCTTTTCTTGGCTTACGTCGTCACTACAAACAAGAATCGTTGGTGCATCCTCTGTATTTAAGACATTTGCATTGTCAGGTGTACGTAGAGAACTATCCATAATAATACGTGTTGGATTTTTTCCATATCCTTGTTTTAGTCTTGTTGTTAAAGAAGGATTATCAGCAATGACTGTACCTACGCCAACTAAAATTCCATCTATTTCATGACGAATATTGTGAACATCCTCACGTGCAGCCTCTCCAGTTACCCATTTTGAATGTCCTGTATGCGTAGCAATTTTCCCATCTAATGTCATAGCAAATTTTGAAATAACAAATGGACGGTGTGTAAGCATATTGTGAATAAAACGCTCATTTAAACGGCGCGCTTGTTGCTCTAAAACCCCTACTTCGACCACTATTCCGGCATCTTGTAGCAATTGGATGCCACGACCTGCTACAGCTGGATTTGGATCTTGCATAGCAACTACCACTCGACTGACACCAGATTCCTTCACTAAATTGGCACAAGGTGGTGTCTTACCATAATGTGAACAAGGCTCTAATGTTACATATAATGTAGCACCCATTGCATGCTCTCCAGCCATTCGAAAAGCATGCACTTCAGCATGTGGTTCCCCTGCTTTTCTGTGTAAACCTGTGCCTACAATCACACCGTTCTTCACGATTACAGCTCCAACAAGTGGATTAGGGTTCGTATTTCCTTTAGCACTAGCTGCTAAATCCAAAGCCAGTTGCATATACTTTTCATCTACATTCATCATCATCGCAACCTCCACCTATTGCTTTTCACGTATATGTCCAGATTTTTCAACTTTCGTTTCTAAATAAAAACGATTCGTCTCTGTCAAACCGCCCCATAAAGGAACATGCCCTTCCGCAGCCATGCCACGAGCCTGTAATGCAGCCAATTTCTTCGGATTATTTGTAATGAGTGTTACTGGTTTGGTACGCAGTGTAGCTAATACCGCAAGTGCTTCGTCATAGGATCGTGTATCATCTGGAAAGCCAAGTGCATGGTTTGCTTCAACTGTATCGAGCCCTTCCTCTTGCAATAAATAAGCAAGAGATTTAGAGAATAGTCCAATACCACGACCTTCATGATCAGCTAAATAAAATATAGCTCCACAGCCATGCTCAACTATCATTTTCATAGATTCATGCAACTGGTATCCACAATCACAACGTTGGCTGCCAAATATGTCGCCTGTGTGACAAATACTATGCATTCGGATTAAAGCACCTTCTGAATGGGTAAAATCACCATATACAAGCACAGAGGATTGTTGTAAAAATGCTAAATTGGCAGCGGCTAATCCATCAATGATTTCTTCTTTAGTTAAATCCGCATCAATTTTAAGCCAGTTATACCATTGAAAAGTTGCAGAAAAATCACCTTGTTTTACAGGTAATTTCACTGGCCCAACTAGGCAAATATTCTCTGTATTTGTATGCTTTACTAATGTCATTTTATCTTTCACTAAGTCCATCACTTTAGTCGTAATTGTCATATTAATCTCCAACCTTCTATAGAAACAGTTGGCTAAATTCACCAACTGAGCACATGTATTTTCACACCACTTACATAACGTAACTTAGTTTATAATAATAACTAAAAAGTGTCAATCAACAGCTATTACTCTTTCATTATAATTATTAAAGATGAGAATTTTATTATTACTTTTTCATCATATACTACTAGCTTATGGAGATGCTATTTTTTCTGTGCAGGCTAGTCTATAATAAGCTTTGGTACAGTAATGACGAAAGGAAGTTTAACATGAACTTAGAAAAAAATGTTCAACTAAAGCAACCAAAATATCAACAAATAGCCATTGATCTCGCCTCCAAGATTGTTGAAAGAAAATACAGCATTGGCGATAAAATATATGCAAGATCCTCTCTTGCCAGTCAATATAATGTTTCCGCTGAGACTGCAAGAAGAGCTATTGCCGTTTTGCAAGACTTAGAAATTGTTGAAGCTTCAAAAGGTAGCGGTGTAATTATAAAATCGTATGAAAAAGCGGCTCATTTCGTCAGACAGTTTCATGATGTACAATCGATTCATGAAATACAAAATGAGCTTTTGACAAGTATTCAAAAGCAACATCATGAATTGATTAATTTACAAGACAAGGCAAAGCAACTCATTAGCCGCACAGAGCATTACCGATCAGTCAATCCGTTCATTCCTTATCAATTAGAAATGACAGCTGATAGTCCATGCATTCATCAAACTGTACAAGCTTTAAATTTTTGGCAAAATACTTCTAGTACGATCGTAGGTATTCGCCGTGGCAATGAATTATTACTATCCCCCGGTCCTTATGTCTCATTTGAAGAGGGGGACATTATTTATTTTGTTGGAAATGATGAAAGTTTCGCTAGAGTTCAAAGCTTTTTATACCCAAATTAAAATCCGTTTAAGCGCTGATATAACAGCGTTTAAGCGGATTTTTTCTTATTTGTCGATTTGACAAAAGTAACAACCCTTTGCTACAGTAAGGTTGTTACTTGTTTATTTTTGGGTATCATTATCCTCACATAGTAATAATCTACGAAAGGAGTGCTTCTATGGAAAAAATTAAAATAGAACACGTATCAAAAGTGTTTGGCAAACATATTCCCCAAGCACTAGAACTCGTTAAGCAACAAAAAAGTAAGACTGATATCTTAAAAGAAACAGGTGCAACTGTTGGTGTATACGATGCAAGCTTTACTGTCAACGAAGGAGAAATCTTCGTTATTATGGGATTGTCAGGAAGTGGCAAATCCACGCTTATACGGCTTTTAAACCGCCTAATTGAACCAACGAGCGGAAATATATATATCGATGGAGAAAATATTTCTACCATGGGAAAAGAAAGTCTACGGTCTGTAAGAAGAAACAAAATGAGCATGGTTTTCCAAAACTTCGGTTTATTCCCCCATCGTACATTACTTCAAAATACCGAATATGGCCTTGAAATTCGGGGTATTTCAAAAGAAGAACGGCAAGCAAAAGCTGAACAGGCTTTAGAAAATGCCGGATTACTCGCTTATAAAGACCAGTATCCAAATCAGTTATCAGGTGGTATGCAACAGCGTGTAGGTTTAGCACGAGCCCTTGCTAATGATCCTGAAATATTACTAATGGATGAAGCATTTTCAGCCCTTGATCCATTGATTCGCAAGGAAATGCAAGATGAGCTACTCGATCTACAACAAACATTGAAAAAAACAATTTTATTTATCACACATGATTTAAATGAAGCATTACGCATCGGGGATCGCATTGCCATTATGAAGGATGGCTCTATCATTCAGATTGGTACGGGAGAAGAAATATTAACTAACCCAGCAAATGATTATGTTAAAACATTCGTGGAAGATGTGGATCGTTCTAAAGTATTGACAGCTGAAAATGTCATGGTACGTCCAGTTTATGTCAATACAGACTTAGATGGCCCTAAAGTGGCACTAAAGCGTATGCGTCAAGAGGCTGTTAGTTTATTAATGGCTGTTGATAAAAATAGACATTTAAAAGGCTATATCACTGCAGACGATGCACTGGCTGCAGCGAAGAAACAAGAGCAAACCGTCCATTCTATTGTGCAATCGGAAGTGTTAACCGTTCCACCAGATATGCTACTACAGGATATTTTAGGGATGATTTATAATTCTCCTACTCCTATTGCCGTTGTGAAAGATGGTCGCTTGCTTGGTGTACTAATTAGGGGCGTTGTCATCCAAGCACTGTCAACTAGCGATGAGGAGGCCGAAGCACATGAATAACTTTTTAGATAATATTCCAACATTGCCACTAGCTCAGTGGGTAGAATCAGCTATGGACTGGTTGACGAGTAATTTTTCAGCGTTCTTTAACTCTATTCAGCAATTCGGAAAACTACTCATGAATCAGGTCACTGATTTATTAATTAGTATCCCAGCCATTATTCTTATACTTCTTGTCGTGATATTTGCCTTCTTCGTTTCAGGCAAAAAGTTAGGGCTTGCTGCATTCTCATTAATCGGCTTGTTGTTTATTTATAACCAAGGATTATGGACTCATCTTATGGAAACAACCACGCTTGTGATCTTTTCCAGTATTATATCCATCATCATCGGTATTCCACTAGGTATCTTAATGTCAAAATCAACGGTAGCTGAAAACATTATTAAACCAATACTAGATTTCATGCAAACAATGCCTGGCTTTGTCTATTTAATTCCGGCTGTTGCCTTTTTTGGTATTGGTATTGTACCTGGAGTCTTTGCATCCGTTATCTTTGCTTTACCCCCTACTGTACGTATGACAAACCTCGGTATTCGTCAAGTACCAAAAGAATTAGTGGAAGCTGCAGACTCCTATGGTAGTACAGCTAGCCAAAAATTATTTAAAGTAGAAATTCCACTTGCTAAATCAACCATTATGGCAGGGATTAACCAAACCGTTATGCTGTCACTTTCTATGGTAGTTATTGCCTCTATGATCGGAGCTCCTGGTCTAGGACGTGAAGTATTAACAGCCCTACAACGTACCCAAGTTGGGAATGGCTTCGTTGCAGGATTAGGTTTAGTTATTTTCGCGATCATTATTGACCGTTTAACACAAAGCTTCAATAAAAAGAAAGCATTATAGAAATGTCATCTTTCTTGCTACCATCCATCCTCCGATGGATGTCGGCAGTTTGATACAAAATGATGAAGAGAAAGGGAGATTCGATGAAACTGAAAACACTATCAAAGTTAGGAATGGCTCTAGGTCTAGGCTTCATGCTTGCTGCATGTAGTGGAGGCGACTCAGGCTCAAGTTCTGGAAAAAACAGTGATTCTAAGGAGGTAAACCTAGCCTATGTTGAGTGGGATACAGAAATTGCCTCAACAAATGTTGTTGGGCAGGTACTCGAAGATTTAGGTTATGATGTAACATTAACTCCTTTGGATAATGCGATCATGTGGGAGGCTGTCTCCAAAGGAGAGGCTGATGGAATGGTTGCTGCTTGGCTACCACATACACATGCTTCACAATATGAAAAATATAAAGCTGATTTAGATGAGCTAGGTGAAAACCTTGCTGGTGCAAAAATCGGTTTAGTTGTACCAAGCTATATGAATGTCAATTCAATTGAAGATTTATCTAATGAAGCAGATCATACAATCACTGGTATTGAGCCAGGTGCGGGCATTACTGCTGCTACAGAAAAAGCATTAGAAGAATATGATAATTTAGCAGATTGGAACTTTATTACTTCTTCTTCTGGCGCGATGACAACAGCATTATCAAAAGCACTGAAAGATAAGGAAGAGATTATTGTCACAGGCTGGTCACCACACTGGAAATTTGCGAAATATGATCTTAAATACTTAGAAGATCCAAAAGGTGTATATGGTGGAGAAGAAACGATTAATACATTCGTACGTAAAGGCTTAAAAGAAGATTTACCAGCTGTATATTCAGTACTCGATAACTTCCACTGGACAGCAGAAGATTTAGAAAGTGTTATGTTAGAAGTAATGGATGGTAAAGATCCAAAAGATGCTGCGAAAGAATGGGTTGATGCCAATCCTGATAAAGTGGCTGAATGGACAAAAGATGTAAAAAAATAATATAAAAACAGGCACTCCTTTTATGCAGGAGTGCCTGTTTAATTATGATAGCAATTTCAACATGATTGCTGCTCCTAATACAAGGACAATACAAACGATGCGTCGCCAGTCCTTAGATTCATTAAAAAACAGCATACCTAGCAGTGCTCCTCCAGCTGCACCAATCCCTGTCCAGATCGCATAGGCAGTACCCATTGGCAATGTTTCCATCGCATAGGCAAGGCCTGCAAAACTTAAGGTGAATGCACCAATCAACAGTCCTAAATTTTTCATACTCTTCGTCTTATTATATTTACTAATCATATATACGCCCAACATCTCACATACCCCTGCAACAACTAATGCCATCCATGCCATTATTCACTCACCTCTTGTTCCTTAGGCTCTCCTGTTACTAGCTTTAAGCCTACAACTCCTGCAAGTAACACAACAATACATATGATTTTTGCTAATTTCCACGGCTCTCCAAATAGCAAGCTATCCGCACATACAGTACCAGCTGTTCCTAATCCGACAAAGATTGCATAAACGGTCCCAACTGGTAGATGCTCACCTGCTTTAATGAGCAAATAAAAACTAATAAAAATGGCAATTGCTGTACCAATCCATTCTAGTACACTTGTTGCATGCTTTAACCCAATGACCCAGCCAACTTCAAAGCAAGCCGCTATAATGACGCTGATCCATTGTTTATTCATCATAAATCCCTCCGTTTTATAAGACACGGCCGACTAATTGGATGATCCAACTACTTTTTCAGCATTCGTCAAATGACTTGATTTTAGCCAAACAAAAAAGCCTGAAGAAACTGTCTTTAAACAGTATCTCCCAGGCTTTTATCCTTCCGTGTCACAAAATCAATTTGTGGTTTTCTCTCGGACCAGACTAGCAAGCGCTACGGAACCCTAGAAAACTTTTATTCGATTATTACTCTTAGTATAGCAAACTATTCAATGATTTTCCACTGGTACATAGCCAACCTTTTCTACCATTGCCTGCCCCTCCTCAGAAAGTATCCAATCAATCAGTTTCTGTACATTTTGATTTTCCGTTCCTGCTGTGATGGCATAAAATTCAGACACTAAAGGATATGTACCATTTTGAATATTCTCTTTTGTTGGTGCTACTCCGTCAATGGATAGTAATTTGATCTTTTTGTTACCAACCATCTCTGTAGAATAATATCGAAACGTAAAGCCCAAGGCATTTTTATAATTTCGATATTGCGACACTTCACGAATGATTCCGCCCATTCCTGATGCAACATCTTCAGTGGGTGCCTCCATGATTGGCGTATTGCCCATCAGCTTTTCTAGTGTCGTTTGGCTTCCACTATCTGCTGGGCGTTGGAAAGCACGAATGGCCTCATCCTCCCCACCCACTTCACGCCAATTAGTTATTTCTCCAGCATATATTTTTTTGACCTGCTCAAGTGTTAAATTATCGATTTTATTTTTACGATGCACAAAAAAGACAAATGCCTCTCGACCAATTGGCGTCATATCAAATGTAAGTCCTTCCTTTTCTGCTTGCCATTCTTGTGAGGTGGACGGGGCTGCCACAAAGATCAAATCAACATCTCCAGCTATTAAATTTTGATAGGCCTCTGGTGTACGACTTACTTGAACTCTACTATTATATGGAGGATATTCCCCTTTGGGATAAGTAGCCTCCACAAAAGCCGCATATAAAGGGTACATGGCTGTTGCACCATCTAGTCGTGGTAATGACTCTGTCAATTGTAAGGAAGCTTTATTTTTCACTATTTCATTGCCAGGGACAAATGGCTGATAGACTGTTACATCAATTTCCGCATCAACAGTGGGAATACTCATTTTATAATAATGTTGAATCGGTTTAATGGCTGCAATCAACAGGGCGATTCCCATGACACCAAATAGCAAGCCCCTTCGTTTTTTTGTGTTGGTCCATTTAAACATGCTACAAACAATCCAGACAAATAAACAAACGGGTATAGTAAAGACCAAATTAATTAAATGCAGCCCACCACTTAATGTGATAATGAATGCAACCATTAATGTCACAACGGATAAACCAATTAGTATCGATACTATTTGTATAAACTTAAGCATACAAAGACCTCCCTAGTGTAATTTTACACTCCTTACACCAATGGTACCCGAAAGCTAAAGCATTCACAACTATATATTCTGAAAATTATGGTAGAATTAATTTTGTCTTGATTTTAATGAATGCTTTTTGTACGAATGTGGTATATCAAATATAGAAAACGCTCTTTATAGAAAAAGAAGCTTTTCGAATAATCTCAAAAATCTTGACAACTATGCTAAGGCATAATTGATATAAGTAGGAGGATGTACATATGGCAATCGAAAAAGTACGTCGCCATTTAGCACAATGGCATGTAGAACACAAAATACAAGAATTAGAAGAAAGCTCCGCAACAGTTGAATTAGCAGCACAGGCACTTGGCTGTGAGCCAGAGCGCATAGCAAAATCTTTATCTTTTCTTGTAAACGATGGAGCGATCTTAATTGTGGCTGCTGGTGATGCTAAGATCGATAATGCAAAATATAAAGCCGTATTTGGTACGAAGGCAAAGATGTTATCCAAAGATGATGTAGAGACGATGATTGGCCATGATGTCGGAGGTGTATGTCCTTTTGGTGTGAACGAGGGCGTAGCCATTTATTTAGACGAATCTTTAAAACGTTTTACTACAGTATTTCCAGCGTGCGGTAGTAGTAATTCAGCCATTGAGGTAACCATTTCAGAACTTGAAACATATGCTCCCTATAAAGAATGGATTGATGTCTGTAAAGGCTGGAATGAATAGGGACCAAACGATTGGCGATACTTTTAAAAGTCTCGCCAATTCATGTTGTGGAAAAAAGATAATATCGCTAGGAGAAATAATACCTTTTTGCAAGGTAAGGGTTGATTTCCGTTCTGCCAGCGTCCTTTCCAGGGCGCGTCCAATGAGCCGCTTCTCTCACTTCCGTTCGCTCCAGGGTTTCATCAGTGACGCTAAATCCCCTAGGAGTGACGCTGGCTCCTCTCCAATCAACCATTCTGCAAAGTGTCTTTACTTTTTTCATAGTAGCATAGTAATAAAATCGCCCATTATCTGTATTCATAGAGGGGATAAGCTCTTATTTTCAATGTGGAGAAGTGATGAGTGACAAGAAGTGAACACCTTCACTTTATTTGAAAAGCTTTGCTAAAAAGATAACACCTTTGTAGGTTGGAGTGGAAGGCTACTTGACTCCCGTGGGATAGCGAGTCAGGCGAACCCCTAAACGGAGCGGAGCGAAGGAAGCGGTTCGGCGCTCGCCCACAGGAAAGCAAGTAGCCTGCAACGGCAATCCATTTTCACCTTCTAAAAAAATTTTATGGGTGGTTTTGTTTTTCAGCACTATAGATTTGTTATTCCTTGTAACCAACGGCTAACCAATGTGAATCCCATTCTGTAATTTGATTGCCTACCCGACAGCTTAAACCACATGCTCGATTATCAGCAACAAATGAGCCAATTAGCCACTTCTTAGCGTGATATCCTTCTTTTAACTGCACTGTTATGCTAGGCATCTCCACATATTGTTGATAAATAAACAAATTATCAACATAATGTTTGGATGTGGAAGCATTTACTCTCCGCCCACTTCCTTCGTAAATTTCTACTGTATTTCCCTCACGTGAATAAACAGGCTTCTTGACATAAGGTACATCATCTCGAATAAATGGTTCTGCTGTAAGGTATGTAGGAAGCATATATTGCAAAATAGCTGCTCGTTCCTCGGAAGTAAAGAGCAATGGATCATTTCTCCGCTCCCATATTAACCATAATAAGATTTTCGATTGTAATACATAGGCAGCAGGTGGATTAATAATTGCCAGCTGTCGTTTTTTGACAAGCTCTAAAAGATGCAATCCAATGCGATCACCATCCGCTGCCACATCATCTATTAAAAACTCTACAGGGTGTGCGGGTCTAAATAAAATATCAATTTTCTCCATTGTAGGTGTATAAAGACCTTGTGCTACCTCAGACGTGTCACTAGAAAAGATGATAAGTTCTTGAATGGGCACATACTCAATGTCAAAAGGAATACAGGACTTGATAAACTGTACCTGGCAATACTCTTCGTAGTCCTCTTTCGCTGTTTTTCCTGTGATGACAATCTTTGGTTTTTTGACATTATGTAAGTATTGGATGGCAGCAAAAAGAGCGCCCGACAATGCTTTTTGTAAGGCTGTTACATCATTTGGATTTTTATAGCCAAAATGCTGACATAGTGCGTCATTCATCTTGAAGGTTTCTTGTACAAGAAAAGGTGTTTCTCCATTTAGCTCTAAACATTTAATGTAGCCCTCCTCTGTACAAATAAAATCAAAGCGTGCCAGAATTGATTGCTGCTGCAAATAATCTAATTGAATATATGGGATCATTTCCGGTCGAATACCTAAGGCTAAGAGCTGATCGACCGATAAATGTTTGAATTGTTTCCCAACTTTTAAAAAGATGTGCCAAAGTATTTGTGTTGCATAATGAAGTTGATCAATTTGTTGCTTTGGCAATTCTATAACATCATATAATGCATACTCTAAATCCTCAAAGTCAGGAAAGAAGTCAGGGAAATTTGAGTAAAATACTTGTCGTCGCTGTGTGTGATTCATCATGTTCTTCACTCCCTATCCAAACCTTACGAGGAGGACGAGCCCCCACGAGATGCCCCACCAGAACCAAAGCCCGATTTCCCTGTGCTTGAGGAAGAGCTATTGGAATAGGAATTGGAACTCTGAGATGAACTATCTGTCGAATAGGAGCGTTGTCCACTCGAATAAGAATTTGATCCACTTGAAGTTGAGCTACCTGAGGTTGAGCTAGCCTTATTTTGCGTACTGTTTGTTATACCATTTGTTGGTTTACTTTCATCCTTAGCGTTTGATGACGATCGTGGCACTGCTGAGCCGCCACCATTGCTTTGCTCATATCGATCTGTACCATTTTTTAAATTGCGACTTTTGTATATCGCACTTCCTATCATGGCTCCAGCCGTTGCATACATCAAACCATTAAAGAAATGCTGTGCATAGTAAGGTGAATTTTCATCGATACATTCAAAGGAACCATCTTCACCTTCTTGCCATTCATCACAGGCATCAGCCATTTCACTATTGTAAACACTTTCTATTTCATCACTTGTATTTGCTTGATTTTGATCTTCAGTTATCTGATTAGAAGTAGTTAAAGGGTATTCTTCTGCTGTTTGAGTTTCACTATTTCCACATGCTGCTAGCTGTACAGCCATCAAAGATGCTGTTGTCACAGCCATATATTTTTTTATTTGCTTTGCCATATTATAAACGCTCCTTTATTTCGAGTACCTAGTTTACGATTATCTCCTATTTTAGGTTTCATTTTTTACAAAAACATACAATTTATTTTAGCAGAAAAAATCCCAAACAGTAGGATTGTTTGGGATTTACAGTATTTTATGATTGTTTGGACACGACTTTTTTTCCATAAGTCATATATCGCCATAATTTTTCAAATGGCCCTATTGTAAAGAACTTAAACCAAATCACGCTAAAAATTATTTGAATGATAAACGTAATACTCGCTATCACTACAATATCTGATGGTGAAACTACTTCTAGCCCCATTAATGAAATGATGGCAGTTCCAATAAAGCTTTGCGCTAAATAATTTGTAAAGGCCATTTGCCCCACACGTCCAATTGGCTGAAGTAGCTTCGCTATTGTTTTATGTTCTAATAGAATAAACAAACAACTTAGATAAAAATAGGTTGTTGGAACAACCCCTAAGCCAATGATAAATTGAAGCTGTTGGTCATCTGCTTGTGAGGCAAACCAAATCCATAATGAAAATCCAATAAAGAATGGGAAAGTACTGTAAAGCAGCCGTTTTATTTTTTGACTATGCGCTCCAATATGCCCAATCCAATCAGCTTTTGCTACTAAAAATCCACTTAAAAACATAATAAAGATGGCTACGGCATCATTGCCTAAAAAGCCAAATATAGCTGACGAAACCGCATTAGACGGCATATACATTTGTCCTAATAATGCCAGAATATGCAGTGTGATAATCGTAAACAACCATTTAGAAATGGTTGAAACCTTCGCAGAGTAAAATGGTAGCAATAAAAACCCAATCACTGCGTAAATGGCTAGGATAGAGCCCCAGAAAATAAAAATATGAATAATACCTATAACCAATAAAGCCAATAAGCGTCTTGCAAAGCGCATTCTCGGTCTATCGCCTCGCGCTTCTGCACGTGTAGCAAAAATATAAAAGCCAACCCCAAATAGGAATGAAAAGATTGAGAAAAATTTCTTTTCTATAAAAATATTAATAAGTGAATCAATAACCCCATTGATTCCACTCATATCAGGCATTGGTGCACCCTCTATTATGAGCTGATAGGCACCTACATTAATAAATAAAATACCAAATAACGCTAATCCTCGTATAATATCTAAGGAAACGATTCGTTCTTTTTGTGTAACGGATGGCTTCATGTTGAAAAACTCCTTATCTTTTATGCTATAGCTAGCATAACTCCCCATCCTTACAACTAATTATTTTTAAGCTTACAGGAACCTTACAAATCAAAAAGAATAGTCTTATAGTTTTTTATCCTCTTCTACGATGAAATATTACATATTTTATAGTAAAAACATCGAAAAGAGAGGTTTAGGAGATGAATAGAAATCGCAAGCTTGGTTTTTGTTATCCCGGCTACCGATACTGTGGTCCTGGCTGCTCAGGACCAGGTACGCCTACAAATGCAGTGGATGCTTGCTGTAAACTGCATGATGAATGCTATGAACGCCACGGTAGCACAAAATACTGTGATGAATTGTTTCAACAATGCCTCCGTCCCCATATGAACACTCCAAATAAAATGGCTAGAGACGCTAGACTATTCTATCGAGTTTTTGAATTACGCAATCGTTTCTTTTAAAAGCAGATAAAGCTCACGATGTTTTTAATAACCGCGTGGGCTAGCTTTTTGTATAGATAGTATATTTTTGTGGTGTCGTAAAACCAAGCTTTGTGCCTAGGTGAATGGATCCTGTATTCGAAATATCACAATCCCAACAAGGCTTTAGCTGGTTGACAAGACAATGGTCTATAAATGCTTCTGCAATGCTACTTGCTAATCCTTGTCCTCTAAATTTCGAATCTGTCATAATATCAATTTCTGCATACTCATTTGATTTAAATATAGAGACTGCTTCACTAATGATTTGTTCTTTATGTACGAAACAAAAGCCAAAGCCATTTTTGAGGAAATTAGAGGTAGAATCCCAATATTCCTCATAATATGTCTGATCAAATTCCAGTGAATTTTTAATCAAGGGTTCAGTAATAGATTTGACTTCGTAATCACGTTCCCCATGCTTCTCTCTATGATTATAAATATTTTCATGAAATGTAAATGTATAGCGTTCTAGCTTTCTCAGCTGATTATTTAACAATTGTTCGATTTTAATATTCCACTGTTCAGAATAAGAAAATAAGGTAAACCGTTTCTGTTGTTCCATAGCCTGTTGAAAACAATAGGCAAGCTGATGATCAATCGAAGTCTTACTTTCATCACCATATACATAATATATACCTGATTTCGTGTGGAATAATAACGTTTGGTAAGCAACTGTATCCGTATAGACAGTTCCTTCTATCATTCGATCTAGTATACTATAAACAAATGTTGGAGCTGTTTTTATTGTTTGTTTTATAAGTGGGTAATGTTCTTCCGTGACAGTCTTCATGTAAATTCCTCCAGTATTTTGCAGTATGTATCATTTCTATTATAATAAACTTAATTTATATGAAGGGACTGAATTATGCACAGATAGCAATATTTTTCATCCAACATCAACATAATTTTGGAGGTAAAAGTATTGATTGAAAATATCGACACGGAAAGATTGCAGTTACGAAAAATGGAGAAAGCTGATGCTAAAAGCTTATTTGCCATTTGGTCTGATCCTGATGTAACAAAGTATATGAATATTGCCCAGTTTACACAAGAAGAGCAGGCCTTGGAAATGATTGAACTTCTAGAACAATTAGCTAAGCAACACAAGGCAATCCGCTTCTCTATTTTTGAAAAGGCATCCGACCATATCATTGGCTCATGTGGATTTAATCTGCTTGATTATGACAATGCTCTAACAGAGATTGGCTATGATTTGAGCAAGGAATATTGGGGAAAAGGCTATGCAACAGAAGCTATAACTGCTTTAATTGATTATGCCTTTAAGCACTTAAAAATGGAAACAATTGTGGCAGAAGTTGAGGCTGCCAATATCAATTCAATCAAGGTTTTAAAAAAATTGAACTTCATTTACCAAGAGAAGCACAATACTAAAGATACTCTACAACTTTACACTTTAACAAAATCGTAATAAGAAAAGGCTAAGCATGGTAGAATTCAACCAATACTTAGCCTTTTTAATTAATGATACATGCCGTGATTAATTTTCCCTGTCAGCTTTTCTATTTGTACTTCAAATAGTTCAATTTTCGGCATAATCGGATAGCCTTCTCTTTCAAATGTCCATTCAGGATTGCCATACTTCTCCAGTAACGCATCAAAGAACCATTCTTTTTTCGTTTCCTCTTCAATTCTTTCGATATGTCCAAACAAAACCACACTTTGATAAACTAGTGCGGATTGACAAGCATATTTTTTGCCTGGATGTAAATCACCCATATCGCAAACTTCTATACAAATTTTAGGATTTTGTTTGATATTTGTCCAAAAGTGACTTTCTCGAAGATTACCAATATGCAAGTATAGTTTGTCCTCCCCTTCATATACATAGACAAATGGAATAACATAAGGAAAACCTTCCTAATCAACTGTTGCAACATGCGCCACTTTTCCCAACTTTAGGTATTGCTGTGCATCCTCTTGTGAAATTTCTACACGCTTTTTTTGAATCGTACCTCTCATCATTTCTTAACCCCCTCATGAAATTATGTAACGATTAATAAACGTCGTTAAACCGTTTATTCCAAATATATATATATTTTACATCTTTAAAAAAACTAAAAAAGGGTAAATTTTTTCAGTAGAATTATAAAAGCCAAGGATGCACTAGTATAGCATCCTTGGCATTCTTGTTATTTAATTGGAATCCAAATTTCTGAATACGAATCAGGGCTATAAGCATCCTCTTCAGGATAAACCTCCAACTCCGCTGTTCCTGCTGGTTCATATGGGTTGGATGGGAACCACTCTGAATAAATTTGTTTCCACGTATTTTGCATTGCATCAGGCATAGGTCCATGTACTTCAAAGATAACCCATTTGGATGCAGGTACTTCCATTGTTAAGAGATCTTCTCCTACTTCTCCTACATGATCAGTAGCAATCCAATAATCAATGAAGCCCTTTTGTCCCTGTTCAGTATTTGGTACACAAACACCTAATACGCCATTGACTGTGCCATTATTTAATTGATATAGCTGATGATCAAAGCCACTTTGGTTTATCTCTTGCCAAAATAGAGGTATTTCCGTTGTGTTCTCTCCATTTTGACAGTTGTATGTTCTTTTTACACCCACAATTTGAAACTTGTCTTTTTCAATAATTTTATATTTCATTGGTTCTGCTCCCTTCAAGCTTACCTGTATGACCAGGCGATTATATGATTGTAATGGTCCTTGCTTCTTTCTTGCTTCACTAGGCGTTACATGGTGCTGTTTTCGAAACGCTTTAGTAAAGGCTTCAGGAGTTTCATAGCCGTATTTGTAGGCGAGATCGATTATTTTTTGTTCAGTACCCAGCAATTCTTGTGCAGCTAACGTTAATCTTCTTCGCCGTAGATAATCAGCAATAGACATATCTGTCAAAATGGCAAATGTTCGCTGAAAATGAAAGACAGAGGAATTAACCTCCTGTGCAATCTGTTCAATCGTAATATCCTCTAATAAATGTTCCTCCATATAATTAATGGCCTTCTGTATCGACTCAACCCAACTCATTGCTCTCACTCCTTGATTCCATCTTAAAATAGATATTGCTGTATAACCTGTCTTTTTATGCTAACTTCGGACAGGTTAAATGGAAAGCATTTTTTGACTAGCTCCCCACTTTTAATTTCTTATCACACTCACTATTTTTTCTTAAAATTCCATTGTAGTAAAAATCAAAAAAACATCCAAAATATTTCTAAAATATATTTACAATAGTTTCTATTAAATGGTAAAACGGTATAAGAGAAGATATAGGGGGACTTTGCGATGAAATGGCTAGGTGCTGCTGCTATTTGTTTGAATGAAAGTAATCAGTTATTAATGGTTTTACAAGGAACTGTTGATGAAGAGAAAACTTGGACTGTGCCATCAGGTGGAAAAGAGGCCACGGAAGATTTTAAGACTTGCTGTATACGAGAAGTTTATGAAGAAACAGGCTATACAGTAGATATTATTAAGGAAATTTATTATAAGGACAATGAAGTAGTGGAAGTTCGCTATTTTCAAACCATCTTAACAGGTGGACAAATGATGATACATGATCCCGATGAATTAATATATGACATAGCATGGAAATCTAAAGAGGAAGTAGCACTTTTACCCCTAACATTTCCAGAAGATCGGGTATTTCTCTTATCGTTATTTAAATAAAAAAAAGTCACGTCTCATCGACATGACCCTCTTGTTAAATGGTGTAATCGTTTTGCTGATAAATAATTAAAGCGGAATGGATGACCGTCTGCTCTCCAATAAAGAGCGTATTGTATTTGATATCAAGTATGAAAAAGCCTTTTAAATCTACTAAAGCTCGGTTAATATCAAGTTCAAATTGCACAATATCATTGTTTTGAATTGTCACAACTTGAGTTATCTGTGTCATTGTCCACACTCCTTTAATCTTATGATAGAGCAAAAAGAAGTACATGTCACACAAAAAAGTTGGAGCTAAAAAAGCCCCAACACCTTTAGTACATCGTTAAATATTCCTCACGCTCCCAGTTATGGACACGTGTGCGATATTTATTCCATTCAATTTCTTTGGCAGCTGTAAATTTATCGTAAATATGGTCACCCAATGCATCACGAACAATGGCATCCATCTCTAATTCGATAAGCGCAAATTCTAATGAGGATGGTAAACTATCAATCCCGTTCAACTCCCGATCTGCTGCTGTCATTTTATAAATATTACGGTCTACCGCAGCTGGTGGCGTTAAATCTTTTCGTATGCCATCCAGCCCAGATGCTAGAATAACAGCCATTGCTAAATAAGGGTTTGCTGCTGGATCAACTGAACGCAATTCAATTCGTGTAGATAGTCCACGTGCTGCTGGAATACGAATTAATGGTGAGCGGTTTTGAGCAGACCACGCTACATAGCAAGGGGCTTCATAGCCAGGTACTAATCGTTTATAGGAATTGACAAGTGGATTCGTGATAGCCGTAAAGCCATGCACATGCTTCATAATTCCTGCCATAAAGCTACGTGCGGTTGCACTTAATTGCAAGTCTGCATGTTCATCGTAGAAGGCATTATTATCACCTTCAAATAATGAGAGATTAAAATGCATTCCTGATCCATTGACCCCAAATAGTGGCTTTGGCATAAATGTTGCGTGGAGACCATGCTGTGCAGCAATCGTTTTTACCACCAGTTTAAATGTTTGGATATTGTCACATGCCTCAATAGCACTCGCATACTTAAAGTCGATTTCATGCTGGCCTGGTGCTACCTCATGATGAGACGCTTCAATTTCAAAGCCCATTCCCTCTAGCTCTAAAACAATATCACGACGACAGTTCTCTCCCAAATCAGTTGGCGCTAAATCAAAATAGCCCCCACTATCATTTAATTCCAGTGTCGGATGCCCCTTTTCATCCAACTTGAATAGGAAAAATTCAGGCTCTGGCCCTAAATTAAACGACGTAAAGCCCAGCTCCTCCATTTCCTTCAATACGCGTTTTAAATTGGAGCGCGGATCTCCTTCAAACGGTGTGCCATCTGGTCTTGCAATATCACATATAAAACGAGCTACCTTCCCCTTTTCAGCAGTCCAAGGAAAAATCACGAAGGTATTGATATCAGGCTTTAAATACATATCTGATTCTTCAATACGCACAAAGCCTTCGATTGAAGAGCCGTCAAACATAACTTTATTATCTAGCGCTTTTTCTAATTGGCTGACAGGAACTTCAACATTTTTGATTGTCCCTAAAATATCCGTAAATTGTAGGCGAATAAATTTCACATTTTCTTCCTTCACTCGGCGTATAATATCTTCTTTGGTATAATGTTTCATTCTTCACCACTCCAATGTAATTTTAATTAACACGTATTTTTGTAACTGATCTTAAAATACATTATTTTTTTAGAATAAGCAATATATATGTAAGGTTTTATAACATGCATTTTATCGAATATATTAATCCCTATTTTAGATTAATTTTTCTAACCACATTCCATCACAAATAGCGATTTTTCATCTTTAAATAAGGGCAAAATTACTACTTTTTACAAAAGGCCTTTAGTCTTACAAATTTCTCCGTCCCTCCAAAAACAAACAGTCTAGTATCATGACTAGAGAGGAGGGATTCATTTCTTCCGCATACATCAAATATAGGTATATCAAGAACATCGTTAAAAAGATAACCCGTGAACACGATCCAAGAACCAAGATGTCAAAAATCCTATTGATTAAGTTTTACTTTATATCACAAAAGCCTTGTATAATGTGATATTTATTGGTAAATTTATAGCAAATTAGAATTTTATTTTATTCATATTATAAGTAAATACGGAGTATATAATTATGGTTAGAAAACATTATGTTGGCTTCCAGGAAATATTTAGTTATAGATACATAAGGCGGTGAATTTAGTAGGCATGTCAGTATTAATTATTGGCAGCGTAAGTAATGATGTGCTACGTCTGCAAAAGTATTTTCATCGTATAAGCATCCCAAATATTCATTGCTTTTCAACAACGGAAGCAGCAATGAACTATTTAGTAGATTCATCTTTGAAAGATGAGCTGGAATTAATCGTACTTGACACTAAAATGACACTCAGCAATTGCGAGGAAATTTGTCAGCACATTCATGTACTTAAAAATTGGATAGATGTCCCTATCCTACTATCTACTACCTACGAAAAAAACATAACAATCGATAGGGTTTTTGAAGCAGGAATTTTCGACTTTATTTTAAAGCCGTTTGATTTTACTCATTTTAAGACTCGAATTCAAGTAGCCTTAAAATATCAGAGGGAAGCCAAGCTTCGAAAGCAGCAAGAAAGTATGATTCAAAAAGATTTGTTTGTTGCAAAAAAATTCCAAAAGAACGCACTATCTCCTCCATTAAATCTTGAGCAACTTCAGGTTGATGGTCTTTATGTAACATCCAATACACTAGGAGGTGACATGTACTGTTGGTTTAAGATTAATGACCATTTAACCGCCATTCTTCTGTACGATGCAATGGGGCATGGCATAGCTGCATCACTCGTTACTATGTCCATCAGATCATTACTAAAAGGAATGATTACTAAGTTAATTGATCCAGTAGCAGTAATCCAAGAACTTAACCGCCAAATATACGAGCTATTTTCTGATGAAGATATGGACCGTTTTTTAATGACAGCAATCTACATACTTCTAGATACAAAAAACGGAACTTTGCACTATGTGAATGCGGCTCATCCTTCTGGTTTTTTATTTGGAAAATATGGAGAAACAGTCTTTCTCCCAGCGAATACGCCTATCCTCGGACTATTCCCTACTATTCAAATAAATAAAAAAACAATACCTTTATCAGGCTGGCATCGTATTATTCTTTATACGGATGGACTATTAACATTGAACGAGCAAAACTCAATTGATATGGACTTTTTCTACGCTTATGCTTCACAGGATAACAGCTATGCACTACAAAAGTTTTCTCAAAAGTACAATTTATTTGATAATGATTACAGCGATGACATCACAGTCGTTTCAATAACAATTACATTAAAGGGTAGGTGATTGAAGATGGAATTCACACTCAATGTAAATCCTGATACACAAGCTATAGCCTTTATTGATCAAGTTATGGAGAATTATACAGATTTATATAATCTACCTTATAAACGAGAATTAAGATTTGTTGTTCATGAACTAGTCATCAATGCCATAGAGGCTATGGGAAAAATTAATACACCCGTCCAAAAGGAGATTCAAATACATGTAGCCCAATCAAACGAAGAAATAAAAATAACAGTCACTGACGAAGCAAAAGGCATTGACGAAAAGGACTGGGACAAAGTTCTTCAATTCGATTTAGACAAACTTGATTATGCTGATCGTGGACGCGGTTTATTTTTTGTCAAAAATATGGTCGACCATATTTGGTTTGAAAATATTTCTAAAACAAAATTTTTAGTTGGTATTTCCAAAAAGATTCATCTATAAAGTAAACGTAAAATTGGGGGCGTTTTAATGAAGTTATCTATACGGAAGAAAATGAATCTGCTTATATTTGGGTGTATTATTTTACTTACCTCCCTTTTAGCAGGAGTCAATTTTTTTGTTGCCAAGAACAATCTATTAGAAAGTGCTGATACAAAGCTTTTATCAGATATACAGTTAAGCTATGAATATTTAGACGCTAAATATCCTGGAGAATGGTCCATTAAAAACAACCAACTCTATAAGGGTGATATCAATATGGTAGAAAACTTTGAGGTAGCTGATAAAGTTGGAGAACTCACAAATGGGAATGCTGTCTCCATCTTTCAAAACGATACGCGTATAAGTACCAATATAGTGGATAATGGTCAACGCGCTTTAAATACCAAGGTTTCTGACGAGGTTGCTACTGTTGTGCTAGGAGAAAAAAAGCGCTTTATCGGTTCTGCAAATGTCTTAGGAAGTTTGCATCAAGCAGCCTATGATCCGATTGTAAATAGTCAAGGCGAGGTTATCGGTGTATGGGCAACCGCTGTTCCTACTGCTCCCTATATAAGCATTGCCACAAAATCAGCACTGGAGAATGTAGCGATTTCCTTAGTAATCGCCATTGTAATGATCGGAGGAATTAGTTGGTTCTTACAAAAGCAAATTGTTAATCCTATTAACATTCTAAGTACCAATGCCAAGGAACTAGCAGAACTAAATTTAAATGTTAAACTGTTAAACCCTAAAGGCAAAGATGAAATCGCTGAATTAGCACGCGCATTTAGTAGTATGAAAAATCATTTAACAGAGACGATAAAGATTGTGGCTGGTAGTGCACATCAAATTGCAAAGTCGTCACACACTTTGGCAGAATCATCACACCAAACAAGTGAAGCATCTAATCAGATCGCACTAACAATGAATGAAATCGCCGTGGGTACTACCACTCAATCTGATCAGGCTGAGCGAATAGTTTCAATGATGCAAAAAACGATTGAAGAAGTATCAAAGAGCTTACAAAAGGCCGAAATCACTTTAAACAGTGCTATCGAATCCACACATATCGCGCGTAAAGGAGAAGAAGCCATCAATGAAGCGATTATGCATCTAAGTGATGTTACGAAAACAGTGTCTTATGCAACTGATTCTATCCAAAAATTAGGCAAGCGCTCTGAAGAAATTGGTGGTATTATTACCGTTATCACTGGCATCGCAGAACAAACGAATCTGTTAGCACTCAATGCGGCCATCGAGGCAGCACGAGCAGGTGATCAAGGAAAAGGTTTTGCTGTCGTTGCATCAGAGGTTCGTCAGTTAGCTGAACAGTCAAGTTTAGCAGCTGGACAAATTACTAATCTTATTAATGATATCCAAGCGGAAACATCTGTGACCGTACGGACAATGGAAAGTAATTTACTAGCTGTCGAGGAGCAAGTAACAATCATCAATAAAGGCGGAAGTGCCTTAAAAGAAATTGTGGAGAAAGTTGTCGAAACTGAAGAAGGTGTGGAACAAATGAAAGTGGCATTTACACATGTTAACGACAACTCCTTAGGTGTGCAACAGGCTATCCAAGATATTTCTCGCATCATCGAGGATGCTGCAGCAGCTACAGAAGAGATTGCCGCAACCTCAGAAGAACAATATGCGACTGTTGCAGAAATTACACAAAGCTCAGATGAGTTATCATCAATTGCTGATAAATTACAAAATGAAGTGAATAAATTTAAGTTTGAATAACTCCCCAAACAAGAAAAGAAAAATGGAGGCGCTATAGGATGAATCAGAAGAAAATTGCAATGAATATTGACACAAAGGCTGATTATATAGTGATTGCGTTTACAGGCGATTTAGAATACGGGATGATTGAAGAAATAAAGTCAGAGCTTCAAACACTTAGCTTAGACACAAAACACGGATACATTATCGATATGCAAAAGGTAACAAATATTGATAGTACTGGATTCGGTATGATCGTTAATTTCGCTAAGAAGGTGTCTGTAAAAGATAAGAAAATCGCCATTATTGTCGTCGATGATTTCATTCGCAACTTATTCGCTATTTCACAGGTTGATAAAGTATTCCCTATTGCCGAAAGTGAAGAACAAGCAAGGAAGATTATTAAAGAAGATTGGCTAGGTGAGCTATCACTTAACGACTATTAATTTTTGTTATACTAATAAAAAGGTGTATTCCGTCTAATAGGAATACACCTTTTCTTTAATACTGCAGTAGCATATTAACAAACACAACTAGAATGATAAACGGGACAACAACTAACATTAACATACGATATGTCGAGTAATAGCCTTGTCCCATTTGACTACCCGTTAGCAATTCTCTCTTCACAAATTCTTTATCTACTACATAGGCAATAAAAATAGCAATGAATAAATTCCCTAGTGGAAGCATGATATTTGACACTAAAAAATCGGTTGCATCAAAGATACTTTTCTCGAAAATCATTATATCCGATAAAACACTCGAAGAAAGTGCTGCTGGAATAGCTGCAATAAATACGACTATACCAAGTATAAGCGTCCACATTGGACGGGATTTCTGACTATGCTCCATAAATGCCGCGACGATAATCTCATATAAACTAAATGATGACGTTAATGTAGCAAATAAAAATAGCAATAAAAACATAGCTAAAAACACTTCACCGAATGGCATTTGACTAAAAGCTGTTGGTAGCACCATAAATAGCAAACCCGGACCCGCTGCTGGCTCTAAATCAAAGGCGAACACAACAGGGAAAATTGCTAAACCTGCTAAAAATGAAACAAGCACGGTTAACAGCACTACAGAACCTGCTGAATTCGGAAGACTGACATCTTTTTTTAGATAAGAGCTATATGTAACTAGACAAGAAAAGCCAACTGCTAACCCAAAGAACGATTGCCCGAGGGCTTCTAATAATGCCTTACCCGTAATATTCGAGAAATCAGGCCATAAGAAGAATTTTACCCCTTCCATTGCCCCATCTAATGTAACAGCACGCACAACAAGGACAATGAACATTATGAAAAGTAACGGCATCATCCATTTATTGGCCTTTTCAATCCCATTTTGTACACCTAATGAAATCACAAGTACGTTGACCAATGTAAACAACACTAGACCAACTAGCGTAATCCATGGCGTGCCTATAATTTTTCCAAATAATTCAGCTGGATCTACTGCTGGATCAATTACCGCGCCAGCTACACCTAGCCCGCTATAAATAAAGATCCAACCTCCGACTACGCTATAAAAAGTTAATAATAAAAAACAGCCTAGCACGCCCATTCGACCAATCCAAGCCCAGCCTGGCTTAGTTGGAGCAATTTTTTTATACGCTGTTACAGCCTCGGATTGTGTACCACGTCCTAACACATACTCGGACAATAACATTGGTAGTCCTATTAACAAGGTAAATAACACAAAGATAAGGAAAAATGCTCCTCCACCACTTTGTCCTGTTACATAGGGCAGTTTCCAAATTGCCCCTAGTCCGATCGCCGCACCAGCTGATGCTAAAATAAAACCTAATTTACTAGACCATTGTCCTTTTTTTCCACTCATCTCTTCAAACTCCTCAAACATTCTAAACTCTTCTCTATTTTACATGAAAATGTAGCTTTCGACTAGGTTATAATTATAAAGTACTAGTTAACTATTTTACCCTATTACTTTTTTCTGTATTTATCCGTTAGTTTTGTTCTTTCTATTCTTCACACTTTTTCCTATCTATTGTTCCTTCCAATAAAAAAACCTCAGGTATATGACCCGAGGTTAGTAAAAATTATTTTGTTATATAGATAGAACGCTGGCGGTCGATCCATTTGCGCATTGTTGTAAATAAAAACGCCATAATAGCCGTTAATAAAATACCTTTCACAATGTTAAATGGTAAAATCCCAGCGATAATCATTTTATAAAGTGAGTCACCTACAACAGGTTCCATTCCTAAGAAGTATGTGTACATCGGTAAAAATACTGCGTAGTTTAAAATACTCATCCCTACTGCCATTACGACTGTTCCTGTCGCTAAACCTCCAACAAGACCAGCAATTGTTTTAAAGCGATTAAAAATAAGGCTTACTGGTAAAATAAATAAAATACCTGTTGCAAAGTTGGCCATATGACCTACTGGCACACCTGTTGGCGTTCCAGAGAAAATCCAATCCAATACATTTTTAAATAATTCTACTAAAATACCAGCTACAGGCCCCATTGTGATGGCTGCTATTAATGCAGGCATATCACTAAAGTCCACTTCCAAAAATGCTGGGAATGGTGGAATTGGGAAATTAAAAAGCATTAATAAAAACGAAATACTGCTCAGCATACCAATCGTAATAAACGATTGGAGTTTAACATTTTTCTTCATAGAAAACTCTCTCCTCTTTGCTGATTCAATCTCGCAAGAAGAAAGGTGACGATCTTTCAATTGTTAGCACGAAAAAACCCTTATGCATGAAGAGCACAAGGGAGAAAGGCATGACGAATAAGCGTCAATTTAAACTATTTTTGAGCACCGTTTAAAAAGCCATACAAAAAAAGCGCTCGGTCATAGTTTATTTCATAACAATGAATGACGATCGTACCTCCATCTTCTCCCATCCAGACTTTAACTGTCGGCCTCGGAATCACACCAAGTCAGCCATGCAAATAAATTTGCACAGGTCGCGGGCTGAAGAGCGAAGCATAAACCATTCGAGTTAATGGAAACATTAACGGTTCACCACTCTATTACCGCCGGTCGGGATTTTCACCCTGCCCCGAAGATGAATCATATTATTTTATACTACAACCTTACTATAATTAATTATTAAGAAAAAGTAAATAGTTCTGCTTAAAAAAATCCGATTAGATTTGTATGTATTATAAAAATGGAGCATTCCATGTTACAGGGATGCTCCATTTTTGATTCTGACTAAGGCATATATTGTTTATTTGGCCCCACAGGCTTTGGCAAATACGTTTTTAAATCGAATCCTTCCCAGCTTTCTTGGACCACATTATCTAAGCGTAATTGTTGGTCAAAGCTAGCAGCAGTTAACATCATAGCTTCAATCAATTGGGTAGCGCGAATTGGCTCCATCGATGCTAAATCTAAGGGAATGTCGAATGTTACGACTACACCTTCCGCTTCCTCTTTCACGGTATATGTTACGTTTTCAGGAACCACTGTTACATAAACATCATCATTTTTGTTTTTCATTAGTGTAAGTGCCTCTGTAACATTAGCAAATGTTTGACGGAAATCTGGCGACAGATATTCTGCCCCATTACCATCTTGGTATAAATAATAATTAAAATGCTTAGCGTTTGTTAATGACATGGCTTGACTTGGCTCACCCTCTTGAGAAAACGCATAAGGTGTGCCATCTTCATTTTGAATCTCAACTTCCGTATATTCAGAATCCGAGAAGGTATCCTCTAAAGTCCCTTTGTATTCATTAACGGTAGCTGATGCAACATCATAGTCATTGTCCTTTGGTAAAACGTGGACAAGCTTGTCTTCCTTCTCCTTCAGTTCACCTTTAAAAGGATGATATTCCGTAAACCCTTTGGCTTCTTCATCTATTTGAGGAGCATATTTTTCATACATCTGTAAGGTAGAAGGCTTTTCTGTTCCAAAATCAGTTGCTACACGCTCATTTGGTATCACATATGTCATCGGAACACTTTCTGCATCGCGTCCTGCCAAACCAATACGGAAAACGACAGCATCTTTCACATCTTCCTCATAGACAGACGACCGTAAAGATAACATACGCTCATGCTCCGATACAATACTGGATTGAAGTGCCTCATCCTGCGTTGCTGCCTCTTTAGCAGAACGATCTTCCTGTAAAGTAGCGTAATTAGCCTTTTCTGGCGTACTAGCGAGATCTTTTTGGCTAGCGCCATTATTCATGAACATGAAGCCAACGAGTACCGTTATCGCGAAAACTGCTGCTACACTCGGAAAAATCGGCATTTTCCGGAACTTTAAACGTGATGGTCGTTCATCTTGAATTAAAGGTTTACTTTCTGATTGTGCTTCTTCATTCTCTATAGGTTGTTGTATTGCTTCTTGAAGGTGACTATTATCCTGCAAGCGAGCATCTGCCATTAACCGATTTAATATTTCTTCTTTTGAACGGCGGTCAGAAAGCTTAGGGGCATTGTTCAAGACATGTTCAAGCTGTTCATCATCAAATGGCTTATGTGTCATTGCCGTTTCGCCTCCTGTTCTCTAATCGGCTGTAGCTGTTGCCTTAAAAATTTAATGGCTCGATGCTGGGTCGTTTTTACCTTAGCTTCTGTCCAATCTAGTATTTGCGCTGTTTCTGCAATCGATAAATCTTGAAAATAGCGCATAATAATGACCATTTTTTGGTCACCTGTACAGTTTTCAAGTGCTGATTCTACCTGCATAAATTCATCACTGGCCTGTAGTATATCTTCCGGTGATGGCGTGGTTGAATGGAGCTGTTCCGTTTCCCAGTCAAAGAAATCATGTGAATGCTTTTGACGTACAGCTTGCTTTCTAAAATGATCAATCGCTACATTTTTAGCAATAGCAAATAGCCAAGTTTTCTCACTACTATTCCCTGCAAATTGATCGTATGAGCGCAACACTCGTACATAAACTTCATGTGCTAAATCTTCGGCAAGTGTACGATTTTTTACTAAATAGATTAAAAACTGAAACACGTCTTGGTGATATGCATCGTATAGTCGATGGAACACGGAGTCATTCAAAGCACTCCACCCCCGTTCTATAATATTTGTCGTCTTACATTCATAGAAGTTACAGCCAATTACTAGCAATACTTGTTATTAATCGAACGGTAAATAAAACGTGAAGGTCGTACCCTCTTTCAACACACTGTCTACCATAATATTACCTGAGTGTGCCTTCACAATATTTCTAGCGATGGCTAAGCCGAGACCAGTACCACCCTTGGAACGAGTACGTGCCTTATCGGCTTTATAAAAACGTTCAAAGACATAGGGTAAGTCCTCTTGAGGAATGCCATGTCCTGTATCTTGAACAGATATTTTAGCAAATGTCGGCTCCTGCTCTACTTTCACAGACACAGACCCTTCATCTGTATGTCTAAGGGCATTGTCAACTAAATTTGTAAGCACTTGTTCAATGCGATCCTCATCTATATTAATCATGGCCTCATCATTAAATTCACTTTCAAACAACAAACGAACGTGCTTTTCTTTTGCTACTTGTGAAAATTTTTGTGTAATACGTTCGAATGTAGAATTAATTGGTAATTCATCTTTATAAAGCGTCATATGGCCAGATTCCATGCGTGCCAAATCTAATAGATCTGTCACAAGGCGACCCATTCGCTTCGATTCATCATAAATAATTTTGGTAATCTCATTTCGCTCTTCCTGATCCTGAATAAAATCGTCATCCATTAATGCTTCTGAGTAACCTTGAAGCATAGCAATCGGTGTTCGGAGCTCATGGGAGACATTGGCAATAAAATCGGATCTTAGTTTTTCCAAGCGATGCTGTTCTGTCATATCACGAATTACAGCCACAGCGCCACGTATCATTTCACCACTATAAAGGGGACTAATAGTAAATGTATAATAGCTGCCATCCATTTCAATTTCCTCTTCTAGTTTATCCTCAAACATCAGTACATGATCAAGCATATGATAAAGCTCTGGCGGGATAGGTTTTGCACTTTGTGAACCTTTATTCACAAACCACTTTTGCATTAGACGTTCAGCTGGTGGATTACTTAATAATATTGTACGATCCCGATTAAACGTAATCACTGCATCTGTCATGGATGTCAAAATATTAGAAAGCTGTTCGTTTTCTTGATTGATAACCTCTAAATTATGCTTTAATTGACGGCCCATTTGGTTGAAGGCAACGGCAAGCTGACCAATTTCGTCATTTTGGGTAGTAGGCATTTTTGCTTCAAAATTCCCTTTTGCAATTTCAAAAGCTAATTCACGCATTTTTCTTAATGGCGAAGTTATACGTGAAGAAAGGAAGAATGCGAAGAATGTCGTCAACACAAATGCTATGAAGGCTGCTAAAAAGACAATTTTCGTTGTTTCCTTAGACGTTTTATGTAGCGCATCTGGGCTTTGGTAGATGAAGACAGCTCCATGTACTGCATTTTCAACATTTAAGGGAAAGCCAAGTACGACATAAGATTCCATCTTCTCTTGATCAGTTGAAGAAGGCATCATCATTTCTTTAATAATCGGTTCATCTGATTGAAACACTTCATGAAAAGATTTATTGGCTAAAATAGTATCTTGTATTTCTTTTTTGTTGACACCCTCTTGCATCGCAAAAGACACTTCAACATGACTGATTGCGATCAATGCATTGGTCCCTGTAGGTAAAATATCTTTTAATAATTCTGAGGTAGATTCGGCTGTTTCATTGTCATCTACTATACTTGCTACCGTTGCAGCTGTTTGTCGCAATGAAATTTCCGCTTGCTGCATATGGTAATTTTGAAGAAATTCAAGCATTAATACCGTGAAAACAAATAATACAAATGAAACGAGAAGCAATATGGTTACCCATAGCTTCCCGACAACACTATTCCATATTCTATTCATTGACAACCTCAAATTTGTATCCAACGCCCCAAACCGTCACAATCATTTTAGCAGCGTTTTCAGAAACTCGGTTGAGTTTTTCACGTAAACGTTTTACATGTGTGTCCACTGTACGTAAATCACCAAAGAAGTCATAATGCCATACCTCTTTTAGTAGTTGTTCACGGTCAAATACTTTGTCTGGCGATTTCGCTAAAAAGTACAGCAATTCATACTCTTTCGGTGTTAAATTAACCTCAATGCCCTCTGCAGTCACACGATGTGCATCATGATCAATCATTAAGTGTTGGAACACCACTAAATCTTTTGAAGAAGACGCATTAGTCGTTGGTGAGAAAGCCTGTGAACGACGTAAAATAGCCTTCACACGTAACACAACCTCACGAGGACTAAATGGTTTTACGATATAGTCATCTGCACCAAGCTCAAAGCCTTGTACACGGTTTGCTTCTTCGCCTTTGGCAGTTAATAAAATAATTGGCGTTGCTGCGCGCTCTCGAATTTCTGCACACACTTCTAGCCCATCTTTTTCAGGCATCATAATATCAAGTAAAATACAGTGATACTCTTTTTCTAAAGATTTCTCGATCGCTTGTTCTCCATTTTCGGCCTCGTCAACAAGGTATCCTTCTCGCTCAAGATACATTTTTAATAAGCGGCGAATACGATCCTCGTCATCTACTACTAATACTGAAATATTTTCTGACACTTTCACGATCCCTCTCTTCCAATCTTTCTCTAACTTCTATTGTACATGGTGTGACACATATTGAAAAGAAAAGAAAGCCTCTTCGCTACAGCGAAAAGGCTTGTTGCTTCACAGGTTATG
Organism: Lysinibacillus sp. HST-98; assembly: GCF_016757845.1. Lineage (NCBI taxonomy): Bacteria > Bacillati > Bacillota > Bacilli > Caryophanales > Bacillaceae > Lysinibacillus > Lysinibacillus sp. HST-98. Next base: position 324,261 of record NZ_JAENHX010000002.1, read on the forward strand.
CGTAGGAGTGTAAACCTGCAAGAATTAAGTTAACAGCAATTAGATTGAATAAAATAATCCCAAAACCAATTAGTGCTAACCAAGCAGATTTTCGACCTTCCCAGCCTTTTGATAGACGTAAATGCAGGAATGCTGCATAGAATAACCATGTAATAAGAGCCCATACTTCTTTTGGATCCCAACCCCAGAAACGACTCCAAGCAATTTGTGCCCAAATCATCGCAAAGATTAAAGCACCAAGGGAGAATACAGGGAAACCAATCAGCACTGAACGATAACCAATTTCATCAAGTAATTGTAAATTGACCCGTTTAACAAGTGGTTGGAAAATGGCACTAATTCGACGGCGAGCAATTAAACGAATTAATAAATACAACACAGATCCTACCATTAATGACCAAACAACAGTTGTTAATTTTTTAGCATTAATTAACGCTGGCATTTCTACTAATGGTGACATGCCATGTTCTTCTATCACTTCATATTCATTCATACCGAATACTGGAGGTAAATTGTAAATAATTTTACGAGTAGTTCCTTCTTTATCCACATAATTATAGCTAGACTCATAATCCATAGCACTAAATGTAGATGTTACCGCGACAAATCCAACAACTACTACAAGACAGTACATGACGGCTTCTAACCAAAAACGTTGTTTAGAGGGCTTTGTTAAATCTACTACTTTTAATAAGTAAATAAGTCCTGCCACAGCACTAATGGCTAAAATAGATTGCCCTAATGCTGCTGTAATAACGTGAATTGTTAACCAATGACTTTGTAATGAAGGCACTAATGGACTTACTTCTTTCGGGAACATTGCTGCATAAGCAATAATCAAAAGCGCAACAGGCAGTGCCACTAATCCAAGTGCAGTCAAACGATAAATAAAATAAATTAAGATAAACGCGCCGACAATGAACATACCAAAGGCAGTTGTAAATTCAAACATATTACTTACTGGCGCATGTCCTGTATAAATCCAACGCGTAATAAAATAGCCAAGCTGTGATAGGAAACCAATAATAGTAACCACAATGGCAAACTTGCCCCATTTGCCAGTATTTTTACCAGTAGCATTACCTTGCTTAATTGAACCACCAAATAATAATGTCGCAACTAGATAAGCAATAAACGCAACAAATAGTAAGTTTCCACTTAAGTCAATCAAACTCATAAGGTGTTGTCACCTTCCTTTTCTTTAATGCCACCAGTAGTGGACTCTTCGCCAGCCTCATCTTTCTCTAACTGATCTTTATACGGAGGCAATGCAGCAAAGGTTGTAACAGCATCTAAATCCTTTTTCATGCTGAACATATTTTTGTTGACATGGGCAGCCATTAACACACGGCCGTCTGGTTCCACTTGAAGCCATAAACGACGATGATTCCAGTAAGAGCCAATGGCAACACCGATCATAAAGATGACCCCACCAACAAACAGAATAGGGATGGTGCTATCTTTTCGCACCGTAATACCTGACATATCCCGCATCTCTGCACTAGCAAATTTCATTCTGTATTTATTTTCACCCAGTGGTTCTAAAGGAGGCTGCATAATTTCAACAAAGCTTACTTCTCCTTCAGGAGTTTCTGGTGTAGTCATTTTAAATAAAAATGCAGGATTATTTGGAATAGACGTTTTAGTCTGAGGTTCTCCATTTTCAAATCCATCAAAATCAGGTGTATAGACAAGAATTTGAACGGATGAACCATTCCCTAAATCATATTCTTTTTTAGGATTTGTTAAATCAATCTCTACCTTACCTAATGATTTCTCTGTCGTCTTATTAATTAATTCAAAGTTCATCTGTTTTAATTCATTTAGACGATAATCCATCTGGTAAAGAGCAAAGCCATCTTCTTTCAAAGGATGGTTTACACGAATGGAATAGTCTTTTACTTTTTCTAGATTTTCCGTATCCCCAGGCAATGCGTCTTCAGGTTGCTTGTATAGTGTAATATCGGTTTGGAAGTTTTTAGCCACTACATTCACACCCTGTTTAACTTGCTCACCTTGAGGTGTATTATCATGTGTTTCTAAAACAAAATCACGGTTTTCAATGAAGTAGCCTTCCATTCCAGTAATAGCACGTGTTTCACCTTCACGCACCCATATCGATTCATCAACATAGAAACCTGGGACTAGACGTAGCATGACCCCACCTAAAAAAATGATGAGACCTACATGGTTTATGTACGGACCATAACGAGAAAAGCGTCCTTTTTCAGCTAAGAGAGCGCTACCATCTCGACGAACAGAATACTTCATCTCAGTCATTTTTTGAGCCACTTTATCAAGCGTTTCCTCCGCACTCGCTGACACTTGTCCTTCTGCAACAATGCGCTGACGCTTCATGAAGCTTTCATGTCTTTTAACTCGTTGATTCTTTAATGATTTGTAAAGTGGAATGCCTCGGTCAAGACTTGCCACTATAATCGATACTGCTAGCATACCAACCAAAATCTGGAACCACCATGAGCTATATAAATCCGAAAGCCCCAACGTATAATAGATTTTACCGAATGTACCATATACGTCTGCGTAGTAAGCCCCCTTCTCCATATCAGAAGCTTTTACGTAAAACTCTTGCGGTAGTAATGTTCCGACTGAAGCAGCAATTAATGTGATAATAATTAAGGATATACCCACTTTAACACTTGAGAAGAAATTCCATATTTTATCAACAAATGATTTGTTATATGTTTTGGAGCGAATGGCCATACCATCATAGCGCATATCAACAACCTTATTTTGTTTTTCTTCTTCGGTTAAAGGACGACCACATTTCTCACAAAGCTTCGTGCCGTATGGATTACTATGACCACAAGCACAAATGATTTTTTCCATCGTCATTTACTCCTTATTTGGCTTCACTAATTCCATGTACGAAGCAATATCTTTCTCCGTCATTTCACCTGTAATAATTTTGGCCACTTTGCCTTCTGGATCAATTAGCACTGTTGCAGGTAATTGTCCTACATTATAAGCAGTCATAACACTTTTTGTTTTGTCGATAACTACTGGAAATGACAACCCATATCGATCGACAAAATTCTGTACTTCAAAATCTGTTTGAGCAATATTGACAGCTAATGTTTGTACACCGTGATCTTTAAATTCTTGATACTGATTGTCCATTGCGGGCATTTCCTTCTCACAAGGCTTACACCAAGTTCCCCAGAAATTTAAAAATACCCCTTGCCCTTTATAATCCGACAATTTATGTTTTTCACCGTTTAAATCTACTAACGTGAAGTCAGGTGCCTCAGAGCCTACTGCTACTAACTCTACTTTTTCCTTTGTTGCTGTTCCATATACTGTGTACCCGATTGCCAACGCTAACACAGCTAAAATGACAGTTCGCAGTACAAGACGTTTTTTCTTTTTCTCCAAGTTAATAAACCCCCTATCAATTACGGCTTGCGTTGCTTTTACATATTGAAGAAACAAATAGAACTTTTTCACTCTCTATACGTCTATAAATATGTAAAAGCTTCTTTCACATTGACGTCAACAATACCGGATTAAATGTGTTACAGCTTTTTTGAACAAACTGCTACTAGGTGTACTATTCTCACCTATTATAGCAAAATGATACAAAAACACTTAGCTATTAATTATGAATGATTTATGAACGATTTCACCACAAAGAAAGTGTAAACATCCAAATACCTCTATTGGTATCCACACTTTCTTCTGGCAACATTGCATTAATCAAGCTTTCCTGTTTCTGCTAACACACGTAGTTGCTTTACTTCATGCTTTGATAATTCACGATATTCTCCTGGAGCAAGACCAAATAAATCTAAGAAAGCAAAGCGTTCGCGTTTTAATTTAACAACGGGTGTTCCAATCGCTTCAAACATACGACGAACTTGACGATTGCGCCCTTCATGAATCGTGATTTCACAAATAGCTTTGCCCGCTTTTTCATCGAAAGATGTCATACTTACCTTAGCAGGTGCTGTCTTACCATCCTCTAATTTGATCCCTCGTTGAAGCTTTTTAAGCCCTTCAATTGTCGGCACGCCTTTGACACGAGCGATATATGTTTTGTCAATTTTAAATTTCGGATGTGTCAACATATAGGAAAATTCTCCATCATTTGTCAATAGCAATAATCCAGATGTATCATAATCAAGACGACCAACTGGGAAAATACGTTGCGGAATATGATGAAATAAATCTGTGACAGTTTTGCGTCCTTTATCATCTGTAACTGCAGAAATTGTTCCACGTGGTTTGTAAAGTAAGAAATATACCTTATCTTCTTTTTCTAGTTTTACACCTTCTACTTCAATTGTATCGGAATTAGATACCTTTGTTCCTAACTCACGAACCACTACACCATTTACTTTAACTTTACCTTCTAAAATCAATTGCTCTGCCTTGCGCCTTGACGCAACGCCTGCATAGGCAATGACCTTTTGTAATCTTTCCATTTTTTCACCTCTAGTTTTCTTTCACATTGACACGTTCGTCATCATTCGATTTCGATCCAATGAATAGGGTTATTTTTCCCGCTAATCTGTGAAAATTATGTCATACTTTTAGACATTATTAAAGAAAAACAAATTTCACATTTTTTAATTAAGTATTCCGACTAATTTCTCATTCGTTAATTTCTTAACATTTGAACCGAGATTTTGTTTTGTTTACTAGCAGTATACTCATTTGATAATCATGCGAATCGATTGTAAAATGTTTATTTTGACAGAAAAAAGCTACCATTCGGCAGCTTTTATTTGTAAAAATTTTCAATTTTTAGACCGCGTTGGTTTAACTCATTGGCGATATAGTTTTTAGCCAGTAGCATGTTGCCTGCCAAAGGTTCTTCAATTGTGGAACCATCTTGAAATGTAAAAACCCAGATGATCAGGCTTTGTCACACCACTTTTTTCTAGATTAACTTGCTCAACTTTCACTATTTCTTTCCACTCGACAAAATTTACTTTTAAACTAAAAAATGGATTCATATGAATACCTCTTGAATCTATCCATTTATAAGCATTAAAGCTTAATGCGATGAAACCTAAGGCAATTAATAAGGAAGCAGACACCAGACCACGTTGAATATTCTTGCTTTTTTTCGTTTTAGGTATGATCAAATAATTGATTCGTAGTACGAGGGCCATGACAAATAAAGAGACCATAAAGATAATATAAGCATTCAAATAAGGTGCAAAATAATAAAATTCTATTGGTCGAATTGGATATAGTAGAATGACATGGACAATTAAACTTGATAAGAATAAGTTAATGATTAGCCCAAATTGAATTTGTCTACCATTACTTTCCATAGAAGCATTCCTCCATTCCCTCACCATTTTTCCAAATTTAACACCAATTAATCAAATAATGTAAAAAATCAGCCAATCGTTTTTAACGATCCGCTGATTCCACTTTAACTGGCGTTGCATAAATACGTTCTTCTCCAATAAAGATCGACAAGACTGCTTCTTGGCGTTTCCTTGAAACATGTAATACTTGCCTCACCTGTTCTTTTTCCTCTTTATTTAACTGTAGTCGAACGGGCTCTTGTAAACGAATAGCCAACTTTTTATTGACATTGTATTTACCCTTTTTCACTACTGTTTCAAGACTATAATCTTGCCATACTTTATTGGATAAGCCTCGGTGTACATTCCAATCATCTGATTCATTTAATGTAACGACAATGCATATTTGCCCGTCCTTTTGAAAGGCCGTTGCAAGTGTTCGTCCAGCAACCTTAGTAAAGCCCGTTTTTCCAGCGAAAGCAGTACCAGTGGCTGACTTTAAGGAACTAACAGGCTGTTCTGTCTCATCATCTATATCTGCCGCCATTCCTGAACCTTCTCTTAATAGACGGTGTTTATTTTCCCATAGCATACCGTTTACTGTATTTGCCCGATAAAGTACCGTTGAAGCAATTTTCTCAAATGTTTTATTTTGCAACGCAAGTCTTAACATCTCAGCAGTATCCCTTGCAGACGATAAATGCTCATCATGATGAAGACCAGAAGGATTCATGAAGACGGTATTGGTAAGACCTGCAATAACAGCTCTTTCATTCATTAATTTGACAAAACCCTCTACAGACCCTCCTACATGCTCGGCTAAAGCTGTTGCAGCATCATTGCCGGAACGTAGCATTAAGCCATACAATAACGTTTCAACTGTCACCTTTTCACCAGCCTGTAAGTAAATAGAACTCCCCTCAGCCATAGCAGCCTTCGGAGAGATGACAACTTCTTCCTGCAAGTCACTATTTTCAATTGCCACAAGTGCTGTCCAAATTTTCGTTAGACTAGCAATAGGTAATCGTTCATCGCTATTGGACCCTATTAAAATCCGTCCAGTCTCGCCATCTAAGACAGCATAGCCGCTTCCTCCTCTTGCTAAACTAGTCTGAGGAAGCATTACCATTAACACAATGATCATAAACAGTGTTAAACGAAATAACCGAAGCAAGGAGCCACTCCTTATTCAATGTGATAGGAAATTATAGATTTATATTTATGTTGAAGACAACGCATTATAACCTTTATTTTGTCACACTAAATGTTTCTTGGAATTTGGTCATAAATAAATCTGTTTCTTGTTCTGACTCAACAAGATCCTCTTCAGGTAGAGGAGGCATTTCTTCTATACTATTTAAGCCAAAATAATGTAAAAATTCTTTTGTTGTTCCATATAAGATGGCACGTCCAGTCCCTTCTGACCGACCTACCTCTTTAATTAATCCTCGCGAAACTAACGTCTGGATTGGACGCTCACACTTGACACCGCGCAAATCTTCTATCGCTACACGTGTAATGGGCTGTTTGTATGCCACTATTGCCAACACTTCGAGGGAGGCCTGGGATAAGGATTGTGCAGTTGGATTTTCTACTAATCTTTGAATCGTATCGGCAAACTCAGATTTTGTAATGAGCTGATAGACGCCTGCAATTTCTTTCACCGTAATTCCTCTTGCTAAATCTTCATCATACGCTTCCCTTAATGTATTCATTGTTTGAAGGATCAACTCTTCCTGTTCTCCTAAAAGTTGTGAGAGTTGTTTAATCGTTAAGCCATCATCTCCCACAACAAACAATAAGGCTTCAATTCTACTCTGTAACATTGATGTTTTCGTCATCTTCCCATTCCTCCTTCTGTAAGGTAACCGTTAATTCTTCAAAGTTACCATCTTGCTCTACGATGACGACCTGACGTTTCATCAGTTCAAGAAGAGATACAAACGTCAGAATAAGTGTTGGCTTATCTTCATAGGGAAAAAGCTCGAAAAATGATGCACGTCCACCTGTTAATCGTAACGAATCCACAACAGAGCGCATTTGATCTCTTACTGATCGCTCCTGCCTTGCTACAGTAGTTTTTAATGGTTTTTTTAATTTTTTGCGACGCATCAATTTTTGAAATGCGCCAAGCATATCATAGATATTCACATTCAAATCAAATAAAGCCATCTGTTCTTCTGAGGCTAATCCTGTTAAATCAGCAGGTGGCCTCGTAAATACCTGTGCTCGGTCTGTTTCAAGCTCCTGCAAATTACTAGCTGCTTCCTTGTATTTTTTATATTCAATTAAGCGTTGCACCAGTTCTTCACGAGGGTCAGGGCCGTCCACTTCTAATTCTGCGTCCTCCATCTCTCCTTCGTGAATTGGCAATAACATGCGGCTTTTAATTGCCAGTAACGTTGCTGCCATCACTAAATATTCACTTGCTTCATTTAACTCTAGTACTTGCATTGCGTGTATATGGTCGATATATTGTTGTGTAATTTCAGCCATTGGGATATCATAGATATCAATTTCCAATCTGTGAATTAAATGCAATAATAAATCAAGAGGCCCTGAAAAGGCTTCTAATTTTACTTCATAAGACATTATTTTACCACCCTGAGATTCTATGTTCTTTAAGTATAGTGGAAAGGAGTCCAAAATGCATCCACAGCATCATACTTTATTTATAGATTACTGTGCCTATTTTAATGGCAATCAAGATTTTTTTGAATGCCATGAAGTGCTAGAGGAATATTGGAAGGAAATTGCACCTGGCGATAAAATGCATCCACTTGTCGGCTATGTGCAGCTGGCAACAGGTTTCTATCATTGGCGACGTGGTAACAACACTGGTGCTATACGAATACTAGAAAAAGCACTTCATAACTTTCAAGAAAATGAAGGGCATGTTTTTTTCCAAGAAATTGATTATCTTGAACTCCTAACACAAATAACAAAAGCTATCACTTCGATTGAAATGGGCAAGTCCTTTCAAACTTTCCAGCTCCCTCTTTCACCTCACTTGCTGGATTTAGCCCTAGCACGTATAAAGCTTTTGCCATCAAATAGCTCAAATTATCTTCTTCATAAACATATGCTTCGAGATCGCTCACATATTCTTGCAGAGCGACAAGAAAGCAAACAAAGAAAAAGCAGACGTTGTTAATCGTCTGCTTTTTCATCGATACAATGAATACATTTTTGAACAAAACTACGTGTTTCATCTGTCGCACGCATACTTTCATATTGGCCAAGTTCCGCCACTTCTTGAAGCATCTCCGTTGCTACGCCCTCTCCCCTATAGGAAGGGATCACCGACACGTGCTGGATTGTGGCTATATTATGCTCGTCAACAACAAGCCCTACAATGCCAACATATTCATCATTCTTTTTCCATAAGTATAAAACCCAATTATCGTCATTTTCATAGGAGTGGATGGTTTCTGTAAGCTTTTTTACGTCTTTTTCGTTAGGCATAAATGAAAGTAGCCCCATTGCTATTTTCTCTAAAGCTTTTTTATATCGAATTAACATATTTGTCTATTCCCTCTTTTTCTAGCTGTACATAATCTTTGACTATCCTACACGATTTGTACTTTTACCGCAAGCCAATTTCTGTCTTACGAACCAGGTCCGAGAATACCTTTCGACGCCAACACCCAATAGACTACGCCCCATAATAAAATAAATGTTGTAATGGACGCTAGTAATACCCACTTATTTTTCCTCAAATTTACTCACCCTTTTTTAAAGTTAGCGGGAGATCGTTTTGCACAATATCTTCATAACTTTCGCGGCGAATAGCTAGTTGATGCTGTCCATCCTCTACAAATACAACTGCAGGTCTTGGTACACGATTATAGTTACTAGCCATCGAATAACCATACGCACCTGTACAGAAGATGGCTAACACATCACCTGAAGCAGCATCTTGTAGTTTAGCATCAATAATTAATTTATCGCCAGATTCACATAATTTACCAGCAACTGTATAGAGCTCATCTTTCGGCTCGTCCGCCTTACTTGCGATGACTGCCTCATACTTAGCGTCGTATAATGCGGGACGGATATTATCGCTCATACCTCCATCAACAGCAATATATTTTCGCACATCTGGCACAGTTTTTTGTGAACCGATTGTATAAAGAGATGTTCCTGCATCACCTACAAGTGATCGACCTGGTTCAATCCAAATTTCCGGCATCTTCAGTCCAAGAACAGTTGCTTTATTTTTGACAACTGTAATCATATCCTCTACATATACTTGTGGTTCAAGCGGTGCATCTTCTTCAGTATAACGAATACCAAAGCCCCCACCTAAGTTTAACACAGTACATGTAAATCCGTGAGTCTTGTTCCAATCAGAAATTTTGTCAATCAATTTTTCTCCAGCCAACCCAAAACCTGCAGTGTCAAAAATTTGTGAGCCAATATGGCAATGTAAACCAAGTAGCTCTAGGAATTCATGGTTAAATGTTTGTTGGAATGCTTCATCTGCTTGACCATTGTTTAAGTCAAAGCCGAATTTTGAATCTGCTTGACCTGTCGTGATGAAATCATGCGTATGTGCTTCAACACCTGGTGTAACACGTAATAATATACGCATTTTTTGCTGACGGCGCTCCGAAATATCTTTTAAAAGCTGTATTTCATAGAAATTATCTACAACAATACATCCAATCTTGGAGTCAAAAGCTAGCTCTATTTCAGCAATGCTTTTATTGTTACCATGAAAATGAATGCGCTCTGCAGGGAAACCAGCCTTTAAGGCCGTAAATAATTCTCCACCAGATACAACATCCAATGATAAATTTTCTTCTGCTGCTAATTGATACACCGCTACACATGCAAATGCTTTTGAAGCATAAGCTACTTCTGCTTTTACACCTAGTTTTTTAAACGTATCGATAAAGCTGCGCGCACGCTTACGAATAAGTGCCGTATCATACACGAAAAGTGGTGTACCATACTCTTTTGCTAGCTCTAATGTGTCTACCTGTCCAATTGTTAAATGACCATCTTCAGAAATCGCTTGTGTTCCATATAAATGCATGTGCATCTCTCCCTTTTCACATCGTTCCATCTTGTTATTTTTACGGTTTGAAAGTGGAAGGGTTCTTTACTATATTAGAACCATTCCATCAAAAAAATTATTTCCTTCACATATAAAAAACAAATGTATAGTACTTGCTTTTTCTTGAATGAAAATAATTTTTGCAAAAATCACAAAATACTATATGTGAACTTTATCACATGAAAAAAACGAGTGCAACGGCTCCTATGATCTTTTTCGCTGTTTGGAAGCGACTACATAAGGTCTGAGTGCATCCGCTGTCATTGGGAAGCGTATAATGACGCGAAGCATTGCGGTTGGAAAGAATGGAACAAGCGGCCATAAATAAGGTGCCTGCATTGGTCGCAATGAACATAAATACGTAAACAATAAAAATAAACCAATAAATAACCCATTGACACCCCAGAGACCCGTCATCAGAAGTAGCAGTAACCTAAAAATTTTAATGGAGATACTAAGCTCATAGGATGGAATAATGAAAATAAGAATGGCAGCAACTGCTGTATAGAGAACCACCTCAGAAGAGAATAATCCAACATCAATCGCAATTTGACCAATGATTACCCCCGCAACCAATCCCATCGCTGTGGACAATGGTGACGGAGTATGAATGGCGGCCATCCTCAAAAACTCTATTCCAATATCTGCAATCAAAATTTGTAGTAATAAAGGTACATGCGATTTCTCCTCCGTACCTAAAAAGGAGAGGGCATCTGGAAGTAGGGATTCATTCGTTGCAAATACATACCACAATGGCAATAAAAGTAAACCCATTACAGAGCCAAAATATCGCATAAAACGTACAAACGTCCCTACTGTGGGTGCCTGACGATATTCCTCTGCATGCTGCAATAAATGAAACACTGTAACAGGTACTAAAATAACGGATGGAGAAGTATCGACTAATATAGCTATATGCCCTTCAAGTAGATGAGCTGCAGCAATATCAGGTCTCTCCGTATAACGTACAAATGGAACTGGGTGGAACTTTTGTTTAAAGAGCCATTCTTCTAATGATTTATCGGCCATCGTCAAGCCATCATGATTTATTTGTCTAAGACGCTGTCGTAAACTTTCGAGCATATCTTCATTGGCAACATCCTTCATAAACGCGATCGCCACGTCGGTTTGACCGATTTTGGATATTTTATGTAGCTCGAAACGTAGATTACTATTACGAATTCGCCTACGTATTAAGGCTGTGTTTTGAGAAATCCCTTCTGTAAAGCCATCCCTTGATCCACGGATAACTTTTTCATTATCTGGCTCTTCTGGAGAGCGTCCTGGATAGTTTCTAAGCTCTGCAACATAGCAATAGCCACTTTTAGTAATAAAGGTGACTTGTCCACTTAAAATGGCTAGTAAATAGGCTTTACGCTCTGTTTCTTCTGAACGTCCATGGAAATTAAAGTAAGACTCAAAATATTCCTTCTCATCCTCTACATCAATTTCAATGTCCTCATCTGGCAGCATGCTAGACAGCAACTGTGTTAAAGCTTCTCCATCTACAAGCCCGCTAATATATGCACAAAGGACCGGCAAATCTTTGACAAATAAGTGTTTAATACCAACGTCAAACGATTCGCCGTCACCAAATTGTTCTATAAGAAAATCTTCGGCTTCTTCTAAGCTGTTAAATAATTTATTTGTCATGCTGTCACCATTTTCTTAGATGTCTTTTTTTATTACTTCCTGCTCCACTGTTGCACTAGTTGCCATCCAACTTTTCAGCTGGGCAAGGATTTTTTTCTCTAATCGGGAAACCTGTACCTGCGATATACCTAATCTATTTGCAATTTCAGTTTGTGTGCAATCTGAAAAATAGCGAAGATATATGATAGACTGCTCTCTTGGCTCAAGTCTCGTTAGTACTTCTTTTAATGGGATGTAATCAAAGGGTTGCTCCGATTTTTCATCCTTCATTTGATCCATTAGTGTAATGGAATCCCCCTCACTCTCATACAATTGCTCATGAAGAGAGGCAGGGTCTCTCAATGCATCGGATGCGGTAACAATTTCCTCTGTTGTCACACCAAGCACCTGAGCAAGCTCTTGAATGGTTGGTGGATGTTCGTTCTTTTTAATAAATTCATCTGTAGCATGACGGATTTTAAAATTGAGCTCACGAATAGAGCGGCTCACCTTCACCATGCCATCATCCCTTAAAAAGCGCTGAATTTCTCCAATGATCATCGGCACAGCATAGGTTGAAAATTTCACATCATAGGTTAAATCAAATTTATCCACAGATTTCATAAGCCCTATGCAGCCAATCTGGAATAAATCCTCAAGCTCAACACCTCTCGTTGTAAAACGTTGAACAATGGACCACACAAGTCTCGTATTGCCTTCTACCATTCGTTTACGAGCCTCGTGATCGCCCTGCTGTGCGCGTGCAATTAAATCACGCATTTCCTCCTGAGACAATAGCTTATCGGACGACTGTTCTAACGGCTTCACGGGTTTAACCTCACATTACCGCTGTGCGAACTGTGTAAAATTTCTTCGTGAATGTTACAGTTGTTCCTTCTTGCCATTTTGATATAACTGTCAGCTGATCTGAGAAGCTATCCATAATCGTGAAGCCCATACCCGAACGCTCCATCATACTTTTTGTTGTAAATAATGGTTCCATCGCTCGACTAACGTCTTCAATTCCTATCCCTTTATCCATGACAGATACTGTCACAATATCATCCTCACGTTTAGCATGAACTGTCACAACACCCTTACCATCTTCTTCATAGCCATGAATAATAGCATTGGAAACTGCTTCTGAGACAACTGTTTTAAATTCTGATAGCTCATCAATAGTTGGGTCTAATTGTGCAATAAAGCCTGTAACAGCTACACGCGCTAAAGCTTCATTTTCACTAAGTGCCAAAAAAGTTAATGTCATTTCGTTATCCATTTACAATCCCCCTTACGCGATCAATCGCTTGTTCCTCTGTTGCATCCATCATCCACGGTCCTAATCCTGAAAATTGAAATACTTTTCGCATTGTTGGCGATGGATTCAATAATATAGTTCGCCCAGCAACTGCCTCTAACTCACGCATACGACCAAGCACTAAACCAACTCCCGAACTATCCATAAAAGATAGTCCTTCCAAGTTCCAAATGATGGTCGTCACAGTGCCTTGAAAAATTGCTGCAGAAATTTTCGCTCGAATTTGTTCAACGGCATGATGATCGAGCTCCCCAAACAAACGTATAACGACTGTCTCTCTTGTGACCATTTCTAATTGATAATGCATGAACATCGCCTCCTCCTCGTGCAATTCCACATTCAATAGATTGAATCCTTGTGGCTGACAGAACTAGTGCAAAGTCTTCCGAAATAGTGTCTAATCGACATACTTATAGCTTTTTAGGTTAAGTGCAGTATGGGATAAATCTACAATTTCTAAACGCCATCGAGCTCTAAATTTTGGCGATTCATCGAACACACAAAAAAGCGAGAACCCTCATAAGTAAGGGCTCTCGCTAATAATCTTTATGCAATTGTATAAGCTTGCTGAATTTTATTAATTGTCTCTTCGTCAATTGGCTGATTGGAATACAAATAAGCAATCGTATCGCCATTATTAACATGATCACCTTTTTTGGCGATTAGCTGAATTCCTGCATCATAATCAAGCTGTGACTCCTTCGTTAAACGTCCAGCGCCTAGACTAACACTTGCTTCTCCAACTAATAAAGCATTAATCGTCTCCACCGTGCCCTCTGAAACCGCTGTCACTGCTACTTTATGAGCTGTGTCATTTTGAACAATATCAGAGACTACTCCTCCTTGCGCCACAATAAACTCCTCGAATTTTGCAGCTGCAGAGCCATCTGCTAGCACTCGCTTAACAGCAGCTGTCGCTTCCGATTCATTCACACCTGCCGCAATTTGGTACATCAAGGAAGAGATGACAACACATTCATCAACCAAATCTTCATGCGTTTCTTCCATACGTCCACTTAATAGGGCATAAGCCTCCACTACCTCAAGCTTATTACCAATCATTTTCCCTAAAGGATTATCCATATCACTGATGTGTGCGATGACTTTACGGCCAAGTTTTTCTCCAATAGCCGTCATTGTATCTGCTAAACGCTGTGCTTCTTCCTGCGTCTTCATAAACGCACCTGAGCCACATTTTACATCGAGGACTATACCATCGGCACCACTTGCAATTTTTTTACTCATAATCGACGCTGCGATTAGTGGAATAGAATCGACAGTACCTGTCACATCACGCAAAGCATATAATTTTTTGTCGGCTGGTACTAGATTACCTGTTTGTCCAGCAACCGCAATTTTATGCTGATTGACATTATCAATGAACTCCTGTGATGAAAGCTCTGTTTTAAAGCCCTGAATGGATTCAAGTTTATCAATTGTCCCCCCAGTAATCCCTAAGCCTTTACCACTAAATTTCGCAACAGGAATTCCTAGAGCAGCAATAATTGGCGTAACAACAAGTGTAACCTTGTCACCAACCCCTCCAGTTGAGTGTTTATCAATTTTAAAGCCTTCAATAGATGTTAAATCAATGACATCGCCTGATTCGATCATTGCCTTTGTTAAATAAAATGTCTCATCATCAGACATGCCTAGTAAACGTATCGCCATTAATAAAGAACTTGCTTGATAATCTGGGATAGAGCCAGTCGTATAGCCTTCAACAAAATACTGAATTTCAGCTTGAGAAAGCTCTAATCCTTGTTTTTTCTTTTCAAACAATTGAACCATATTCATTCAAAAAACCCCCTTATTTCAAATCATGTAAGAAACTTTTACCGAATGGCGGTGCGTCTACATGAAAGTTTTCTGCAACTGTTGCTGCAATATCTGCAAAGGTTTCACGAAGCGCAAGTTCCGCACCACCTTTGAAACGTGGTGAATAGACAATTAGTGGTACATATTCGCGTGTATGATCTGTCCCTGGGAAGGTTGGATCATTGCCGTGATCAGCTGTAATTATTAATAGATCGTCTTCTGACATTGCCTCTAGAATTTCTGGTAGACGTGCATCAAATTCTTGTAATGCCTGTCCATAGCCTAAAGGATCACGTCGATGGCCGAAATTGGCATCAAAGTCGACTAAATTTAAGAAGCTTAGACCACGAAAGTCACGACGTACAACCTCTGCAAATTGATCCATACCATCCATATTATTTTTTGTACGTACAGCATCTGTCACACCTTCACCATTGAAAATATCTGAGATTTTTCCAATTGCAATCACATCTAATCCCGCATCCTTCAAAACATTCATTGTTGTACGACCAAATGGCTTTAACGCATAATCATGACGATTGGATGTACGAGTAAAGTTTCCAGGCGTACCCACAAATGGTCGTGCGATGACGCGACCTACTAAATATTCAGGCTGTAATGTTAATTCACGAGCAATTTCGCAAATTTTATATAACTCTTCTAGTGGAATGATTTCCTCATGAGCAGCAATTTGTAAAACAGGATCGGCTGATGTATAGACAATAATCGCACCTGTTTCCATATGCTCCTTCCCGAAATCTTCAATTACTTGTGTACCACTTGCTGGCTGATTGCATAGCACTTTCCGACCTGTACGTTTCTCTAGCTCATCAATTAGCTCTGCTGGAAACCCATCTGGATACACTTTAAATGGTTTATCAATATTTAACCCCATGATTTCCCAATGGCCAGTCATCGTATCTTTACCAACTGATGCTTCTTGCATTTTACCGTAGTATGCTTTAGGGTCAGTAGTTGCATGCATTCCATGCAATGGTTCAATATTCGCTAAACCAAATGACTCCATTACTGGCATTGTAAGCCCATTCATTTTTTCAGCGATATGTCCTAGTGTATGTGCGCCAACATCCCCAAAATTTGCAGCGTCTGGCGCTTCACCAATACCTACGGAATCCATGACAACAACATGGATTTTGTTAAATGGTTTATTCATAATGGTTGCCTCCTAATCTCATGACTCTATTTTACCAAAAAAATGCGAAAAATAAAGGTCAGACATCCGACTGAAATATAATTTTTTCCTATTAACTTTTAAGCACGTGGATGGAATTGCTTATAGACCTCAGATAATCTTGTTTTGCTAATATGTGTATAAATCTGCGTAGTAGAAATATCTGCATGGCCAAGCATCTCCTGCACCGCTCGTAAATCGGCTCCATTTTCAACCAAATGAGTGGCAAAGGAATGACGCAATGTATGTGGTGTTAATTCATGTTGGATGCCTGCCTTTAACGCATGCTCCTTCATTAATTTCCAACAACCCTGCCTTGTTAAACGTTTCCCTCTTTGATTAATAAAAAACGCATCTGTCTTGGGGTACTTTCCCTGTAATTGACCACGAGCACCATTTAAATAGGCATTTATTGCCGAAAGTGCGCTTTTGCCGAGTGGAATGATTCGCTCCTTACCACCCTTCCCAAATACACGTACAAAGCCCATGGTTAAATGAATATCAGCTAAATCCAGTGCAATAAGTTCACTGATGCGCATACCAGACCCATATAGTAACTCCAGCATGGCAAGATCACGTATACCTTGTGGCTTACTTTTATTTGGAGCTGTTAGTAAAGCTTCAATCTCTTGGATAGATAAAATATTAGGCAACTTTTGCTCAATTGTCGGCATCTCCAAATGGACTGTCGGATCAGTTTCTGCGCGCTTTTCTCGTAGTAAAAATTGGTGGAAACTCCGAATCGATGAAATATGACGGGCAACGGTACGACTTGTCTTTCCCTGTGCCCGCAATTGCTCTAAATGGCGTAATATAGTTGTCCGTTCCACCACACTAAAATCAGACATACCTTCTGCTTCCTTTAAAAAATGTACATAGCTTTCTAAATCTCGGCGATAGGATGCTAATGTATTAACAGATAACTGCCTTTCCACCTGAATAAAATGGATATAGTCCTCAACTGCATATTGAAATTCATTCATCACAACGCCCCCTCACTGTCAATTATTCTCTATTTTAGCATGGCCTTAAGAAATGTGCTAAAGGACCCTCCATTCGACATAAACCACCAACCCTAATGGTGTCTATACTTCAATAAAAAAAACAAAAAACTGCCCGATTCAATCTATACCAAAGATTAAAACAGACAGTTTTTCGTTATTTTTCTTCATTCGATTCGTCGTTTTTATCATGACAGCGCCAGCATATGCCGTGGAAAGTTAGTCGGTGATCTTTTATAATAAAGTTCCAACGTTTTTCAACAACGGCTTCCACATCTTCAAGTAAATCTTCTTGAATTTCATCAACAGCACCACATTCGATACAAACAAGATGATGGTGGAAATGGGCAGCTCCCTCTTGGCGTAAATCATAGCGCGATACGCCATCGCCAAAGTTGATTTTGTCGACAATTTTGAGCTCAGTTAATAATTCTAACGTTCTATAAACAGTAGCTAGACCAATCTCAGGTGCTTTTTCTTTTACTAAAAGATAAACATCTTCAGCACTTAGGTGGTCCTCTTCGTGCTCAAGCAAAACAGCAACTGTCGCTTCTCGCTGCGGCGTCAGCTTGTAACTAGCACTATGCAACTGTTTTTTTATACGATCAATTCGGCTCTCCATGTGACGCCCCCCTAAACTCTTTCCATTATACCAAAGGAGTAAATCCTATTACAAGATAGTGAATAGATTTCTAACATGCTTCTACTTTTTTATCTGATCACAATTTTGGTCTATTCAATCCATCATTTTAACACATAAGAAATAACAATAAACTCAGCAACTATTATGATGAAAAATGCGATAAAATTCAACAAAATTGTCCGACCAGATACTTGTTTCCCGATTTTTCGCTTTGACCAAGCGGGTACAAGTAAATTGCATAGGACTAGCAACAATATACAATAGATGAGCTGAAATGGAAACCACCAAATCGTATAAAGCCAAAAAGCTTCAAGTTTTTGTAATAAAAAAACCGAACTAAAGCCAAAAAAAGTGGCACGCATGGCTACAGTCACACGCACTAACACCTTTAAGACGCTATGTGTTGCTAGTAATAATATAAGACCTATGGAAATAGCAACAGGCAGTACTAAACGAAAAATGGATTGCCTGTCCCCATCTGCTAAACGAGGCTCTATAAATAATATAAAGGGTTCCGCTTTCGGTCCACCAATAATATGAAAGAAAATAACGCCACAAACAAAACTTACTGCAATGATGGAAGCGTGATAAAAAATAGACACCGTACGAGACATAAACATGCTCCTTTTCTATCAAGGTTTGTACAGCTTATGCTCGTCCGTCTCTATTATGCTAAAAGATTATTTTCTAAATTTGCAGCTAGCCATAGTACTGCGAATGCTGTTTTAGCATCATATATACGCTGGTCAGCCACCATTACTTGTGCTTCTTCCAACGAAACTTCTAATAGTTCGACAAATTCATCCTCATCTAAATCTGCTTTATTATCTATTGTATATAATCCCTTCGCCACAAACAAATGAATAACTTCATCCGCAAAGCCTGGTGATGTTGCAAATGTTTGTAAAAAAGTAAGTTGATGCGCGCCATAACCTGTCTCTTCCTCTAATTCTCGACGTGCTGTCATCACTGGCTCCTCACCTGGCTCAAGCTTTCCAGCTGGAATTTCAATAATAGAACGCTCCAGCGCTTTGCGATATTGCTCTAATAACACTAGTTTACCCTCGTCCGTAACAGCAATCACTGCTACGGCACCTGGATGTTTAATGATTTCACGTTTTGCAACCTGTCCATTTGGTAAAGTGACATCATCAATTTGTAGTTTTATTATTCTTCCGTCATAGATCGGTGTCGTTTTCGTTGTTTTTTCCTCAAACTTTTTCATTGACGATAACCTCGCTTGTTCTTCAGATATGTTCATTGTACCATTACAAGTAGAGAAATCGAAGGAGGTCGTTCATATGAAAAAAAGACAGCTTGGTACAAGTGAATTGTTTATTTCAGAGATTAGTTTAGGAGGCATGTCTCTTTCGACAGATAAAACACAAGCAGCTGCCATTGTCGATATGGCATTAGATGCTGGCATTAACTATATAGATACAGCTGATTTATATGATTATGGTGCAAATGAAGAGATTATCGGCGTAACGTTAGGTAAACGTCGTCACGATGTCATCCTAGCAACAAAGGTAGGTAATCGGTGGGCAGAAGGGGTAGATGGCTGGCATTGGGATGCATCACCATCCTATATAAAAGAAGCTGTCCATGCTAGCTTACGACGTTTAGGAACAGACTACATTGATGTATATCAATTACACGGTGGCACAATCGAAGATGATTGGGACGGGATAATTGACACATTTGAAGGACTTAAAAAAGAAGGGCTCATTCGTGAATATGGTATATCCTCCATTCGTCCTAATGTATTGCAGCGATTTTTACCTGCAAGCTCGGCTAGAAGCGTCATGATGCAATATAGTGCCCTCGATCGCCGCCCTGAAGAATGGTTTAACTTTATTGCGAAACAGGGTGCATCTGTTGTCACACGTGGCACAGTGGCAAAGGGCTTATTAACAAATAGCTGGCAACAACGTCTACAACATGTTAATGGTTTTAACACCTATACCGCTGAGGAGTTAACATCAACGTTAACAGACTTAGCTTTACACTATGATGATTTGCATGCTTTGGCTATCGCTTTTAATCTGAAAGAGCCAACAATCGCTTCTACGGTCATTGGTGCAAGCTCACAACAACAACTAGCACAAACGCTTGCTTCCTACGAGAAAATTAATTCAATAACAGATTTCAAGATAGCTAATGAGCTAACAAAAAATGAGTACTATCATGAACATCGATGAAAAAATGGCTACTTTTACTCATTTGTCTAGTTGTACTAGTAATCTCCTCTAGTTTGACCTATGAGCAACAGAGTATACTACCAGAATTAGAAGATTTGCTCGCCAATAAACCTTTTGAAAAACAACTATCTATTTTAAAAATTCCCTATTGGGGAACCATCGTTTCAGTGGAAGAGCGAGGTTATTTTCCATTTGTAGAATTTTTAATTCGTAAATTGACACACTTCATGGGATTTGGATGCATCGCACTTGGCCTTTACTTCGCCTGGGGAAAAAGACGTTTTGCAGCAAGTATTGCTATCGGTGGAACGGCAACAATCGCGGTGCTTGATGAATTTCGTCAAAGCTTTACGCCAGGTCGTACTATGAGTGCTCAAGATGTGCTTGTCGATACAGCTGGAGCCATTGTTTTTGTTAGTCTCGTTGTTGCAGCAAGAAAAATACTCAAAAACAAAAGACAAAAGGCTCAATTATAGCCTTTTGTCTTTTATTTTAAAGGTGGAACCGCCAAAAATAGAGAGACTTCGTTTCTTTAAACAAGACAGCCCCTGCTTTTTCCAAAACTCGATGGGAAGCCATATTTTCTTTTTCCGTGTCAGCGATAACGTATTTTGCATTTGGCTGATGGAGTAACCAGTCTTTAAGAGCTATGATTGATTCTGTCATATAGCCCTGCCCCCAATAAGGAGGCAAAGTATAATACCCGATCACAACTTCCTCTTGCTCATTTGGCGTACCTTTTAGCATGATGCCACCAACAGCACAATTTTTTTCTTTTAATACAAGTAACCAATTCGTGTGCCACAGATAATTTTGCTCATCTTCTAATACTTTGGAAAGTCTAAAATACAACGCTTGTTTAAGCTCGCAATCTAAACCCCCTACACCTTTACTCAATGACAACTCCGCCGCCATTTGCTCCTCATGCTCTATTAGTAACTTTAGATACTTGGCGTTTAAAGGAATTAATCTTATTCTTTCTGTCTGTAATTCTACCATGTTGTTCTCCTAACATAATTTAATTGATACTAAACTACAATTAGGTATATGTTATTGGCAGCGTCTCCCGTTGCATTAATTTCAAAAATCACTCCCTATATATCGACCACAACCATATAGATTTTATGCTGTAAAATATAAAACAGTGAACCCACCTATGTGAATTCACTGTTCTCTCTTAATATTTAGTACCTTTATCGCCGTATTCGTTCAAAAGTTCTTCAAACGATTTGTTTTTTTCTCGTTGTTTACGTTCAAAAGCTAATTTTGCCTGACGCTCTTCTTCTGCCGCCTGCTCTTTAGCAGTTAAATCTTGCTTCGCTGCTTTTAATTTTGCTAGCACATCCCCACCTAGCTGATCTGCTAATGTAACGGCCTCTTGCTTAGGTAGGCTAGCTGTTACGCTATTGTCAGTATGTTGTTGCTGTTTTCGTTTCTTTCCCATTTCTATTCACCTTCTTATTGACATCAAGGGCGCTTCACAACTGTTGCTACGCCTTGTCCACCACCGATACATAATGTGGCTAAGCCCGTTTTCACATCACGCTTTTCCATCTCATGTAATAGCGTTACCAAAATCCGAGCACCACTAGCACCGATTGGGTGACCAAGAGCAATGGCACCCCCGTTAACATTTAGTTTATCATGATTAAAGCTTAATTCACGATCTACAGCAATTGATTGTGCTGCAAATGCTTCATTTGCTTCAATTAAATCGATATCGTTTAAAGTAATCTCAGCCTTTGTCAGCGCTTTTTGTACTGCTTTTACAGGACCTGTACCCATAATTGCAGGATCTACACCAGCACTAGCATTCGCTGTAATGATCGCCATTGGTTGAATGCCTAGCTCTTGTGCTTTTTCCTTTGACATCACCACTACCGCTGCCGCACCATCATTAATTCCAGACGCGTTCGCTGCTGTGACAGAGCCATCCTTTTTAAATGCTGGTCGTAGCTTACCTAATGATTCAGCTGTCACACCTGCTCGTGGAAATTCATCTTTATTGAAAAGAAGTGGCTCTCCCTTGCGCTGTGGAATCTCAACAGCAACGATTTCATTTTCAAACTTGCCCGCTGCAATCGCTGCCTCTGCACGTTGCTGAGAACGAGCTGCAAAAGCATCCTGCTCTTCTCGAGAGATTTGATACATATCACATAAATTTTCAGCTGTAATGCCCATATGATAATCGTTAAAAGCACACCATAGGCCATCCTGAATCATTGTATCTACTACCTTTTGGTCGCCCATTCGGAAGCCTTCTCGTGCATTTTTTAATACGTATGGAGCCTGGCTCATATTTTCAAATCCACCTGCAACAACAATCTCTGCATCTCCCGCTATAATCGCCTGTGTTGCTAAATGAACAGCCTTTAAACCTGATCCACATACTTTATTAATTGTTAAAGCTGATACCTCTTGAGGTAACCCCGCTTTAATTGCCGCTTGACGAGCTGGATTTTGTCCAAGTCCAGCCGATAAAACATTCCCCATAATGACCTCATCGACCTGTTCTCCTGCTACGCCAGCACGCGCTAATGCTTCTTTAATGACAATGCTACCTAACGTTGTCGCTGGTACGTCTTTTAATGTCCCCTGAAATGAGCCGATTGCTGTACGCACCGCACTCACGATTACTACCTCGTTTGTCATAATCATTCTCCCCTTTTCCCCGTTCAAGAATCAACACTGCATGCATATGCTACTAGCAGATATGTATATTTTAACAAATATTATGACGATTTTCGATAATAGAAATAATCGCAGTTTTGCCAAAGATATTGTAAAATGTTGACGTGTTTTAAACAATCTTAGTTGGGAACATTACAAATAAGAAACAGCATGTGGAGGTGTTTTATGATGAAAAAGAAGATGCTTTTATTCTCTGGTATTACAACAACGCTAGCCGCCGCTGCAACAGGTCTGTTCGGCTTCGCGCTTTCCAATAAATTAATGTATATCCAACAAAAAGACCCTGAATTTATACGGGAACGAGAAACGACCGCAAAGCGCTTTGATGAGGCTTGGTACAATAAAAACTTGAAATGTGAACTGAATATTGATTCTCCAAATGGCTATACAATTCGAGGCATTATGTTTCAGCCATTGCAAACAAATAACACGATCATCATTTGCCACGGTGTTACCGAAAATAAAATAAATTCCGTGAAATATGCTCGCCTTTTTGAAAGACTTGGCTATAATTCTGTTATATTTGACCACCGCCGTCATGGGGAATCTGGAGGCAAGACAACAAGCTATGGCTACTATGAGAAAAACGATCTTGATGCTGTAGTGAAAACAGTAAAAGTCATGATTGGGGAGGATGCTATTCTTGGTATTCATGGGGAATCGATGGGTGCTGCAACCATGCTCCTCTATGCAGGAACAGTCGAGGATGGCGCTGATTTTTATATCTCAGATTGTGCGTTCTCCGACTTTTCTATGTTACTCAAACAAATTGCAAAAACTGAATTTAAATATGGCTCCATTATTCCTATTCGTTTTGCTGACTTTTTTGTTCGTCTCAGAGATGGTTACTCATTTAAAAGTGTAACACCTGCAGAAGCTGTCACACATATTGAAAAACCTGTGCTCTTTATCCATAGTATTCCCGATACGTTTATTCCAGCTTCCATGTCACTTGATCTCTACAATAAAAAATCCGGTCCAAAAAAATTAAAACTTTTTGATACGGGAGCACATGCACAGTCCTTTAATGAAAATATGGATGAATATGAGGATTTAATTCATGATTTTTTAGACAATTTTATTTATCAAAAAATCAATCGAGATTCTTCTTCTTCCAATGTCATTCCATTCCATTTTTAGGGCATTGAAAAACCTTGCGTCATTTTACTCGCAAGGTTTTTATTTTATTCAATCTTCAAAAATAATATGCCATTCATCACGTTTCGCCAAAAACTCTTTTGCTAATGCTTGAGCCCCTTCTAAACTATGGCTAGCAGCCCAGCCACATTGCACTTCATTGCAGGCAGGCACTGCGGTTGCCTTTGTCACATCTGTAAATGTGTTCTCTAAAATAGCTAATAAATCCTCATAATCATTATGATTGATCAAGGACACATAGAAGCCTGTTTGACAACCCATTGGACTGAAATCAACAATATGATCAGAGTAATTACGGATAATGTCAGCAGATAAATGCTCCAAAGAATGTAATGCAGGCATTTCCATATGCTCTTTATTTGGCTGTTTAAAGCGAATATCGTATTTATATACTTCATCGCCATTTTTGCCAGTTTTAACACCAGCTAAACGAACATAAGGTGCCTTCACTTTTGTATGATCTAGATCAAAACTTTCTACATTTGTTTTTTCTTTTTGCAAAATACACAACTCCCTTCCATATAGTAACTCCATTATACATAGTTTCCCGATAGAGTTGTATGATTTTTAAGAATTATTCAAATACTATTAAAAATAAAAAAACAACTAGTTAAGCTTGAACTAGTTGCTCTGATCATTCCAAATTACTTCTGGAATTTATTCATTTGCGCCATCATTTGACGTACTTGCTTTTCAGACGGCGTACGACCCATTTGCGCCATCATCATACGAATCATTTGCTCATTAATAGGTGGGTTTTCTTTCAAATATTTCATCATAGCTTGACGAGCGAAATAGAAACCAAGTGCTGCGCCCGCTGCTAATGCGATAATTACGATAATAATCCAGCCCCATGTAGGCATACAACCAACCTCCTCCACTACAATATACCGAGAAAAAACTCTCCACGCTCCATTATACACCAAATAATAGCGTGTTACTATATATTGTAGTGAATTTTCCTAGTGCATTGTATACTTCATCGGCTTTAACCACCCACACTCATTATCCTGTTTATTAAAAGCAATAAAACGTTCACTCATTTTAGCAAGCATTTGAAATAAATCTAAATCTAGCATTCGCGAACCTTCACAATAAACACAAATTTTACGATCTACTAAATAAATAGCCATTTTACCTTTTATCGGATGTTCTAAAAACAAAGCATTACGAGCTCTTTCTAGGTGTGCATATTTGGAATCAAGTTGATGCTCTAACATGGCTGCAATCTCCTCAAAACGAACGGATTCACATATATATGCAAGCTCTTTTAAGGATTTCTCATTGGCATCTTCACAACCTTGCATCATCTCTAACAACTTACGCTCTCTGCCAAAAATAAACGTTAAATGCTCTTCTTTTATCTTATATATAGAATAGGTTCTCACCAGAAATCCTCCTTCGCTTAGTTTCTTTTTCATAAGTATAGCTCATTCAATCTTGTTTATTTGTCAAACGAAGGAGGGATCTCTCTTCTATTTTTGTCGAAAAAATTCTAGTTTCGGGTCTATAAATGACTTTATGACAAATGGTATTTTCAACCAAAAATAATTAATATTTTTCCAAAAACAAGAAAAAAAGCTTGTTAAACACGGCCAAAAACCTTTTATTGCGGTTGCTTAGATGACTCTCAGCCTCAAGACCTAGTTCAAAATCAATTTCGAGTCCGTTTTAGACAATCTTGTAAATAGGTAACATAAAGGTACAAACGAAAGGAGCTAAAACAAATGAAAAAATTTCTTTTATTAACTGGAGGCGTCATTGCAGCATGTGTTGCACTAGCGTTAATTGGACCACTGGCAGGGCTATTATTCTCTGGATTATTTGTAGCACTGGGCATGCACTTCTACATTGCTAGTAAGTCATCTTTCGGTAAAATTTTCTGGTTTACAGTTGGTCTAATCGGTGTCCTATCAGCAGTGTCTAACATTCCAGCAATGGTTGGTCTTGCTGCGATCGCCATTATCTATGTTATCTATAAAAAATGGAATGGAGAAGATGTAAAAATTCCAACAATTGAAGGAACAAAAGAAGAAGATCCGTTTACAAACTTCGAAAAAGAATGGTCAAATTTAACAAAATAAAAGGAGCGATTTTAAATGAACTTATTTCAACGTTTTAGATATACAGTAGAGGCAGACTTACATCAATTATTTGATAAGAAGGAACAAAAAAATCCGATTGCGATGTTAAATCAATACATTCGTGAAGCAGAAAAACAAACAGAACAAACAGGCAAATTATTAGAGCGACAAGGGCAATTAAAAGAAAAGCTAGAGCAAGAATATAAAGAAAACGCTGATTTACTAGCGAAACGTGAATCTCAATTAGCATTAGCAAAATCTAGCGGAGAGCAGGACTTAATTGATTTCGCTACGGATGAAGTAACAGCTTATTCAGCTCGTAACCTTACATTACAAGCGAGCATTGAAGCAAGTACTCGTGAATACTTCGAGCTCGAGCGTAAATTTGAAACAATGAAGCATAAAATTAAAGATATGAAAGTACGTCAATTACAGCTGATGGGGAAAGAAAATGTAACTCGCGCCCATCATCAAATGGATGGAATGATCGCCAAAAATAATAAAACAAACTTTGAAGATTTAGAAGCATATATCGATAAATTAGCTTATCAAATCGATAAAGACCATGAGCTTACAACTTTTGAGGCAAGACTGGCAGAATTAGAAAAAAAAGCAGTAGAAGAAAGCTCACCACTGCTAATTGAAAATAAATAACATGGTATAATGAAAGCAATGCGCCAACATTAAAAGGCGCATTCTTTCACGTTTAAGAATAGAGGGTCCCATTCCCTCTCTTATACTATTAGTAGAAGGAAGGGTGACCCTCATGCAAAATTTCACAACAAATAAGCTCACATTTTGGGTACTTTGCTTCTTTTTACTCGTCTTTGTGGAGCTAACTATATTTAATAATGGTGGCGCCTTCTGTTTATTGATTGGGGCTGTACTTCTTTATTTAAGTTTTTCCAAAAAAGTTCGATTTTTTAAATGGACAGGAATTTTCTTTATTGCTATTGCTTTGTTCACGATGTGGAGCTTACGTTTATTTATCGTCATCATGCTCTTATATATGCTCTATCAATACTTGCAAAGAGAAAACGAGCCAAAAGTAGTTGGTGCAGAGCTTTTTGAAAAGCTTCCTGCAATTAAAAATGACTTAATTGGCACAATGCCAGCGCCTATAGAAGCTTATAAATGGCAAGATGTACAAATTCAGCGCCTCGCTGGAGATATTACCATTGATACAACGCAAACGATTTTACCAGCTGGCACTAGTCTTATTACAATTCGACAAGGTATCGGTAAAGTTCAAATCTATGTTCCTTATGAAATTCCATTCCGTTTACAGTATACGACGTTATTTGGTGAGCTCTCCTGCTTACACGTAGGGCCGCAACGTATAGTAAATGAAAGTATTACTTTCTCAGACGGCAACCCTGAAGATGCTAAACGTGTACTAATTATTCATGTCGCAACCTGGCTTGGAGATTTGGAGGTGCTACGAAAATGATAGCCTTTATCTCAAGATTATTTACATTATTTTTTATTTTAATGAGTGCTGTTTTCGGTCTTCTTGTTGCACTATGGGGCAATCCTGATGAAAAAACATGGCAGCCCTTATGGCAGCAGAATTACGATAATATCCCTCTAGGTGGCATCATCATAGTTAGCCTGTTTATACTTAGCTTCCTGTTTGCCAGCTGGATCAGTATGACTGCAAGGGCACGAGAAGCGCAGGCAACACGAATAGTGAAACAATTGATCGAGCCTGATTTTGTTTTTCCTAAAAAACAAGCTCTTCCGAAATCGTTAAAAAAGGCACTTGTCCAAACGAGTGAATTAATCGATACGCAACGTAAAAGTCTACAGCGCTTGTCCAATGAACGGGCTGAGGCCAATGATAAAATTATTCAGGAGCGTATTATTGCTGAACGCCAACGACTAGCTAGAGAACTACATGATTCTGTGTCACAACAACTATTTGCTGCCTCTATGTTACTCTCCGCGTTAACTGAAAATGACGAACATGCTACTAGCTTAAAACAGGTGGAGAAAATTGTTCAGCAGGCACAGCTAGAAATGCGTGCATTACTGCTACACTTACGACCTGTAGCTTTACACAATAAAACATTGGCACAAGGCTTAGAGGAATTGATTATTGAACTTCAGCAAAAAGTTTATTTCCATATAGAATATGAATTAGAAGAAATGGCCTTAACTAAAGCAGAGGAAGATCATTTATTTCGTATTGCACAGGAGGCTCTCTCCAATACGCTGCGTCATGCCAAAGCAAGTGAGGTGGAATTACTTCTTGTGGCACGAGACGACTTAGCTATTTTACGAATTCAGGATAATGGTTTAGGCTTTAATGTGGAGGAAGATAAATCCACATCATACGGTTTACAAAATATAGCTGAACGAGCAGTTGAAATTGGCTGCACCTATAAAATTGTATCAGTGCCTGGTGAAGGAACAATTGTAGAGGTTAAAATTCCTTTACATAAGGAGGAGGTCAATGTCGATGATTCAAGTGCTCATAGTGGATGATCATGAAATGGTACGGATTGGTGTATCAGCCTATCTTTCAGCACAGCCAGATATTACGGTTGTAGGTGAGGCTGAGAACGGTAAAGAGGCTGTGGAACGTGCCCTAGCGCTAAGGCCAGATATTATTTTAATGGATAATGTGATGCCTGTTATGACAGGGGCAGAGGCAACAGTGGAAATATTAGCAGCATGGCCTGAGGCAAAAATCATGATGGTGACTAGCTTTTTAGATGATGACAAAGTATATCCTGCCTTAGAGGCTGGCGCGGTAAGCTATATTTTAAAAACATCTAATGCCAAACAAATTGCAGATGCTATTCGAAAAACGATGGGTGGCGAAACGGTATTAGAGCCAGAGGTCACTTCCAAAATGATGCACCGCATGCGCCACGGCAATAGTACGCCACTATACGAACAATTGACTGAACGTGAAATGGAAGTATTATTGCTGATGGCCCAGGGTAAAGCCAATCAGGAAATCGCTGATGAGCTATATATTGCCTTGAAAACGGTAAAAACACATGTTAGTAATATTCTAGCAAAGCTAGAAGTTCAAGATCGTACACAAGCCGTCGTCTACGCATTCCAAAATGGACTTGCTAAATAACCCTACATAAAAAAACTGCATGCTGACATGCAGTTTTTCGTGTTTTTAGAGGTATTTTAGGAGATCATTTACATGGTCCACAATATATGTAGGCTCTTCATTTTTTAACTCTTCTAGTGATCCAAAACCATATGTCACACCGATGGCATCGATTTGATTTTCCCGAGCGCCCATTAAATCATATTTTCGATCCCCAACCATAATAAATCGCTCTTTTGGATAGGAGTCAAACTGTTGAAGCACCTCTTCAATAATCTCACTTTTGTCAGACCGGGAACCATCTAAGTGGCTGCCTACGACAAGATCGAAATAGGACTCTAGCTGAAAATACTTTACGATTTGTTCTGCAAAGACAGTTGGTTTTGATGTGGCAATAGTCAGAATATATCCTCGTTGCTTTAAATGAGCTAACAAAGCTGGAATATCTTCATAGAGTTTATTTTCAAACATTCCCCTTTCCGTAAATCGTTCTCGGTAATCTCTAATTGCTTGCGTTATTTGTGTATCATTGAAGCCATAGATTTCTTGAAAAGATACCTGTAATGGTGGTCCGATGAATGGTTCCAGTTCATCCAAATCATTCACCATGACGCCCGCTTTCTGTAAAGCATACTGCACTGATTTAGTGATTCCTATTTTAGGATCAGATAATGTTCCATCTAAGTCAAATAACACAACTTTATAGTTCTTCATTCGCTCACCCTTTTTATGGAGTTTTTACATACTGTGTTTGCCGCTAAAAAAAGTACCACAACACTCAGTTGATGTTTTTTTCACTGAGTGTTGTGGTATTTGTTATAAATTATAGTGCTTTCACTTTTGCTACTACGTTTTCAACAGTGAAGCCGTATTTTTCCATTACTAATTCACCCGGAGCAGATGCACCGAACTTATCAATTGCTAGAACATCGCCTTCAAAGCCAGTATATTTATGCCAGCCGAATGATGCCCCCATTTCAATTGCAAGACGTTTTGTAACAGCTTTTGGTAGAACAGATTCTTTGTAAGCGGCGTCTTGTTTTTCGAAGCGATCCATAGATGGCATAGAAACCACTGCTACATCTACACCGTCTGCTTTTAATGCTTTTTGTGCTTCGACAGCAAGGGAAACCTCAGAGCCTGTTGCAATTAAAATAGCATCTGCCACTTCTTTTGTAGCTGGAGACACTGTGTAAGCACCCTTTGCTACGCCCTCACGTACGGTTTCAATAGAAGCGTCAAGAACAGGTAAGTTTTGACGAGATAATACAAGAACAGTTGGTGTTTTTTCTGCTGCTACTGCAAGCTCCCACGCAACTGCTGATTCATTTGCATCCGCAGGGCGAATAACAGAGAGGTTTGGCATTGCACGTAATGATGCAAGGTGTTCGATTGGTTCATGTGTTGGGCCATCTTCCCCTACTGCAATCGAATCATGTGTGAATACATATGTTACAGGAAGACCCATTAATGCAGATAGACGAATTGCTGGACGAACGTAATCAGAGAATACGAAGAATGTACCACCGAATACATTTAAACCACCGTGAAGAGCCATTCCGTTCATAGCAGCACCCATTGCAAATTCACGAACACCGAACCAGATGTTACGTCCAGCATAGTTGTCTGCTGAGAAATCTCCTGCACCCTTCATCGTTGTTTTATTGGAGCCAGCAAGGTCAGCTGAACCACCAAAGAATGAAGGTGTTTTCTTCGCAATAGCATTAATTGCATCGCCTGAAGAAGAACGAGTTGCTACAGATTTACCTGCTTCATATACTGGTAACTCAGAAGCAAAGTCTTCTGGTAATTCACCATTCATCGCTTTCTCGAATTGAGCTGCTAACGCTGGGAATTCTTCTTTGTATGCAGCAAATTTTGCATTCCAAGCTTCCTCTGGCTGTGCGCCTTGCACTTCAGCAGCCGCATTAAATGTATCGTAAACTTCTGCAGGAATTTGGAACGGTTCATGTGCCCACTCATAAGCAGCCTTCGTTAAGACAACTTCATCTGTACCAAGAGGTGCACCGTGAGAATCTGCTTTACCAGATTTATTTGGAGAACCAAAACCAATCACTGTTTTCACTTCAATTAATGTTGGCTTGCCAGTAGATTTTTTGGCTTCTTCAATGGCTGCATTAATAGCATCTACATCTGTACCATCTGCCACTTTTAAATAATTCCAACCATAAGATGCAAAGCGTTTTTGAACGTTTTCTGAAAATGACTTTTCTAAGTCACCATCTAAAGAAATATCATTAGAATCGTAAAGCACGATTAATTTTTCAAGTTTTAAGTGACCAGCTAATGAAATCGCCTCTGCTGCTACACCTTCCATTAAGTCCCCATCGCCACATAACGCAAATGTGTAGTGGTCAACAATGTCATGACCTGGTTTATTGTAAGTAGCCGCTAAATGGCGCTCAGCCATTGCCATACCAACAGTCATAGCGATTCCTTGTCCAAGAGGACCAGTTGTTGCCTCTACCCCTACTGTATGACCATATTCAGGATGTCCTGGTGTTAATGAATCCCATTGGCGGAAGTTTTGAATTTCTTCCATTGGTAAACCATAGCCTCCAAGGTGAAGTAAGCTGTATAAAAGCATTGAACCATGGCCTGCTGACAGTACAAAACGATCACGGTTAAACCATTTTGGATTTGCTGGATTATGGCGTAATTGTTTTGTCCAAAGCGTATAAGCCATTGGCGCTGCTCCCATTGGTAAACCTGGGTGACCAGAATTTGCTTTTTCAATAGCATCGATTGACAAAGTTCGGATAGCATTAATTGCTAAAAGATCCGCGTGTTGAGTCATTATATTGTGACATCCTTTCTCGTCCTATATATTGTTCTTTTACAGTTTAGTCAACATTGCTTTAGAAAACAATGCTTTTTGTTATACTATTTGCGTTTTCATACATACTTTATTGAATTGTGTCACATTAATTTAGAAATTTATTTTTTTGTGCTTGTTTTACCTTCTCAGGCGTTACATCATTTCCTTCGGCATCGACCACTTTAACGTTTTCAATCGTATCTCGCATCGTTGCTCTAAACGTATCTAAATACTCCTTGCGAAGCGCTGTGCGCTCCTTTGCTTCTTCCTCTGTTAATTGTCCGCTTTTCGCTTTAGCAGATAATTCATTAATTCGGTTAATTTTTTCCTTTGATAACATGGTTACACACCTTTCAGTACCTAGCTTAATGACCTCAGTATGCAAAGTATAGCATGGTTTCCCTTAAAATGCAGTTATACCAACCCTTAAAAACACTTCTTAGCCATTATTTACATGACTTCCAGAAGTTAGAGGTGTATAACTAATAATAATAGGAAAAATTTGATAGATAATAGGAGGAGCTACCATGAACATCACAACACCTAGACTACTTATTCGAACATTTGAAGCCCAAGATTGGCAGGCTGTTTATAGCTATATGTCCGACAAAACGGTCATGCACTATATGCCAGAAGGTGTGTTGAATGAAGATCAGGTTCAACATTTCATAACAGAGAATAGCACCGAGCAAGCAAAACATTTCGCCATTGTTTTATGTGAACAACAGCGAGTCATTGGTCATCTTGTTTTCCACAAATACTTTGGCGACCATACGTATGAAATTGGATGGGTTATGAATCCTGCCTATCACAATCATGGTTATGCTTCTGAAGCTGCTCAGGCCCTATTAGATCACGGTTTTAATAAAATGAAACTTCATCGAATTATTGCCACATGCCAGCCAGAGAATATTGCTTCTTACCGAGTCATGGAGAAAATCGGGATGCGCCGAGAAGGATTTTTTAAAAAATGCATACCTCATGGAGAGACTTGGTGGGATGAATACTATTACGCTATTTTAGAGGAAGAATGGAACGATCTAAAGCTAAGAGGTGTGTGAAATGAAGAAAACTGCGGTGTTATTATACCCACAATTTAGTGAATATGAATTGAGTGTTGCTTTGTCCATATTAATGCAAGGCGGTAAACCCATCATCACACTAGGATCGAATACCAAACCTATCAGAGGAGAATCTGGTTTAAATTGTATAGCTGATTTATCCGTGAATGAAATAGAGCTTGACGATATTGATAGTCTACTATTACCAGGCTGTATGGA
Source organism: Lysinibacillus sp. HST-98 (assembly GCF_016757845.1). Lineage (NCBI taxonomy): Bacteria > Bacillati > Bacillota > Bacilli > Caryophanales > Bacillaceae > Lysinibacillus > Lysinibacillus sp. HST-98. The sequence continues at coordinate 357,535 of NZ_JAENHX010000002.1, forward strand.
TATTTCTACATTACAACTTGAAGAGAGCTTACTAGATTTCATTCGTTATCTATCTGCAAAAGGAGGAATGATTGCCAGTATTTCTAGCTCCCCTTACCTCTTGGCAAAAGCAGGTGTCTTAAAAAACAAGAAATATACAGTAGGACTACCTTTTGATGGTATGAAGCAGTTAGAGTGCTTTGAGCTTCATAACTATTCAGATGAACTAGTGGTACAAGATGGAAATATCATTACAGCAAGAGGAAGAGGTTTTATTCCTTTCGGTATTTGTTTCGGGCATGCGTTAAAGCTAAATTTTGATGAAAATTGGTATTAAGTGATGATTTAAAACCCAAATGTCCAATTAATCGGGCATTTCATGTTGTTGAAAAATGATGTCATTAGTAGAATGAGACCTTTTAACAAGGCTGTGGGTGATTTCCGTTCCGCCAGCGTGCCACAGGAAAGCAAGTAGCCTGCAACGGAAATCCATTCTACCCTTCAATTGACTGTTTTGTTTTTCACACTGAAAAATGTCCAATCAGTTGGACATTTTTCGATTCTTATCTTACGATATATGTCTAATACTTTAGACAAAATGGAGGGATAATTCTGAAGAACATTATCAAAATTTTAAGAAAAAAATTAGGCATAACACAAGCTGCTCTTGCAAAAGAATGTGGAGTTGTGAGACAGACCATTAATAGTGTTGAAAATGATAAATATGATCCGACCCTAGAATTAGCTTTTAAGATTGCTAAGGTTCTCAATAGCCGTATTGATGAGGTATTTATCTATGACTAAATTTCACCCAAATTATATGATTACAATGAAGGACTTCGTGAAAGAACACTCGACAATTTTAAGAAAACAAACTCAAGAAGTGCCGATACCCGTGACCACTGTGGACCGTAATACCCTCCTAGCCATGCTACAATATCTGAAAAATAGCCAAAATCCAACGCTAGCAAAAAAATATAAACTTCGCCCTGGAAGTGGACTCTCTGCTAATCAAATTGGCGTAAATAAACGCATGTTTGCTGTACTCTTTGATGACCAAGAAATGATGCTGATTAACCCTAAAATAATCAGTCATTCCCTTAATATGATTTATCTTCCGGAGGGAGAAGGCTGTCTATCTGTAAATCGACCTGTCCCTGGTTTTGTACCGAGATATGAGAGAATTAAAGTCAAAGCTTACGACATCGATGGACATGAAAGCATTGTACAGTTACAGGGCTATGGGGCCATCGTTGTACAGCATGAAATCGATCATTTAAATGGCATCATGTTTTATGACCGAATAAATAAAGAGCACCCTTTCCAACTGCCTAATCATGTTATTATCGAAAGCTTTTCTTCCATTCAGTAGTTTTTTACAGAAAAAAATTAGCAGGAATATTACTTTCCTGCTAATCTTTCTTGGTGCTCTTGGAAACGACGATGTACAGTCGCCTTACTTACCTCAAAGCCTAACCCTCTAAGCGTTATAGAAATTTCTTCAAAGGTAAATCCACGTTTGCGTAGCTTCACAATTTCCTCTACAGGTAGATCTTTTCGCTCCTGCCCCTGAGGATTACCTCGGTTCGATAAATTATTTTCTGGACGATAACCATTTTCTACAGCACGTCGCATACCTCGTCGAATTTTAGCATTATGGATTCTACGCTGATATTCCTCTACGATTGCTAAAATTTCAAGCAGCATCGTATCCATTTCATTTAATTGGACTGGGCCTGCATCACGCATAGAAAAAACATCAGTTGCTGACTTTTGTAATAAATGTAATACAGCCATCCTTGCATTGCCTCGTCCTAAACGAGTTTCATCTTGGACAAAAAGAGCATTAATGTTCTTGTCTTTTATAAAATCAAGCATTTCTAGTAAGCCTTCACGTTCTACATCATAGCCACTATGTTGATCTTTAAACACGCCCTTCACCGCATAGCCTTGCTCTTTAGCATAGCGCAGCAACTCTTCCTGCTGGCGCTCTAATGAGGAGCTTTGTGTTTCTTTTTCAGTGCTTACGCGACAATAGACAACAGCCGATAGTTGATTATTTATCATTGTTCATTTCTCGCAATTTCGATAGTATTGATGGGACTGGCTTGATCACTCACAACAGGAATAACTAGAGATTTTCCCGCTACAATTTTAATATCTGCTAGTTCATTTTCAGTTTTTACAAGCTTTATCCAATCATCAGTACTCATTTTACCACGATATTGCTCGGCTAACGACCACAAGCTATCCCCATGTTCAATTTCAATTTCTGCGTAACTAACTTTTCCTGGATCTGTAATGTAAAGGTATGCTGCAAATAATAAACAAGCTCCTATTAAAATTGAGATATGTGTGTTTTTCTTAAACCATGTCATAATCATTACCCCTTTTTAAGAATGTTTGTTCGGAATGTATGTTCCCATAATAAAGCGAACAAACGTTTTTGTCAAACACTTTTCGAACCTATGTTTGCATACGTGTTCGCATTCTGTTATACTATCAAATAAGAAGATGATTTTAGAAAAAAAGAGGTGAGCACTCATGAAAAAAGTTTCGAAAAGACAAGAGGACATTTTAGCTTTCATTAAGGAAGAGGTACGAGCTAAAGGATATCCACCATCAGTACGCGAAATTGGTGAAGCAGTTGGACTTGCTTCCAGTTCAACTGTTCATGGACATTTAGCTCGATTAGAACAAAAAGGCTTTATTCGTCGAGATCCAACAAAGCCACGTGCAATTGAAATTTTAGAGCCTGAAGAATCCATCCAAAAGCAACAGGTGATCCATGTTCCACTTGTCGGGAAGGTTACAGCTGGTTCTCCAATTACAGCAATTGAAAACATTGAAGAATACTTCCCATTACCCGATACGTACGGCACAAGTGAAGATCAATTGTTCATGCTAGAAATTATGGGAGAATCAATGATTGAAGCTGGGATTTTAGATGGAGATTTAGTCATTGTAAAACAAAAGGCAACAGCTAATAATGGGGATATTGTTGTAGCTATGACAGCTGAAGATGAAGCAACTGTAAAACGTTTCTTTAAAGAGAAAAACCATTTCCGTTTACAGCCTGAAAATTCTTCTATGGAACCTATTATTGTGGATCAAGTTTCTATTTTAGGACAAGTTGTAGGTCTTTACAGACGTGTACATTAACGATTAAAGCAGGTTTTGAGGATTATGTTCCTTTTAAGAGCATGTATCCTCTTTTTTACGCAAAAAAAGAATCCACATCCGATTGGATTCTTTGTACAATGCCTCTTCTAAGCTTCCTTCTTAAATTTTATGCTCGCTTCCACAAAGGCTGAAAATAGCTTTTGGGCACTCTCATCTCCTGCTATGGCTAGTTCCTCAGGATGCCACTGAACAGCCAAGCAAAATGGCATCTCCTCATGAACTACCGCTTCGATAATACCGTCGCTGGATTTTGCTGCTACTTTTAATTTTTCTGCTAACACATTCACCGCTTGATGATGAAATGAATTCACTGCTATCTTCTCTTGTTCAACGATAGTCGCTAATAGATTGTCAGCAATAATCTGTACAGAATGGGTAGCTACAGCTCGACCTGATTGTTGCATATGTTGAAGTAATTTAGTGCTAAAATGATCACTATCAATATCCTGATATAAGGTACCACCTAAAGCAACATTTAGCATTTGAATTCCTCGACAGATCCCGAAAATAGGCATCTTCCGTTGGAATGCGGCTTCAATTAATGCTAACTCGACCGTATCTCGCGCGGGGTGAATTTTCCCAAGCTTTAATGAAGGCTCAGCCCCGAATAGAAATGGGTGCACATCATAACCACCAGATAATAATAAACCGTCTGTAAGGGCTAAAATCTGTGCTGCCTCTTCTTCTACCCCAATTGGAATAATCAATGGAATTCCACCAGCTTCAATGATGCTTTTGCTGTAAGCCACATTTAATCGAGAGGATAAATCATCCTCAACAAAGGCTGTAATACCAATAATCGGTTTCACTTGCTTCCCTCCATATTCCTGAAAATTGAACAATTACCAAAAGCCTAGATACCAATTGATTAATCGATCGCCATAGAAATAAACAATAACTGCGGCCAATGCAATAGATGGCCCAAACGGAATGGGTGTTTTTCTCCCCTGTTTGTTTTTCGATAACATGGTAATCCCGACAATCATACCAATCACTGCAGCTAAAAATAGCGTTAACAGTGTATCAATCGTACCCAGAACGAGACCAATTAAAAAGAATAATTTAATATCGCCTCCACCCATGCCACCGTTCGATAGCACAGCAATGATATATAATATGCCAAAACCAACCACAGCACCCACAAGAGAGTCCCACCACGGTGTTAATGGTGACAGCACTCGTCCAATAGCTAGCAAAGGTAAAAAGAATACTAACACCTTATCTGGAATTAGCATATAGGCTAAATCTGATACAACGATAATAACTAATAAGGAGATAAAAAAGAGGGCTACTATCAATTCTATGCCCCAGCCTAACTGCCCATAAGCAAAGGCAAATAATACACCTGTCATTAATTCTATGACTGGGTAAACCCAAGAAATTTTATTGCCACAACCACGACATTTTCCTCCTAACAATACATAAGACAAAACTGGTACTAAATCAAGCGCCGTCAGTCGTCTCTGACATTTTGGACAATGTGAAGGAGGATGTACAATCGACTCCTTCTGTGGTACACGTAAGCCAACTACATTATAAAAAGAGCCAAAGACAAGTCCAAATAAAAAAATAAAGATCGTATAAGCCATTTCCAATTTTATGTCCTCCTAAACCAATAGGCGCCCATACAAATGCAGTATGGTGCGCCTATCAATAAAGTTATTGTTGTTCTTCGTAATAGAACGTTGTCACTTGCACTGTTGCCTTTAACGTAAGATCTGCATCTTTCTCAAGCTGTGCCTGCTCTCCAGGCAATTTAAATTCAATCTTATCGGTTTTCATGACACGCTCTAATTGTTCAACCTCCTGTAAAAAGCTTTCAAGAGAATTAAAATCAAGCGCACCCACCTCTAATATAAAAGTAACAAGCTTTAAATTAGTTGGTAAAGAGTCCTCCGAAAGAGAGGCAATCGGTGTAATACTCTCCTTGTTCTCCTGATCACCATTGACCTCTGCTTCAGCCTGCTCCAACATATTAAGATCATTCGATACATCTGAAGGTGTCACAGTGCCGTCCTCACCTTGAACAGTTAAAGACAGTATACGAGTTCCTGTCACCTCTTCAATCTCAGCTAAATCAAGAATAATCTTTTCAACGGCTCTTGTTGCAGGTAGCTTTTGTCTTAAGGCTAATATATTGATAGTAGGCTGTCCCTGCTCTTTGTCTAATTGTGCTAGTTGTTCTTTGACACTAGCTAATTCTTGCTGCACCTGCAATACATTACTCTCTTTTTCATTCACTTCATCCAATTTTGGTGAAAGCAAATAATAATACAGCGCAAATAAAATAGCAGCTATCAGCGCCAGTAACAAGATCATAGATGAATTTTTACTACTCGTTAATTTATTCATGAGCGTCGTCCTCCAGCTAAATACATAAAATCGATTGTCGCTGTAATGGACACTGAATATCGCGGTACTTCTTTAAATTTTTGTTGGGGTGTTAACACCCTTTGTTCACCTAGCTCTATTTCAAAGTTTGAGACAGTGTTAATTTGAGCATCTGTAAAATAGCTACTCATTAAAAGTCGCTCCACATATTTCGATATATCTGTCATCGTTTCAAAATCCACTTCAATATTCACCGAGTTCTCTCCGAAAACATAGCTACGTAAATAGGATTGAGTTGGTAATAAAGTTTTTGTTTCATCAATTAACGGTGTTACAGGATAAGAAACGCTTTGTATAAAAGTTACTGAATCTTCCAACGAACCCTGATCGACATTTTGTCGTGCGTCTAGCTCTTGCTGCAATTGATCAAGCTGTGTTGTTAATGCCTGTTCCTCTGCAGTCAATCGTGACAATTCACTTTTGGATGTAAAAAATAAAAAAAGTAAATAAGCTACAATAAGTCCCACAATGACAATCACCAAGCTATAAAAAAGCTTGGGAGAGGTTGTTCTTTTTTCAAGTTGTGGTAAGAGGTTTATATCTGGAACCATTAACGAACCTCCTTCAAAGCTAAGCCAAGCAACGTTGAAAATTCTCGCTTAAAGCGAGGAAACGATTTCTCAATTTTTTTCCCATCGACAACCCTTAGTGGTGGTTCTAAATTAGAAGCGAGTAAGTTCCCAATTGATTTCAATAGTGGGTTATCGCCAAGCATGATAATTTCATCCACTGTTTTTTCACCTTTATGTAAAGAAAACTTAAAGAAATTCATCATCCGATCAATCTCTAAAACCTGATCCATTACGACCATTTGATAATTCTCTGATTCGCCATTATAAATAAATTGATAGCTAAACTCATTCTCTTTCTTTCCCAGCCATTGCGTCATATCTACTTCAATGGTTTGATAGCGCAAAAACTCCACTTGGCCATTGGAAAAAATACTGATGGAGAGTTCATTAATTGACCATTCTGCAATTAAATAGGTTTTATTAGGCATTAATAAGGACATGTGCTCTAATAAACGTATATTACAAAGCGCACGAATATCGGCAGCTTCGGGTTCTAATGAAACATCTAACAGCATCCCTACCAGTTTCGTAATCTCTTCAGAAGGTGCAGCAAATAAGATAGCCTTGCCGTCCTCGGCATCTGCATCATACACATCAATTAAAGGGTCTTGAAATGGTAAATGAATAGAATGTCCCAATTCCATTTCAGCATATCCTCGTAATTCCTGAGGCTTTACATCTTTAGGGTGCTCAAAGTTTTTCAATAGAACCGTCGTATCAGGGACAAACATACGAACAGCCTGTTTTTTCCCTGTCCATTTCATTACTTGCTCTTTAATCACCTCAAAAAGAGCTACCTCATCGATAATAGTTCCATTTTCAACGATTCCAGCTGCTAAAGGGTATTCATAGCCCTGCCACTGATTAGGCTCTGGTCCTTTCGCCACAATCGCACGCAGCACATAATCCTTCAGTTCAATCGAAACATGCGACTTTCTTTTTCTCTTAAACATGTGAAAAGACCTCCTTATCCTATTCAGTATAATCGATTTTTTCTATTAGTCATCCATTTCCCAGCCAGAAACGCAAATTTTCTTGCGCTTCTGAGTGGGTTGGGAGGACTGATTATGGCTTTGGAGTATCTGGAGTAGTCGCAGGTTTTTCTCCTGCGCTTGTTAATGCTTCATTTAATTCTTTTTCAGTTACTTCAGTTTTTCCTAATTTGAGATTAGTTTTCATACTATCAAATTTAGGATACTCAATTGACCATGCGTCCTTTTCAAAAGTAACTGAAGTACCTGTTAAATCAATTCCATCTACAAATGGTTTTAATGCCTCTGCATCACATTTACCATCAGTACAAGCCCCATCAATATAAGCAATCTTTGCCCCTGAGAGAATATTTGATGCTTCCGCTAAAATTGCACGGTCCTTCGACTTATTGATAATATTACCAATTGCAGGTACAGCGATTGCTGCGATAATTGCTAGGATAACAATTACAGCTAATAGTTCAACTAATGTTAAACCTTTCTCATTTTTCAATAGTTTTTTATTTTTCCATTTTTTTAACATAATGAAATCCTCCTTAATAGTTTTATATGAAGTGTGTGTACACGCGCTTCTGAACATTATGGCGAAGCTGCACAATCTCGCCCTATACATTTGCCACCAGTTCCCTTGCTGCCCTTACGAATATCGTCTGCAATATGCTGTAAGGTGGCATTATCAAAATTAATATATTTTCCATTGCTGTAATAAATCGCATGCGCATTGAAGTAGTAGGTGCCCTCGATAAATTGAACATTGGCACTCTGACCTTCTTTATCTGCCTCTAATATTTTACCGGCACTGTCTAGATACCCGTCGGATACTAATTTTTCCACTTCGACGATTTGCCATTGATCAGCGGTTGGATGCTCCATAAAATAAAACTGCGCAGCATGAATAACATTAATGGCATCTGCTTTTAATGCCTTATAACGTGAATTATCAATGACATTACTTATAGCTGGAATTGCAATGGCAGCAACGATAGCTAGAATAACAATGACTGCCAATAACTCGACTAATGTCAAGCCCTTTTCGTTCTTTACCCTAATTTCCATGTCCAGTCTCTCCTTTAATACTTAACCATGAAGATACCTACTTGCCGCTTCCTTTTGTTAGCAAATCTAAGTAGATATTTTCCATTAAGCGGAACAAAAGGGCATCCATATAAATATTGTAAACATTACATATTTTCATATAGTTGGAACATTGGTAAGAATATAGCCGCAACGATGACTCCTACAACTAGAGCCAGTACTACAATCATTAAAGGCTCAATGAGTGACTTCATGGTATCGACAGCACGGTTTACTTCCTCTTCATAAAAATCAGCGATCTTTTCGAGCATGTAATCCAAGGACCCTGTTTTCTCGCCAATTGAGGTCATTTGTGTAACGAGTGGTGGAAATAGCCAGCTTTTTTCAAGTGGCTCTGATAATGTGCCACCCTTTTCTAAATTATCGCGCGCTTCCAGTACCACTTTACCCATTACCGGATTACCACCAACCTTTTCGACTATTGTTAAGGCTTGTAAGATTGGTACGGAGCTGCTAAAGAGTGTTGACAAGGTTCTTGTCATTCTCGCGATAATATCCTTTTGCAAAAGCTGTCCAAAGATTGGCATACGCAGTAAAAATACATTGACGGCATAATGAAACTCTTTATTATTTTTATAGAAATAGTGAAGGCCCACTACTAATACCAAAAGCCCTAAAATCACAAAGTACCAAAACTGAATGAGCCAATCACTAATACCCACTACAATGACCGTTATTAACGGCATTTCCAAATTCATTTCTTTAAATGCATCCATAAAGGTTGGCACAATAAACACCATTAAAAACATACCAACCACTAGTGTTAAAAGCGATAAAATCGCTGGATAGGTCATGGCAGATTGAATTTTTTTCTTAATGTTGTATTGCTTCTCTAGTGTGCTTGCAAGACGATCTAATGTATCGTCGACGTTCCCTGTAGCCTCACCAGCACGCATCATATTGACAAATAGCAATGGGAACACTTTTGGGTGTTTGCCTGCTGCATCTGAAAATGCCATACCATTTCGAATATCCTCTTCAACCTGCATCAATGCTCGCTTTAGTGGTTTACTCCGTGTTTGCTCACCCAAAATATGGGTCGCTTCAACAACGGGAACGCCAGCACGAATTAATGTCGCATATTGTCGACAATAAATAACAAATTCCTGGTGCTTTACTTTTGTTCCAAAAGCAATATCTTTATGTAAAATGCTATTTGACTCCTGAAGTTCTCGTGCATTAATTCCTTGTGCTCGAAGCTTTTCCATGGCTACCTTTTTATTCGGTGCCTCGATAATGCCCTTTTTAGGTGCTCCTGTTTTGGTCCGACCACTATAACGAAATATCGTCAACTATAATCACCAGCGTTCATATATGGTCTTGCATCCTCTAGTGAAATCTTACCTGTGGTAATTAGGTGTTGCATGGAATACTCCAATGTGTGCATACCCAATGCTTTACTTGTCTGCATCACACTTGGAATTTGGTGAATTTTTTCGTTACGAATTAAATTAGAAATAGCAGGTGCCTGTACTAAAATTTCTGTCGCAGCAATACGCCCTTTTACATCCTTACGTACAAATAAACGCTGAGAAACAATACCTTGTAGTACATTCGCAAGCTGCACACGAATTTGACTCTGCTGATGCGGTGGAAATACATCGATAATACGGTCGATCGTCGTTGGTGCACTACTTGTATGCAGTGTAGCCATTACTAAATGCCCTGTTTCAGCAGCCGTAATAGCCGTTGAAATGGTTTCATAATCTCGCATCTCCCCAACTAAAATAATATCTGGGTCTTGACGTAATGATGCACGTAAACCATTGGCAAAGCTCATTGTATCGACACCAATCTCACGTTGATTGATGACAGACTTCTTATGTGTATGCAAATATTCAATTGGATCCTCTAACGTAATAATATGTTTAGATCTTGTTTCATTGATGTGATCTATCATTGCTGCCAAGGTAGTTGATTTCCCTGAGCCTGTTGGGCCAGTTACTAAAATTAAGCCTTGTGGTTTTTCCGCAAGCTTATATAACACCTGTGGCATATTGAGTGCTTCAATAGAAGGAATTTTAGCCTCAATTAAACGAGCTGCAATCGTCACTTCATTTCGCTGATGGTATGCATTGACACGGAATCGACATTTCCCAGGCAATGAAAAGTTAAAGTCCGTTTCTCCCTTATCCTCAAATTCCTGTTGTTTATGGACAGGAAGAATGACCTTTACCATTGCCTTCAAATCCTCTGTTTCAAGTGGGATTGTGCCATAATGCTCTAGTTGCCCATGGATACGATATACTGGTGGAATACCTTTTGTTAAATGAAGATCAGATGCTTTTTCTTCAAATGCACGTGTTAATAATTCAACGATTGAATATGCTGTCATTTTTTTCACCCCTAGTCTGCACTTGCAACACGTAATATTTCTGAAGTGGTTGTTTGGCCTGCTACAACCTTTTGTAATCCATCCACTAATAGGGTATGGTAGCCTTTTTCTTTCATATAATCACGGAGGACGCGATCACCAACACGATTTAAAATCATATCCTTTATTTGGCGATCAACAGGGAGGATTTCATGAATCGCCATACGTCCTCTGTAGCCTGTTTGATTGCAGGCAGGACATCCACGCCCTTTTTTACCATGTGTTACGCCTTCCACCCCATTCTCCTCAAGTATTTCTAGTTCACGAGAAGTGAATATATATGGTTCAGCACAATCACGACAAACTTTTCGTACAAGACGTTGCGCCATGATTCCTACAAGGGAAGAGGATAATAAAAATGGCTCGATCCCCATGTCATGGAGCCGTGAGATAGATTCGATAGCACTGTTAGTATGCAGTGTACTTAATACTAAATGGCCTGTTAGTGAAGCACGGATAGCAATTTGAGCTGTTTCAAGATCACGAATTTCCCCTACCATTACAATGTCGGGGTCCTGTCGTAAAATTGAGCGTAACCCTACCGCAAATGTTAAGCCGACTTCCTCTTTTACTTGAATCTGATTGATACCATCTAACTGATATTCCACTGGGTCCTCAACCGTAATTATGTTGACGCCTTCTTCATTTAAATGAGAAAGGGCCGCATATAACGTAGAGGACTTACCTGAGCCTGTTGGTCCAGTAATCAGCATCATACCGTTTGGATGGGCTATCATTTTCCTGAAAAGTGCTTCATTACTTGCACTAAAGCCTAATTTATCAATATCATTGGCTGAATTAGTTAAATCTAAAATACGCATAACTACCTTTTCACCATAAACTGTTGGTAGGGTAGCTAAACGGATATCGACAGGTCTAAAATTAACATTGGTTTTAATACGTCCATCCTGCGGAATACGATTTTCTGTAATATTTAAATTCCCCATAATTTTAATACGCGCCAATACGACGTTTTGCATGTGCTTTGGCAAGGATCGCTCAGTACGTAGCACACCATCTACCCGATAGCGGACACGAAGCTCTGTTTCTTGCGGATCAAAATGGATATCACTAGCGCGCTGTGCGACACCATTCGCAATAATTTGATTCACTAAACGAACAATAGGTGAATCCTCATTCTCTATTTCCTCTTGTGTTTCCGTACTTGTGGCAGCCAAATCCAACATGGCCGCATCCATTGATTCCTGTAAATCATAGTATTTTGTTATCGTCCGATATAAATCATCTTTTGCCGCAATACTTGTCTCGATTTGACAGCCTGTCGTCATACGAACTTCCTCAATGGCGAAATAATCCATTGGGTCTTCCATTGCAATAAACAATTTATTTTTTTCTTTGCGAATCGGCATAATATTTGTCCGCTTTGCCAGCTCCGCTGGAATTAGCTGTAATAATTCGGGACTAATTGAAAACTGATTCAAGCTGATATGAGGGATACCAAGCTGGAATTCTAAGACTTCAATAAGCTGCTGCTCTGTTAAGAAATTTTCTTTGATAAGGAAATCTCCAAGCTTCTCATTTTTCATCTTAGTAGTTAATGCGTACTCAAGCTGGTCAGCTGTGATAACACCTGATTCCACCAGTAAATCCCCTAAACGTTTACGCCCTGGCTTCATTGCCATAAACATACCTCCAATCGTTATGGACTTGTTTGTACAAAATTACCACCCTTATCATAGTAGCCATAGACAATTTCTGGTCCATCTTCTTGCTTTGTTTCCTCTGATTTTGAAGGCTTCACATCAGGCAAGCCATTACCATCTAAATCCACTTCTAAATCAGGATCTGATGCACCCGCCCCTACGTTCTGAGTAGGCGTTGTGATAATAACAGGCTCCTGCGAAGAACGCGTAACAATTCGATTTTGAGGTGCATAATAATCTCTACTAATGAATTGTTCTTCTGTTGCACCGTTCTCTAAAATGGAACGATATACTTCCACTCTTGAACCCTCTTTCCCCTCTTGCTCCACTCTTTCTTGTCCAGCCTTTAACTCCTTCGAATAGCGATAAATAATGCGTGGCTTTACAATTTTATCCTTACTAACACGTACTGTGATGTCCTTGTCTTTCGCGGCTGCAAAAACTTCTATCTTTAATTGATTACCCTCTATAGATGCTTTCAGTTTACCGAGCTGCTCAGACCGATTAATAAATTGTAAGTCTTTTGCTAATGCTGTATTGATATCTGCCTCAATTCCCTGTTGCAAATAGCTTGGATTTATTTCCTGAGAGTGTCTTTCTAAAATTTCGTAATCCGTTTGAAGAATTACACTATATAGCATTGATGCCACAAAATCTAAACCTGCATCATTGACAACCCCAGCCTGTTCACCTAAAAGTGTAAGCAACGAGATGGATTGATTTGGAACTAGATTTACATCATTTAATAACGGAATGATTTTTGCTACTCCTTGACTATTTGCTGGTAGCTCGGCAATCTGAAAGGCAATCCTTTCCCCGGTTTGCATGGAACCTTCATTGATAACGGCTTCGACCTTATGCTCCTTCAAATAGCTGGCTTGTAAGATTAGTTTCTGGAGTGTTTTATCTGTATCCCAAACACCTGCTTCATCTATTTGCTGCGTAATCGCTTCATTGACGGTAACAGGAATGGGAATATGAACTACTTTTTCTTTTTGCCAAAAAGCATACCAAGGCTTTTTAGTCAGCATTTCGTACTGAGCAATAGCTGCTGATGGATCAAAAACAAATTGTTTCGAGTCAATGGTTTTGGCTATACCATCACTAACAATTTCCATTTCGGCACCTTGCCATTCTGAAATTGCATTTTGTAGCGTAGTTGCTAAATCTACTGTTTTCACATCATGGATCTTAATACCCCCAATGGTTGAAGATTTAGGACCTTCTTTAGCAAAAACTGTGTCATTTAGCACAAATGATGGAACAAAAAATCCCACAACTAGAACAATTACCAAAAACAAGCTAATTATTTTTATGTATGTTTTCATCCACATCATCCTTTATTTAACTTAGTGGTTTTCTATTTATATACAAATCATACTACAACTATGGTATTCTGGCACTACTAAAATGCAACTTTGTTCCGATTTTGACTAGATATTTTACACGAAAATTAAAAAATAATTCAATGATTAGTCACAAAGAACTACAAATAACCTTAAATTCCATTCGATACATATTTAGAATTTGTTATAATAGCCTTAATCGACTATTATCATTCATTATCTTTTTGAATTTACTTACATATTTAAGAAATTTTTATTTTATAATAAATTGAAGCCAACTATATCTTTAGCATTAAAAATATTTATAATATTTAGGAGGTTTTACATACCTTATATGAAATCTATGTTTATGAACATCAAATGATGAAAGATTTGTTAGTGGTAAATTTATTGATAAAGCGTTGCTCCATGAAGTCCACATTAACCTTGAAGTGGACAAAGACATTGTAAAATAAATTAATACAACAAAATAAAGCTAAATATAGACGTACAAAATATTTTTCGGTTACTCAACATAACCCAAGCTATTGATATATCAATAGTAATATAGGGAGGGAATTGATTTTGATAAAATATCTTAAAAATAATCAAGGCATGACTTTGATCGAAGTTGTTGCCGCCCTTTTAATAATAGGCATTGTGTTAATTTCATTTTTTGGCTTGCTTGTTCAATCAAATAAGACAACACACAAATCAAATGATATTATGGATGCTACTTATGCCGCACAAGTAAAGATGGAGGAGATTTATAATACGTCTGGTGGAGCTGTTACTTATGAAGATTTAGCAGGTGGCTATGAATTAGATGAAGAGAATGCTAAAACGACCTCATCTTCTCTACCCACTAACCAAGTGTATAAATATCTACCACACGAAGAAGATCGTTTTACTTACTATTTAATATTAGAAACATTTCCTGCAGATACCGCTTATAAAAATGCGGTTTATGTACATCTAGAAGTTATTGAAAACAGTACAAATAGTAAAGCAACAATGGAAAATGTGTATATACTTGGGGGGGCAAAATAAGATGAAATGGCTCCGAAATAGCAAAGGTCTTACATTATTTGAAGTACTCACAGTCGTTGTTATTCTTGCCATCGTATCCATGCTGAGTATTAGTATCGTAACATCTGCTACAAAGCAACAACTCGAGCAAAGTACTCATAATCGTGATATTAAGGATTTATCCTTTGCATTAAAAGTAATTACGAAGGATTTTCGAAAAAGTGATAACCTGATAACAGAATCTGATGATACAACAGACCCTCCGACAGAATTACACACCTTACTGTTAGGTGAGGAAGTTGTATCAACTTATAGATTAGAAAATAATCAAATTATTCGCAATTCAAATGGTAGAGAAGAAGCCATTGCATATAAAATATCTTCATTTACGATCAGTGGAGGGACTATTGAAATTAGAAGTGAAGATGGTCAAACAGCAGCAACAGATATTACTCAAAGGAGAGGAAAATAATGAGTAAACAAATGAAAAATCAACGAGGTTCAGCACTTGCCCTTGCATTATTTTTAGTTGTGATTATCTCCATTCTTGGTATTTCTTTACTCAGTGTCTCTTCTAACAGTCTAAAACAAGTAGACTACGAGAGAAAAGATCAGGCTGTCTTTTATATTGCTGAGGCGGGGATGAGTTTAGCGAAATTAGAAGTAAAAAAAGAATTAACAGAAATTCAAAGTAGGTCCTATCAGCAAATTACGCAATGGATTGATAGGGAAAATACAAGAAGAAAAAGCGCTCGACCTCAGCTTCCACGTTTAAAAAAGGCTGAGGCTGAAGCTGAATACAGAAGAATTTTAAATAGTGAATTTAAAGCTCTTAAAAATGCCCCTTCTATACTAGAATCACATGCCATTTCGACAGGAAAAGTGGCTTCCATTACATTAGATACTGAATTACCAGCAGATGGAACACGATTGCCGTATCGAATTAATATTGTATCAAAGGGCAGCATTGATGGCGCCAAAGAACGTGAGGTAACGCAAGAAATCGAAATTGAACCTCGTCTTCCGTTTTCGGAGGACGATGACAGTGGTGATGGCACTGGTGAAAATAATAATGAACAACCACCTGGTAGCTTCCCTGATGGCTATGCCTCCATTGTTTCAGGAAATATCTCCATTACAGAGGGTGGTTCTGTTACAGGAAATGTAAGTTTACAAAACGGTACATTTACCCTTAAAGGTGGAGCAAAAGTTAATGGAGATATAAGTTTAGAAAATCCAAATAATATAATTGCGGATCACTGGCTTTCGTATACTACCGTCCCGAAGCTGAATATTGATCCGAAAAGTTATCTACCCGCAACATTTTTTCCAGATGATAAGTTTTTAGCTGCAAACAATATATCTTATGCATCTAAACAAACAATAGGAGATCAATGGAATCCGTATGATGTTATTGACAATCAAGGAAACTATAACGCTCCCCATACATGGAGAGATCCAAAATATACGTTAAACCTTTCTACAGGATCTTCAAGTATTAAGTTTAGAAATTTCACTGTGGCTACAGGGAATGATTTCACAATTGATGTAGGAGATAAAGAGGTTGATATTTATATAGATAATTTAAATATTAAAAACGGGAAAATTTTTATTAAAGGGAACGGGAAGCTAAATATATATGCAAAAAATATAAGTAATTTCATTGGCCCCTTCAACCAAAATGGGAATCCATCTCAATTAAATATTTATCATCAAGGATCATCTACAATAAATCTTAATGCTAACTCAAAAATAGCTGGATCTATTATAAATAAAAGCTCAAACATGGTTTTAACATCAGGAGCTGCTATCTACGGAAATATTATTTCAGGAGGTAGAAGCATAGAAATTAGTGGAGGCATGCAAACTAATGGGCAATATATAATTGCACCGAATGCCACTATTAATTTGAAAGGAGGGGGAAATATTACAGGTATTGTAGTTGCAAATAATATATCCTCAAGTGGAGGTACTAGTATCACTTATGGAGGACCTGCTACCCCTCTACCTCCAGGTGTTGTACCTGAAACAGAAACATCAGATTACCCTACTCCAAACGTAAAAGATAATCTTTTCTGGACTGAGGAAACAAGTATGATTGAAAATTAATGCGACATACAAAACAGCCATGAGAATTTTTTGCATGGCTGTTTTTCGTCTTACTTAATTTCATAAGCAAAACTTTTTTGTTAGTAATTGCTTAGATGATACTTGTTAATTGTTCTGAGCTGAGGAACTAATAGCAAAAATGTCAAAGCGCTGTTTAAACTACGCTTTGACATTTTTATTGTTACCATTTACTGATACCTATACACACTAACTTTATTCATTTTTCCTCAACAATCTACCCGACAACAGCATCCCAATACCACCAATGGTAATAAATAGAACAGCTCGAATTAATAAATCAAGGGCAGATAAGTCAAAGAAAATTAGCTTAATAAATGCGATAACTAAAATAATAAAGCCTGTTGTGCGCAATGTTTTTAAATGTTGTGTGGAACTAATCCATAGTGAAACACTAGCTGTTAAGAATAATGTAATAGTTGTAAGGGCGATACTTAGCTTCCAATCAAGGGCGTTGTTAAACGTGAACTGATGGATCAGCCCCCATATCGAAATCATCGTGAGCACGATCCCCGTACTTACAATGGCGTCCACATATTTCCCCAGACGGTCCTCATACAATCGATAAATAATTCCTTTTACAAGCACATCAGCGACAACCGCTACAATCACTGCTATATAAATTAATCTAGTGATACTGTTTAAGCTTTCCAACATTGTCACTTTAGTGCTAATCATCAAGGAGACTAGTAGGAAAAATGCGCCAAGTACTGGCGTTAAAGCACGTCCTTTGTAAGTTTCCTCTACAAATAAAGAACCAGTAAATAAGGCAGCTAATACGATACACACCATATATGGAATGCCATTTGTGGCTGTAAAGTATACGGCATCTAGCTTGCTAATATAGGCTAAGAAATAGCCAGCTGTGACCACTGCTAAAATATCGATTACGTACAAATCCTTCATGACCTTTTCAAAAGGTGAAAGTGTCTCTTTTGGACGTCTTGCATATAAATAAATAATGATGAAATAGATGATTGGCATAAATAAGCTTAAATGATCGATGCTGAAAAATGGATTGGGTTCATGGAAAACAAAGTTTAGTGTAAATGTCATCACAAGGGAAAGTGAAGTAACGACCTTCATCATACTTGCACGTATTCGTAAGCTCATCATCACGCCTGCAAATGCAATCAACGGATACAATAAATCATCCACTTTATTCGGAATATTCAATAGAAGTATCATATTACAGAAGGTGATAAAGACGAGTGTCACAGCACTATCCAGTACCTCCTGCCATTTTTGACGATAGCTATAAAACGCTACAGCGCCAAATAAAGCCATTAAAATGAGGAGTAGCATTTCTCCATTTTCTAGAGTACGAATGATTAGGTTCAACAGTAATAAACTAAATGAGCCTAAAGAAAATTGGAGTCCAATGTGAAGTGGCTTCCATTTGGATTGTGCGTTATACAGTAAACACCATATTGCATAAAAGATTCCTAGAATCACAAGTAAGCCAAGTGCAAAAACTACTTGCTGATCACTATTCATAAATGCTACAACACTCACTGCTAGCACTGAAAAGAATGTGGCAATATAAAGGGCTAGTTTTTGCTTGTGCTGATAAATAACTAATTGCAATGCAGCAAACAATACGACTACAAATAATAAGATAATGACAGCACTAAAATCCATATATTCTAGTAAGTAAGGTAGTAATAATGATGTAAAGGCAACAAAAACAGTTAGTGCTTCATTTTTCTTCAAATAGCTAATGGCAATACCATAACCAATATAAAGCAGCGTAATGCCTAGTGCTGGGATAAGACCAATGATTTCATACAATATGGCACTCGCTGCGGTTGTTAAAATACCAACAATAAATGCCCCACCATATAAAGAAATCGTTATAGCCGATGAACCTACTTTCCTACGCTCTAGTACATAGGCAATAACCGCCAATCCCACCGATAGTACATAGGCAAGGATGATTTTCACGCCATCCGATAAATAGCCATAGTCACTGACAAGTTTTAGACCCCAAAGTACGCCCATTACTAAAATAACCATGAATACTTTTGGAAGTGCCCACATAACACGTTCCTCCATCGATGGCTGTGGTTGCACTTCTTTTTCCGCTACTTTAGTCGGGATAGGCTTCGGCTCCCGTACTGGTTTTGGTTTAATTGGTTCTGATTGCTTGATCATCGACTGTCTGGCATCAAGAGTATTAATTTTTTCAGTGCTTTGCGAACCTTTTAATACTGACAACTCCTGACGTAAATCTGCCATTTCCTCCTCGAGCTTCGCAATTCTGCGCTCCAATTCAAGGGACATTCAATCATCCTCCCCACTTTATCAATTTTCTAACATTATAACATATTTATCCTTATTGTAAAATTACACTTTTCGTTTATTTTATCTCGGTCTCCGATACATTAAGGCACGTTCACTATCACTAGTACCCCGTGTGGTTGGATCGACAATGACCCCCATTAACACAAGAATGGATAAGACTGTATTTAAAATAGCTGATATTTGCTCACTCATCACACCTGTAAAATCATAGCCAAAAATTGCAGCCATTTGTTGTGCGAGTAAGAGCAACAATGAAAATAGCCCTAGTAGAAATGGAATATGTTGAAGACGAACCTTCCAATTAATTCTCATAAAAGCTCACCTCCCCCCCTCTTGCCACAGTATATGCATAGTGGTTATGTGACACATATGCAAAAATGGAATTCTCGCCAAGTTACTAGTATTTTTTAATAATATTTTGTGATGCAAACTATTTTCAAACATACAAAGTGAAGGAAGCTTTTTCCTTCCATGATTTCTTTATAAAAAATGATGTTTAAGATTCCTCTAAAATTTTTATGGAAGGAGGAATCTTGAATGAAACAATATGGTTATACCCGTGTTTCCAGCAGGAATCAAAATATTGACCGACTGGGAAGAAATTATGAGGAGATTTTAGCACAATGGCGTTATTTAACCACGGTGAAACAAATTGATGGATTTTACGTGATTGGCTACCCATCAGCCGGTACAGGGGATTAAAGGAAAGTTTTTAGCTGATTTGGTCTTGCAGGTGTTATCCTAGGTGGCACAGATTGAAAGGGAACAGATTTCCCAAAGACAAATGGAGGGCATACAGGAAGCTAAGAAAAAAGGCATCTGTTATGGCAGACTGCCTAAGCAATATCCCGAAAACTTTTTACAAGTGGCAAGGTTATGGGAGCAGGAAAGCATTAGTCTTCGGGAAGGGGTTGAGAAATTGCATGTCAGCCATTCAACGTTTTCAAGATGGTTGACACAACATCATTTTAAGTAAGGTCGTTACGGCGCAAAAAAAGAACAAGAGAGGCATTTTCTTGTTCTTTTTTGTACGTGATTCCTTTGTCTGGAAGTTGAAGCATTGTTCTATTTTTGTTCATGAATCCGATCCTTTGTTCTCTTCTTCCCTTCCCTTGTGATCCTGGGGATAGGGATGTGTTTTTTGAAATTGAAGAGGTGTAAGTCCCGTATGTTTTTTGAAGGCTTTTGTAAAATGAGAGAGATCATAAAAGTGTAATTCTTTCGCAACGGTACAAGGCGGTATTTGAATCATCAGTAAATATTTCGCCATAATCATTTTTTGTTTTTTAATATATTCTCCAATACTGATACCAACTTCCTTTTTGAAACAACGTCGTAATTGAGCGTTGGATATAAATAAATGTTTTTCGATATCCGCAAGCTGTAAAGGATCGTAGATATGCATGTTGATATACTGGATCACCCGACGGATAAGCAAAGAATAAGAGTTCATCGATATTTCATGTAGCAGTTCCGTAAAATAGACGATTGCACCATCCCGTATGGTCAATACACTCATTACCTGCGTTTGTTTTTCGATTTCTTGTATATAGTAATCTCTCAAGGATAAACATTTCATAATGTCCACACCCATTTGAATCGCAAACCAGGAGATTTTTTCCATAAGAATAATACAGTAGTTTTTTTCATTGCGGATGTCATTGGTTTCTGGAATAGGAAGAATCCCTAAAGGTGTTTGACGGACTAATTTATGTAATTGTGCAGGATCTCCTTTTGCCATTGTTTCCATAAGCTGGTGTTCTAAATGGAATAATGTTGTATATGATGTTAAAACGTCTTTTGATAAAGGATGATTGAATTTCTCTAATTTCTGTTTTTGAACTTTTGTGAGAAGCTGAATGTATTTTACATAATATTTTTCTAACTGCAAGGAAAATAAATGATCAATGATAACAAGCAAATCTCTGAACTGCTCCGAAGAAAATACGGGAAGCTGTTCGAGATAGCCTTGCATGGAAGAAGGACTGATTTCTATTGTATTTTTCGGAATACTCTGACTATTCAGTATAGGCCCCATGGAAACAAACAGCTCCTGTAACGGAAAGATGAAAAACACCTCATTGAATTTTCCATACTGTATGGAGAGTTTGTGTTTTTTATTGAATGTCAAAGACAAAGGATAAGGGGGCAGTTTCGGAGGTTTTAATTCCTCAAAGAATAAAACGGTTCCATTCTTTTCATAGATGGTAATAGAAAAAATAAAGCGATTATTTACACTTTTTAATTTTTGTATGTTTTCCATAGAAAGTGCCACACTTTCTTCCCCCTCCCTTTCTTTTATGACATCACGGTCATTTTCTGTTTCCATTCTTTAATAGAATTATAGTATAAAAGATTTTTCTGGTTTGTCAAATGCTCACAAGGCTAAAAATCAAGACCCAATTTAGAGCATTCATCAAAGTATATAGCGATATATTGTTGTATAATTAGTTCTTTTTCATCATATTTTGTCATGAAACGTAAATTTCTATATTAAAATAAAAAATATCCTGATTATATTGTATAAAACCTCTAACTAGAAAGGAGGTTTTTGAGTTTTTTATATTGAGTAAATTGTTGTAACAAAAAGCATACGTTGTATTACAGAATTTTACAGTTTATTGAGGCTATATGCAATACAATGGGGATATCAAGCAAATATATAATAGGAGAGAAGCTTAGAGATGAATTACAAGTATAGAGGGAAAAAGAATACACTTCTTTATGAAGAAGATCGAAAACCAAAGTACGGTTTGAAAAAATTGAGTATTGGTATTGTGTCTTGCTTCTTAGGATGTGCCATTTACTTTGGAGCAGGTATTACGGTTAATGCCCAAGAACCTACTTCATCAGTTCCAACAGAAGTCTCTAGTACAGCTGATACCACAAATGTTAGTGAGGAAACGCCAACGAATGACGAAGAATTAACGGTTAATGAAACTCTGAATAATGGAGAAAATCAGCCACAGCCTAATAGTGAAACTGTAGAAAAAAATGATTCTACTGAGGTGAGTGAAGAAAATGCACCGTCTGAAACAGTTGTGCCAGAAAACAATTCAGAAGTAAATGAAGAACCTTCAACAAATGTTGTGGAAGAACCTTCAACGAATGTTGTGGAAGAACCTTCAACAAATGTTGTGGAAGAACCTTCAACGAATGTTGTGGAAGAACCTTCAACGAATGTTGTGGAAGAACCTTCAACAAATGTTGTGGAAGAACGTAGTGATGAAACTGTTACTCAGCCTACAGAAGAAGCGGAAACCGCTGCAGAACATAACATCGGACGTAACGATAACTCCGGAACCTATGCTCGTCAAATCCACTGGGTTGACTTTAGCGGTTTTACAAACCTTGATGCAAACGGTAGTTTAACAACTGACTCAGTCTTGGTAACTACACTTAAGGACGGTTATGAATTGACCATTAAGGTCAAACAATTGGCACCATTTGTCACTTCAAAGTCCTATGCTGAAATGCTTGCAAAATACAATGCTGCTAATGGCACCTCTTACACGCTTCCTGAAGGTATTGAGAACACTGTCAATATAACTGGCGCTGATTCTGGTGTTGGACCATCACAATTTGACATGAGAAACAAACCAACAAAGGTTCCTCAAGTAAATGAAGATGGAACTGTTACTTATGTTGAAGGTAGTATTCCGTTCGGCTATAACGTTTTACAAGGGGCTGACTACGCTATTGAGGATATCGATGGTAAATATGTTATTGCTAAAACACCAAATTCTGACCAAATTAATGCTGGTGTAACCCTAGAGTTAAGTGCGACTTATTTGGGTAAACCTGCTCCAGTTAATCTCATTGCAACTGACGGAGAAGAAGTTCGTTATAATGAATTTATCGCTATGGTCACAGACGGTACACCTTGGAGTTTATTGGATATTTCAGGCGCTACAGAATTTGCCAACGTTGATGGAGAGGTACTTGATATTTCAGGACAACTTGTCCATGACCGAACAACCGATACCGATAAGTTCCGTCTTTGGGCAGATACCAAACAAAAAGAATTTACCTCTTATTTGCGTTATCTCAATGCAACCAATGCTGATGGGGACATCATTGCCAACTATAAGGAAATGGGTTACTGGGATGTCCTAAACAACACCACCTTCGGTAATGAAGACATTGTAGCCTATTATGCAGAAAAAATTGCAGAAACGGAAGCAGCAATTGCGAATCCTAATAGTGTAGGAGAACTCGATGAGTTGAACGCAGTATTGGCTGCGTATAAAAAACTTCATTCTGCTGCTGTCGTCGGAGCTGGTACTCAAACCGTTGGTAACTATTCAGAAGTACAACACTATGGAAACCCACTCTGGCTATCTAATAATGTCCGTGAGTTCTCCTTCTACTGGAACTCACCTGCCCAACAAAATATGCGTTTTGGTTTTATCTTCCACGATGAAGGTGATGCACCGATATCATACGGTACAGCACTCCACGTTATTCCAGCTTCAAAGACGGCTGCTAAACCTTACTTAGGAACAGTTGAGCCAGACCTCAATATGATTAAAAATAGCGAAGCTGATCCATATGCTGGAGATGATTTAGAGAATCATGCTGACGAGGGCGAAGTGCAATTAGTGGGTGTTGGCAATACGTATGTTATCCATGATGGTTCTACAATAAATTACTCCTTAGATATTATTGCCAATAACGACAATAAAGATTCCACAGCAACAGCCTATGTCTATGGTTGGATTGACTTTAACAACGACGGGGTCTTCTCTGATGATGAAAAATCTAGCCTCGGGGTTGTTACAGGACAAAACCAAAACATCACCTTGACTTGGTCTGGTGATAATGTCAGAGTCACGGATACAGACATTAGCAAGCTGGCTACTCGTATCCGTATTTCAACCGACTCCCTATCTATTTTGGAAGCAACAGGTAGTGCACCTGACGGTGAGGTCGAAGACTTCCAAATTGACGTTGTTCATCCACCAAAAGGTTCTAAAGAAATCACTGTTGGTTACAAGGGTGAAACCCAAACAGCAACAGTTAGCTTTGAAGCTTTTGGTCAGGTAGCTAGAACTGAGACAACTAACGTCATTGATACTGCTGAGGCTTCCTATATCGTTGATAGCAACGGGCAACCCGTTACCCTGGATGCAGAAGGCTATTATGTTGTCCCTAGTGAGGGTAAATATAAGATTACTGACAATGGTACTGATGTTGCTGTTGAATTTGTTCCAGAGGCTGACTTTGTTGGTAAGGCAGAAGGTATCACGATCCGTCGTGCTGACCTGAATGGTAAGACAACTGGTTGGACTGATGAGACAGATGGAAATGTTTCAGAACAAACCAATACAATGGACGGACGCTATATTCCAGTTGTTAAGACTAGAGGTGAAGTCCTTGTTCATTATGTCAATGAAAAAGACGAACCTATCAAAGAGGATTATACTGACACTAACTTAGTTGATCTTATTGATGATAATGGTGATCCTGTTACAGTTCAATACGATACAGCTCAAGATGACACAGAAAAACCACAAACAATCATCAAGGACGGTAAAACTTATGCTTTTGCACAAGTGAAGGAAGGTGATGTAGAGTCAGGTGATGTCGTTGAAGGCACAACAGAAGTGACTTACATCTATCGTCTTGTAACAGGTAATGTCATCGTTAACTACTATGCTCTCGATGCCGATGGTAAAGAGATTTTAGATGTTAATGGCAATAAACTGACTATCAAACCAACAAATCCTGTTATCGATAATGGTGATGTTGATGCTCCATATGATACAACAACTGAAGATATCAAGGTTCCAGAAATCGAGTACAATGGTGTGACCTACCGTCTGGTTAAAAATGATGGTGATGATGAAAAGGGTAAAGTGGAAGGTGATCAGCAGAAAGCTGTTAACTACTACTACGCCCCAGTTGTTGGTGAAGTTATCGTTCATTACCAAGATGAAAATGGTAACCCAATCGCTCCTGATAAGATTGACACTCCAGCGAAAACACCAGTTGGTACAGCGTACGACACATCTGATAACAAACCAACCCATATCGTAACTGAAGATGGTCGCACTTATGAGCTTATTCCAACTAAGACAGTTGGAGACGAAACAGGTAAAGTTGTAGAAGGCACAACAAACGTGACATATGTTTATCGTGAGGTTAAGGATGATAAGCCAGTTGTACCAACTATTCCAACTTCACCAGAAACACCAAACAATATTGACACTCCAGCGAAAACACCAGTTGGTACAGCCGACACACCTGTTAACAAACCAACCCGTATCGTAACTGAAGATGTTCGCACTTATGAGCTTGTTCCAACTAAGACAGTTGGAGACGAAACAGGTGAAGTTGTAGAAGGCACAACAAACGTGACATACGTTTATCATGAGGTTAAGGGTGATAAGCCAAAGGATGCTAAGCCAGTTGTACCAACTATTCCAACTTCACCAGAAACACCAAACAAATCTGGTTCACCAACAACTCACACAGCGCAAGGAACACCAGATGTTTCTAGAGTACTTCCACAAACAAATGGTGATACAACTAATATGACAAGTATACTCGGTGGTTTGGCATTAAGCCTTGGCTCATTATTAGCTTTATTTAAAGAGAAACGTAGAAAACAGAAACATTCATGCTGATTTAGAGATCTCAAAGAAATCCAAATAGTTAAATATATGAAAAATGCCAAGTCCATTTAAGACTTGGCATTTTAGTTAGAAGAGTAGGTGACCAACCAATGCAGCGATTGGAAGAGAAATAAGCGTACGTAGTATAAATAAGACGACTAAATCCAAAAACTTCAATGGAATTTTTGTACCTAAAATAAGTCCACCTACCTCAGACATATAGATCAGCTGTGACACAGAAACAACTGCAATAACAAATCTAGTAACATCCGATTCAATTCCTGCACCTAAAATAGAAGGTAGAAACATATCGGCAAAGCCTACGACCATAGTTTGCGCTGCTTCAGCCGCTTCAGGCAAGCCAAGGACAGTTAAAATTGGCTCAAACGGTTTTCCTAAAATCACAAAAATACTTGTAAATTCAGCAAGCATTAAGGCAATTGTCCCAAAAGCCATAACGATAGGGGCCACACCCACCCATAAATCAATTACATTTCTAGAGCCATCTTTGAAAAATTGTCGAGGATCACGATTTGCATGCGCAATAGCAAGTGCATTCTCTAAGCCATGTGAGACAGAATTATAGCCCTCTGGTAATTTCTCACGTGAATAATCTACTGGTGTCCCATCTATATACGTATCTTCTTTTTTCGCAAGTGGATAGATTCGAGGCATAATAATGGCTAATACAATTCCACAAAGGACTACTGTCAAATAATAAGGAATAAAATAGCGTGCCAAATGCACAGTATCCAACACAACGATACAGAATGTGATGGACACTACGGAGAAACTTGTGGCAATAATCGCAGCTTCTTTTTTTGTATAGTTCCCCATCTCATATTGTTTACTGGTCATTAACACACCTATTGTGCCATCACCAACCCATGACGTAAGAGCATCAATTGAAGAACGTCCTGGACTTTTAAACAGTGGCCGCATAATTTTCACCATCATTGTCCCGAAAAATTCAAGTAAACCGAAGTTTGTTAAAAATGGTAAAAGGAAACCTGCAAACAAAAAAATGGTAAATAAAAACGTCACAAGCCCCTCATTTGGATCCATGAGGAGTCCACCTGTCTTTTCATTAGTGATGGCAGAAGGTCCAAAATTGAAGACCACCATTGAAGCAAAGGCTAAACCGATAAAACGAGTGATTGTCCAAAACCAATTAACATAAAACAATGAATCTAAAATACTAGGTTCTTTAGCATTTTTACGAGGGATAAATTTCGCTATCAGTGCACCAATCGCAGAGATGGCAAACATTCCAATTGTAAAATAGCTAATGATTGGAGCCACAATCCCCGCTAAAACATTGGCTAGTATGGCAATGGGCACTTTCCAGCCCTCTTCTGTTAAAAGGGGGGTCATAAATAGAAAGATACCAATTAAAGAAGGAATAATGAAGTAAAAATAGGTAGCAACAGAATACTTTTTCATTTTTTCTAAAACCTCATCTCTTTTTATCTCAATAATTTATGTATTTTGCATTACAACAATTAAAATAGTGTTTATAAGAAACATTTATTTATCCATCGTTGTACTACTATACAAGCAAGCAAATATGTTGTGTTCATTCACTATCTCATCCCTCCTTCTGTTATAGGACTATTTTAAAAGCTTTGAAGTATTGAGCATTAAATAGAATAACACTCACATTATTCATGTTTTTATACCATAAACGTGTTATAAAACTATTGTAAACGCTACAACATATTTGGTTCAACCTCACAATATTCTGAATATTTATTCATTCTTAAATATAGAAAAGCCTAACTTCTTAATTCGAAATTAGACTCCTTTGATTTAGCTAGCAATTCTACTATGCATCAGCTTTTTTTAATTGTTTTACTGGACCCTTCGTGACTTCAGTCAGTTTTGAATTGATAGCAAAGATTTTTGCGTTGATAGTAGTGATTCCAAATTCAGCTAGCCTTTTGGAATGCATTTCTATATATTGTTCAGCTGTGCGTTTCGATTCAAATAGATAGATGCCGCCTGCTTCGTTTGTTTCCGGGCTCTCTGTCCAAATTTTCCACAAAAGTCCTTCCTCTTCATAAATACTTTTTGCTAAATCAGAAAACGCTTCTGCCATCTCATCACCAAATGGTCCATCCAATTTAAAATCTACCTGTAATACGTATGTCATAGCCATTCCCCTCATTATTTAGTAGTAATATAACATTCACCGAGCATTTCCTTCATTTCATATTGATCTGATGAAAGCTCTTTTTTCACATAGGCTATAGCCTCTGACTTTTCCAAATCATACATGACTTCAATCTCTTTGGAAAATAGAAGCTTTTCTTTTTCAAGTAAGCTTAAAAGAGATGGCTGTTGTTTTGGTTGCAGCTCTTCCAAATGGAGAACCTGTTTGAGTCCTTCCACATAGTTTACAAATGGACGTCCACCAACAATTTTCAAGCCTTTCTTATCCTCATTCATCATAATAATAGTGGGAAATCCTCTTACGCCTAGATTTCTTGCAAGATCAAAATCTTCATTTAATAACTGTTGCCCGCTTGTTTGTTCTGATTCATGTACAATAGCCCCTCCATCAAGCCCCAGCTTATTTACAATGTCAATCATAACGGATTCCTCTGCAATATTTTGATTAAACATGAATAACGCTTCTCTTGCTCTGCGCAAATATTCAAATGCTATAGCATCATGTTGGTTTTTTTGAATCACTTTAAAAACACGAGATGGCGGATAGGATGATTGCACTGGATTATTCATCATCACTGTTCCATCTATTGGCATGCGATAATATTCTCCAACTTCTCTCCAGTGTCCTACAACGTCCGCAGGTCCTGATATTCCATTTGCAGGGTCTACTGGACCATCACCCCATTTTTCTAGTAATCCCCCCATAATCGTATGAAAGTTAAAATAGTGTCCGTACTGCTCGATAAAACGTCGAAGAACGGGTTCGAGTGCCCAACAATGAGAACATATTGGATCCGTTACATAATATACTTCAACGGATTTCTTTGGTTGATTAAAATCAATCATCCCCCATTCATCCTCGCTAGCTACTCCACATACACCTGTCTCTAAATCACAAACCATTGGATGATTCTTCAATTGACTATCCCCTTTTCTTACTTTCGTTAAGAATAAATATATAACGCTCTTATTTGCCTTACAGTTGTATTTTATTCATAATAAAATCATCATTAAACCAATAATTTATTTGAATTGTTGTTTATACAACACTTTGAAGAAATTGTTTAAAAAGGAGTGCTAAGTAATGACCTCATCTAAGACAGATCTTCGTGTTATACGGACTCGTAAATTAATCATGGATTCTTTCATTGCACTGTCTAGTAAAAAAGAGTTCAAGGATATAACGGTTAAGGATATTACGACAGAAGCCATGATTAATCGTGCGACTTTTTATTATCACTTTGAAGATATATATGATTTGTTAGAGAAGGTCCTATCAGAAGTATTATTAATTAATTTGAATGATGACTTTCTACAACATAACGAACTTAATGAAGAAGCTTTTATTATTCTCTTTAAAGCGATAACTAATTTTCAAAAGTCATTGTCTAATCGTTGTCATAGAGGCTATGAAGAGACAATTGCTCGGATTATTAGAGAGCAGCTTGAAATTATCTTTTACAAAATGTTATTGAAACAAAATGTAGCGACAGAGAACGAAGCGCTAAAAATGACTGCTGTAATATTAAGCTGGGGAATCTATGGCGCTTCTATAGAATGGAGAACTAGCAATCAGGCGATACAGCCTGAAGAATTTATCAAACCTGCAATTCCTTATTTATTGGCAGGTATTAATGGTCAAAAATAAAAGTGAATAAACACTTGTGAAATGATAGAAGTGTTTACTCACTTTTGGTGGTTAGAAATTTTGTTGCTACGATCATCTTTTTATTTTTGGACAGGAGATACAATAATCATTTGCTTCATCAGAGGTATGATAATAGAAACAACATGTTTTTCTCAAGCGTACAGGTTGCTCCGATTCCATAATTGTCACTTTAGGACCACAGTAGTTCGTCAAAGGATTTTTCCTTTCTCCAAAAATGGAGCCTGGTGCTAGGTTTACAATATAGTGATAATCCTCTTGTATACGAGCCTTTTCTTGCTCGCTGGCCCCTTCCCCTATTTTTGTTTCATAGAGCCAATTCACATAAATAGCTGTGTTTTCCCATAAGATTGTTTTTGGAATTTTACTTATTTCCGCTAATGACTGCCACACCTTCGCTAAATTATTCGCAAAGATTTCTCTAAGAACCTCATCACGCCATTTTTCACGGTCTTCAGTAGGTATTGACACTGTGCGATCAATTAGCCGAATAGTAGGAAGCCAAGGTTTTGTATATTCCGCTTCTACCCACATATTTTCAATTCTGCAATGTAGTCCTTTATCGTATCTGGACATAGCATAGAATGCTGAAGCTATCGTTAAGACACTATAGCGCTTCGCAAATAACGATGCCGTCACTAGGATAGAGGGCGATTGAAAGAAATGGGCAATTTTCTGTAAATAATCTAGAGCTTGTTCATTGTCCAATAAATTTTTGGCATATAAAGAGTAGGTAGCATCTACTGCAGGCTCTATCGCCAATCGATAGTCTCTTAGTAACACGGATGTTTCTTCAGCTGACAGTGTGAGGCTCAACAGATCCCTACCTCCTCTAATTTCACTGTTTGAACTGTTCGCCCCTTGCCATGTGGCACACATAAAGGTGTACCAAAGAGCGGGTCTTTAATAATGGTACAATCCATACGAAAAACAGTCTGGACCATCTCTTCTGTCACCACTTCCTCTGGCTTGCCTTGGGCATAAACCTGTTTATTACGTACAGCCACAATATGATGGGCATAGCGACAGGCTAAGTTTAAATCGTGTAATACCATAACGACGGTACGCCCTTCCTTGTCATTTAAATCAAATAGTAAATCTAAAATTTCTACTTGATGAGCCATATCTAAATATGTAGTAGGTTCATCTAGTAAAATTAGATCTGTTTTTTGCGCTAATGTCATAGCAATCCATACACGCTGCCGCTGACCACCTGATAATGCATCTACAGGGCGATCAGCAAATTCAGTCATCTGCGTTACTGCAAGCGCATTGTTTACAATTTCTTCATCCTCCGTAGACCATTGCTTTAACCAACTTTGGTGTGGATAACGACCTTGCTTAATCAATTGCTGAACAGTTAATCCTTCTGGTGCAACAGGGCCCTGCGGCAGAATAGCTAAACGTTTCGCCACCTCTTTCGTTGAAATGGCGTCTAGTTTATTCTGATCTAAAAAAATCTCACCCGACTTCGCTTTTTGTAGTCGTGCAAATGTCCGAAGTAGTGTAGATTTTCCACAACCGTTGGCCCCCACTAGTACTGTAATTTTTCCTTTTGGTATTTGAAGATTCAAATCCTCTAAAATAAGATTTTCTCCATAGCTTACATGTAAATTTTGTGCTTCTAAGACATTTTTCAAAATCCTGTCACCTTCTTCTCCTGCTTTTAACTTTTATCATGAAACTTTATTGATTGCGCGTTCTAAATAATAAATAAATAAAGAATGGTGCGCCAATAGCAGCAGTAAATACACCTGTTGGTAAATCTTTTGGTAAAAAGGCTGTGCGTGCCACAATATCAGCTACAATGACTATGATTCCACCTATAATAGCTGTCACAGGAATTAATCCTGCAAAGGAACGCCCTACAAGCATTCTGCTCATATGAGGAGCCACTAATCCAACAAAGGCAATGCCACCAGCAAAAGCTACTGCTGAACCAGCTAGCATGACACTAATGAGTAGAAATAGTACACGATACACTTGTACTTTAACACCTAGCCCTATCGCTATTTCATCGCCTAATTCCTTCACATTCACCGTTCTTGCTAAAATAAATGTTAGTGGCACTAAAATGACTAGCCATGGTAATAGCAAATAGACATCCTGCATATTAGCCCCATACAAACTACCTGTCAGCCATAAATAAGCCTTCGTTGTAGCAGCTACATTACTGATCACAAGCAGCATCGTCACAACCGCCTTTGCTAAGGCTGAGATGCCAATTCCAATTAGTACCATGCGAATGGGTGTGACACCTTTTCTCCATGACAGTAGATAAATGATGAAGGAGACAATACCAGCACCTAATATAGCAGCTAACGGTAAAAATTGAATGCTGACTGATCCCATAAAGTACACGATAAAAATAATTGCACCCATCGATGCTCCGCTCGTTACACCAATAATATCGGGGGCAGCAAGAGGATTACGGATAATTCCTTGTAAAATTAAACCGGCAACTCCAAGCGCAGCACCAACTAATAAGGCCATTAAGACACGCGGGAGCCTTAATGTATGTAAGACAAAATCATACTCTCCATTCCCATAGCCCAACAATTCTTTCACCACTGTCACTGGATGAATAAACTCACTACCAGCAGATAAACCCAGAACCGTTATGATGACTAATAATAAGCTTAATAGTAATAGTATCCAACCCGTTCTTTTAGCAATTTGAAAAGATATACGATTAGATTGCGTTCGCACTGTCACATAATTAGGCATTTTTTGCTAACCCCTTTCGTGCAATATAAATGAAGAAAGGAGCTCCGATTAAGGCAGTCATGACTCCAATCGGCATTTCCAATGGCATAATCACATATCTTGCCGCAATATCTGCCAACAGTAGCAATATTGCTCCCAACACGGCACTGTAGGGAATAATCCAGCGATAATCTGTGCCAACAAGATGGATCGCCATATGAGGCACAATCAAGCCAATAAAGCCTATTGAACCTGCAACAGCTACTGAACTGCCAGCAAGTATGATAATAATTATGCCTAGCGCGATTTTCGTGAGCATTGTTCGTTGTCCTAATCCTTTGGCAATATCATCTCCTGATTGTAAAATATTGATTGAACGCCCCATAAATATTGCCACCACTGTCACTCCTAAAATAAACGGTAGGACAGGCACGAGCATTTCAATACTACGCCCCGATACAGAGCCTGCTAACCAAAACAGGACACTTTGTAAACCTTGTTCATCGATGACTAAAAGCCCCTGCGTAAACGAGACAAATAGAGCTGTAATCGCTGCACCAGCTAATACTATTTTAATCGGTGTTAACCCATCTCTTCCTAATGAGCCTAGGAAAAAAACCATTGCACCCGCTGCACCTGCCCCTAAAAAGGCAATCCACATATAGCTCATTAAAGATTGAACGGAAAAAAGAGTAATGGCACTGACAATAAAAAATATGGCCCCTGCATTAATACCTAAAATATCAGGAGCTGCTAAAGGATTTCTTGTTAATGCTCGCATTAATGCACCCGCAATGGCAAGGCTTGCGCCAACTACTGTAGCGATCACAGCTCTTGTAAATCTAGATGTTCGAATAATGACATGCTCCTTATTAGCAGCATCAAAATGAAAAATAGCATCATAGATTGACGAGAAAGGTATGGACGTTTGACCAATAGCTATGCTGATTATAAATGCCAGCAAAAGAATCAAACAGCTGATGAGTAAACCTATTTGTTTCATCGGTCTACTGGAAAGAATAATTCTCATGTTATGCCAACTTTCTTGATCCATAATTTATCTGATGTAGGTTTTAATTATGCTCAAACACTACAATGAGAGGGCTGTTATTCAAGTATTCTCTAACACTTTTAACAGCCCATCCTTCATTCACTATTTTTCTAATTCAAACTTGTCATAAATATCATCCAGCATTAAATTAGCACTAGTAATACCACCTGCTAGATTCCAATTGATTTCATCTACCTGATAAACTTGATTCGCTTTCACTGCGTCAAGCTCTTTCCAAAGTGGATGGTTTGTCCAATCTTCATAAGTTTTTTTCACTGTCTCATCATTTTCCATAAACATATAAATAACATCAGCATTCATTTGGGTAATACTTTCCTTGTCCGTTAGCTTCACAATTTCTAAAGAATCATCTGTTAAATTTTTAGGACCTTGGAATCCAAGCTCAGATAAAATAGAACCCGCATAACCTGTCACATAAATACGAGCATGGTCTGCTCTGAAGTTGACAACAGAAACATGGAATGGCCATTTATCGCCAAGCTTCTCTTTAATTTTTGTTTGGAAATCAGCTACTCGCGTATCCCAATCGCCAAGTAATTCTTTCACCTTATCTTCTTGATTCATTGCTTGACCCATCATTTCCGCTGTTCCTTTGAAATCAAAAACTGTTTCATGAGCAACTGTTGGGGCAATCTGCGATAACTGATCATAAATTTCTTCATGACGTACTTTAGAAGCAATAATTAAATCTGGTTTAAGCTTTGCAATTTCTTCAAGGTTTGGTTGTGTTTCTTGTCCTACAATTGCAACGCCATCAAGCTCATTCTTCATATAATTATAAACAGGCGCTTCAGCCCAAGATTCTACTACCCCAACTGGCTTAATGCCCATAGCTACTGCAACATCTGTTGCGCCTTGATATAGTGTAACGATTTTTGTAGGTGTGCCTTCAATCGTTGTAGTACCCATTGCATGTGTAATCTCACGACTAGAAAATGCTGATTCTGTGTTACTTTCTTCTGCTTTGTCGTTCTCTTGTGAACTACTGGAGTTCGATGTTTTCTCCCCACACCCAACTAATAATAATGCGAAGGTTAATAGTAGTGTGAAAAGTACAAAAAAGTTCTTTTTCTGAAGTGATAATTTTGGCATACATTTCCTCCTAAGAAATAATCGACAACGATAATCATTATCAATTAAAGAGTATACTGTACGATTGTTTAATTGACAATATCTATTTTTTCAAAAAACATACTTTTTTAATAAAAATTTATTTTACATTATGCCGCTAGGAAGAACGTTATTTAAAAAACTTATTCATCGCGTTGAAAAAAAGCAAGTGGATGGTTGTTAGATTCTTTTACTTCTTCACTTCGAAAATATGTGCTATTTTGTTCACTACTGTTAGTATGAAAGAAGTGTTGCAGTATGATTGAGGGGAGGATCATCGCCCTTTGGAAAGGACAATGATGGAACGGAAAACGCCTCGCCCGCAAAATTGCTTTTTCCCCCGTTGACATCATCTTTTTTCAACAATATGTCATGCTTTCATTTCACTCAAAGACGTAGGCAAATTGATTATAGATTTTCTACTATTTTAGTTACTTGTTAGATTTACCTATGCATTAATAGGCAAATAAATAGACCCTATCGACGTATATCTCATATCTTAATAATGAACTACAACTTATCAAAACAGGAGGTAATAACATGTTTCAACGAAGACGCCATCCGGCAAAAGGTCCACACTGCTGTCCGCCACAAATGATGCCAATGCAATATGATCCACCACAATTTTTGCCACCAGAGCAATATGTACGCACAAATTATATTCATACGGTTGTTCCACACGTACAACCTGCACATGTTACAACAGTCAACAAACATATGATTGATCATCAGTACTATTTCCCATGCACAGAATCTGTCGTGAATGAATGCTGTGAAACACATACAATGTGTGGTATGCCACCTAACCCTTGCCATATGCCTATGCCACACCATCATAAACATATGCGCTAATACTAAAATAACGATGGGGTTGTCATATGACCCCACCGTTCCTAATATATGTTCAGAAAAAAACCGAGTCACCTTTATCAGGGACTCGGTATCTTTATGATTAATACATTTTTAAATATTGATCGCGTTCCCACTGATGAACAGTTGTACGGTACATATCGAACTCGATTTCTTTTGCTTCTTTAAAGTTTGCATAAATATGCTCACCTAGTGCTTCCTGTGCTACTTGATCTTTAGCAAGTAATGTTAGTGCATCATCAAGTGCTGCAGGTAGGTTTTCAATACCATTTGCTTGACGCTCTTCTTCCGACATCACATAGATGTTGCGGTTAATAGCAGCAGGTGGAGTTAGGCTTTGACGAATACCTTCAAGACCTGCTTCTAAAATAACCGCCATCGCTAAATATGGGTTTGCAGAAGGGTCTACAGAACGTACTTCAACACGAGTTGAAAGGCCACGCGCAGATGGAATACGAATTAATGGTGAACGGTTTTGTGCAGACCATGCTACATAACATGGTGCTTCATAACCTGGTACTAGACGTTTATAAGAGTTAACTGTTGGGTTTGTTACAGCTGTGAAACCTTGTACGTGTGCAAGAACACCCGCCATGAATTGCATAGCTGTTTCAGAAAGACCTAATTCTGTAGATTCATCATAGAACGCATTTTCTTTACCTTTAAATAGCGACACGTTAAAGTGCATACCAGAGCCTGCTTCACCAAATAGTGGTTTTGGCATAAATGTAGCGTGTAAGCCATGTTTACGAGCGATTGTTTTAACCACTAATTTGAATGTTTGGATGTTATCACACGCAGTAACAGCGTCAGCATATTTAAAGTCGATTTCGTGTTGTCCTGGAGCTACCTCATGGTGTGATGCTTCAATTTCAAAGCCCATTTCTTCTAGCTCTAACACGATATCACGACGGCAATTTTCCCCAAGATCTGTTGGCGCTAAATCGAAATAACCACCATGGTCATTTACTTCTAATGTTGGTTCGCCTTTTGCATCTAATTTGAATAAGAAGAATTCTGGCTCAGGCCCTAAATTGAAGCTTGAGAAGCCCATTTCTTCCATTTTTTTAAGAATTCGTTTTAGGTTGTTACGTGGGTCACCAGCAAACGGTTCGCCTTTCGCAGTGTATACATCACAGATAAAACGTGCTACTTTCCCTTTTTCAGAAGTCCAAGGGAATACTACGAAAGTATCAAGATCAGGATATAAATACATATCAGATTCTTCGATTCGAACGAAACCTTCAATAGATGAGCCATCAAACATCATTTTATTTTCAAGTGCTTTGTCTAATTGACTTACAGGAATCTCAACATTTTTGATAGTGCCAAGAATATCTGTAAATTGTAAACGAATAAAGCTTACGTTTTTTTCTTCGATGAGACGTTTAATGTCCTCTTTTGTGTATTTACCCACAGTTTTCCACACTCCTATAATTTGTCTAGCTTTTATGTTTACCCTACCCTATTTATTAATAGAATCGAGATAAATCCCCTCTTCGGATGGATGATTTTTGCATGCGCTGTGCTTGACGCATTTCTTCGCGCATAATTTGGCGTAATTCTGAATCACTTAAGTCTTGCTCATCAGTTGTTGCAACAGGATTTTTCTTTTTAGCAAATATTTTTTTAATCTTCGCCATATTCATACCCTGTTCTAAGTAGTCTTTAACCTCAAGCAATGTATCGACGTCATTTAGTGAAAACATACGTCGATTGCCTTCTGTTCGGTGCGGCTCAATTAAATGGTGTTCTTCATAATAACGAATTTGTCTTGCCGAAAGCTCTGTTAATTGCATCACGATACTCATCGATAATAACGGCATAGTTCGTCTAATTTCACGACTCATTTAAGTCCTCCTCCAATACCCGCTTATCATATAACGAATTTTTTTTACTGTCAACCAACCATGTAAGGTTATCTAACATGGTTGGCACTATTTTTTTCAATCAGATTAAAAATTGTAAAAAACTATTCATATTTAGGCTTTATCTATTGTCTTGTTATGCTTTTTGAATGGCTTGAACCGCACTGCAAATAGCAAATTTAACGTGTTCATATGTTAGTCCGCCCTGGATAAATGCTGTATATGGCGGTCGTATGGGGCCATCCGCTGTTAGCTCAATGCTGGACCCTTGAATAAATGTTCCCGCCGCCATAATGACATCATCTTCATAGCCTGGCATATAGGCTGGTTCAGGAGCATAATGGGCATTTATCGGTGAGTTGGCTTGTATTTCACGACAAAAGTCAATCATTTGCTGTGCTGTTTGGAATGATACTGATTGAATTAAATCTGTACGCTTCGCATCATAGCTCGGAGAAGTGCTCATGCCGATTTCCTCGAGCATTGCAGCTGTAAATATCGCCCCTTTTAGTGCTTGCGATACAACATGTGGTGCTAGGAAAAATCCTTGATAAAAATCACCTAGTGTATTTAATGTGGCCCCCGCTTCTGCTCCAATACCTGGAGATGTCATACGATAGGCACATTTCTCCACTAAATCTGCGCGGCCAGCAATATAGCCACCAATTTTAGCCAAGCCTCCACCTGGATTTTTAATGAGCGAGCCTGCCATTAAGTCAGCACCGACCTCTGTAGGTTCCTGCGCCTCTACAAACTCGCCATAGCAGTTATCTACAAAAATAATAGCTTTCGGGGCTATTTTACGTACCTTTACACACATATCTGCAATTTCTTCAATTGTAAAGGATGGACGTGTTGCATAGCCTTTTGAACGTTGAATCGCGATCATTTTGGTTTGTGCTGTAATGGCCGCTTCTACACCTGCCCAATCAATGGCCTGGTTATCTAGTAAATCCACATGTCGATAACCGATTTTATAATCTTTTAGTGAACCTGTATCTTTATCACCACCATCGACAATGGATTGCAATGTATCATATGGCTGACCAGAAATATAAAGCAGCTCATCACCAGGACGTAAAACACCGAATAGACTAAGCGTGATTGCATGTGTACCTGAAATAATTTGTGGTCGGACTATGGCTGCCTCTGCACCAAATACTTCCGCATAAACACGCTCTAGATTATCCCGCCCCTCATCATCATAGCCATAGCCGTTTGATGGATGTAAATGATAATCACTTACTTGATGCTTTCTGAAAGCTGCTAGCACCTTCTGCTGATTGTAGAATGCCATTTCTTCTACCTTGGCATGATAAGGCCGAACTTGCTCCTCTACTTTTGCCGCTAACGATAGCGTTTCTATTGATAAATTTGATGTAAATGTCATTCTTTCTTCTCCATTTCACAATGTCACGCATTTCAATCAGTAAGATTTATTGACTATCTAAATTGACTTCAATCACTCTAGAATTCCCTAACCAACTACTGGTATATGAACGCATTTGACGAATGTTTTTCTTTATTTTAATCACATTTTATCAATTTGTATGTGCACCTGTAAAACTTGCCTATTGTTTCTAAGAGGATTTTACGCTAAGCTAATGTGCGGACTCAATTCAAGAAGCGTATTTAATGACCGATTTTGGCTATTAAATTCATAGATTCTGTTACGTAAAACGTCTTTTAACTTTTAAAAAGTTTATTTATTGATAGAAGGGGTGAACGGGATGGCTTGGGAGGTTTTTAGTATCATAGGAACAATTGCCTTTGCTATTTCTGGGGCAATTATTGCCATGGAAGAAGAATACGATTTATTCGGTGTATATATACTTGGTATTGTGACTGCTTTTGGTGGAGGAGCTATTCGAAATTTACTCATTGGACTACCTGTCACAACACTTTGGGGACAGGATATGATGTTTCAAATAGCGCTTGCTGCGATTACGATATTCTTTATTTTTCCACATCATCTGATTCAACATTGGCATCGTTGGGGTAACTTCACAGATGCGATTGGCTTATCAGCATTTGCTATTCAAGGCGCACTCTATGCTGTCAAGCTTGATATGCCAGTGAGCGCAGTCATTGTAGCTGCTGTTTTGACAGGTTCAGGTGGTGGTATTGTACGAGATTTATTAGCTAGAAGAAAACCATTAGTTCTCCGTGATGAAGTTTATGGCGTTTGGGCAGCTCTTGCTGGACTGTTAATCGGCTTCGAGGTTTTTACAGGGGACATTTTCCTTTATATTTTATTCGCAGTGATTACAGCTTTACGTATTCTTTCCTATATGATGAAGTGGCGCTTGCCATTACGTAAATTAAATCGAGCATAAACACCATTCAGCCAATGACCAAAAATTAAGTCATTGGCTGTTTTATTGTTTTAGCTAATGTTTCATTCCTTATATGATTAAAAAAAGACATTTAACTTACCTTTTTAACAACTGCATTGATTCTTCTAAAGTCACCATGTTTTTCATCATCGAGCAAGCTGCATCTAAAATAGGAAAGGCTAAGGCTGCTCCAGAACCTTCGCCTAAACGCATATTCATATGCAACATCGGTTCAATGCCTAGTAACGCAGCGGCAATTTTTGCCCCTGGCTCCTCTGAAGCATGGGAAGGAATAATATAATCAATTACTTTTGGTTCGAGCTTATAAGCAATGAGGGCAGCTATAGTCGAAATAAATCCATCAATGACAACGGGTTTACGATGGGCAGCAGCGCCAAGAATAATACCTGTCATCGCCCCTATCTCTAATCCTCCAACCTTAGCCAGAAGATCAATAACATCATTTGGATTAGGCTTATTTAAGGTAATTGCTTTTTCAATAACTGCTGCTTTATAGGCAATGCCTCCTTGGCCTACTCCTGCACCAAACCCCGTTACTTCGATAGGGTCGTATCCCGTCAAAACTGCTAATATTGCAGCACTTGGTGTTGTATTGCCGATGCCCATTTCTCCAGTCCCAAGTACATCAGCACCTTTTATGATTTCCTCAGTGGCCACACGGATTCCTACTTCTATCGATTGAATGGCTTCTTGTTTGGACATAGCTGGACCTTGTGCCATGTTATCGGTACCATATTTAATTTTATGAATAAGGACTCCTGCATCAAGTGGAATATCTTCTTTTACCCCAACATCTACTGTGACCACCTTTGCATTGGTAATGCCCGCAATCGCACAAACGCCTGTACCACCCTTAGGAAAATTTAATGTTTGAAAGAGCGTAACATCTTGTGGATTCGTGGTTACACCTTCCTCGCAAACACCATGATCTGCAGCACAGACAATCATCACTTTTTTGTCGACCGTCGGATATAATTGTCCGGTTATACCAGAGAGCTGTACGGCAATTGATTCTAGTTTACCCAAGCTACCCGGGGGCTTACAAAGCGCATCAATCCGCTTTCTGGCTTGTTCCATACTTTTCATATCAACCCCTGGAATGTTTTGAATCGTGTCTTGTAATAATTGCATGATTATTTCTCCTCTCGTTCTCATAAGACAAAATAAAAAGTCTGTAGTTTATTGTCATGACAAATAAACTACAGACTTTTCCATCATCTATATCTTCTAAAGCAAGTAGGCAGGTCTCCTGGCTCAAGTTCAACACCTCATAGTACCTTCCCAGCAATTTGCTAGTGGCATACACTATGAAACTCCCTTATACAGTGGCGGGTCCGCTAAAGCTTTTCACTTTATTCCCTATTCTCCCTAGTGGGCACCTATTGCTTTTATGTAATTATGATAAATCTACTTTACAACTTTTTTATTGTCAAGAGGAAAAATTTTTTGAGTGTTAACTTAGTACAACCAGCTATTCAAACAATTTAGGAGCTTATCAAGAGCTTATAACAATAAAGGAATCCTTCACTTGGATTCCAAGTCTTCCTTAATTAGTGCTTTTTAGAATTCTCTATGCCTAAAACTCGGCTTGTTACAAAAACTATCGGCTACATCAATTGTCCTAACAAATAAATCACAAATTAACTCCATTTCCACCTTCCAAAACTTGTATTTTTCCAGTTCTCTAAGAAATGTTAAACATAAAATTGAAAAGCCCTTATAATCTGTTCAATGTAAACATAAATTATTTCTGAAACTTCAGTATTGAATTGATTGAAGATTGGGTAAGTATCAAAAGTAATAAAACGATAAAAAGTTAGGGGAAGATATAATGAATGCAGAAGAATTAAGAAATGCTATTGCTGAAACCTGTGAAACACACGATAGCCTCTATGCCCAACTCGTAAAACCGATTAATCAGTTGTTAATCAATGTCGACGCTTCGATCAGTGAAGAGACAGCAAATAAAATACTGGAAAATTTAAAGTTATTTCATAGTGGTGATAAATACTTGACGGAATGTCATTTGGAGGAGAGCCAAAATTTCTTGAAAGATGGCATTGAGCTTCTCCAAGAGGGGGATTTGGCGAATGGAGCACTACAAATTTATGGAGCTGGTCTAAACTTTGCTAGTTATGCTTCAAAAGTGCAGGGACAAAAAAACGTTAATATCTACAAAAACTTTGAAGAAAATTTTAATTTTATCATGGACGCCCTGAAAAATAAACCATGAAAAAAGAAAGAGTATACACTCTTTCTTTTTCCATGGTTTATTTAAATTCTAATTCTCCATCATAAGCCAGCATGCCGCCTTCAAGGTTTGTTACATCAAATCCTTGTGCCTCTAAGTAAGCACATGCATTGGCAGAACGAGCTCCAGCCTTACATACAATAATATATGGCTTTTCTACATCTAAATCCTCTAAACGTTCAGGGATAGTTCCGAGTGCAATATGTTGAGCACCTGGGATCATGCCATGTGCTACTTCATCCTCTTCACGAACATCGATAATATATAGGTCCTCATTTGCATCTAACAGATCTAATAATTGTGTTGTTTCCATTGTTTTCATAAACTTTGTCCTCCAAAATATAAAATTCCACTATCATTATAGCTTGTAGCAAAAAAAACAGCCAGTGTGAGTACACTAACTGTTTAACAAACTTATTATACTTCTGTCTCTAAAAACTCAATTTGTTTTGCTGGTACGAATGTAGAAATGGCGTGCTTGTAGATTAGGTGCTGCTTATTTTCAGCATCAAGTAGTAATACTGTAAAATTATCATATGATTTCACAGTCCCTTTTAACTGAAATCCGTTTAACAGAAATACAGTTACAAAAACACTGTTTTTACGTAGTTGGTTCAAGAACGTATCTTGCAAATTGATTGATTTCATCAAATAGCCTCCCTACTAACTTTCTACCTCTTCATTCCTATAGTAGCATGTTCTACCAATTTATCAATTAGTAATTTTTAGAAATTTTTCTTTATTCTTATAATCGATCATCAGGCGTAATAAAATGGACATCCATTTTATTACGGAAATAAGTAAGCTGTCTTTTTGCATAGCGACGGGAATTTTGTTTTAAGCTATCAATGGCTTCCTCTAGGGTACATTTACCATCTAAATAATCATATAATTCTTTATACCCGATGGCTTGTATAGACTGCACACCGCGGATATTTCGCTGCCATAATCCCTTCACTTCTTGCAGAAGACCATTTTCCATCATTAAATCAACACGACGATTAATACGGTCATATAGCACGTCTCGAGACATGTTTTGACCTAACCCTAAAATAACATGGTTGTAAAGGGGTACTTCTCCTCGATTTTGCGCTTCAGCTGCTTTTGATACACCGCTTAATTCCAGCATCTCTAATGCACGAATAACACGACGTGTATTGTTAGGATGGATTGTCTCCGCTGTTTGAGGGTCTAGTTTTTTTAATTTGTCATGCATTGCTTCAGGGCCAAGCTTTTCTAATTCCTCATAGTAGGCTTTTCGTGCTTCTACATCTACTTTTTCATCAGTAAATTGGAAATCATAGAGGACAGCTTGTACATATAAGCCAGAGCCCCCTACTATTATAGGTAATTTTTGACGAGATTGAATTTCCGCGATCTTCGCACGTACTAATTTTTGATAATCTGCTACCGAAAAAGATTCTGTAGGCTCTAAAAAGCTTAGTAAATGATGAGGAACGCCCTCCATCTCTTCTTCGGTAATTTTAGCTGTCCCAATATCGAGCCCTTTATAAACTTGCATGGAATCACCATTAATGACTTCACCGTTATATTTTTTTGCCAGTTCAATGCTTAATGCCGTTTTACCAGAGGCAGTCGGCCCCACTATTGCTACGACCTCTGCCTGCTGCAATTTAGTTTCTATCATATTTTTCTAACCACCGTAATAAAACTTGAAAGACCGCTTCTTGATTGTCTTCATTTAAAATTTCATGTCGTTTTTCCTCGAATAAATAAACCGTTACATCCTCTACACCCACTGCTGCTAACTGTTCAGCAACTTTGTAAACGCCTAGCCCCTGTTCACCAACTGGATCTTTACTGCCACTAATTAAGAGAATAGGGAGGTCTTTTCTTACTTTTGCTAATTCTCTTTTACGATTTAGTGTGGCAAAGCCAGTTGTCAAATCCACGAAAAATTGATTCGTTGGAATAAAGCCACAATAGGGATCATCGATATACTTTTCCACCTCTTGTTGTACTGAACATAACCAATCATAGGCAGTCTTCGGATTGGGAAATTGCTTATTAAAGCTACCAAAGCTCAATTGATTTAACAGCTTACTTTCAGTTTCTTTTCCTAGTCCCTTAGCTAAAGCCTTGGCTACTAGATTTCCTACAGCATGCAAGGCTGTCACATTTCCAGTGCCACAGAGAATAACATTATCTACTTGCTCTCCATATAATTGAATATAGCGTCTAGTAATGAAGGAACCCATACTATGGCCAAAGAGAATTAATGGTACATTAGCGTATGGTACGTGAAGTTGTGTAATCACTTCATGAGCATCTTTTACAACACGCTCAAAGCCGTTTTCTTCAGCAAAAAAGCCCAATGTCCCATTATATGCT
The DNA here is from genome assembly GCF_016757845.1 of Lysinibacillus sp. HST-98. NCBI lineage: Bacteria > Bacillati > Bacillota > Bacilli > Caryophanales > Bacillaceae > Lysinibacillus > Lysinibacillus sp. HST-98. The sequence goes on from NZ_JAENHX010000002.1 coordinate 401,611, forward strand.
GCCGTTTCACCATGCCCACGGTGATCGTGCATCGTCACAACATAGCCTGCTGCGTTGAGAGTTTTCGCAAATGTTAAATAGCGACCACTGTGCTCTGCCATGCCATGCAAAATGTGAATATGTCCAATACATGGCGTTGAAGGCTCCGATGTTCGAGTGAAGACAAATTGTTCATCCGACATTTGAATATAACGCTCCATCCCTTACTCCCCTTCTTTCACAAAATTTGTTGCATCGTTAATGGCTTGCTCTAATTCAGCAATATAGCTATTTTTTTGTTCCTCCGTATAATTTAAGCGTTGTTGCATCACTTGCATCACTTGCTGTTTATAAAGCTTTACTGCTTCAATATCGAAGTATAATAAACCAGTCCGACGGATAAAGAAGTCGCTTGGTGTATAGACCATTTCGGCTTCAATGCCATACAGTAGCATCGCATGTAAGGCAAGAGGCATTGTACTGCCATGTTCATGTAAAAATTTCACGCGATCAAATAAGGCATCTACATTCGTGCCATACTTTTGTACGAGATGCTTGGCTTCATCATAATTTAAGCCATACTGTACGCCTTCCCGTGCTTTATAGGCAATATAGTCAGGGAAATTAATAGCGTTAATTCCCTTTGCACCAGAAAGTGCTAGCTCACGTGTTAAACAGGCACTTGCATGCTTGTAGCGACGGGCCTTCACAATTTTATCCACAATCGTTTCAGCCATTTGGCGATAGCCCGTAAGCTTACCACCCGCAATCGTCATTAAACCACTTGGCGCTGTCCAAATTTCATCTTTCCTTGAAATTTCTGATGGATCCTTGCCTTTTTCATAAATCAGAGGTCGGACCCCTGCCCAAGAGGATTCAATTGTGTCTCTTGTGATAGTAGCAGTTGGAAAGATCTTTTTTGCAGCCTCCATTAGATAATCCACATCTTGCTGTGTTGCCACTGGATGTATAGGATTACCTTCATAGACAGTATCCGTAGTCCCTACATAGGTTTTGCCATCTCGTGGAATGGCAAAGGCCATACGACCATCAGCAATATCAAAATAAACAGCTTGCTTTAGCGGGAAATCCTTTTGTTTGAAGACAATATGAACGCCCTTTGTTAGACGTAATTGCTTGTTATCTGCTACCTTATCTTTTTGTCGTACGTCATCAACCCAGGGACCTGTTGCATTCACAATTTGGGCGGCATGGACATTGAGCATTTTCCCCGTCACATGATCCCTCACTTTAATGCCAACAAGCTTTTTCTTTTCATAAATAAATTCCGTCATTTCAGCATAGTTGAGGCAAAGCGCTCCATACTCTACTGCCTTTTTTAATACTTCAATTGTTAGACGGGCATCATCTGTACGGTATTCTACATAATAGCCACCGCCGACTAAGCCATCTTGATTGAGTAAAGGCTCTAATGCCAGGGTTTCCTGAGCATTTAACATCGTTCTACGTTCATGTTTTTTGACGCCCGCCAAGCGGTCATAGACCTTTAATGCCATAGATGTTGTGAAGGGACCGAGTGAACCCTTTTTATATAAAGGTAATAGCATTTTTTCAGGCGTTGTGACATGTACAGCATTATCATAAACAATTTCACGCTCTCGCCCTACCTCGGCTACAACTCCTACATCAAATTGCTTTAAATAACGTAGACCACCGTGAATCAATTTGGTTGAACGGCTCGACGTACCAGCTGAAAAATCCTGCATATCAATTAATGCGACAGAAAGGCCTCTTGATGCGGCATCTAATGCAATTCCTGCACCTGTAATACCACCACCAATGACTAATACGTCAAAGCTATAGTGCTCTAGATAATATAAAATTTTTGGTCGCTGCTCAAATGAAAACATACCTTTCTCCCCCAATAGCTATGATTTAAAAATTCGTGTTGCCTCTACAGCCTTCTGCCATCCTGTATACAGAGCTGTGGCTTGTTCTTCATCCATGTGAGGGTGATAGGTTTCCCCACTCACCCATAATGCCGATAAAGCCTCTTGGTTTGGCCAGAAGCTTGTCGCCAGCCCCGCTAAATAGGCTGCACCGAGTGCTGTTGACTCATTCAGTTTTGCTAGCTCTACTTGTAGCTGTAAAACATCACTTTGGAACTGCATTAAAAATTGATTTTTGACAGCTCCACCATCTACACGGAGTACTTCAATCGGAGTACCTGCTGCTTCTTCCATTGCATCTAGTACATCTTTCGTTTGATAGGCTAATGATTCTAGTGTTGCTCGAATAAAATGTTCTTTTGATGTTCCACGGGTTAACCCAAAAATGGCGCCACGTGCATCTGTATCCCAGTAAGGCGTACCTAGACCAACAAAGGCAGGGACAACATAAACCCCATCAGTATGATCTACTTTTCTAGCATAGGATTCAGAATCCTCTGCTGTACGAATCATCCTTAGTCCATCGCGTAGCCATTGAATAGCTGATCCTGCTACAAATACACTACCTTCCAATGCATAGGTCACTGTCCCATCTATTCCCCACGCAATGGTTGTCAATAAACCATTTTCCGATGTCACTGCTTGCTCTCCTGTATTTAATAGCATAAAGCAGCCAGTGCCATACGTGTTTTTAGCCATTCCTTTGCTAAAACAAGTTTGTCCAAAAAGTGCGGCTTGCTGATCACCCGCAATCCCAGCTATCGGAATTTTTTCTCCAAAAAATATACTTGGAGCCGTTTCTGTGTATATTTCTGATGAATTTCTCACTTCTGGAAGCATGGACATTGGGATAGCTAAAAGCTCGCAAAGTTCCTCATCCCACTTCAATTCATGAATATTGTAGAGCATTGTTCGAGCTGCATTTGAGTAATCGGTCACATGAGCCTTTCCCTTTGATAATCGCCAAACAAGCCATGTATCAATCGTTCCAAATAATAAATCCCCATTGTCTGCCTTTTCACGAGCGCCTTCAACATTATCTAAAATCCATTTAATTTTTGTCGCTGAAAAATAAGCATCTAAGCGAAGCCCTGTCTTTTGCTGAAAATGTTCTTCATGTCCTTGTTCTTTTAAGGTATTCACAATGTCCTGTGTTTGGCGTGATTGCCAGACAATCGCATTGTAAATTGGCTGACCTGTGTGTTTATCCCACACCACTGTTGTTTCGCGCTGATTGGTAATGCCGATCGCATGAACCTCACTTGCTTCATGGCCACTTTCGGTTAATACCGCCGCAATAACGGACAAGATAGAACCCCATATTTCATTGGCATTATGCTCTACCCAGCCAGCATTTGGAAAGATTTGTTGAAATTCTTTTTGTGCTACATGAACAATTTGACCTTTTTTATCAAATAAAATGGCTCTTGAACTTGTCGTTCCTTGATCAATCGCTAAAATAAATTCACCCATCTATTTTCCCCCTCTCCCTTACATAACCCGTTTGAACATTTTTTCCACTTCATATGATGTAAAGTGAATAAGCACCGGACGTCCGTGTGGGCATGTAAATGGATTATCTGCATTGCGTAAATCTCGCAGCAATGTTTCCATTTGCTCTTTTGTTAAATAATAATTGGCTTTGATTGACTTTTTACAGCTCATCATAATCGCGGCTGCCTCACGTAGTTTTTTGATATCAGCCTTTTTAGTTGTCAACACCTGTTCAATTAAATCCTCAATGATTTCCTGTTCCTCCCCTTGTGGGAACCAACTCGGATGCTCACGTACAACAAAAGATGACTGTCCAAATTCCTCTAAAAATACGCCTACAGCTTCTAATTCATGACTGTGTTCTCGTAAGATCAGTGCTTCATCGGCTGCATAATGGAATGTTAGTGGTAACAATAATGCCTGACGTTCATGAGGATTAACTTGACCGACTTTTTCACGGAAGAATTCGTATTTAATGCGTTCCTGAGCAGCATGCTGATCAATTAAATAAAAACCATCCTCCATTTGTGCGACAATGTATGTGCCATGGATTTGCCCCACTACTTCGAGTTCAGGAAAGGGTTCCTTCGTAGGCATTTCTTCCAATATTTCCGACTGTTCAGCTATTGTTACTTCATCAATTGTTTCAGCCTCTATTTGTGGTGTAAGCTGCCAACTTTCCTCTCGAACCGTAGAAATTGGCTTAGGCTCATCTATCTGTTCAAGATTGTTTTCTTGAATGGTTTGGACATCATATAATTTTTCTACGATGGCATTCATTTTCTCCACATCAATCTTCGGAGCAGGCTTCCAAATGTTTAATTGCTCAGTAGCTGGTTTAACTATTTTTTCTTTCTTTTCCATTTGTGGGACTCGAATAATGTTGCGTATTGTTTCACGAATGGTTTCCTCTATTAACTTCAAAAGATCAGCCTCTTTACTTAAACGAATTTGATGTTTTGCAGGATGCACATTCACGTCTGTTAAGTAAGGATCACCCTCTATATATAGAACAACTATTGGGAAGCGCTCGATAGGTAAATACGTATGGTAAGCATCTACAATAGCCTTTTGTACTAAATAATGCTTGACCCAACGACCATTGACAAATAGAGTCATATAATTTTTAGAAGCACGTGTTACCTCTGGTAAGGATACAAAGCCAGAAATTCGATAATCATGTGACTCGCCTTGGAATGACACCATTTTCTTGGCATTATGTATTCCATAAATAGCTGCAAGCACTTGTTGTACATCTCCTCGGCCATTTGTTTGCAGTAATTGTTGACCATTATGCAATAATCTGAATGCTATTTGTGGGTTACCAAGTGCGAGGCGATTCATCAGGTCTATTGTATGCCCAAGCTCGGTTTGAATGGTTTTCATATATTTTAAACGGGCGGGTGTATTAAAGAATAGCTGGGAGACTGTTAAATCAGTTCCTTTACGCAACGGACCAGGTTTATGAGTGAGGATATGTCCACCTTCAAGTTCTAAATGTGTTCCGGATTCACCATTTGATGTAATCAATGTCATTTTAGAAACAGAGGCAATGGATGCTAAAGCCTCACCACGGAAGCCAAGTGTTCGAATACGAAATAAATCATGTTCCTGATGAATTTTACTAGTAGCATGACGAGAGAATGACATTAGTGCATCCTCTTCATCCATACCGCTACCATTATCTATTACTTGAATGGAAGTGAGACCTGCTTCTAGTAAAAAAACATCAATGGACGTACTCCCAGCATCAATAGCATTTTCCACTAGCTCTTTTACAACAGAAGCTGGCCTTTCTACTACCTCTCCTGCCGCGATTTTATTGGATAGCCATTCGTCCATAATTTGTATGTTTCCCACTACCGTATCACTCCTTTATTTTTTAACGTTCACTAGTTCTTGCTGTAGCTCATATAAAATATTCATTGCCTGCATCGGTGAAGTACCTAGAATATTTACCTTTTCTAATTTCTTTAGCACCTGTGTCTCGGCTGGGGAAATCGGTTCGTCCTCTGCAAATAAAGACATCTGTACTGGTTGTTCAGCTATCACCTGTGTTTCGGCAACTACTTCTTTCCCTGCCTCAAAGTTCTCAAGTAATACACGTGCTCTAGCTAAAATTTCCTCAGGTAATTGAGCAAGCTGTGCCACATGTATACCATAGGATTTATCAGCCGCTCCTTTTTTCACCTTATGCAGGAAAACGACCGTACCATTTTTTTCAGTGGCTGAAACATGCACATTTTGTAAGCGTGGCAAATCCTTTTCAAGTGCTGTCAATTCATGATAGTGCGTAGAAAATAACGTATTGGCCCCAATTTTGTCATGAATATATTCCATCATCGATTGTGCCAAACTCATTCCATCATATGTCGATGTTCCACGTCCAATTTCATCAAATAGCATCAAGCTATTTTTTGTTGCATGCGTAATTGCATGTTGCGATTCAAGCATCTCCACCATAAATGTAGATTGCCCTGCCGCTAAATCATCGGCCGCCCCAATCCGAGTAAAAATTTGATCAGTAATAGGCAGCTTCGCTTTTTCAGCGGGTACATAGCAGCCCATTTGTGCCATAACAACAATTAATGCAACTTGGCGCATATAAGTACTTTTACCTGACATATTCGGCCCTGTAATAAGCATCATATTGTTCTGCTCTTCTAGCACACAATCGTTTGGTACATACATTTGCTTATTCAGCATTTTTTCAACGACAGGATGGCGTCCTTCTATAATTTCTAGGGCACGTCCACCATGAAATTGCGGTTTCGTAAAGCGATATTTTTCTGAGACACTTGCAAAGCTTAGTAAAACATCCAATTCACTAATATTTGCTGCCAGTGCTTGGACACGCGGAATATAAGCTTTTAATACATCACGGATTTCTACAAATAGGTTGTACTCTAATGTTAAGCTTTCTTCTTCGGCATTTAAAATCAATGCTTCTTTTTCTTTTAGTTCCTGTGTAATATAGCGCTCCGCATTCGCCAGTGTTTGTTTGCGCTCATAGCGTGTTAAATCCGCTAAATGAATATTTGATTTTGTTATTTCAATATAGTAACCAAAAATGCGATTATAGCCTATTTTTAAATTTTTAACACCCGTTTTCACACGCTCTGCTTGTTCAAGTTGGGCAATCCAATCCTTACCATTACGAGCGGCATAGCGAAGTTCGTCTAAGCGTTCATTATAGCCGTCACGGATAACATCCCCTTCTTTAATGGTAATAGGGGGATTATCTGTAATCGCTTTTGCTAATAATGCCTCGACATCTGAGCATGTATCAAGTTCCGCACCTAATTGCTGTAATGTTTCTTTATTTGACCCCATCAACTGCTGTTGAATAGTCGGCACTTGGCGTAAAGAATCACGCAATTGGGCTAAATCTCGTCCACCCACATTGCCAAAAGCAACACGACCAGCCAAACGCTCTAAATCATATACTTGTTTTAAGGATGCTTGAAGCTCTGTTCGTACAAAATATTCTTCCAATAAATCCGTAACAATCGCTAGTCTAGCCTCTATTGCTGAACGTGTGGCAAGCGGTTGGTGTAGCCATTGCTTTAATTTCCGTCCACCCATCGCTGTCACGGTGTCATCTAATAGCCATAAGAGTGTACCTTTTTGATCGCCACCACGAATCGATTGAATCAGCTCTAAATTGCGCTTTGAGCTAGAATCAATGCGTAAATAATTTTTAATTTCATTAAACGTGAATGCCTGAATATGTGATAAAGATCTCATTTGCGTTTGGTCAATATAAGCTAACAGTCGAAGACACGCAATTTGTAACGGTTTTGGTACAGCTTCTAGATAACTTGCTGCTTTGTCCATAGGCATTTCATTCACTTCAATTGAAAGTACGATCCCAGCATTGACGGCATGCTCTGCTAATAATAGCTGCAAACTATCCGTTACAATCAGTTCTCGAATTCCGTAAGCCTGCATTTGCATTAATAAGGCTTTGCCATCGCCTTCAATAGAAGATGCTACTGCCTCACCTGTGGATAAATCTAAATAAGCATAGCCAAATGTTGTGTCATCTAATTGCTCTGCCGCTCCAATAAAATGATTCGATTTACCATCAAGAGCCTTTCCTTCCATAATTGTTCCTGGTGTGATAAGCTGAACCACTTCACGTTTGACCACACCTTTTGCTTGCTTTGGATCTTCTGTTTGTTCACAAATAGCCACTTTATAGCCTTTTTGCACAAGTGTTTCAATATAATTTTTAGCCGAATGATGCGGCACACCGCACATTGGTATTCGCTCTTTTGCGCCTGCATCTCGGCTTGTTAATGTAATTTCTAAAATTTGTGAGGCATTGATTGCGTCCTCAAAAAACATTTCATAAAAGTCACCTAATCTAAAAAATAAAAAGGCATCTTTGTAATCTTCCTTTACCTGTAGATACTGTTGCATCATTGGTGTATATGTTGTCATATCACTATTTACCTCGCTCTTGCCTTATAGATATATTTATTATAACAAAAGATACATGCGAAACGCTTCATTCACCTTTTTTAAGATGCTAGCATTTCGCATGTATCAAAAAATGATGTTTTTTAGACTTATCTTGGTCGTTCATCAGGAAACGATGAAGACTCTAACACATACCTGCCTTCTCCTTCAGAACTTGAAGAGGAGCTAGAACTAGAGCTTGATGAGGATGAAGATGAACTTTCATCATTAAGGCTCCAATCTTCTTCATAGTCTAGTGGATGGACACTAATACAAATTGTTGTTTCACCCATTACCTCAACAACTACTTCACGTTCCACTACAATTTCAAACTTTGTACCACATGGAGAGATAATCGCTTCAATACAATTTGGTTCTTGTATCACACGTACACGAACATCATCACCAACGCTAATTTCACCGTCTCGATAGTGAAGCTTCACTTTGTCTTTATAGTGAATCGTTTCAGAAAACACAGCTGTTTTCGAATGATTACTATAGGCATACCAAACATTTACATCAAATTTCCCTGTTACTTCTACAAATTTCCCGACTCTTTTTGCAGAGCAAGTGTGATTGATTACCCAGCACCCTAAAATACTTGTCGGTTTATTTGTTGGTGATAATGTTACACGTTCTTCCGTTCTCTTCTTCCCTTTGGCAACTACTGCTTTCGTCACGATTTGTCGTAAACGTTTCAGCGCAATTCCTCCTTCGACTCTTTTCACTCCATCATATGCAGATAGCGCCCATTGGGTGAACATATATTTTTAGAGAATGAAATGGACCATTTAAAACTTTTCGATAAGAGGTCTATTATAGTAGCTGAATGCTTCAATAGAAGAAGACGTAAAAAAGCTCGAATGACAGCATTCGAGCTTTGATTTCTATAATCTTTTAAGAGCAGCTACCTGGTTGAGTATTTTCTACGTATGAACCCGTTTCACCACGAAGAACATCGCCACCAGTTGAGCGAATAATTTCATTTGTAACATTATTTGCAATTGTATTTGAAACAAGTTGCAATAAATCATTTACATCGCCTTGTGATTCTTTAAATTGTTGCACAACAGGGATGGCATTAATTTCTTCCTCGATTTTAGCAATTTTATCTTCAATCATTTTTAATGCTTTTTCTTTCCCTAAGTGCTGGAAATTAACCGCTTGTTTTTGTAAGCTTTTTAAGCTTGCAATACGTTCACGTACTTGTTGATTTTCGTTAATTTGCGCTTCTGCCTTTTTGAAAAATTCAACCTCTGGCGTATTTGCAATCATATGTGCAATTTCATGTGATTTTTTAATTAAATCTTCTTTTGTATATAAGACTTGTGTCATTTATGCTTCCACCTTTTCATTTTTTACGACTTCCACAAATTCACCAGTAAGTGAATAGGATGTAGTCTCTGTTATTTTTACTTTCACTAATTGACCAATTACTTCTGCTGGTGCTTTGAAGTTAACTAAACGATTTTTCCTCGTATAGCCCGCTAACACATCGTCGCGTCGTTTACTTGTGCCTTCAACTAAAACTTCGACAACCTGACCATTTAAACGCTCCAATGCTTTGCGAGAGTATTCACCTACCACTTCATTTAAACGTTGAAGACGCTCTTTTTTCACCTCTTCAGGTACATTGTCAATCATTTTTGCAGCTGGTGTACCTTCACGTGGCGAATAAATATACGTAAACGCTGCGTCAAAGCCAACTTCACGGTATAAGGACAATGTTTCCTCAAACTGCTCCTCTGTTTCATTTGGATAGCCAACGATAATATCTGTTGTTAAGGTTACTTCAGGTATTGCCGCTTTAATTCTATCCACTAAACCAAGGAAATGCTCGCGTGTGTATTTACGCGCCATAATTTTTAGCACGTCATTCGAGCCAGATTGTACTGGTAAATGAATATGCTCCACTAAGTTGCCACGCTTTGCAAGAACTTCGATTAAATGATCATCAAAGTCACGTGGATGACTCGTTGTAAATCGAATACGTGGAATATCGATCTTTCTTAATTCATCCATTAAATCGCCAAGACGATAATCAATATCCTCAAAATCTTTGCCGTAAGCGTTGACATTTTGTCCCAATAACATAATTTCTTTGTAGCCCGCTGCCGCTAGCTCACGAACTTCAGCAATGATTTCCTCTGGTCGGCGACTGCGCTCTTTACCACGTGTATATGGAACGATACAATACGTACAGAATTTATCGCAGCCATACATAATATTAACCCAAGCCTTAATGGAGCCAAGACGTTTCTTCGGCAGATTTTCAATAACATCGCCTTCTTTAGACCAAACCTCTATGACCATTTCTTTAGACATGTAGGCTTCTTTTAAAATGTTTGGCAGACGATGAATATTGTGTGTACCAAACACCATATCAACATGTGGATAGCTTCTTAAAATTTTATTAACCACAGATTCCTCTTGCGACATACAGCCACAAACCCCTATTAGCATCTCAGGGTTTTTTCGTTTATATTTCAGCAGGAAACCAAGTTCTCCAAATACTTTGTTTTCTGCATTTTCACGAATAGCACATGTATTTAGCAAGACAACGTCAGCCTCTTCAATCACCTCTGTTGGTGTGTAGCCTAGCTGCATAAAAATCCCAGCCATTACTTCTGTGTCATGCTCATTCATTTGGCAGCCATAAGTCATGATATGATAACTTTTTCCCTCACCTATTCCACGGAAACCGTTTTCTAAAGCATATTGAATATGTTCAGCTACTGTTTTACGTTTTTTTCCATCGATCATTGATGGCCCTTGAAAATATGTTGAATAATCTTTTTCTGATTCTTTATTTTTATTTTTCGGTAATGTTTTTAGTTGTTCTTGCTCTAATTCAAAAACACTCTTACCTGTTCTCATTTCTTCACTCACTAAACGGACGCTCCTTCCTCACAAATGAATTATACAATTATTTTTATGTTTTATCATTAATAAGCAAAAAGTAATTGTTACAAAACTAAAACGTCACATTTCCTGTCCATACAAATAATTTTTACTAATCCTTTATAATAGATGAAACTTCACCTTTCTCAATAGTTATAACAATAATTAGAATAGTTTATAAATAATTCCAAACCTTTGTTATTATTGATTTATATAAAACAAAGTAGTTTAGGCGTTATAGGCTTTACTGTTGTAGCTGACAAATCAGTGGAATTACAAACGATCTTGAAGGAAAACCCGACATAAGTAATTTTGAGTACAAACCAGGGTATTTTTGAGTAGATAATGATATTACTTCAATTTATGACTTACATTCAACTGCAAAAGATGAATTGTTAGTTGTAAATGGAGGCACAGCTTTGGACAGATTGCATTGTTATCAAAGGTTACAAGTGAAGAATTTAAACCCCTTTTAGCTAAAGAAGGTGGCGGTTCAAAATATATAATGGCTTTAGCTCAAACTGTTATTGTTGATGGTAAAACTGTGTCGAACAATTTGTCTTCAGATTATTTGTTCTACAATCAAAACAGGCTATACTAATATTATTTTGGAAGCAACACCCTCAAAGTTATAAAACTAAAGCTAATGAATACGAAAATGTACGAACATTGAAAGATGGAGATATTATTGATCAATAATAAATAACAAAAGACACCAGAGTAATGAACTGCTCCCTGTCAAGTAGACAGTGGAAATAATAAAAAATGTATTAAGCGGCTTGAGCCCTGAATTCTAAAGGACTCAAGCCGTTTAATCGTTTCTGATAACGATAGTAATTATAAAAATGAATATAATCATCAATCGCTAGTTTTAACCCTTCATATGAATCGAACTTATGCAAATAATACTTCTCACACTTCAATGTGCCCCAAAATGATTCAATTGGTCCGTTATCAATACATCGACCAACACGGGACATACTTTGTGTCATATTGGCTGTTTCCACAATTCGTTTAAATCCCTTCGATGTATATTGAAAACCTCGATCACTATGTATTAATGGCTGCTCGCCTGATTGTAATGATTGAATAGCTGATTTTATTGTTTTGAAAACAAGGGAATTATTATTCGAATGACCTAACACATAACTCACAATTGAACCATCATATAAATCGATAATTGCACTTAAATAAGGTTTTTTCCCGTTTCTATACTTAAACTCTGTGACATCTGTACACCATTTTTCATTTGGCTTTTCCGAGGTAAATGCCCGATTAATACGTTCTCCGCCACTGATGCGCTGGAGATTTACGATAAGGCTTTCTCTTTCGCCTAATAACGGACTTCAATCCACTCACCTGCATTAAACGATAAATACGCTTCTCGTTAACCGTCGCTTGATTATTCTTTATTCGCTGACGATTGATTGTCAACGTCATACGACAATAGACGTAAATGCCATCTACTTGGTGGTAAAGGAGATCAATATCCTTTGAAATGGCTTCATTTTCAACTTCTCTGTTAGATGGCTTACGACTTAGCCACTCATAGTAAGCAGCGCGCGAAACACCCACGATTTCACATAATAAAAGAATCGAAAGTTTCTCCTCTTGGTGTAATTCTTGAATTGCTAAATAGCGTTGTTGTAAGCGAATTTGGCTTAGCGACGCCTCCTTTCGATTTCCTCTAACTTTTTTAAAAATAGATTTTCAGCACGTAAGCACTCATTTTCACGCTCGATTCGTTTGATTTCTAACCTTAAGTTTTTCTTCGGCTGTTAATTCAACTTCATTTTTTGTTCGACCGCGATGATCACGTAATCCCTCTTCACCAGTCGCTTCAAATTTCTTCACCCAATGGTATACCTATTGATACGAAACATCATAGGCTTGTGCTGCTAATTGATAATTTTTCTGGCTCTTTAAACAGTAGTTGACAATTTGAATATGTTCCTCAAACGTTTTCTTTCTTCCTTATATAGAACTATTTACTTATGCAATATTTGCACAGTATATAATAAATTATTTAAATTTAAAATGTACAGATTTAATATTTCATAAATCGAATATTTAAATAAAGCACTACGTTAAATAAAGATTATGAAAAGCTATATAATTTTATCTTTGGTTAAAACCCTATTAATAATTTCACAATTGGATAATCATTATTAAAATTGTTAATATTTATTTATTTTTGTAAATTATTATATTATTATATAAATAATCTACTAGAAGGAGGTTACTAAATGGAAATAATATAGTTACTTGATATTGGTTGTCACACAGTGTTGAGAATCATATTATTAAAAGGATGGGATAAAAAATGAAAAAAATTATTACAGGAATCGTTGCAATAATTTTTATGTTTTCAATAACAACGCAGTTTCCCGCAACCGCAGCACAAATAGAAAATGAAACAATAGATAATTTATCGACTATTCTTACAAGTGTATTAGAATTAGATAAAGAATTTGATAAAACAATAGGTTTCGATGGAGACTATATTGCTATAGATACTAATTTAGCAAAAAAACAAGGTGCAACAGATTCTGATATCAAGCTTGCAATATCAAAAGTAAATGAACATAATCAAATAATAAACGATACATTGGCTATACAGCCATTTGTAACATATGATGAAAATGGTTTTTATTTTGATGAAGAGTCAGCTAGAAAAGAAAATGTATCTGAAGACTTAATTGAGTCTACTACAAAAGACTTTGAATTAATGAATTCTGTCCAGCCGTTAGCTGCATGTAACGGTAAAAGTAAGTATGAAAAGACTTCAGTTGGATTCTATACTTACTTTGATAGTTGTCAAGCTTCCAAGATAATAACTTATATTCAAATTGGAGCAGGAATAGCTACACTTGGAGCTGCTATCGCTGCCTTTATTGCTCCTCCTCTTGGATTAGCTACTATTATTGCAATAGGATTAATTGATATTGGGGCAACTGCCTTAAACTTATCAAGCGTTAAGGACTGTGGATTATGGATTAAATGGACAGGTACAGTAAATCCAGATCCTTTCTGGATAGGTTCTCAATGTTAATTATTAAAAAAGGGGGATAGTTGTGTTATCTATAGTTCCTATTATTCTTTTTGGTATTTCACTCACCCTTTGTATTGTACTATTTCTTAGAATGAATCGAATCAAAGAACGTAAAGAGAAATTACCTCTAATAATTCTATTTAGTTTCACTCTACTTAGTTTTTTAGTGCTATTGTATTCTGCACTATTTCATTAAATAACATTGTTATTTTTTTGAAGTGAGGGAATGAGCAGAACCTCTGAATCAGACTACTATTCAGAACGATGAAAGCTGAAAAAACACTCATTTGTTTTAGAGTTAAAAACAAATGAGTGTTCTTTTTTATGCTATTCTAGGTCACGTGCGCACACGCCTTTTCTTATACTACACTATATTTACAATGTCATAAAATTACCATAAAATACACACTCATTTTCACTTATATATTTTGTCATTTAAACATAAATTGATATGATAATAGTGGGGATTAAAGAATAACTTAAAATAACAAATATACCTTTTTAAGAGTGATAAGAGATTGAGCTATAAGTATGATTTGTCGATTCGGCAAATATAAATCGGTAAAATTTAAATATTCTCATCAAAATATGTTTGAATATTCCGAAACTGTTATTGCAATAAATAACCAAAAGAAAAAGCACAGTCTGTAAAGATAAGATTAGATTCTATCATTTCATTTTTAAAAATTATTTCTTTAAAAGACCAATAATTCTACTAATTTTATAGGAAACTAAATAATTCTCTACATTTCTCTCTATCTCCACTTCCTTCTAAAAGCGAATATATTTGAAGTAATTCAAAATAACCTTAGTGCCCCACTATTTTTATTTGATATCTAAGTGACTTTTTTTAAAAGCCGCAGCAACTATATAATGTATTGTATCAGATACATAATTGTTATATCTGTAATCTGAATAGCTACTTTCTCTTAGATAATCAATTAAGCGAATTAAGTCTCCATCAAGAACTAGTAATTTTTCAATAAGTACTTTACTATTATTTGCATTAAAAATAAAGGGAGCTTTACCTTAGTTATCGAAAAAACCTTTGAGATATTTTCGTTGATATCATTTCAATATTAATAAGATTATTGGTTAAATCTTTTCCTACTGTTGGTTTAGTTTTTCTTCTAAAGTCAACAAATCAATCTTTATATCTTTAAATTCATTAGATAAACTTTAAATAATTTGATTTCTGATTTATACAATTTATGAAAATACTCTATAGCTTTTAATTGTTCGATATTATCCACAGCGCTCTCAAAAGAGTCTTTCCTAACCCTATTGTCATACACATGTGAACTCGCTATTAAAAGATTTTATAAGCATAATCAATATTATATTCACTAATTATTTTTAACAAATTGAAATACCCATCATTTTCAATTTTATTTTTGCGCAATTCATCCGTTATTTCCAATAAAGTACTACAATATTTTTTACTATATTTGAAGGTACCAATTTTTATTTATCAGCTATTCAAAGCTTTCTAAAACAATTTCATCTAAAAGATAATCCTTTCTTTGATTCATTCTTATTAAAGCATTTTTTATACCTAAATTTAATGTCTCATAACGCTTTTCAATATCTAAATCACTTAACAAAAATGAAATAATAAATACGAATCTTAAAGCCCTATCCTTCATTTCACATATGCTAACCATTGCTTTTGTTAAAATACTTGCTGTATTTTACCCGTAAATATGAATGATACAATTTCAGCTTTATCCAACGCTTGATATTCATATCTTCTTTATATAGTAATGCATCCGTGTATTGCCCTTCTTTCATTAATCGCTTGGCTTCTATTTTTAATTTTTCATTCTTCATGTATTTAAATAGCGTTTTTGAAGGAAGTAGTGACCATACATGCTTCGCCTGGACATATGTTCGTTCATGATTAACCTGAAATAAATAATCATCCACCACATATTGCATTAAATTATACCCGCTTGCAGTCACATAGTAGCTTGAAGCCCCAGCTCGCAAATTCATTTCAAATAGCTTGTATTTCCCGTCCCTGGCATCGTATTTCATATCAAAATTAGCAAAGCCCGTATAGCCGATGTCCTCTAAAAAATGCCGAATGGATTCCATTAGCTGTTCATCATAATCGGTCATAACAGCTAAAGAAATCCCTTTGTTTTGTGGAGATGGATCTTCGAGTAGCTTATTGCTTACACACATTAGTTTTACTTTTCGATCCCTTCCTACATATACATCTAGAACACGGATATAGGAATCGTCGCCTGGAATAAATTCTTGAACGATTAAGGTGTCTTGATAGCTAGAACGATAAATACAGCGAATGATGTGCTGCATCTCATCTGCATCATACACTAGATATATTTTTTTCTTTTCAGGAAAGGAACAGTTCGTATAGGTCACGGTATTGGAGGGTTTAATAATAATGGGATACTGGATTGGCATTTCTCTATTTAGATGATGTTCCTTTTTTATAATGATGGTTTTGGGGTATTCTAACTGATATTTATCACAAAGCTTGTAGAACTTCTCCTTTGTTTGGACCATTTTTAGTAAAGCCTGATCAATGTAAGGTAAAATAAAATACTTTTCAAGCTGCTCTTTATTTTCAATGATAAGCTCTGCATAGTAGCAGTCACAAACTAATAAAATCAATTTCTTTTGTTGGCACTGCATAGCCAATCCCACTAGCGCTTGTACAAAACGGGTAGGATCATCTAAATGTTCAACATATTGAAAATCCAGAATACTGCTATTCTGTGTGGCAATTCCTTGAGAGCCTCCCAAAAGGAGTGAGCGCATCGTTCTCCCTTTTTTTGCTGGCTCAATGACAAGACTTTTCATGCGGTAGGCTGCATAAAATGAGCGTGCTACCCCATATGCATGCTGACCCGATTGTATAATAATAGGTAAAAAGGGTTGTTCTTTAATGGATGTCAATTTGATTCGCCTCACATTATAAATATGAATTTAATCATTTGTATGCGAGTTGAATTGTACTTATGTAATACGTATAAAAGGCACTACATTGAAGCTTTAGTGCCCTTTACTCAACCTATAACGTCATCATTTTTTTTACTCGCTGTTCAAAGGAGACAATGGCTTCAACGCCATAACCCTTTAGTAGCTCTATATTGACAAATGTATATTTACCTAAATCATCTGGGAAATGCGCATCCGAGGATACAGTAAAAGCAACTCCATGTTCAAGTAAGGTTTGTAAAAAACGGGGACCCGGGCACATCTCCTGTACTGGGTAACGATAATACAGGCCTGCATTGATTTCAGTGGCGGTTTCAGTAGACGTTAGTGCCTTTGCAATACGTTTATACCAAACTTCAAGAAACGCACAATCCTCCACTTGATAATTAAATACTTTAAAATTATCTAAATGGGCAACAAAATCAAACATATTGGAAAGAATCATTTTCTCTACTACTTTAAAAAAACGCTCATAATTTTGTTGTAAAGAGGGTTGATCCATTTGCTCAAAAAGATACTGTGTTTGTGGATTATCAAAGCCCCACCCATCAACAAAATGAACAGAACCAATTACATAATCCCAAGGATAACCTGCTAGTAAAGCCGTTAATTCCTCCTCACCACCAACAAAATAATCTGCCTCTATACCAAGTCTCAGTGTAATGCCATGTTGACGCCATTTTTCCTTTGCCTGCTGAATGGTCGTCACAAAAGCGTCCATATTTTCTGTCATCACACGATCCAGCCAATAGCGCTGAATTTGTCCAATTTCACTATCATCCAGCCTCATAAAACGCTCAAAATAGGCACGCGTTTCTTGAAAACGATATAAGTGATCGACAATCCCCACCTCACGTAAGCCGAGCTGCTTTGCCTGTTCGAGATATAAATCCAACCATTCCTCACTATAACAGCCATTTTTCACACGCTTTGCTAGCCGCTGTAAATGACAAGTTATTTGTTGTTTGGAGCCTTTTTCCGTTTCATCATCCGAATGAAAAAACTCCAGTGCCTGCGATGTACGCTCTAGCCAGCGAAATGAATAAGGCCCCTCTTCTAAATGTACATGATAATCAATTGTCATCCACTCTTCCCTCCATTACATATCGTCCATTTTTCCTCATACGCCTGCCATTCTAATGGACAAGTGCTTTCGCAAAGAATTTCTGTGCATTCATCAAGATGACAGATTTGAAAAAATGATTTGCCATTGATTTTGGATGCATCAGCTAATAAATAACTCACTTTGCTATGCTTGAGCATTTTCTTTGAAATAAGAGATTCATCCAAATCGTAATCATAAACAATGCCCTCACTCATGCCACCGCACGATAGAAAGGCCTTATCAAAATTCATATTATCTAGCATCTCTAACGTCATAGCACCTGCCACAGAAGATTGTTTTGGATTCGCCGTGCCCCCTAGTAATATGACCTTGCCTGTCATGCGTCGTTCTTCTATGGCTAAATTAAATTGAATAGCTGCTGCAATTGAATTCGTTACAACCGTTATATCTTCCACAGCTAGTAAAAAATCGGCTATATGTACTGTTGTAGTACCTGTATCTACTGCAATAGTATCGCCATCGCAAATGCGTTTTGCTGCAATACGAGCAATTTGTCTCTTTGCGTCCTTGTGCATTTGTAGCTTGCGTAAAAATACCGGTTCATTACGTACATTCGTATATTTAATAGCCCCACCATGAACTCTTGATAATAAATGCTGTTGCTCTAATTCATCAAAGTCTCGGCGAATTGTTTCTGGTGCTACCTGAAGGGCATCAGCAATATTGGCAACAATAATTTTCCCTTCAGAATCTAATTGTTTTAAAATAAAATCAAATCTTTCCAGTTTAGCGTAAGTCATGATAGCGCAATCACATCTTCTTGTGCGACATAACATTTATAGGATTTTCCCATTTCAATCGAATACCCTTGTTGATGCAGTTGTTCCATTGCAAACGCCATTTCTCCTTCAAATGTAGTACGAATAATATTGCCGCTCATTAATGATTGTTTGGCAACCCCAGAGAGACATAAGTCTCCATCTCGTTGATCGAGATGTAATGCCTCAGGGCGTATTGCAAATTTCGTGGCTTGCTCTATTAAAGATGCTCCAAGCATTTTTTCTAAAGTTTGGCGTGGAAAAACATTATAATGACCGATAAAATTAGCAATAAATTCATTATTTGGTCTCATATAGATTTCCGTTGGCGTACCGTTTTGGGCAATGCTGCCATTATTCATGACAAATATTCTATCCGAAACAGCCATTGCCTCCTCCTGATCATGCGTAACTAGAATCATTGTCATATTTAATTTTCGTTGAATTGCTCGTAAATCTGCTTGTAGTTTTTTGCGAATTTGAGCATCAAGCGCACTAAGTGGTTCATCTAATAGCAGTACTTTAGGACGGACAATTAATGCACGAGCTAGAGCAACACGCTGCTGTTGACCTCCCGATAATTCTTTCGGGTACGCATTAGCTTTCTCACTTAGATGAACAAGCGCTAGCATTTCATGAACACGCTGCTCTATATCTGCCTTATTAACTTTTTGCATACGCAAACCAAAAGCAACATTTTCAAGCACCGTCATATTAGGAAAAAGTGCATAGGATTGAAAGACCATACCCACTTGACGATCCTTCGGTTGTACGCCACTCATATTTTTTCCTTCAATCAAAATCTTACCTGCCGATGCATCTGTTAAACCTGCAACAATACGCAAAATCGTACTCTTTCCACAGCCACTAGGACCTAATAGTGTGATAAATTCGCCTTTTTGAATTTCCATGTGAATATTGGTTAAAACAGATACTTGTCCATATTTTTTATGAAGCCCTTCAATAACAAGATAACTCATAGAATTGTAGCACCTTTCGATCGTTTCGTTACGATAGCAATGACGAATGTTAAAAGACCCATTAGTACGAGATAGATGAAAACAACAGCACTAGCAATATGTCCACTTGTGCTAAGCTTTTTCATTAAATAAATTTGAACGGTTTCAAAGCGAGAACCTACAACAAGATTAATTAAGACAAACTCACCAAATAAGACCGAGAAGGATAACAATGCCCCCGCAAATAAGCCTGGATAAACGGTAGGCAGTAAAATTTTTGTGAATGCCTGCCTTTTTGATGCGCCTAGCAATTGAGCCGCATCAAGCAGTTGCCTCGCATCTATATTTCTTAAACTATTTCGTGTACCTTGATAGATATAAGGAAGAATCCCCACAACATAAGCACCTAAAACAACAAATATCATCGGTATACCTATTTGGCTATAAACGCGTATAAGCCCTACAGCTAAAATAATTCCTGGAAAAGAATACACCATCACCACTGCCATCTGTATCCATTTTTCGTATCTTGGAAAGTATAGGACGATGACGAAAATGGCTGGCACAATGACAAGGAGCGCGATACTAACGGCACCCCCTGCTAAAAGAACTGAACGGCCGAATGCTTGAATAAAATCAGTATCACGAAACAATGTGGAAAGCCATTTTAATGTGAGTCCTTCTGGCAATATCGTTTTATTCCATTTTGTTGCAAACGCATAGAGCATTGTTGCTATCACTGGTAATAGTAAATATCCCACGAGCAGAAGGAAAAAGAAATCAGCCAAACCACGCTTTTTCATTTTACTTTCCTCCTTGTTTTAGAGATGCTCCACTCACTGATCAGCATGGCCGTCACCATTGTCACTGCTAATATAACTGCAATGGCGCTAGCTAGCTCTGGCTGAGCAAAAATATCACCTTTTATTAAGGAACCGATACGAATCGCCACTAAATTATAATTACTGCTTGTTAATGCATAAGCAGAGGCATACGCGCCCATTGCATTGGCAAACAATACACTAAAGGTTCCCACAATCCCCGGGAGCATAACAGGGAGACCAATTTTCATCCAAAACTGCCAGCCAGATGCCCCAAGAAGGGCTGCCGCCTCCTTCCACTGTTGCTGAATTCCATCATAAATGGGATATAGTAGCATTAGTGATAATGGCAGCTGAAAGTAAATGTAAATAAGTAACAAACCGCTCCAACTGTATAATGAAAAGGATGTCAACACATCAATATCCCATTTGTCAAATAACAGTGTAAATAAACCACTATTGCCAAGTAAAACGATAAAAGCAAATGCTAGCGGAATACCTGAAAAATTGGAGGTTAAGTTCGTAAGTATTAAAATCTTCTCCCGTACTGGCTCTGAAAAGTTCATCATGGCATAAACTGCAAACAAGGTGATAAGTAACGCAATCATAGCTGAGATAACAGATAATGTAATACTATTTTTAAAACCTTGAAGAATGTAGTGGTTCGTAAAAATTGATTCATACTGCTTCAGTGTAAAGCCCTCACTATTTTGAAAGCTGGTAATGAGCATATATAGGAGCGGTACTAAGAAAAACAATAATAGTAATACAAGAAAAGGCGAAAGCCAAGCAATGGATTGCCGCTTCGATATCAACACACTCACTTCTTTCTATAAATGACTTGCGGCTTATGGGGATAATAGTCGCTCCTTAGAATAAGAGCGACTACTATTTATTTAAACCTCTTTTGCTGTAAAGACACCTTCTAACAGGAGTGGCACCATATCTTCAGCAGGCTTGATATTTAATAAATGACAGCACAGTGGTGCAACTTGTAATTGAGAAATAATGCCTTCTTTTATACCTGCCTTTACAGCATCTGAAATGACAAATAGCGGGACATGACGATCCTCATGCGTTGTGCCGCCATGATTACCATCTCTTGTCATGCCATGATCAGCCGTAACGATAACCTCATAGCCCAGCGCCATACACTTTGGAATAAACAATGACAGTAAAGCATCCATCGCTAAAACTCGATTGCGATATTGAGCAGAATCTGCCGTAAATTTGTGACCATCATCATCAACATTCATTGGATGAATATACAGGAAATCAGGCTGCTTTTGAGCCATTAACCATGCTGCATCAGCAAATACATGACTATCTGGATAATGATCCTCAAAATAGAACATACCGTTGTCAATTGGTAATTGTGTATCGAGTTGTAGCCTGTCCTCCATATGATTAAATGGCGCTCTATTATAAAGCTCACTCACCCAATAATAGGCGGAGGCTGCTGTAGTTAACCCATGCTCCTTTGCGATATGAAAGACACTTTGCCCTTTCGATAAACGCACTGTCATATTGCTGGTAACACCATGTACAATAGGGGGTGTACCTGTTAAAATCGTCTCATACAATGGTCTTGATAAAGACGGCACCTCTGAGCAAACCTTATAGCGAGCAGCTACCTGACGCTCGACTAAATGGTGCAAGAACCCCATATGTGTGCAGGCTGTGTCAAAGCGCAATGCATCGATAACAATGAGAACCACTTTGTTATTTTGCATGGATTAACACCTGCTCTTGATAGAGTTGAGGGATTTGCTTCGTTGTATCTTCCCATGTCTTTTGGTCTTTAACAGGTTGTGCATTCGTATACATATCAGCGGGTAATAGTAAATCTTTTACATCCTGTGGTAATTTTACTCCGTCTCGAATTGGACGCGCATAGCCTTTTGCTAAATTTTCTTGACCTGCATCAGATAAAATATATTCACGTGCGAGCATGGCAGCATGTGGGTTTTTGGCATATTTATTAATTACCGTTGCATAACCAGAAGTGACAGATCCCTCTTTAGGTATCACTACATCAAAGCGGTCCTCATCAATTTGATGACGATAACCTAATGCATTAAAGTCCCATAAGATCGCAACATCTATTTCACCTTTTTCTAGGTTCGCTACTGATGGATCTCCCTGTAGACGTCCTTGCTTCGCTAATTCTGCAAAGAAATCTATACCTGGTTGGATGTTCGACTCATCTCCACCAAATGCCATAGCCGCTGCTAAGATGGCAAACTGTGCTTGGTTAGCCGTTAATGCATCCCCAATACTGACTGTGTAATCTCCATTTTTTAGATCTTCCCATGATGTTGGAGCATTCTTCACATTATTTTTATCTGTCAAGAAAGAAATGGTCCCCGTATAGCCAACAATCCAGTGTCCTTCATCATCTTTAGCCCAATCAGGTATTTCATCCCAATAAGACGTTTTGTATGGTAATGTTAAGCCCTTGTCCTTAGCGATTGGTCCAAAAGCAATCCCGACATCTCCAATATCTGCGGTAGCATCATCCTTCTCTGCTTCAAACTTCGCTAACTCCTCAGCACTCGACATGTCCGTATCCTTGTGTTTGATACTATATTCGGTCCCAAGTTCCTCCCATGTTTCCACCCAGTTCGCCCATGTATCTGGCATACCGACAGAATTAACAATGCCTTCTTCCTTTGCTTTTTCTGTAATGTCCTCAAGCGATAAGTCCTTTTTTACCTCATTTGCACTAGATGAACTGTCAGAACAAGCTGCCAACATGGAAATAGCTAATGCACCAATTAGACCTTTTTTCCACAGTTTTTGAATTGTCATGTGTTGGACCCTCCATTTGTTTTGCTTTATTTTTATTTGCTTACAAACGTAATGTTATAAAACAAACATTAAGCAAGTATGGAGGTGTTAAGAATATTTAGTAAAAATTATTGAGGAATTATAAAAATCTATGAATTTAATGAATAAATATAGTAGGCTTGTAAAGCTAGCGAGGGTAGATACGGAAAAACCTAAGTATGTGTACATTTGCTTTACAGACGTACACATACTTAGGTTATTTGGAGAGACCTAAAAAATCAGCATAGGTATGCGGCTCATTTTCCTTGAGAATTGTTAAAAATGTAAATGCCAATTGCACAACTGACCACCATCTCATATTGTAGGTCATTTCAAAACGAGGGGGCTCTAATGAAAAGACATCTTGAAAAATATCTAACGGTTCTATTTTCTCATCCTTTAAAATAGATAGAAAGCCAAGAAATAACGTATGATCTTTAACCTCAATCAATTTGTCCTCTACAAGAGCATCAATATTTTCAGGGTGTTGAAAATTACATTGTGTAGCTACATAACGTTCTAAATCCTGAGCACGCTTTCGGTCTTCACGTTCCTTTTTTTTTGCAATAAAATCAATGACGTTATTCACGTACATCGCCTCTTTTTTTCTTTTATTGTAGCATTTTTTATAGAAACATTGCCTGAAATAGCCCTTTATCCATTCCGTTTAAATGGTTTGTTTTTTATTAAATTCCTCTAAAAAAGTAGTCAATTTGTGAAATTCTACAGAGAAGACATCTTGCATTCCAAAATATCCTTCTTTTTCATCTATAATAGTGGCAAACTTTTTATATAGACGGTGAATATAGCCATGATGGCGATAAGCATAAAATTGGACTTCCTTCACTTCTGGGTGTTCTTCTAAAATATGTTTTAGCATTTGTAGAAAACCCTTAACAAAGGATCGACTATTTTGATATTCTTTCTTTAATAGTGCGCAATCAATAAAAACGATATGTTTATTTTTAAATTGATCTTCTCTTACACCCAATGTATAGCTTGCTGCAGCAAATACTTCCTGCTGTGTATTTTGAAAGAGGAGCAGATTTGTTTCCTCTATCATGACATATAAACTACCAAGTGTATCTAAAATCGGATACATATCATCAAATATATTTCTATTTTGCAAAAAGAAAACAGCGAATTTTTCATAATCCTTATCAGTCTTACACTGCACTATTTCCATTCATCTTCCCCCTTATTTAATTACCCACTTACCATTCACTAAAATTGCTTCGGCAGTACCGTCCTCTCGTATTCCATTCACCTGTAATTTTTGTGAGCCTATCATAAAATCAATATGGATCATACTATTATTTATGTTTTCTAGGTTTGCACCATCTTCTTTCAAGCCTGAAGCATAGGCTTGCCCAATGGCTAAATGACTGGATGCATTCTCATCAAATAAATTATGATAAAATAGTAGATTGCTCGCAGAGATTGCAGAATCATGAGGAACCAATGCAACCTCACCTATATATCTAGCACCCTCGTCTTTTTGAAGAATACTTTGTAATGCATCCATCCCTTTTTCTGCAAAGAAATCAGTAATTTCACCATCTTTAAATGTAAGTGTAAATTGATCAATGATCTGCCCTTCATAAACTAATGGCTTTGTATTTTTGACTATGCCATTTACTCCTTTTTTGAGTGGTGTTGTATAAATTTCTTCAGTCGGCATATTACAAATAAATGAGCTTCCCATGTCATTCGTTTCCAAGCCATTAACCCAACGATGATTTTGTGGTAGCTCTATTTTTAAATTTGTTTCTTCGCTAATGAAATGTAAATAACGGAAATACTTTTCATTCAATAATGTGGCCCTTTTATTTAATGTATCAACATGCTCTTCCCAGGCTTGTAGTGGGCTCTCTTCACTTAATTTTAGTATTTCAAAAAACTTTTCCCATAATTCCTCAAGAGCATTTTTGGGCTCTAAGTCAGGGAAAATAGATGCTGCCCATTGCTCCGTCGGATAAACAATAACAGTCCAACTA
This sequence comes from Lysinibacillus sp. HST-98, assembly GCF_016757845.1. Taxonomy (NCBI): domain Bacteria; kingdom Bacillati; phylum Bacillota; class Bacilli; order Caryophanales; family Bacillaceae; genus Lysinibacillus; species Lysinibacillus sp. HST-98. Next base: position 426,868 of record NZ_JAENHX010000002.1, read on the forward strand.
ACTTGCATTTTAATCAATTTTTCGGTAAAAGAACGAAAAGCAAGTGCAGAAGCATACTCTGCTTTTTCTACCTTAACAAGGTCTATGCCCTCCATATTTTGCAGGTGGGGTGAAATAATATAAAGAAAAGCGGCACCACTACTCGCCATTTCTTCATACCCCTTCACAAGCCAATCTGGTGTATAGGCTAAGCCTTGCTCTGTCATATATTCATATTCAATTCGAGCAAGCTCTTCATCAATCCACTTTATATAAACATAATGTGCACCATTGAGATAGGCATGTCGGCAAACCCTTCGAACAAAATCGGCAGCAGCCATTGAGGCAGAAATCACTAAAGTCTGTCCTTGTTGAATATTAATCCCTACTTTTATGACCAATTCCGCGTACTGCTCTAACTTAGTTTCAAAAGTTTTCATTTTAAATTTAACTCCCTATTCAAATAATTTATTGAACACGCCAATGTATTTTTTTACTGACTAATAGATAAGAAAAACAGGAAAAAATGAGTAAGATTAGAACATCTATGAATGTAGAATTGGTCCATCCAACCGTTAGCATACCGTGTAATACATTCGCTACATATGTTGTTGGTAACACGTAGGAAATCCACTGCAGAACGATGGGAAGGTCTTTCAGCTCAATCATAACTGGTGTTAAGAAAGTAACAAACATCAACAAAAATTGCGCTACAATATTTGTAAATTGAGGATTTGGAGATAAAAACCCCATTAATACACCAATGCCTACTACACTAAAAATCGCCAATAAAGCGACTGGTAGTAGAAGCCACTCAAAATGAAGATTGACCCCGTAAATTTGCTGACCAAACGTAAATACAATAATAAACGAAGGTAAGGAAGTTAAAATACCATAAAACAACAAAGATAAAATAAAATTAACCTTTCGAATGGGAAGGGAGGAGTAATATGTAAAATAGCCCCCAAATTTTTGATACGAGATATCCTGCCCTAGAATATTCATCCCCATTAATAGAATACTAAAAATCATATTACCGATAATTAATCGTGCCAATTGTTCAGAGCTAGATTCACCCAGTAAAAATTCGAGAAACACTAAAGTAACTATTGGAAAAATGGAAGACATTGCAATAATCCATAATAATTGATGCCTTACGATGGCTATTTGTATACGAAATAAAATAAGTAATTCAACAAAGAATTGACTAAAGGCATTCATTAACTATTCACTCCTTTGCTGTTCTTGAAGTAGTGAATAGACATCTTCTAGACTTGGTGGAAACAGAGAGTATTGGTTAATGTTCAATGTCTCATCCTGTATTATTTCAACAATAGTACGAACCATATTTTTCTCGATTAACATCGTGAGTTTTGTATCCTCTACTAATTCTGCTTGTCCAAAATCTTTCAGTCTGTCTTTGATATTGTGAATAGAGGCCTCCTGCGCATAAATTTCTAAACGCATTCTTTGGTCTACTCTTCTCTTTAGCTTTTCGACATGGTCAATGGCTAAAAGCTTTCCGTTATCTATAACAGCTACACGATGAACAACTTTTTCAGCTTCCAAAATATTGTGAGTGACTAAAATAATTGTTGTACCCTTTTGGTTAAGCTCACGAATGATGTCCCATACTAATTTCCGTTTTAATGGATCCAGCTCATTTGTAGGCTCATCCAAAATCATAACAGATGCCTGACCAATCAAAGTTGCTCCTAAACTAATGAGTCTTCTTTGACCACCCGAAAGCTTTGACAGTAGCTTATCTCGATAAGCTTCCATGTCTAACCTCAGCAAAATATTATCTGTCTGTTGCTTCGACTCTTTTTTGGAAAGCCCCTTTAATCTACCCGTAAAATAAATGGCTTCCCATGTTTTTAAAAATGATAAAGCAAAAGTCTCCTGTGAATAATAAGCAGTCTGTTTCAATACATACTTCGGATTCTTAGATACTTCTTGTTGATGAAATTTCACGGATCCCTCTGTTGGTGCTAGCTGTCCTATCATTTGCTTTATCAATGTCGTTTTTCCTGCACCATTCGGGCCTAATAACCCAATTATTTCACCTTTATATATAGTCAATGAAATGCCATTATTTGCTTTAAATTTACCTTTTTTATAGTAGAAAGTTACATTTTCTAATTCATATATTGGTTCAAGCATGGTAAACAGCCTTCCCTGATTAAATTTCAAAAGATGAGGTCTGACTAAAAAGTCAGACCTTGAGGTAATAATTATTTACCGAATGGCTTTGTATCGCCTTTTGGGAAACCCATTGGAGGAAACATCATTACTTTTCACCTCACTTTCTTTTCTCTATTGAGTGAACAACCATCAGATAAGCTAATGATAATCACTGCTTATTTTTGATTCTATATTACTTTAAAGTAATATACAACTAGAAAAATAGAAAAATCAGTTTTTTCTACTTCTAATAATAGACTAATTTAACTTATAATTTCTTCTATCTATTGGACTATTTACAAATAGAAAATATTTTTACCCTTTGTTGCTATACGTAATATCCATTACTTTTCTTCTTTAAATTAATGAGCTTTCAAATGTGATTATAAAAATATCTATTCATCGCTAATCTATATTACTTAAAGTAATATTCGACTTTACAGTGTTCATAACGATGTGAAGCTGTTAGATTACACAAAAGATAGTTAAAATTGGAGTGCCCTGAATAAAAAGGTCGCTAGCTCGGCACGTGTTACTGGCGTTTTGGGATAAAATTCACCATTACTCCCCAATGCAATCTCAACCTGTTCTAGTGCTGCAATATAATCCATGCTCCAATGATTACTAGAAACATCACTAAATGAACTTGTACCCTCAGAAGTTAGTTGTAATGTTTTTGCTAAAATTTTTGCTACTTGTGCACATGTAATAGCTTCTAATGGTCGGAATGTGTCACCCCACCCATCAATAATTCCCCCTTGCTGTAGCGTGTTGATCTCTTCATAGTAGATAGGTTTTGGTGCTATATCAGAAAAGACTTTTGCTGAGCGAATTGATTCAAACTCGAAGGTGCGTGCAAATAATACTGCTACATGCATTCGACTAATTGGTTCATTCGGACGGAAAGTGCCATGTTCATAACCTTGGATAATCTCTAGTGTCGCTAGTTCCTCGACTATCTCTTTTGCCCAATGGCTATCCATATCATCGAACCTTACCAGTGCTGCGGTGTGTCTGATTCGTACACTGGCAAAGGTATCCACTTTGCATATATTACCAAATTCTCTCGAATAACTGTATCTTCATCCCACTTAATTTTAAATGCTGCATCCTCATACCAGCCTCCAAAGCGAAAACCATCTTTGGTAGGCAAAGGTAAATCACTTATTTTTGTATTATAAGCAACCTCTAATGGCGGAAGTATTGTACCACCATTTGTATTTATTGTCACCTGATGATGGATTCTGTTGTAATTGTAAAATGAAGTGTCTCATTTATATTTGCAAATACGGTCACATTACCACACACAGGTTGTATAAGTAACAACCAGATGACAAATAACGAAACCACTTGTTGCCATGTTCTTCTCATAACATCCCCTTTATCCCATAATCACACATGTTGATTAACAAAATTATACAAATATGAACCATGTTGGATTTTATTATTGTTGTAAGGCTCTGTATAAAAATGCTACAAATTGGGCACGTGTTACTGAAGATTCTGGTTTAAAGTAACCGTTATCCCCTAACGCAATATCATTTGCCGCCAGAGCGATAATATAGTCATGTGCCCAATGTGTTGATGGAATATCTTTAAATGTATGTGTGCTCGTTGGTGATAAGTTTAATGCTATAGCTAATACTTTCGCTATTTGAGCACGTGTCATATTTTCATTTGGCTTAAAGTATCCGTTAATACCTTGATACAGACCAGCTTGTTGCACCAACTTGATGGTTTCATAATACCGATGATTTAGTGGAATATCCTTAAATGTTTGTGCTTCCTGTATGGGATTTAGTTTAAAAATACGGGAAAATATTAACGCAACATGCTGACGAGAAATCGGATCATTTGGTTTAAAAGTACCATCCACATACCCTGTAATATATCCACGTTTAGCAAAATCACCAATCATTGTGTAAGCCCAATGATGCACGGGCACGTCTGAAAAGATAATATCTGTAATGGGCTCTTGCGGTTGCTTAGGATCAGTCGGTACCAGCTGAGGAAGCTCTATTGGTGCTGGTGCTGCTGGCTCTACAGGCGCTGAGTTTCCTGGAATTTGTGGTGAATCTACGGGTGCTGGTAGCTGCTCACGATATATTTCAACTTTGTATTTCTTTTTCGTAACCCCGTCTGGTGCTGTTATTTCTAGTAAAATAGTATTTGCCCCGAAGTTTAGTGACACTGTCATTTTCTTTCCACTGCTGCTTGGTATTCCATTAATCATCAGCGTTGCATCATGGTCATCCAGTATTGGTGTTAAATCTATACTATTCACATTTACATCAACATTAACTGAATATTTTTCAATTTGAGAATCAAATGACGGCTTCAAATTTCCATAATTCAACGTTAGACTTTTTAAATTTGCGTTACTCGATGGGAATCTCGTTACCGTTACTGTATAGGTCTGCGTTGTGTTATCTTCTGCTGTTACTTCTATTGTTACCGTATTCTGTCCTACATTCAGCGGAATCGGATCTGATGCTGTGCCACTACTCACCACATGCCCGTCCACCTTTATTTTAGCTGTGGCATCTGCTGCTGTTGGTGTTACTGTTAAACTAGTAATAGCATTCTCTACGCTTGCTGTATAGGTGAAATCTCCCCCATTAAATACAGGAAGGAATGACCCCGTGCTTAGAGTGAGATCACTCAGGTTAGCATTATTCGATGGGAATCTCGTTATCGTAATTGTATAGGTCCTCTGCGTTGTGTTATCTTCTGCTGTTACTTCGATTGTTACCGTATTCTGTCCTACATTCAGCGGAATCGGATTTGATGCTATGCCACTACTCACCGCATGCCCGTCCACCTTTATTTTAGCTGTAGCATCTGCTGTTGTTGGTGTTATTGTTAAACTAGTAATGGCATTCTCTACGCTTGCTGTATAATTGCTATCTCCTGAGCTAATTTCAGGAGATAGTATTCCTGAGCTTAAAGTAAGACTAATTAGATTAGCATTACTTGATAGCGCCCTCGTTACTTTCACTTGGTATGTCTTTTTTGTGCTATTTAAAGCTGTTACTTCTATTAATATTGTATTACTTCCAACATTAAGGGGAATTGTAGCTGATGTTGCACCACTACTGACTAGATTCCCATTAACCTTAACTGTTGCAGTTGAATCTATAGCATTTGGTATCACTGTAACGGTTGAAACTGTGTTCATTACATTGACATCATAAGAAAGTATTTCTTTAGAAAATTGTGGAGAAAGCGTTCCTTCATTTAAATGTAAGCCCTCTAAATCCGCTGAATATAAATGCACGGTGGAGATTGACTTATTTCCTGCATGATCTTCCGCAAACAATGTATATGTCCCAAAATTATCCACAACAATTTTATTCTCAGTGAACGGATTTCCTCCCGTCAAAAAATAAGATTCATTTTGATTTCCAAATGCCCATTTCTTCGTTTTCACTCCACTTTTACTATCAGTAATGGTAATTGGAACTTCTAATTTCTGATTGGTAATTATGGTCATATTGCCACTTGTAATGATTGGTGCATCTTTATCGATATTATCAATAGTAATCGTTTGAACAGTTGAATTTAATAAAATATCCCTTGCATACCACGTAATCGTTCGATTTTGATCTATACTAACAAAAGAATCTACTAATGAGTTTCCAGCTGTATTAAAATATGATTCATTTTGAATGCCATAATCCCACTTTTGAATCTTCAAATCACTTTCACTACTAATATTTGCCGTAACTGTAACATCACCATTTGTCCATCCTGTAGGGGACTTTGTTAAATTGATCACTGGTGGTGTTGGATTTAATTTTAATGTGTAATTCACTTTTTCATACCTTAAACGTTTATGTGTTCCATTAGAAATGGTTTCATAGTAGCTTAAATTAGCCCATAAAGCATTAGCAGGAACGGTAGCACTTTCCACAACATTTACACCATCTACACTATAGCGGTATTTTTGATTCGTTATTGGGTTTTTCCCACTCCCAATATCACCATCAAAATTACTTACTGTTATCCACTTAACATCAGAAGGAATATCAGTCCAATTGTGAACATACTGCTTTTCTACAGATTTTCCATCACGACTAAACATGTATTCTATACCATTATCTAATGGCAGAGTAATTGGAAAAAATGTTATCCATTTCGCATCTGTCGGTAAACTATCTCTATCGGTAAAATTTTTTGTTAAATAATCTCCACTATATATATGAAGAATCCCTGCAGAATCTCCTTCTAGGTATTGGATATAGGATAGAACCTCTCCATTAACTGTAATTTCTGCTGCCTTTGTTGCATTTGGTAACAAGCCCAAACTACATAAAATAATAACAACACTAGTGACTAACAATAGCTTCCACTTTTTTAACGGTTGTTGCATCAAATCCCTCCTTCTTCTTTATTTAGTGATTCATCAGAATTACCCTCACTATCTATTCACTACTTTATATTACTCAAAAGTAATATTCAACAAAAATATTACTCTTTCATAGTATAATGGCGCGAAGCTGTTAGATAGCCTCACGCCTAAAAAATCATTTTTATTGCTGCATTGCTCGGTATATAAAAACTGCCAATTGGGCTCTTGTCACAGAAGCTTCAGGGTGGAACTTGCCATTATCCCCTAATGTAATCTCTGCTCGCTCTAATGCCGCAATATAGCCAACACTCCAATGATTGCTATCTACATCCTTAAAAGAACTCTTACCTTCTGATTTCAGCTGTAGTGTATTTGCTAAAATTTTAGCTAATTGTGCCCGTGTAATATTGTCTGTTGGATGAAATGCTCCATCCGCTCCATCAATAATGCCTGCCTGCTGTAAGGTCATAATCGCATCATAGTACATATGATTTGGTGCTACATCCGAAAAGGCTGCTGTTGGGCGAATCACCTCGAATTCAAAAGCACGTGTGAATAATGAGGCAACATGCTGGCGGCTAATTGATTCATTCGGTCGGAAAGTACCATCTTCATATCCTTTAATAATGCCCTGCGTTGCTAATGCCTCAATCATATCCTGTGCCCAATGGTTTTCAATATCTTGGAAAGTCACCACGGAAGGCTTTGGCTGTGGGGATTGCTGTGGTTCTTTCTGTTCTTCCGTTGGCAATATTATCCATTTTGCATAGAGCGTTAAATTCTCCCTCATAAGCGTATCTTCAGCCCATTGTATCGTTAGCGCTTTATCTATATACCAACCGTCAAAACGAAAACCTTCCTTTGTTGGTACAGGTAAATCACTGACTCTTGTATTATAGGTAATCTCCATGTCCTCTAAAGATAGGCCACCATTTGTCTCGAAGGATATTTGAATAGACGTTGATGGATGAGAAGCACTACCTCCATCCGGCATTGAAGGACCATTGGCATTACCTCCACCAGGTGTTGAAGAATTCGCTATCCATTGAGCATACAAAATTATATCTGCCTCACCTATTATTAAAGGCGTATTTGCTATATAGGCTATACCCTTACCATCCTGTGCTGTATTCCAGCCCGCAAAAGTATAGCCTGTTCTTACTAGATTTCCACTATTTCCTTGTACCATTACTGTTTCATTTTCTTCATATAATGTACTATCCTTTGGCACTGTCCCACTTGTTGCACCATTTGCATTATATATGACTGTATAAGTTGGGTTCGCTGTCCACTGGGCATACAAGATGACATCGGCTTTTCCCATTTGAAAGGTTGCATTTTCGGCATAGGATATTCCCTTACCATCTGCTTGTGTATTCCAGCCTTTGAATGTGTAGCCTGTTCTTACTAGATTTCCACTATTTCCTTGTACCATCACTTTTTCATTTTCCTCATATAATGGACTATCCTGTGGCACTATACCACTTGTTGCGCCATTTGCATCATATTTGACTGTATATGTTTGGTTAGCTACCCACTCCGCATACAATATAATATTATCTGTACCCATTGGGAAGGTATCATCCACTGCATATGCTGTGCCTTTACCATCTGCTTGTGTATTCCAGCCTTTAAAGGTATAGCCTGTTTTCACAAGATTATCGCTATTAACCTTCACTGTCACAAGGGCATTTTCTTCATATTTCTGATCATCTTGTGGCACACTGCCTCCCGTTGCTCCATTTGCATCGTAGATAATGTTATAATAATTTGGCACTTCATACGCGCCTAAATCAATCGCCGCTCCTTGCACACGTTTTTTCCCAGCAAGGTCTGTCGTTATATCTGCTAATTCAGGATAACTAGCATTCCCTTGATCTATTACTGGAGAATCTGCTTTTAAGCGATAATCTTTCTTGCTTGAATCCATAAACACATCTGTTGGCAGATAAGTGGGCGTATCAACAGCCGTCCCAGTCGTATCAAATAGTTTCCCTCTTATGTTCTTTCCTACTTCCACATCGAGCAAGCTATTTTCAACTTTACCTTTATAATTATAAAAGGCGATTTTCTTGTTATTTCCGATAATAATACTATTTTGAATTTTACTAGCTGAGCCACCTCCAGAAATAGCACCCACTCCATATTTCGGAACATCGCCACTGATGGTCACATTCGTTAAGATGATATTACTAGTTGGAGAGTCAATACTTATAGTAGCACCATCAAAATCTGCCTTGTTGCCAGTAAATAACGTATTTCTTAAATTGGGGCTACTACTGCCATCATTGAACATACCGCCCCCAATATACGCTTCATTTCCAATGAATAGCATATTCGTTAAAATTGGATTACTGACACCATCATTAGACATAGCCCCTCCACCATAACCGGCCTTATTTTCACGAAATGTTACAGTTGTCATCATCGGGCTACTATTGGTATTGTGCATGCCGCCCCCGTTGATTGCATTGTTTTGATCAAACGTCACATCAGTTAAGCTTGGGATACTATAGTTCGTATTAAACATCCCTCCTCCTAACTGACTTGCCTGATTTTTATTGAATAGCACATTTTTCAATAGTGGACTACTATTGCTACCAGTATTAAACATCCCTCCTCCATACTCCGCCTTATTCTCGCTAAATGTTACCTCCATTAAGTTGGGACTGCTAGCATCATTGTATAGAGCACCTCCATAAAAAGTAGCTTCATTTTCATTAAAGGTTACGTTTGTTAAAGTTGGATTATTGGCATAATTGTACATGCCACCACCATGTTGAGTTGCCTTATTTCTATTAAATTCAACTTCCGTTAAGATGGGATTACTCATGTTACCGTTGTATATACCACCTCCGTATACTGCTTCATTGCTAGTAAATGTTATATTTGTTAAAGTCGGACTACTGCTACCACCATTATAGATAGCGCCTCCATAGCCAGTCGCTTTATTTCCATCAAATTTGACACCACTTAATCTTGGACTACTACTAGCATTGTAGATAGCGCCACCTAGGTACGCTTCATTTCCGCTAAATAGAACATTTGTTAAAATCGGGTTACTTCCTCTAGTATTATACATAGCACCTCCATAGCCTCCACCATCTCCCTGTGCCTTATTCCCGGTAAATAGGACATTTCTTAAGAGTGGGTTATTGCCATCGCTATTGTACATCCCACCACCATACATATGCGTCCCCTTATTAGCAAAACCTCCCGTAATGGTGACACCATCGAGAATGGCTGTTTCATTTAATACACTTACATCAGGGTCATATCGATGATAAAATACATGATAGGCATTTTCTCCACTAGGAAGTGCTCCACTTAGTATAGTTTTGTATGTGTTAAAATCTCGCTGCGCTAATGTCTCTTCATCACCTTTAAAACCGCCATAAATTTCCACACCATTTCTCATTCGGAATGCTACGCTGCGTGAATCATTTACATCCATTTTTCTAGTTGGTGTGTATGTTCCTTGGGCAATCCAGATTTGCTGTCCACTTTGTGCGCTATGTAAAGCGGATTGTAAATCTTGAAATGCATTGACCCAACTTGTACCATCATTATTCCCAACAGTAGCAGTTGCGTCCACATAAATAATAGAGTTACCTGCTGACAATAACGATGGCTTTTGTTCTGCGATGCGAATTACATGCTTACTAATGGCGGATTGCCCAATGATTCTAAACCAAATATGATAGTCCCCTGCATCTGTTAAAACAAGTGGCGTTAAAGTATTGAATACTGTCCATGTATTTCCTTTGTCGTTAGAAGTCTCTATCTGTAGACTAGCACTATCAACTGTAGTTGTTGTCGCTTGAATAGTAACAGGACTTGAAGCAATGTCACCATCTATATAAGGCTCTCCATCTGTTGTGAGTGTGACAGTTAGTATGGGCTGTTCATGATCATTCGTTTCAGCATACACTGGGAAACTACCAACTACAATCTGTGCCATTAACAAATAGATGACAAATACCGATACTGCCTGCTGCCATTTTCTCATAGCATTCTCCTCTTTCTATACATTTTACTTCTACCAATATGTGATTGAAAAAGAATAGGAGCACTCTCTTACATCAATCATGTTCTAATGCATATACGAATAACAAACATATACGATAATTATATTATTTAAAAATTTTAAATTGCTATAAAAGCAAAATGCGACTCTATTTTGGATTAATTTTACATATTAAACATTAAACATCAATCCCATGTACAATCTCCCTTCTTCTTAATGGTGTCACTCATTCACTAAGTCTATTTAAAGCCCCATCGATTTTTACAGTAGTTTAAAAGGTTTGATTTGATCCTAAAAAATCTGGATGAACGTTAACAGAGATGTTATTTTGGTACTCATAGATCCTTCTTTCTACATCTTGATATAAAATAACAATAAGCAATTTTATATTACTCAAAAGTAATATTCAACTATATAAAAGAAAAATCATTTTCTTTTATATAGTTATTTCCTCTATTTTCTCTAGTAAATATCCTTTCTATTACTAAAGTTACAATTATCTATCTCTTGGCTTTTTACTTTGGCAATAATTGAATGAATGCTAATCATTCAATCAATTCACTAAAACACTCTGAAACCCATATGTGTAACTAAATCTTTCCAAAAACACCCCTTGTCCCCTGAAATTTCACTAATCCATCTACAGTTGCTAATTGACCAATCAATTGCTTTATACCTTCTTTTCTGTAGTAGAAAGTTACATTTTCTAACTTACTCTGTTCAAGCATATTAAACAGTCTCTCCATTTAAAAGATAAAGGTCTGACTAAATAAGCCAGACCCTTAAGTAATAATTACTTAACAGTAATACGGCCACCTTTATCTCCTACATATGGCATTGGTGGATACATCATTACATTCACCTCCTCTTTTCTTCTTTAATTGAGTGAACCATTTGAAATACTAATGGTAATCACTACATATTTCTAATATTATATTACTCAAAAGTAATATTCAACTTTAAAAAAAGAAAAAATCAGTATTTTCTTTTTTTAAAATTATGAAGTGGTTGATTATTAGTCATGACTTCCCCTATCCAACATACCATCTATTAATAAATTCACAATATCAGTGGCTATCTCTTCTGGCGTTTTTTGCTTTGGCAGTAATTGAACAAATGTTAATCGCTCAATAATACCTATTAAGCTCTCTGCAACTATATGTGTATCTAAATCTTTCCGAAAATAGCCAGCATCTACTTCATAATCCAGATTCTCTTTAATTTGCTTGACGATTTGTGCCTTTATTTCATCAGCCTTTGTCGATAAATATAATCCAATCCTTGTTAAATTTGGGTTTTTAGCAAAAAATGCTAATAACTCCTTAACATTATGGATAATACGTGATTTTACTGTTGCTTGCTCTAATGCAGGCTGTAAGCGGCTTTTTTTGGCTAAATCCATCATTCGTAAACGAAAAAGATTCTCTAATTCTTCAAAAATGGACTCTTTATTTTTAAAATACAGGTAAAAAGTAGGCTGACTTAATGATGCACTTTTTACTATCGTACTCACCTTCGTTTCATGATATCCATGCTGCGCAAACTCTTTCGCTGCAATTTCAAGTAATAATGCGCGACTTTCTTCTCCACTTGCGCCTTTTGGTCTACCTCTTTCTGCCATAAAAAAACTCCTCCATTTAAGTACCCTTAAAACTTTTTTCTATAAAAAAAGCCCTTTATAAGGATAGTTAGTTGTAAAACCTTACTTCCAATAAAAAGGACTAAATTTATTACTAGGGTAACATGAAGGACTTCATTAGAGCAATGACTTTGATTTCTACCCGCAGTAAATTGGAAAAAATAAACTGTTACTCCATCCTCATAACAGGAATAGTGACTGTCACTTTTCCTCCACCCGTTATCGAATCATTAGCGAGTGTTATTACCCCATCATGCTTTTTAATAACTGACTCTGCAATATAAAGGCCCATACCATGATGATCTGTTGTATTTCTACTTGGGTCTCCACGATAAAATTGTTTGGTAGCCTCTTTTAAATCTTTTGCTGAAAAACCAGTACCACTATCTTTCACAGTAAAATGAATAACATCCCCCTTTCCTTCAACAGATAAAGTGACTTTGCCGTTATTTGGTGTGTGCTCAACTGCATTGACAATCACATTTAATAGAGCCCGATAAAAAAGCTCTTCCTCTATCATAATGGAAGTAGGTAGCCTGACCATTTCTACACTAACTTCAAGATTTTTTTCTAAAGCAAGAGCTTTCATTTGTTGTTCGACCTGTTGAATAAAAGAATGCATGGCGACATTTGATTTTGAGGTGACAATACCTTGCTCCACATTCGAAAGATCCATTAATTGCTTTGTGAACTTTTCAATTTCAACCGTATTTTTTAATATATAATGGTTAAATTCTTTTTGCATTTCATCTTGGGCGGTGTCCAATAAAAGTTCGGCATTTCCCCGAATAATCGTCAATGGTGTTTTCAGGTCATGTGCCAGTGCTGATATTTGTTCTCTGCGCAATCTTTCTGCCCGCCATTGCTGTGTCAAAGAAGTATTTAACGCTTCCTTCATTTGTTCGAAAGAAAGAGCAATATCATCAATTTCTTGGATTCCAGACGGTTGTAAATGAAATGCCAAATTTTGATGTTGTATTTTTTCAATAGCTTCTTGTAAGCCCATCATTTTTTGTTTTAGTCTTCTGCCAAAATGAACAGCAAGTACCGCTGCTTGTACAACAACTCCAATAATAAAAACTAATAAAACCGTTAATTGCGGATTAGGTAAATAATTTCTTATGATAGCAGAGCGATACTCAGGTACTAAACTATAGCGTAAAATACATACTTCCTGTTCGCGCTCAATAAATGCATAAAATCGAGAACTTCCCTGCTTTTCTCCTTTTTGTTTTAACTGCCATGCATAGGAAGCCTCTTCTTTAGTTAAATTGCCTGAAATAAACTCTCCCTGGTTTGAAACCACTGCATATTCTACAAGGTCAGGGATCATCTCATCCGTTACCGAGCTGCTTGTAGCAATTCGATCTTTTGCTAACGTGATTTGTGCCTCTGCATAATTTGCAGGTAAAATAATATTAGCTGAAAAGGCAAACATAAATAGACCTATTAATAGTGCCACTAAAAGAATGATGCCAATGCACAGAAAAAATAAATATCTCAGAAAAAATGTATGCAGACGTGTTCCTTTCCTCGGTTTTACGGTTTCCACTTATAGCCAATCCCCCAAACCGTATCAATGACTTCTATATCAAATGCATGCAGCTTTGAACGAATATTTTTAATATGCTCTGTTATCGCTGTACTGTCACTTTTGCCATCAAATCCAAAAATCGTTTCGTATATTTGTTCTTTAGAAAAAACTTGCCCGCGATGACGCGCTAAAAATTCACATATTTCATACTCACTTTTGGTTAACGGAATCCTCTCATTTTGAACAAATAGTTCTTTACCAGAAAGATTAAAATGAACTTTACCATGATAAAGAACATTCCGTTTCTCTCTATTTTCACGTCGAATATGAGCATTTACCCTTGCCCGTAGTTCGCCAATACTAAAAGGTTTGATTAAATAGTCATCTGCACCTAAGCCAAGACCAAACATAATATCTTCCTCTAAGGTTTTAGCGGTAAGAAAAAGAATCGGACAATCTACAGCATGGCGAATTTGCCTACATAGCGTAAAGCCATCAATAGCAGGCATCATCACATCAAGTAAGATTAGATCAAAGAAGCCTAGATCCATCTTCTCTACCTCTGTCGAATTAAACACAATATTTACTAAATGATTATCTTTATGTAGTGCATTTTTAACCAGCATTAAAATATCAATTTCATCATCAACTACTAATATATTTGCCATAATTTATCCTCAACCATCCATTCCTACTATTCAGCTGCTCTACCTTCCCATCTCCAAAACCATAGGCAAGATAATGCAAAAGCTAGTATGCTTCCAGCTAAGCACCATATTATACTAGTTTGGATACTTCCTTCGAGCAATGTTAAATTTGTGCCCGCCGAAGTTAGAATCCATAAAGAAACAAAGTGACCGCTCCATCCATACGGTAAAAAGGGCCAAATAGCATCACCTAAACCAGTAAGCAACAAAGCGACCAGCAGGGCTTCTACAATGCCTAAACCAATCGAAGCACCTTTTCCAAATTGGAAGCTTACAAATAAATGTAAAATATAAAAAATAATATGACTGCTGAATAAAATACAGGCAGCAACACTATAAAATAAATAGTCAAAATCTACTTCATGTAATAATTCTCTAAAGCCCATACTAAAAATAGCTACAGACATAAAGATGGCTCCAAAGCTATACATCAATAATAATATAAGCTTACTCAAGTATGCCTTTATTTTTATTTTTGTTGAGACTAGCATGCTTTGATAATGACCTGCCTTCGCCTCCTGATCGGATGCCATTGCACATACTAATCCTATAATCATAGGTAGTCCACACGCTAGGCCTTGAAAATAGGCAGTTACTTTTCCGTGAAAATCCCATGGTGAATAGGAATAGTAAGCTAAAAACAATCCAGAAATAGCAATGGGGACAAGTAGATGTGTAAGTAGTAATGGAGTTCGTCTTGTTTTAAGACTTTCTGCTCTCAATAATCGTAACATGTCCATTTGCTATTTGGCCTCCCTTTTTTGAAACCACTTTGTCGTGAGTGAAGTGATTATGATAAACCAAGTGATCGTTATCAATAATCCAGGAAATATAACATCGTTATTGAGTAAAGAACTACCCTCAGGTACTGGTAGACCATTTGGTAATATACCGAGAGTTGAGCATAATAGACGTGCACCTATTGCAAAAGGATAGCAATACCATAGCTCTCCATCAGCAAATACTACAATCCCTACGATATTGGCAACTACATTGAGCAAAATAGCCAAATAGGTTCCTAATTTAGCTGCCAGAAAAAGACATAAGGGAATTTGCCACAAAAACGTTACGAAAATAATTAGAGAACTTAATAAGCTGCTTGTTATTGGTAAGCTATGATCAAATAGCCAGCCCCCTACTGTAATTCCTCCAAAGAACATACTAGTGATAATGAAAAGCCATACACCTGATGAAAGTATTTTTCCCAACCAAACCTTTTTGAGGCCAAGTGGTAGTGCAAGTATACTATGGTATTTCAACTTCTTATCTTTTTCGATCACTAAGGCACAGCAAATCGTCAGTGCACCTGGCAGAAGCATCGTATACCACCAGTTATAAGCTCCTGTTTGAAAATATTCACCTCCCATCAGTACAGCGCCTATAAGTAAGGTTATAAGTGGCGTAAGCCACAGTAGTTTGGGAATAAAAGTTCGCTTCCATTTTAATTGTTCTGCTTTCATGATGGCTAACATACTAATGACCTACCTTTCTGTTGGCAGTAACAACCTGCATGAAGAGTGACTCTAATTCATGACCTTGTGGAGCTGGTCCCTGATAGCCAAGCTTGCCACCAGCAATAATGCCAATATCATCCACAACTTGTTCTACCTCATGCAAAATATGACTAGACAATATAACAGTGATACCTTGTTCTGGCAAGGAGCGAATGAGCTTACGAAGCTCTTGTATACCGATTGGATCCAAACCATTTGTCGGCTCATCTAAAATTAACAGTTTCGGTTTGTTTAACAGCGCAATTGCTATACCTAATCGTTGCTTCATCCCTAAAGAAAACTGACCTGCTCGTTTTTTCCCCGTATTCGTTAAATCTACAATCTCCAATACTTCGTCAATCCGACTTTGTGGTATGCCTAACGCTATCGTTCGAACTTTTAGATTCTCTTTAGCTGTTAAATTATCATACAAGGGTGGTGTTTCAATTAAGACCCCGATATCCTGCAAATCTTTTCTTGACCATAGATGTCCATTAAAAATGATATCTCCAGCATTAGGTCGTAGCATGCCCGTTATCATCTTTAAGGTTGTAGATTTTCCCGCTCCGTTAGGTCCAAGTAAGCCATAAACTGAATTACGTTTAATTTCTAACGATAAATTAGCTACAATGTTTTGTCCTTTAAACGCTTTATTCAGATTGTTTGTTTTCAATATCAAATCTTTCATAATTAGGCATCATCCTTTCGATGACCTTAGTGTAAAAAATAAATATAAGGATTTTATAAGGATTCCATAACAATTACTTACTTGCGATCGATTACTAAAGCATAAAAAAAGCATTTGGAATGACTTCATTCCAAATGCTTCGATCCTATCAATTTTACATAAATTCTTTTACTAAATCATTAAAATCATTTTCGCTCATTTTGATATCGATATCTGTTAATGGTAACTCAGAGTAGCCAGGTACTTTTTCTTGATACGACGTTGTTTCAGTATCATGATAAATAATGCCTGTTACTAAGCCCTCGTGTTCCATCACTGTACGCATTGCCATACCACGATCTGAGTGATCATAACCTTCAACATCTGCTAATTTTGTTAAATTTTCTTTAAACCAATCATATGTGTTCACTTTGTTATACGTTACACAAGGTGAAAAGACATTGATAAATGAGAAACCTTTATGGTTAATACCAGCTTCAATTAGTGCTGTTAATTCTTTAATATCTGTAGAGAAGCCCTGCGCCACAAATGTTGCACCACTTGTTAACGCTACCTCTAATGGTTTCAATGATGGCTCAATCGCTCCACCTGGTGTAGATTTTGTAATAAATCCAGCAGCTGAACGTGGAGATGTTTGACCTTTTGTTAAACCATAAATTTGGTTATCCATTACAATATAAGTTATATCAATATTACGGCGGATGGCATGAATTGTATGCCCCATACCAATAGCAAATCCATCACCATCACCACCAGAAGCGATAACATGTAAATCACGATTAGCCATTTTTAATCCCTGTGCAATCGGAAGTGCACGGCCATGAATACCATGGAATCCATAAGAATTGATATATCCTGAAATTCGACCTGAACAACCAATTCCTGAAATGACAGCAAGTTCATTTGGTTCAATGCCGACATTTGCAGCAGCACGTTGGATAGCTGCTTGTACTGAGAAGTCTCCACAGCCTGGGCACCAGTTTGGTTTCACTGTATTACGAAAATCCTTAAATGTTGCCATTAGCGAGTCAACTCCTTCACACGATTTTCTAATTCACCTGGCAAGAATGGTGTACCGTTATATTTAGTGATTGTCACGATTTTATCGTGACCACCAACATTCATTTTCATAATATTAGCTAATTGACCTGTATAGTTATTTTCTACAACGATCACCTTTTTCGCTTGTGCAACAAGAGGTGCTATTTCTGCAGATGGGAATGGGTGAATTAATCGAATATGTGCATGATTCACTTTCATTCCTTGCGCATTCAGTCGCTCTTGCACTTCTTCAATAGCACCTCTTGTTGAGTTAAAGCCTACTAATAAAATATCGGCTTCCTCATGTGGTGCATTGACAAAGACTGGGTTATCAAATTTCAAACTCTCTAATTTACGGAAGCGTTTATCCATTTGAGTTTGGCGATTACCTGTTGCCTCAGATGGCTTCCCTGTTTCATCATGTTCAACACCTGTAACGTGGTGAATACCATGTAATGTACCCGGTAATACACGAGGTGAAATGCCATCTTCTGTATCTTCATAACGCTTGAAGTAGGCTTTATCTGCCGCTTCCTCAAGATCATCCATCACAATTTTACCGCGACGAATTTCAATTTTCTTATAATCAAATGGCTCTACAGATTGTTTTCCTAAAGATAATTGTAGATCTGTCATTAAGATTACTGGTAATTGTAATTCCTCTGCAATGTTAAATGCTTGGATCGTATCAAAGAAAGCTTCCTCCATTGTAGAAGGTGCAATGACTACCTTAGGAATTTCTCCATGTGTACCGTAAAGCATAGCCATCAAGTCAGATTGTTCTTGCTTAGTTGGTAACCCAGTTGAAGGGCCGCCACGCTGTGTATCCACTACTACTAAAGGTTGCTCTGTCATACCTGAAAGACCGATTGCTTCCATCATCAATGAAAGACCAGGACCAGCTGAAGCGGTAAAGGAACGTACGCCACCAAAGTTAGCGCCAATAGCCATTGTTGCTGCTGCAATCTCATCTTCCGTTTGGATTACCGTACCACCGAATTTCGGTAATTTTTTAATCAAGTATTCCATGATTTCAGAAGCAGGTGTAATTGGGTATGCTGCCATAAAGCGTGTCCCAGCAGCTATTGCGCCAAGTGCTATTGCGTCGTTCCCAATCATAAACATACGACGTTTTCCATCCGCAGGTGCAAGCTCCCATTCCCCTATACGATCAACTAAAAGCTCATTCATAATTTGACGACCACGTGTAATGGCTTCCATATTTTTTTGAACGACTTCTTCGCCCTTTTTACCAAAAATATCATCGACAACATTTTGGAATACTGCATCTTCTAGATTTAGCAATGACGCAGTTGCTCCGATAGCCACCATGTTTTTCATTAACGAAGTACCAAGCTCTGCTGCTACTTCTGTGAACGGTACTGCAAATAATGGTGCTTTTGAATCCTCTGGTTTAACAGGATCAAATTTTGCATCGGCTAAAATAATACCCTTTTCTGTAAGCTCTTTATAATTGACATCAATTGTTTCTTGATCGAATGCCACTAAAATATCTAAATCATCCGCAATTGAACGTACTTCTGTTGGACGAACTGTAATTTTATTATTCGTATGGCCACCTTTAATTCGAGAAGAGAAGTGACGATAACCGTATAGGAAATAACCTAGACGATTCATTGCCATTGAGAAAATCTCACCTGTACTCTCAATCCCTTCACCCTGTTGCCCACCGACTTTCCATGAAAGCTGATGTAACATGTCAACAACTCCTTAAATCCAATGTGTACTATTATTTTTCCTTCATAAGTTTAACACGAAGAAACCGTCTGGACTATTGTTTCTCCACGATTTAGGCGAAAATCAGACCTTTGACTGAAAATCCTGTTCATAAAGTTGTAATTTTCAAATCTAAGCAAAATCACGCCCCTATTTCAAGTGACATCTATCATATGTAAAACAGGAAAACGAAAAAATGCTCCGTCACAATAGTATGTGACAGAGCATTTTACTTCATTACTTTTTTATCGAATACGTTTTTCCACTAACAGCTTTAATGCTGTTCGTTCTTCTCCAGCAATCAAAATATCGGCAAACGCCGGCGCGCAAATTAAATCTGTGCCACTTGGCGCTACAAATCCGCGTGCAATGGCCACTGCTTTCACGGCTTGGTTAAGTGCACCTGCCCCAACTGCTTGCATTTCTGCCTGCCCTTTTTCTCTGATTACCGCGACTAATGCACCTGCAACTGAATTTGGATTAGAGCGTGATGATACTTTTAATGAATCCACAATTATTCCTCCCCGTTTCGCGAATAGTGTTTACGCTCAACAACTTATGTCCCCCTTTTTGGACCTCAAGTTATTGTCCGTAGCACATTTTATGCTCCGCAAAACGGAAATAGACTAGTTTGACAAAGAAACCTATATCCCCGTAAAAGAAACGTAAAAAAACATTCTTCGACTTATCTACCCTTGAAATGGATAGTCTTCATTTATATAAATGCGTTCACAGGCTATAGCCTTTCCTGTTCGATCATCCATCTCTACAAAGAAACCACTTAAAACCTCTCGCCCTTTTTTTGGAACTTCAAAACGAGATGGCATGTTTGTTTGGAATTTATAGATGACACTTTCCTTCGTCATACCTAAAATTTCATCATACGGCCCTGTCATACCAACATCCGTGATATAAGCTGTACCTTGCGGGTAAATTCTTGCATCTGCTGTTTGCACATGTGTATGTGTCCCAACAACCGCTGAAGCCTTTCCATCTAAATGCCAACCAAGGGCGATTTTTTCACTAGTCGCTTCAGCATGAAAATCCACGAAGACAAGTGGAGATATTTGTCGAGCCTCTGCAATCAATTGATCTGCCATTGCAAACGGATCCTCATGTGGTGGTAAAAATACCCGACCATGTAAATTAATGACAGATAATGTCACGCCATTTTTAGAAATCTGGACCATACCTTTACCAGGTGCTTCACTTGAAAAGTTTGCCGGACGGATTAAGTAATCCGCGTCATCAATAAAATCAAAAATATCTTTATTATCCCATGTATGATTACCCATTGTAATAACATCTACACCGATTTGTAGCAAGCTATTATAAATATTACGAGTAATCCCTCGGCCTGCCGCAGCATTTTCCCCATTTGCAATCACAACATCTGGGTTATACTTCTTTTTTAAGCGAGGTAAATATTTTTCCACCGCATCTCGACCAATTGAACCAACAATATCACCAATAAATAGAACTTTCATTATGCAAGACCACACTTTCTCTAAATAACATCTTTTAGTTTACCATCTTTGCTTTGGCAATCGCAAAGTAAAAACGCAAGCCTTACTCAATTTACACGTTTAAATACTATTATCATCTTATTGATTAGTACCAGTTTATCTAGGATTGCTGGATGGGAAATTGTGCATCTTTTTTATTAGAGGAGTCCCCATTGGGATTGAGTTGCCCTATAAAAAACGCGCCGAATTTCCATTTACTCATTATATATGTTATACAAATGGAGCAACTGAGACTGACAATAAATGAAATGGCAATAACAGAAAATACACTTAATGTTTCGATAAAATTCGTTAAAAAAATTTTAAATAGGCTATTAACTAGGGGATGTAATAAATATATACCGAAGGAATAACGACTAATAAAAATGATAAATTTCGGCATTTTTCTTCTATTACTCGCGATGAAAAATAACAGAAAAGTTACACTGAATGTATAAAGGATAACGTCTATTCTCTTTGAATGAACTTCCGCAATAATACCTGATAATTGAGAGGTTAGCAAAATGCTTACTGTGATTAGTAATACTGCTAGTAACAAATAACGAAAACGCTGTAACCACGATAGAAATTTATTATAATTTTTTCCACAGTAATAAGCTACTACAAAATAAGCAATCCACGCAGGAAATGGCATCTTATTAAAAAAATCCCATTGTAAACTAGTATACGCTAAATCAGGAAAATACTTAAATGGATCTAAAAAATTAAAAAAGGCTAAGTAACTAAAATTAATGAAAAACGCAGTCATTATTACTTTATAGGCAGGGTATCTCGATACAATAAATTTAACAAAAAATGGATGTATGATATAAAATTGAAAAATGATCACGATAAAATAACCATGGAAATCACCTTCCAAATAATTTAATAGTAGTTTTTTGGCAAATTCCATAGAAGGCGATTCGATGGATTTAAGAACGGCATCAAGTAGTCCAATAAAAAGAAATGGCGTTAACATATATTTATAACGTTTTACATAAAACTTTTTCGGCAAACGATCTGAATAGGAATAGGCAATGACAAACTCTGAGATAAATATAAAAAGAGGTGTCCCGAACATAAAGATCAGCTGAATAGATGTCAGGATTACGAATAGTGGACCTTCTTCTAAGTCATACATGTTCAATGCCAACGTAACACTATGCATTAACACAATCCCTAAGCAAGCAACGAATCGTAGTAAATATATTTCTTTGATTTCTCGCTTCATCACCCTCACCTGCCATTTCAAAGGAATCAATTTGCCTTTCAATTATGCTACTTATCTTACTAAATGCAGGGATAAAATTATTTGCTATCGGTAATTGTTCGCTTTAATTGCACCAAAATATCTCGCATTGTTTGAGGCTCAATAATAAAATTACCTACTAATAAAATAAACATCGTCCACAAGGAAATACATATAGCGGCTACAAGCCATGAACCTGCAGATGTAATATGGAGCTCGATAAAAAATATAAATGGTGTCGCTGCAGTAAGTGCAAAGATACTATTTTGCACAATTTTTTTGACAGTATCTTTAGGTGAATTGTGTAAAATCTTTTTTGAAGAATAAATGATTAAATCATAAGTACGATAGCCGTATGAACAAATTCCGCCCAGTAATATTCCTTCTGCGCCAAAATACTGTACAAAAACAAGAGAAACTACTAGGTTAATTAATGCTTCCATAATGGCATGCTTTTTCGTCTCTCTAAAATGTCCTGCAGCGTTCACTAACGTATTTGCAGGAATCCGAATTGTGTTCGCTACTCCTACAATGACAAACAATATTGCCAACCAGGGCCTTATGTAATTGGCATCTTCAATACCTGCTGTATAAATCGTTATAAATGGCAATATTAAAATAGCTGTACATGTGTAACTAAAAGCAATGATGCCATAAAAAATATATTCAAAATGATGAAAATACTTTTGAAGAGCGTCCTTATCCTCTTTGACAAGAATGTCGCCAAAAGCTGCTAATATCGCCCCTGAAAAAGTGGATATAAACAATGTGACTGCATTAAACACCATACTATAAACTGTAAATACACTGACTTCTGTTAAGCCCAGAAAAATCGTTATTAAAATAAACGGTGTGTTAAATACCACTAACGAGGCAATTTGATGAATTAAAGCATCCCATTTATCTTTAATTGCTAACGGATTAGCTTGTTTTTTACAATTGAAATATGGATATTTCTTTTTAACATAGAAACTTAAAAAAAGAACATCCAGTAATAATAAGGCACTTGAACTAGCAACAACAATGACGATGGAAAAACCAAATGCTATCAAAGTAACTGACAATAATGCACTCGCAAAAAGCAACATTGTTTGAATGCGAAAAATAACATAGCTTTTTTGATCTGCCGACAGTAAAACTAAATATTTTCCTATAAAAAAATACTCCCACACGCCACTAATTCCCAAAATAAGTACCATGTAAAGAGCCGTACGCATATTCACTTCATCTTCTACTAATAACGGATAACAAATGGACAAGATGGCGACTAATCCAACAAAGACATAACCCGAACGTCTATAAAAACGATTAGTCGCTGAAAGAATTCCATTTATTTGGTCTTTATCACCCTTGGCTAGTGGCTTATAAAGTGCCACTATAGATGCATTACCAACCCCAGCTTCTACTATTTTTAAGTAACTTAAAAATTGCTTAATCGACGAAACAAGCCCGTTTGTAGCAGAGCCGTATGTTGTCATAAATAGTCGAGGTAAAATGAAATTAATAACCGCTGCAACAACTTGTAGCAATACATTAGACATTAAATTTAAAACTACTCTCTTAGTTCTCATGCTGGCAAGCACCTTTTCTTTTAGTAAAAGTAGGAATTAAACCTTTGCAATCACTGATCCGCCGATTAAGCCTATTCAACATAAAAAGTAAAAGAATTTGTTTTTTCTTTAATAGCCAAGTATAGACCTTTAATTTGAGCGGCATATTTGTCACTCGAATCGCATGCAACGATCCATGAATCGCTTCATGAATCAACATTTTCTTAATAAAGGTACGCTTTTCATGTAAACGCTTATGGTTGAATCTATTCAATTCATTATTCACCGCTGCCATCACTAAATAAGTAAAATAATACTGAAGTTGTTCAGCAAAATTAGGAACCTGGTCTGCTTTTCTGTACTTTAAAACTTTCAAATGTTCATATAACACAAGTATTTTTTTAAAAAACAACTGATCATAACTAGTTGTCATGGAAGAAGAATGCTGACGGTAATGATAGAGATACTGATTTTCTAATATATAAATACTTTCTGCATCAAGTAAGCTAGGATATGTACAAGCAGCATCGTCCCCCATGCAAATTTGATCATCCACATCAAATAGATTTTTCTCTAATAGGTCTCTTTTAAATATTTTATTAGATAAAGATGGATATAATCCAAAACGGTAATACTCGCCCGAATATAGCATAATTGGATATACTTCTTTTTCCATCCTATCCTTCCTGTACAAACCGGGCGCGACAAGCTGTGATCTCTTCACTTCTTGGAATGGATAATTTTCTACAATGTCACAAATAACAATATCTACATCAAAAATACGTGCAGTATTACATAATGATTTATACATATCAACTTCTATCCAATCATCACTATCTACATAACCAACATACTGTCCTTTGGCGACCCTTAGCCCTGCTTTACGGGCACTGACAGCACCACTATTTGCTTTATGAATGACGGTAATTCTTGGATCAGATTCGGCATATTCATCGCAGATTACCGAGCAGTTATCAGTCGAGCCATCATTTACTAATATCAACTCAAAATCTACGAAATTCTGTCTCAAAATACTATCAAGACACATTTTTAAGTAAGGTTCTGTATTATAGACGGGGACAATAATGCTTAAAAATGGCACTCACCTCACCTCTCATTCATAGTAGTTCCCTTACTTTTACTCATAGTCAGTGCAAACATAATTAATAAAATATGATATGGAAAATAATCCATGACAAATGAATCAAGTCCTATATTCGCTATTAACACGATATAGAGAGGAATAGCGTTAATTGAGAGGATTTGAAAGCCTGGTGTATTCATAATTCCAACATTCTCTCTAAGTACTTTATAGAGGCTAGAAATGTATAATACTGACAAGGCCACGCCAATTAAACCTATATAATAAGGGGTTGATAAGTACATTGTATGTGCCATTTTCACCTTCGCAAAGCTTGTGCCAAATCCTGCTCCCAAAACAAATACTTTCGTGTTTTGAAAGATTTCATTTATAAATAGGCCCCAACTACTCACTCGACCAGTGGTAATGGCATCTGTCGATATTCCTGACCCAAAAAACCGAATCCAATAAATTTCAAATAACTTCTCGTAAAAAAAGTAGAGAGCAACCCCACAAATAATCACGATAAAAGACGAAAATTTAATAGCTGTCTTCACATTATTTTTAATGAAGACAATAAATGTCATCATAATAAAAACGACTAATGTAATAATAAACATTTTGGAATATGTCAGTATGCCAAAAAAAGCTAATATTAAGAGTAATACAATTGACTTTTTTTCCTTTTTTCCATCCAGATTAAAAAGTACTAATAAACAAGCCATAGCTATTAATATTTGCAAACTAAAGTAATTTGGATCTAAATCTAAACCCGTAAATCTTGTACTAATCGAGTTCATTGTCTTCACTGTATTCACAATGGTCATTGATTCTATAAAATGATCGATTTCTGGAACGGAATAACTGATCAAGCGCACGATTGAAGCAGCTAGTAAACCCGATGTATAGATATACGTATACCTTCTGAAATATGCCTTATCATTGAGGGTCAATATTGCACAAAAGAGCACACTATAATTCAACACAAAGCCTAAAACTGCCATAAGATTACCACCACTAACTAACGTTACGGCCACCGTATAAAATGCAAATAAAAAATAGGTCAATAACAGTCGTTTTGAAATACCTTGCTTTTGTAAAAAGAGCGTCAGAATACTTAACAAAATATAGAAAGAACTAAGTACAACAAGTAGTGAATATCCTGATATATCGAATTTAATGACATAAACCCACGAAATAAAAAACAATAAATAGTCAATTCGATGCTGCTGCTTATCTAGCAGCATCGCTATACTGGTTAAAAGGAAGAAGAGCCAGAGAAATAGATTATGACCTGTATATATTTTGATTACGACAAAGATACTTGAAATTATACAAATGAGCACACTAAATTTCTTAGATTCCACTATCATGTAGCATCAAACTCCAATACAAGTTGCTCTTGAGCTTTTTCGTTTGTGTAGTGATTTTCTTCTATGTAATTTTTCATATTGTGTAGTAATTCTGTATTTTTCATAACACTAGAAATGACGTGAAAGATGTCTTTCATGTTAAAGCCTGTTATCAATCCGTTATGACCATGACAAATTTGTTCACCTGCTGCGGCAAAGTCTGTTGTAATAACAGGCGTTTGTACAATTAATGCCTCCCCTATGACCATTGGATAGCCTTCGTAGGCTGATGTTAAAATGAATACATCACTACATTTTATAAATGGATAGGGATTTTTCATTTCCCCTACAAATTCAACTACATCCTCTACACCTAGTTGCAAAGCTAATTGCTGATTCGAAAGTAGATCTGGTCCATCACCTAAAATGCGCCAGCGAAAATTACTTATAGAAGCTTCCTTTAACAACTTACACAGATGTGGAATAAGGTCGAACCTTTTTGTACTATTTTCAATTCGCCCAACAGATATTAAATCCAACTCGCATTTAAGAAACGGTGTATATTGACATGCCAGTTCTTTAATCTCTTCGATTGGAAAAAAATTATAAACCACTTGAATTTTATGTTGATATTCTGGAAGGAAACTTATTAAATTTTCCTTACATGCTTCTGAAACACATAACAATCGATCAAAATTTTTATAGGTTTTGACACAAGCTTCATAATTAAAATTCGCTTTAATGGGATCTGTATGAATCCATGCGAACTTACGATCTGCTATCACAAATTGATCTACAAATAAATTGGTCCCTTTATTGAAATATTGATTGGGTACATCATTAAAATAAGAAATGGCAATATCATAATGACAATTATTGCGATGTTTTTTTAAAAGCATCGAATAGAAATTGTGGGAACCTATTAATCGAACAACTATCATACACACAATACGTAAAATAATATGCCATATGTTATTTCTTTTTTTCACTTCAGCAAAAGGTGTAGCAATTAGTTGTAACAGTAAGTTCCCTGTATTTACCTTCACATTGGAAGGAATATCGTTCATTAATTCCCCTCCACTAAATGTGAAAACATCTATCTCATATTTCTCGTAGAGGTATATTTCTTTTAGCATATTAATTAGCGCCTTTTGGATACCACCCATTTGAAAATTTTGTGCAACAAATAATATTTTCATATTAGTCCCCCTAAAAATACTACTGTAAATTTTCATATTGCTCTTACGTTTGTGGATAAAAAACGGATCGATAGCCCCTACGAGCCATTCCCTTTGCTGCTCACGCTCCGCATAGCTTTTATAAATTACTGTATAAATCTGTTATCCGTTTCTCCATTTTCGCCCAGCTATAACCTTCTTCGTACAGCGCCTTCATTTCACGAGAAATTTCTGGCCATTCTTTCCTACGCTTTACCAAATTCTCAATTCCGTTTTGTAAACTCTCTCTATTGTAATCAATAAGTTCTCCAAAATTATTTGTTGCAACTACTTCTGACATTCCCGTATTTTTCACCATAATCAAAGGCTTACCAAGCATTAATGCTTCATAGAATTTATTGGGTGCAGCATAATAATGGTTAGAAATAGTAGGGTCATAAATAGCCGTCATAATGTCACAACTATTTTCTAACTCTATTGTTTTTTCATAGGGTAACTTACCATAAAAGTGTATATTGTCATGCATTTTCGAAGTTTCCAGCAAAGTATCAGCAAACTTACCAAATCCGCCAATATGCAGCTCATAACTTGGCGTATTCTTTACAACTTCAACCAATTCACTAATCAATCGATTTTCAGTAAGTATACCGACATAAACTATTTTTACTTTTTTCGGATTCAAATCTAAGCAATTATTTGAATCTATATCACGTGGAGTATTGTATATGACCTCTATTTTTTTAGGTGAAGCTTTAGCAATCTGTTCTTTGCGCTTTTCTGTACATATAATGACTGCATCCACACTATTCATAAGACATATATCTATACTAGCAATGACCTTTCCAATACTCTGTGGTCCATAAAATGGTGATGTATACGAATCAAATACGTCGTAGATTACTTTTTTCCGAAGTAATTTCCCACATATTGTACCTACTAGCGCTGTATCAAAATCACAAGCGTGAATCATATCATAGGTATTTTTATGGCGAAGTAACCATTGAAAAAGTTTAAGTTGAAATTTTATAAATGGGACTAAGTTCTTTTTCAAACCTTCTCCAAATGTTGCCGGAATACCAAACCTTGTAATACGAATTGCATGTTCACCTTCTAACAGTTGGTCCTTTATTTTATATTTTTTATCTCTATCCCAAGCTAAAATGTGTACATTCCAATTATTTTTTGCAAGGCAATGTGCCTCCTTTTCAACCCTTGGATCTGGAGAAACAGGGTTACTCCTCATAAAAACAACTCGCATCTCATATGACCCCCTTAAACACTGAATGTCTCTAGCGCTTCAGCTACTTTTTGCTACCTTTTATGTCCTTACAACTTAAAGATGCTTTCCCATTTTAAAAAAACTTCCACCATTTTTTTGTGAAAGTATCATCTGGTTCATATACAATTAATGGCTGATTATTAATAATTCGTTCGTTATTTTCAAGCAAAAAATCTACTACATCCAAATCTTTTTGTTTTTCTAAAAATCTAAGTCCCTTTTCAAATAAGAAAGGACGTGTACTTAAATTATGCACATCCGAGCCATATGTATGGACAAGATTCGAGCGCACTAAATTTAGTGAAAGCTTTTGGATCGTTTTTCCAAACAATCCTGCTAAACTTCCTGATGTAATTTGTGCAAGTGCCCCCACACGTATAATTTGTTCCAAATGTCTTGGATTTTCTGAAATGACTCTATTTCGCTCTGGGTGTGCAATAATTGGTGTTATGCCTGCTGTTAATAACGAGTAAATGATATCCTTTGTAAATTTGGGGATATGATTAGAGGGAAGTTCCAACAGCAAATAATTGGAGTTTGCTAATGTATGTATTTGTTTTTTTTCATACAATTCTAGAATGTTACCTGCCAAGCGTACCTCTTGTCCCGTGTAAAGTTTTAACGGCATGTTACGTTGGTCAATTGTCATTTGCAACTGTACAATTTGCTCATTCACGACATTAAATGGGACATTATACAATGGATGTAAAGCATGCGAAGTGGAAACAATCGTTGAAATCCCCTCCAAAATGGCCTGCTCAAATAAACAAAGTGTCTCTTCAAGCGTTTTCGGACCATCATCGACATCAAATAATATATGACTGTGCATATCAATCACTGTACTTCACTTCCCTGTCTAGATACTTGAATTAACGATAATATTGCTCATAATATTGATGGAGTGGCATTTTATAGTTATTTAATACTACGCCTAAAATATTTGCTTTTGAGGCTTCAAGGTATGACTTTGCTTTTAATACATTTTCATTTTCTGCAACTCCACTGTTCACAATTAATAATGTACCATCACATTTATTGGACAAAATTTGAGCATCTGTTACAGATAGCAATGGTGGCGCATCAAAAATAATGATGTCAAACCCTTTCTTTAGTTCCTCCATTACACTCCCCATTAAGGTAGAAGCTAGTAACTCTGCTGGATTGGGGGGGATAGGCCCACTTGTCAAGACATATAGATTAGCAATATCTGTATTATTGACGACTTCAGAAATTGTAAAATGCCTTGTTAGTAAATTTGATAGTCCTCTAGCATTTTGCAATAGAAACGTATAATGCATTGTTGGTTTTCGCAAATCTGCATCTACGATGACGACTCGTTTTCCTTCTTGTGCGAAAACAACTCCTATATTGGCTGCATTGGTTGACTTTCCTTCACCTGGTGTTGCAGATGTCACTAATATTGTTTTAATCTCTCTATCGGGCATTGAAAAAGTAATATTTGTTCGGATTGTTCGAAATTGTTCTGAAATAAAAGAATGACCATTGGCAATCGTCACAAGTTTTCGTGCCATTTTCACTAACTTCTTCTTTTTCTTTTTTTTCCAAAACATTATGATCCTCTCCTCGTTTTACGAGATTTTACCCTAGTGCTTTTATGGTGAGCATCACTAATTTGACTAATCAAGCCAATAATTGGTAACCCTACTAGCTCTTCGATATCTTGCTCCGTCTTGATTGTAGTATCTAAGCTCTCTAGTATGATTATGAGAGCAGCACTTATAACAAAACCAATAAACGAGGCTGCTACTATATAAAGGGTTTTATTTGGCGCAATCGGTACAGGTTCCTTATCTAATTGTGCAACTGACAAAATATTAACATTATCAACCGTCATTAAAACTTGGATCTCCTCTTGAAACACATCTGCTATTGTATTGGCAATATCGACAGCCAACTCTGCTTGCTTGTCTACAACATTAATATTGACAACTTGTGAGTTATTGGCACTGGATACAGTAATTTGATCCATTAAAACTTCAGGTGTGACATCCAAATCTAGCTTATTTATAACTTTAGATAAAATAGCAGAACTTGTTATGATAATGTTATACGTATTAATAAGTCGGAGATCTGTTTCAACCTGTTGTACACCTAAATGTGGTTGCTCTATATTTTTTTGATTAACTAAAATTTGCGTTTCTGCCTCATAGGTAGGTTTTAACACAAAGATGCTAATAAAGGCCGTAACCAACGCTGCAAAAAGTGTAAAACTTATGATAAAAAGAAAGTTTTCTCGGACTATTTTCAACATATCTTGTAATGTGATTGTTTCTTTCAAAGCTCTTCACTCCTTGTCAAAACATAAACCAGTTGTAAAAATGGAGTATAACTAGGCTGATTAATTTTTAAAAGGGTATTCATGCTGAGGCTAGTTCACTATGCTTTATTCCATACTATATTGTTGGAATCATCCATTTATTCTTACTCGGTAGATCACATCGAATTTTCTTCACATACAAAAAGGCATCCCCTGATTTTTTTCAAGGGATGCCTATTATTTTATTATTTATTTCGCGTATTCCACAGCACGTGTTTCGCGAATAACTGTTACTTTAATATGACCTGGGTAATCGAGTTCTTCCTCAATACGTTTGCGAATATCACGAGCAAGACGATGAGATGCTAAATCATCAATTTTCTCAGGTTGTACAATAATACGAATTTCACGTCCAGCTTGAATCGCATAAGATTTTTCTACGCCATCATAGCTTTCTGAAATTTCCTCTAACTTTTCAAGTCTGCGGATATAGTTTTCAAGTGTTTCACTACGTGCACCTGGACGAGCTGCTGATAATGCATCAGCTGCAGCGACTAATACCGCAATAACAGATGTTGCTTCAGTATCACCATGATGCGAAGCAATACTATTAATGACAACTGGGTGTTCCTTATACTTTGTTGCTAATTCCACACCAATTTCAACGTGGCTTCCTTCAACTTCATGATCGATTGCTTTTCCAATATCATGTAATAAGCCTGCACGACGAGCCAATGCCACATCTTCACCAAGTTCAGCAGCAAGTAATCCTGCTAAATGAGCGACTTCAATTGAATGTTTTAGAACATTTTGTCCATAGCTTGTACGATATTTCATGCGGCCTAAAATTTTCATTAAATCTGGATGTAAGTTATGAATACCAATTTCAAATGTAGTTTGCTCACCTGTTTCGCGGATTTGTTCATCCACTTCACGTCGAGCTTTTTCCACCATTTCCTCAATACGAGCTGGGTGAATACGACCATCCTGTACAAGTTTTTCAAGTGCAAGTCGAGCTGTTTCACGGCGAATTGGATCAAAGCCTGATAATATAACCGCTTCTGGCGTATCATCAATAATTAAATCAATTCCTGTTAACGTTTCCAATGTACGGATATTACGGCCTTCACGACCAATAATACGTCCCTTCATTTCATCATTTGGCAAGTTCACAACAGATACAGTTGTTTCTGCTACGTGATCTGCAGCAAAGCGTTGTAGTGCTAATGATAAAATTTCACGTGCTTTTTTATCTGAGTCTTCTTTCGCACGTGTTTCAGCTTCTTTCGTCATCACAGCAATATCAGTTGATAACTCTTTTTCTACTTCATTAAGGATAATTGATTTAGCTTCATCCCTAGTTAAAGCAGAAATACGTTCTAGCTCTGTTTTTTGTGATGCCATGAGCTCGTCCACTTTGCTCTCCATCTGTTCAATATGCTGTTGTCTTTCAGCTAGAGCTTGTTCTTTGCGCTCTAAGCCAGCTTCTCTCTTATTTAGAGCATCATCTTTGCGATCAAGATTCTCTTCTCTTTGCAATAAACGGTTCTCTTGTTTTTGAAGTTCTAAACGACGTTCACGAATGTCATTTTCAGCTTCAGTACGAAATTTGTGAGTTTCATCTTTGGCTTCAAGTAGTGCTTCTTTCTTCATTGCCTCCGCTTCTCGTTTTCCTTCTTCAACGATTGTTTCAGCGACATGTTTAGCACCAGTGATTTTTGAGTCATTCACTTTTTTCATGTAGATATAGCTAACAGCGGCACCAACGATGAGTCCAAGCAAAGCGGAGATGATAGTAATTCCATCCATATGAACACCTCCTCTTGCTATTTGGGTATTACAGTTTCAGTCGGCGCATACATCTATGTCGCCTTAGCTAAAATGCACCAGATTTTGGGAGAATTTATGCAAAACCCGTTTCATTGGCCAAAGGCATTATCTTCATCCAGTAGGCGTTTAGACATCCATTTTAAAGGATATTTCACTATAAAACATTTGCTAAATGAGGATAAAATGTACTGCCTATTTAAAGTCATAATTCAGAAATTATACATATTTAATTGTATAGCTAGCCTCAAGCTCTGTCAAGGATAGTCAGGCGTCTGTTCGCCATCTAAGCCAAAAAAAGTAAGTCCTATCCATTCAGTGAATTTTTTCCCTATTACTATTTCACTAGAAACTTTTTCATGTTCAATACAATTAATAAAAAAACAGTACATAAGAAATAAACACATAGCCTCTCTCTTATTATGTGTAAAAATTTAAGAATATAGACAAAAAAATGCATTGCCCCCTCAATAAAGTGGGAACAATGCAATCATTAATTATTCTTCTTCCAGAAGTAACATTAATTCTTCATCCATCTCTTCTTCATCATCATGGGCAGCAATTGTATAAGAAGAAGCCGCAATACCATAAGAAGCTCGGATTTTATTTGCTATGTCTTCTAGGACAGCAGTATTTTCTTTTAAATACTGTTTAGCATTTTCTCGTCCTTGACCTAAGCGCTCATCGCCATATGCATACCAAGAACCGCTTTTTTGCACAATGTCTAATTCCACGCCTAAATCGACTGTCTCGCCTTCTTTAGAAATCCCTTCTCCATACATAATATCTACTTCAGCTGTACGGAATGGTGGTGCTACTTTATTTTTTACAATTTTAATTTTAGTACGGTTACCAACAATATCATTACCTTGCTTAATAGCTTCTGCGCGACGCACTTCTAAACGGACAGAGCTGTAGAATTTAAGCGCACGTCCACCTGGTGTTGTTTCTGGATTACCAAACATGACACCAATTTTTTCACGAATTTGGTTAATGAAAATAGCAATCGTTTTTGATTTATTAATCGCACCTGAAAGTTTACGTAAAGCTTGAGACATTAGACGAGCTTGTAAGCCGACATGAGAGTCACCCATATCCCCTTCAATTTCAGCTTTTGGCACTAAGGCAGCAACCGAGTCAATAACAATAATATCAATAGCTCCACTACGCACTAATGCTTCTGCAATTTCAAGTGCTTGCTCACCTGTGTCGGGCTGTGATAATAATAGCTCATCAATATTCACACCTAATTTTTGAGCATAGATTGGATCTAATGCATGCTCCGCATCGATAAATGCTGCTTGTCCACCTGATGCCTGTACTTCAGCAATGGCATGTAGAGCAACTGTTGTTTTACCAGACGATTCGGGACCGTATACTTCAATAATACGTCCACGTGGATATCCACCCACTCCTAATGCAGCATCAAGTGCTAGTGACCCACTTGAAGATGTTGCAATTTCTAAATCGGTTTTTTCACCAAGTTTCATGATGGAACCTTTACCAAAATTCTTCTCAATTTGTTTTAGAGCCTGTTCTAAGGCTGCTTTACGATCACTCATTCATTTTCCTCCTTCGAAAACTGTTCACTGTTTTTATCTATCTCTACTATACTTGTTTTTGAGAAAACGCGCAAGAAAAAAGCGAACATTTATTCGTTTTTTCTTCAAAATAAAAATTTGGATAGTTTTCCTCTACCCAAATTCCTATGTTTTACTCTATTTTAATAACGTTTTGTGTAGCCACGTTCTTCTAAAAGCTGCATTAAATAATGGCATGTAAATTTCACCGCACGAAGTCGATTCGTATTACGCATGCCTGATAAATGAAGTAAATATGTAAGCGGCTCCTCATCATTTATGGCAATACCAATCCAAACCGTACCTACTGGCTGATGATCATGCGCAGTGGGACCTGCTTCTCCTGTAAGGCCAATCCCAATATTTGTAGCAAATTTCTCACGAACAGCACTTGCCATTGCCGCTGCACATTCAGCACTCACAACACCATGTGTATCAATTAATTCTTGTGAAATGCCTAGCTGTTTTACTTTCGCATCTGCTGCATAGGTAACAACGCCTCCTATAAGCGCATTGCCTACCCCAGGAATTTCCGCAAGCTCAGATTGAAATAAACCAGCAGTTAAACTTTCTGCAGCCGCAATTGTTAGCTCATTATCCAGTAGCATTTCTACCGTTTTTGAGGCAAGGGAATCATCATCTATACCATATTGATAATCACCAACAAGGGCTTGGATTTCTGCAACCTTTGCCTTAATAAGCTGCCTAGCTTGCTGCTCTGTTGCTGCTTTAGCTGTTACGCGTAATGTTACCTCACCATCAGAAGCAAGTGGAGCAACTGTTGGATTGGTTTGTGCATCTAAAATATTTTGAACTTGTACTTCAAGCTCGGCCTCACCAATTCCATAAAATCGCATAACATGTGATGCAATGATCCCTCCATCATTAAGCATCGCAGCAAGTTTAGGTTTAGCCTCAAATTGAAACATTGGTTCTAACTCTTTTGGAGGTCCTGGTAATAACATATAAGTGCGATCATTTTTTGTGAAGATCATACCTGGAGCCATTCCATGGTGATTAGCTAATACTTCACTCCCAGCTAAAATTAATGCCTGTTTACGGTTATTTTCCGTCATTGGACGTCCTCGTTTAGCAAAAAATTGCTCAATATACGTCAATGCTACTTCATCAAACTCAAGAGAAACACCAAGATGACGTGCAATCGTTTCCTTCGTTAAATCATCTTTTGTTGGACCAAGTCCTCCCGAAAAAATAATGAGATCTGCACGAGACTCTGCCACTTCGATAGCTTGTTCTAATCGCTTTGCATTATCGCCTACTACGGTATGATAAAAAACGTTGATGCCAAGCTCGGATAGCTGGCTTGAGATAAATCTCGCATTTGTATTTGTAATTTGACCTAATAATAGTTCTGAGCCAACCGCAAGAATTTCAGCATTCATGAACCCCAAGACCTTTCTTATTTAGACTCAAGTAATACACGTCGATTTAGATAGAAATAATCCCACCCTGACCAAAGTGTAAAGAACAATGCAACATAGAGCATGATTGTATCAAATGGAATACCAACCAATGTAAAGATTGTATTGTGTAAAAGAGCAGCAGCAATCGCTACAATTTGTGCCCAAGTTTTAATTTTACCAAGCTGATTGGCAGCTACGACTTCTCCTCCACCTGCCAAAATCAAACGTAAACCCGTTACAGCAAATTCACGACTAATAATAATGATAATTACCCAAGCAGGTGCCATCTTAAGCTCGACCATTAAAATAAAGGCTGCTGAGACAAGTAACTTGTCAGCTAAGGGATCTAAAAATTTCCCAAATGTCGTTACAAGATTATACTTACGTGCGTAATAACCATCCACCCAATCGGTTGTTGAAGCAAAGATAAAAATAAGTGCACCTATAAAATGATGAATTGGCATCTCTGCACCAAAAAGTGATAATGTTCCCCAGCCAAAATCAAACATCATAACAATGACAAAGAATGGAATAAGCAAGATTCGAGAGATGGTAATTTTATTTGGAATGTTCATTTTTCTAACACCTTTCATGATGAAAGAAAGTAGTCATCATGTGATGACTACTGTTCTTTATTGAAATTGATGACGATATTTTGCGTTACAATTTGTTGTGCATACGTTAAAAGTTCGTCATTAATATAGATTTTAGCTTGCGTTGAATTACCGAGACGAATACGAACATAGTTTTGTGTTGAAGCGTCAAATTCAACTACTTCCCCAGCATTGTAGACGCGTGTATCTGTTAATATTTCTTGTTGCTGTTGATTGCGAATACCAACAAATGTTGGGCCTGATACTTCGATTTTCAGTTTCATTGTATCCGTACCTGTTAACGTATAAGATGTTGTCGCACCATCTGCTTCAACAGTACCTGCGGAAATTGTTTGCTTCATCTCTTCTGTTTGATCCGTGTCATCTTCATCAGTTGGTGTTTCTTCTGTAGAATTTTTATCTTCTTTATCATTTTTTTGTGCATCTTTATTTTCTTGTTCCTTTTTATCCTTCTCACTATCAATTGGGTTGACATTTGTGTCATATTCAATTTCAGGAGTAGAATTGTTTTCCTCGCTTGTCCCTGGACTGTTTTTTGATTGCCATAGCACCCATATAACCACAATAATCACTACAATAAATAAAGCAACAATGATTTTGGGCATAGCCTCCATCATTTTATTCGAAGGGCCTTTCGTTACTTTTCTTCTGCTAGGGCTATTCGTTATTGATTGACTTACTTGATCGTTTGGAGTGCTCGGTAGTTCATTTTTATATGTCTCTAAAATTTCTTCCGCGTCCAAACCAACAGCTTCTGCATATTGTTTAATAAAAGCTCGTACATAAAACGAACCAGGCATAATGGAATAATTGCCCTCTTCAATTCCTACTAAATAGCGTTTTTGGATTTTCGTTATTTCTTGTAAATCGTCTAAACTGTAGCCTTTAGACAGTCTCGCCTCTTTCAGTCGAGTCCCTAATTCTGCCACTAATAACACCTACTTTAACATCAAATTAAAAATTAAATCCTCCAAAAGAATCGGATTCGGACATATGATTTTTCTCCATTATTTCATAAGTAATTTCTTCATCAGTGTGATGACGTAGTTCAATAATATAGTCAAAATCCTCTATTTTATATTCGGAATGCTGAACAAACATATCTGGATGCTCTACAACTTTGATACAAGGCATATTCATCATTTCACGCACTAATTGCAAATGTTTCTCATCGGATGAACGTCGAGTCACAATACCATCTAGAATAAAAATATTGTTCCGACTAAATTCATCTCCCACAAGCTTATTACGAACCGTTTGCTTAATCATTGTAGATGATAAAAAGATCCATTTTTTATTGGCACAGACACTGGCGGCTACTATGGATTCAGTTTTTCCAACACGTGGCATGCCACGAATACCAATCAGCTTATGACCCTCTTTCTTAAAGAGCTCTGCCATAAAGTCGACTAAAATACCTAGTTCATCTCTTACGAAATGGAATGTGTTTTTTTCATCTGCATCTCGAGGAATATAACGACCATGCCTAATGGCTAAACGGTCACGAAGTTTTGGTTGTCGAAATTTGGTTACGTTAATATGTTCCATTGTCGAAACAATTGTACGAAAACGCTCAATTGCCTCATCATTGTCTGTATGCACTAACATACCACGTCGATCCTCATCTACACCATTTATTGATATAATATTGACACGAAGCATCCCTAAAAGTGAAGCAATATCTCCTAATAATCCAGGGCGATTCACCTGAATTTCATATTCAAAGTACCAATCGCTCAACACACTCGTTCCCTTCCTATTAGTTAACGTAAAAAATCCTTTATAAGTTCCATCATAGCTGATTTTTTATGTAATGGAAAGTTAGAATACATGGAATTACAGCGTTATTTACTAATTTTTTTTGATGACTGTTAAATAGGCTTACATACGTTCCCGTTTTCACAGATAAAAAGTTTATAGTATAGCAAAAAGAGGAGATTGGCTCTCCTCTTTTATTTACTGCACATGCTTATTTTGTACGAGCTTAATGACACAATTCGCTAATGCATGTTTTTCATCTTCAGAGGCAACGCCCCATAAATCCGACAGCACTCGCTCTTGTTCGTTTTTAGGATCGACATTAGTCGCCAAATATTCCCCAATTTGGACAGCAGCCGTTTGAATCATTTTCTTCGGCATACCGCTTGATTCAGCTTGCATGACGTTTTGTCCTAAAAACGATGTCCATTTTTGCCAGTTTTCTAAAATGGTCATATTCTTCCTCCTCCTTTACACAAGTAGTATGTGCAAAAGAGATTATTATATGTACCAACCGCCATTTAATCGTACGATTTGTCCTGTCACATAATCAGCTTTACCAGACAAATAAAAACGTACCATTTCAGCCACATCCTTTGTTTGTCCAATGGAGCCTAGTGGGATATCGTCCAAAATGTATTGAAGCTCTTCTTGATTTAGATGGCTGTTCATTGAGGTATTTATAAAGCCAGGAGCAATAGCATTTACTCTAATCCGAGATAATGCCGCTTCTTTTGCATAGGATTTGACAAAAGCATGTTGCGCACCCTTAACAGTTGCATAAAGTGCCTCTCCAGCTGAGCCAGCCTCTCCCCAAATGGAACCTATAAATAGTACATAACTTACTTCATGCTTGCGAAGTTTTCCAGAAAGTAAAGCTGTCAATCTCATAGGATTTTGAACATGAACCCGCCATAAAGCATCCATATCCTCCACTGTCGTATCTTCAAGCAATGAATAATGGGCTTGTCCATTGGCAAAAACAATAGCCTGCACATTAAAAATTTGTGCGGCTACCATTTCTGCTCCATTAACGATTGAAAAATCGCCCTGTACAAGCATAAATTCTTGTGCAGGGAAATTTTCGGAAAGCCTTTCACATAACCTCTGTGCCGCATTTTGATTGTTTGAATAATGGACATAGATGGACCAGCCGTCCTCAGCTAAGAGTTGACAAATGGCATGACCGATATCACCTGATGCACCTAAAACAAGGGCAAATTTTTTCACTGTGCATCCTGCTTACTTGGCAGAATTTTAAAGACTGTTTGCTGTGTTTCACCTTGGATAGAAGCAAATGCTTTTTGTAAATCCTCCACGGTTAATGTCTCAAGTACTGGTACTACATCAAATAAATTCATGTCATTAAAGGAATATCGTGTGAATTGGTTTGCGATAAACTCGATTGAATTTAGTGCACGTAGGAAGAACCCAATTTTTTTGCGTTTTATACGATCCAAACCAGCACGATCAAATTGACTATTTCCTTCATATTTTGCTAGTTCATCCATAATTGTTTTTGCCAATTTATCAGGCTCTGCTGAATCTGATCCGATCATGGCAAACCCAAAGCCATTTTCTAAAGTAAAATCAAAAGCATATGTCTCATCAATTAAACCTTCCTCGTAAACACGTTCATAAAAATCAGAGGTACGTCCAAAAATAAGTTCAAGTGCAATTTGAACCGACAACTCATGCTTTAACATGTCCTGACCTGATAAATTAGTGTCTTTCGCTTTTAAACCTACATAAATTTTTGGTTTTTGAACATCCATATTTAATGTACGTTCTTTAATGGCTACCTCTGTTGGTTCTATATCAAAGAAACGTTGAATTGGCGTTGGTTCTGGGAATTCTTTTTTACCCTGATTCTCACGAATAAACGTCATCATTTCTTCTGGTTCAACAGCACCAATCACAAATAACAACATATTCGAAGGGTGATAAAACGTATTGTAGCACGTATATAAATGCTCCGCTGTAATGCCATCAATCGATTCTATTGTACCAGCGATATCAATTTTTACAGGATGATGATGATACATATTTTCGATTGTGCCAAAGTATAGACGCCAGTCTGGTTGATCATCATACATTGTAATTTCTTGCCCAATAATTCCTTTTTCTTTATTGACAGTAGCTTCTGTAAAGTATGGTTCTTGGACAAAATTCAATAAAGTTTCTGTACTTTTATAAATATTGTCAGTAGATGAAAATAAATAAGCTGTACGCGTAAACGATGTAAATGCATTCGCAGAAGCACCATATTCGCTAAATTTTTGGAAAACATCTCCATCCTCTTTTTCGAACATTTTATGCTCTAAAAAGTGTGCAATACCATCTGGTACAGTAATACTTTCTGTTTCACCAATTGGCACGAACGTACGATCGACAGAGCCGTA
This sequence comes from Lysinibacillus sp. HST-98, assembly GCF_016757845.1. Taxonomy (NCBI): domain Bacteria; kingdom Bacillati; phylum Bacillota; class Bacilli; order Caryophanales; family Bacillaceae; genus Lysinibacillus; species Lysinibacillus sp. HST-98. The sequence goes on from NZ_JAENHX010000002.1 coordinate 467,325, forward strand.
CTTTGTTGTAAATGTAACAAATGTTTTGGAAAAGCCTTTTTTCGGCAATATATAAACATCTAAGCCATTGTCTAGTTTTTCATAATAAAGTATTTCATCTAATTGTTTAAATTCTATTGTTTTCATTGTGCGGCTTGCTCCTTTCCACATAAGAAATAGACCGCTTCAAGCTGCACTTGCTTTGCCATTGCAACAACATCTTCTTTTGTCACAGCTTTCCACTTATTTGCCCAGGCTTGAACTGAGAATTCCTCAGGTAAATCCTTATATTGATCAAAAATTTCAATTTGACCTCGTGCCGAATCTAAGGATTCTTTTAGCTGATTCGTCAGCATAGCCTTTGTTTGCTCCAGCTCTAAATCTGTAATGTCTCCAGCCTGCATGACAGCAAGTTGTTCTTTAATTAAAGATAGCGCTTTTTCTTCATTTTTAGCTTCAATCCCAGATACAACAAATAAAAGTCCGTAATGCGAAGCGTAGGAACTAGAAGCATAATAAGCAAGACTCTCTTTTTCGCGAACATTCATAAACAACTTGGCATGTGGATATCCACCAAAAATGCCATTAAAAATTTGCATCTTAGAGAAATCTGCATCACCAAATCTAACAGGTGTACTAAAGCCAATATGAAGTTTACCTTGTTTCATTTCATGCTGTTCTCTTACATAATCATTGTCTGGATGTTGTTGTGGGAGTACTGCTGGCACTTCCTCAGGAGTACGATCCTTAAATGGTAGCGCTTTTTTTAATTTCTCAACCATTTCCTCTTCATTAATGTCTCCAGCTACATAAATATCGATTTTGTCATTAGCTAGCATCGATTGATAAGCCTCAAATAATGAGGCAGGGGTAATCTTTTGAATTTCTTCGACACTACCATTCGCTGAAATTGATGCTGGCTCATTTGGTCTTAGGATTTGTTGTAGACGGAATTGAGCAAAGCGAGATTTATCATCAAAAATAGATTCAATACGTTGAATAACTGTCTTTTTCTCACGCTCAACAACGGATTCCTTAAAGACACCATTTTCTAGATTAGGCTCAAAAATAGCTGTATGCAATAAACCAAGGACTTCGTTTAAGACACTCGTATTCGCTAGATAATGATCATTAACAGTCTCTACATTCATAAGAACTGTATGCTCATTTCCACGCTTCGATGTATCAAAATACAAAACTGTACCATACAAGTCATCTAAAAAGCTTCGAAAAGCAGCAGTTGTCTTATATTTAGCATTACTGTGCTGCAGTACATTTGTTAACACTGTACGCTCTGATGCACTTTTAGCCGTTAATGCTCTTCTCCATTTAATTGAAAAATTTACGGTTTTAAATTGGGTCGTTTGTCGGATATGCAAATTGACACCTTTTGCAAAAGGTATTGTTTTAAACATATGAAACCCTCCTATCCTTCTTAATATAACGATGTACTACACATACTATACATGTCTATTGTCTATAATTGCAAAAGGAATCCAAAGTATGTATGGGAAAAATTAAAAATTACGCCAATTATATAGAAAAAGGACTGAGCATAGCTTGCCCAGTCCTTAAAATGCTTTTCTTAGCGTTTACCTTTAATATAAGGCTGTCCACTCGCTTTTGGAGCATTTGCTTTACCAATAAAGCCTGCTAAAGCAAGAATTGTTAACACATACGGTAAAATTTGTAGATAAACTGCTGGAACATTCTCGATTAGCGGAATTTGATTTCCTGCAATACTTAATGTTTGTGCTAAACCGAAGAATAGGGCTGCACCTAGTGCTCCAATTGGATGCCACTTCCCGAAAATCATTGCGGCAATAGCCATGAAACCTTGACCAGCAATTGTTGCGTGTGAGAAGTCGTGTGTAATTGTTTGTGCATACACTGCACCACCAAGACCACCTAATGCCCCAGAAATCATCACAGCAATATAGCGCATTTTATTTACATTTATACCCATTGTATCTGCTGCCATTGGATGTTCACCCACAGCACGCAAACGCAAGCCGAATGGCGTTTTATAAATGATAAACCATGCTCCGAATGCTATAGCAAAAGCTAAAATTGATGTACTGTAAACATCATGGAACAGTAAATGACCGAAGAACGGAATATCCTCTAAGTAAGGGACACCAAAACGACGAATTGGTTGGTCAATCATATCTGTTTGACCTTTATCATAAATCATTTTTACTAAGAATACGGTTGCAGCTAAACCAAGTAAATTAATAGCTACCCCTGATACCGTTTGATCGGCACGGAAAGAAATAGAAGCTACAGCATGGAAAAGTGAGAACACAGCACCAATCACAACAGCTGCTAGCATTGCCACCCAAACTGTTGCTGCCCCTAATGATGAAGCGAATTCTAAATTGACAAAAATACCAACAAAAGCACCGACAATCATTAAGCCTTCTAGCCCGATGTTGACAACACCAGAGCGTTCAGAGAATACCCCACCGATGGCCGTAAAAATCAAAGGTGTTGCATAAAGAATCGCTGAAGGGATGATGAAATATAACATTTCTAAAAAGCTCATGTTATTGTCCCTCCTTTTTCTTGCTCAGCTTTTGTAAGCCTACTCGAATAATATAGCCTGATGCAACGAAGAAGATAATCAACGCAATAATAATGGATACAATTTCTTCTGGAATACCCGCAGCATTTGGCATATTTAATGCACCATATTTTAAAGAACCAAAAAGGGATGCTCCAAACACTACCCCAAGTGGTGTATTGGCACCAAGTAGCGCAACGGCGATACCGTCAAAACCAATTCCCGTAAAGCCAGGTTTAATGGATGCGTTTTGGAATGTCCCTAAAGCTTCCATCGCACCACCAAGGCCTGCGAACATACCAGAAATCGTCATAGCTAAAATAATATTTTTATTGACACTCATACCTGCATAGTCAGCAGCATTTTTGTTAAAACCTACTGCTTTTAGCTCGTAGCCACGTGTTGTTTTTTCTAAAATGAACCACATCACAACTACCATTAAAAGTGCAACAATGATCCCATAGTGAAGACTTGAATTGTCTGTAAGCTCTCTTAAAAACGGAGAACGTAAAGAAGCTGACTCGTGGATACGTTCTGTTTTAAAGCTGCCATCGGACAATTTTTTAATCACTGCATTTGCAATATAAAGTGCAGTGTAATTCAGCATAATTGTCGCAATAACTTCGTGAACTTTAAATTTCGCTTTTAAGAAACCTGCAATAAAGGCCCAAAATGCACCTGCAGCAGCTGCCGCAAGCAATGCTAATGGTAAGTGAATGATTTTAGGAAGTTCAAACGCATAACCTACCCAAGCAGCGGCTAACCAACCTAAAATTAGCTGACCTTCCACACCGATATTGAAGAGCCCTGTACGGAATGCAAATGCTACCGCAAGACCTGCTAAAATATATGGTGTAATTTGACGAATTGTGTTCCCGATTGAATATGAATCTCCAAAAATACCTGTCCAAAGAGCGATATAACCTTGCACTGGGTCATAGCCACTGACTACCATCACGATAGCCCCTACAATTAAACCGATAATGATAGAGATGATAGGAACGAGGATATTAATGACACGATTTGACATTAGTCGTTCCCCTCCTTCGCATCACGCTTTATATTTTTTTTTCTTTGTCCTGCCATTAGTAAGCCTAGCTCTTGTTCAGTCGTTTCTTTCGGATTTAACTCATCGACAATTTGTCCATCATAGATAACAGCAATTCGATCCGAAACATTCATCACCTCATCTAATTCAAATGAGATTAACAATACGGCTTTCCCTTTATCACGTTGCTCAATTATACGAGAATGAATGAATTCAATAGCTCCTACGTCAAGTCCACGTGTTGGTAGAGCAGCAATTAATAGATCAGGGTTACGGTCAATTTCACGACCAATAATTGCTTTTTGTTGGTTACCACCAGATAATGCACGAGCTGGTGTCATCTCCCCATTACCAGTACGCACATCATACTCTTTAATGATTTGGCGAGCTTTCTCTGACACCTTTTTATAGTCCATCACAAAGCCCTTCGCTATTGGAGATTGGTAATAAGTTTGTAATGCAATATTATGCCCAATTGGGAAATCTAAAACTAATCCATGCTTATGACGGTCTTGTGGAATATGTCCTACGCCTTCCTCTGTAATTTTACGAGGCTTCATGTTAGTAATATCTTTACCATTCAGCTTGACTTTACCACTTTTAATTTTGCGTAGACCTGTAATGGCTTCTATTAACTCGGATTGACCATTACCATCAATACCAGCAATACCTACGATTTCACCTTTACGAACATTTAAATTAAGACCTTTAACTTTATCAATATTTCGATAGTCTGTAACAAACAAGTTCTCAATCGAAAGCACTTCTTCAGTCGGTGTCGCCTCCGTTTTTTCCGTTTTAAATTCAACTTGACGTCCAACCATCATTTCAGCAAGCTGATCAGGATTTGTGGCAGCGGTTACAACAGTGCCAATCCCTTCTCCCTTACGGATAATCGTCACTCGGTCTGACACTTCCATAATTTCTTTTAGCTTATGCGTAATTAAAATAATGGATTTACCCTCTGCGATAAGACGGCGCATTATTTGAATTAATTCGGTAATTTCTTGCGGTGTTAATGATGCAGTTGGTTCATCAAAAATTAAAATTTCGGCACCACGATACAATGTTTTTAATATTTCTACACGCTGTTGCATACCAACCGTGATATCCTCGATTTTGGCGTTCGGATCAACATCTAATCCATACTTTTCAGAAAGTGCTTGTACTTTCTTAGCCGCATCTTTTATATTCACAATTCCCATTTTAGTAGGCTCAGTGCCTAAAATGATATTTTCTGTTACCGTAAAGTTTTCTACCAACATAAAATGTTGATGCACCATGCCAATCCCTAAATCATTGGCAATATTCGGGTTTGTAATTTTTACAGCCTTCCCACGTACAAGAATTTCGCCACCCTCTGGTTGATACAAACCAAAAAGGACGTTCATCAAAGTCGATTTACCTGCACCATTTTCACCTAGCAATGCATGAATCTCGCCTTGTTTCAGTTGGAGGGTGATATTATTATTCGCCACGAAATTACCGAATTCTTTACGGATTCCTAGCATTTCAATCACATAATCCAAATTTGTCACTCCCTTAATAGGCACTATTATTAAGTATTTTCATCTTAGCGTATAGTATCTGCTGCTACATGATGGATGGTACAGATAAGCCATACGTCCAGTAATAAATTTTCTACTAGAGGCTATATTTTATTACCGATTTAATATCCCACCTATAGAAGTAGATGTTTTGCTAAATTAATACAGGAAAGGTCATCGTTAGAAACCTTTCTTCTATTAACTTGTTACCATCATTATTCAAATCATAATTACTACCTCTATAAGGTTCCTATAAATCTAGCTAAATAGAGTATTGCGAATAATCTAAATATAACGATAGATTGAAAAATCATCATAAGGTCCTTCTAAGAGTCCCTTATGATGATCAAAAGATGAATTATTTTTCCACTTTTTCTGGAACTTTGATTTCACCCTTAGCAATTTTTTCTTTATATTCGTCGATTACTTTTTGTACATCTTCTGGAATCGCACCGCGAGAATCCGCAAGTTTAACGCCATCTTCAGCTAAACCGTAAACAAGTGTTTCTCCACCTGGGAAATCACCATTTTTCGCTCTATTTGAAATATCTACTACTGCTGTATTAACACCTTTTAACATAGAAGTTAATGTAACGTTTGTTTTATCGTCTACTTTACCTTCTTCGTATTGGTCAGCATCTACACCGATAACCCATACATCAGCATTTGGATCTTTCGCTTTACGCTCTTTTGCTTCAGAGAATACACCGTTACCAGTTGCTCCAGCAGCGTGGAAGATTACATCTACACCTGAAGAATACATGCTGTTCGCTGTAATTTTACCAAGATCTGCTTTATCAAACGCACCAGTATATTTTACTTGAATATCGATATCTGGGTTTACTGCTTTAGCCCCTTCAACGAAACCAGCGTGGAAACGGTTAATAACTGGAATATCAACGCCGCCTACGAAGCCGATTTTACCTGTTTTAGATGTTTTCGCTGCAGCAACACCTGCTAAGAAAGCACCTTCTTGCTCTTTGAACAGTACGTTTACTACGTTGTCTGCCTCTACTTCAGCGTCGATTAATGCAAAGTGGTTATCTGGATTTTCAGAAGCAACTGCATCAATTGCATCAGCCATCATGAATCCGATACCAAATACTAAGTTAAAGTCACGACGAATTAAGTTGTTTAAGTTTGTTTCATAGTCAGCATCTGAAGCTGATTGTAGGTAGTCAAAACCACCATCACCCTTTGATAAATCGTGCTCTTTACCGTAAGCTTGTACACCTTCCCATGCAGATTGGTTGAATGATTTGTCATCAACGCCACCTACGTCAGTAACCATCGCTACTGAGAAAGCTTCTTCTGTGCTTTCGCCACCTGAAGCATTGTCATTTTCTTTCGCTGGCTTTTCGTCGTCTTTCGTACCACAAGCACCTAAAATAGCACTTGCCGCTAATACTGATGTTAATACTAAACCAAATTTACGTTTTTTCATTTAATTAACCCCCCAAAGGTATTGTAATTAGCAGGAAAAAATTTAGAAATGTTCTACACCCGTTTACGAACTACATGGAAGCTGAATTTATCAGCTCGGAAATAATTTTTTGAATAGAGCACTACTTGATCATGATCATCATAATGCAATTGCTTTAACACTAAAAGAGCTGTCTCACGTCCACAATTTAAAATCGGTGAGGCTTGTTCATGATACCCAACTGGATCAATATAGGTTACAGCATAAGCTACATGAATTTTGCCAGATTGCTCAAGTGCAGAGAACAGTGAAACTTCTTTTTTTTCGACAAAGTCAGTAGGCAGGAAGCTTGCAGGTAGCCTGTCTATGCAGTATACTACTGGCTCACCATCCGCTGTTCTGACACGTTCAATCGTGAGTATTTTATCGTCGCCATCACTTTGGAAGCGTTTTAAATCTTCCTCAGAAGGCACGTGCTCAGTCGCTTTTAAAAATCGCGAACCTGGCTCCATACCTGCTGCCTCGATCATAGAAGAAATACTAGATAAATGCTCGATGCCTGATGTAAACAACGGCTTCGGGTTAACAAAAGTCCCAACCCCATGTCGGCGCACAATCACATTTTCCTCTTCCAACAGTCGAAGTGCTTCTCTAAGTGTTGCTCGACTGACTCCTAGTGATTTCGATAATTCAAATTCTGAAGGCAGCTTTTCATTTTCTTTAAAAATGCCAGCCTCAATGTCAGATTTTAAACGATCGATTACTTGAAGATAGAGATGACGATGATCTGCTTTAATAGTCACATATATCACCACCAAAACTAGAGATCAGACATCTGATGTACAACATTCCTACTAATCGTTCATAAATATAACATTTTTGCAGAATGAAATAAACAGTTTTGAGTAAAATCTGTTATAGAATTCATTCTTTCTTTATTTTTTCTGCAAATTTTTGGACAAAAATACAATTGCTCTCACCATTTTCATCTTCATTTTTTGCTTAGTTATCGTATTGGTGAACAAGTACTTGACGAGGTTTACTACCCTCTGGAGGCCCAACAATACCGCGTTGCTCCATCTGATCAACAATACGTGCAGCTCTTGAATAACCAATACGGAAGCGACGTTGAAGCATAGAGACAGATGCTGTTTGCATATTGACAACTAATTGGACTGCTTCATCGTATAAATCATCTGTTTCCTCTAATATGGTTTCTTCTTCAGTAGGAATCATCTCCTCCTGATACTGAGCTTTTTGCTGTTCTATAACAAAATGAACGACTGCTTCCACTTCTTGATCAGATAAAAAGGCACCCTGCACCCTTTTCGGTTTAGAAGCTCCAGCAGGTAAAAATAACATATCGCCTCGTCCTAATAATCGTTCAGCTCCACCCATGTCTAAAATTGTTCTTGAGTCAATCGCGGAAGAAACGGCAAAAGCAATTCGGGATGGAATATTTGCTTTAATGACACCTGTTAAAACATCTACACTTGGTCGTTGTGTGGCAATAATCAAATGAATGCCAGCCGCCCTTGCCATTTGTGCTAAACGTGTAATCGAATCCTCTACATCACTTGATGCGACCATCATCAAGTCCGCTAACTCATCTACAATAACCACAATATAAGGTAGCTTTGGATGCTTTTCCTCTGTTTGATCATTAACCTTTTGGACATGTGCATTATAGCCCTCAATATTTCTTGTACCTGTATGAGAAAACAAATCATAGCGACGTTCCATTTCAGATACCACTTTTTTCAGTGCTTGAGAAGCTTTACGTGCATCCGTTACGACAGGCGCTAATAAATGTGGAATCCCATTATAAACGTTTAATTCAACCATTTTTGGGTCTATCATCATGAGCTTCACTTCATGCGGTTTTGTACGCATTAGTATGGAAACAACAATGCCATTTATACACACACTTTTCCCACTTCCTGTAGAACCAGCTACAAGTAAATGTGGCATTTTATTGAGCTCTGCTAATACAGCTTGTCCTGTAATATCACGACCAAATGCTACTTGTAATAATGCTTCAGGCTTAGCACCATCTTTCGATTCTAATACCTCACGAAGTGTTACAATGGCTACCTCACTATTAGGTACTTCTATACCAATCGCAGATTTCCCAGGAATTGGCGCTTCCATACGAATATCTTTAGCTGCCAATGCTAATGCAAGATCATCTTGCAAATTGACAATTTTGCTTACTTTCACTCCAATATCTGGTAAAATCTCGTATTTCGTAACAGCAGGACCTAAATGCACCTGTGTGACCTTTGCCTTTACGCCAAAGCTTTGTAATGTTTGTTCAAGCTTTTTGGCATTTGCTTGAATCACTGAATATTCACCACTTTGATCATGTTGTGGTGGTAATTGTAATAAATTATATGATGGGAGCTGATAATCTGCATTTTCTACTGCATCTGTCCCCTGAATCTGGACATCATCCGTTGCTTCTTCTAGTTCATTTTCCACCAAGTGAGTTGTATCCAACACTTCTCTTTCCTGTGAAACATTCTGTGTAAAAGCAGAAATAATCGGTTCATGTGGTATTTCTTCTTCTTGTTCAGGCATATCTATAGATTGATTAACGGCTGCTACTTCATCCCCACTCTCTACTCTAGAACGACGATTATTTGGTTTCTTCGGTGTATTTTTTTTCTTATCTCGGTGCTTTTTTTTCCATTTACCAAATATATCTGGCGTTTTTTCTGCTAAATAAGGCACTAATGCTTTACCAGTGACAAGAATTAAACCAATAAAGAAAATAACCCAAGCAACAACTTTTGCCCCTGAGGCCTCAAACAGCACATGAAGCCCGCTAAAGAGTAGGGCACCAATCATGCCCCCTCCCAAAGCATTACTACGATGAATGATACCATCTGTATTAATCAAAATTCGCCATGATTCACGTAGCACAGAATCAGATAGTAGACCACCTGATTTGGATAGTTGTTCAAATAATATGCCATGGCTAAAAATCGTTAAGCTCATAACAATGAGGAACATGCCAAGTATTAATCGATCCTTTATCCCAACTTTTTTACGACCAATCATCATTAACAATGCAACAAATATAAGCATAAATGGAACAGCAAAATGTAAATTACCAAAAAGGAACATGGCGATTGTTTGTAGAATCCGCCCGATCATGCCGTATTCAAAAATCATAATGACTGCTAATGCAATTAAGAGCAACCCTAATATTTCGTACATAAGCGGATGCATGTCTTTTTTTTCTGTTGTCGCTTTACTTTTAGTAACTTTTTTTCTCTTACTAACTGCCATCTAATTCACCTTCTTCTGCAATCCATTCTATATATGTAGCGAATCATCACATGTAGAACTTGAATATTTCAAAAAAAGGATTTTCCACCGCAATTGGGAGAAAATCCTTTTTCATTTATTTTTTCCTCAAAGCATATACGATGAGCTTGTTCAATTAATATTCCATAATAATAGGAATAATCATTGGGCGACGTTTTGTTTTTTGGAATAAATACGTATTTAGCGTATCTCTAATTTCTTGTTTAATATTCGTCCATTCAAAGGTTTCTTTCCCAACGTACTTTTCAATCACATTCTTCGCTATGTCAGAAGCCTCAATCATTAATTCCTCTGATTCTCGTACATAGACAAAGCCTCGTGATAAAATTTCTGGCCCAGAGGCAATTTTCTTTTGTGCTCGATTTAATGTTACCACCACAATGAAAATACCATCCTGCGATAATAATTTACGGTCACGAAGTACAATATTACCTACATCGCCTACACCAATACCGTCAATTAAGACATTACCAGCTTGTACACGACCACTCATGCGCATTTTATTATTTTTATATTCTACGATATCCCCTTTATCAGCGATAAAAATTTGGGATTTTTGCATACCTAGCTGTTGTGCTAATTTAGAGTGCGCAATTAGCATACGGTATTCTCCTTGTACAGGAATAAAATACTTTGGCTGCATTAAGTTTAACATCAGCTTTAAATCTTCTTGGCTACCATGTCCTGAAACATGGACATTTTTGCTAGAAGTCAAAATTTCAGCGCCTGCTTTTGACATTGAGTTCATTGTATTCGCCATTTGAACTTCCATGCCAGGAGAAGGTGTAAACGTGATTAGTACCGTATCACCTTGTTTAATTTTAATATCACGATGGTGCTTACGGACAATTTTTTCTAAAGCATCGAGAGGTTCTCCTCTGTTGCCAGTTGCAATAATAATAATTTCATCATCTTGATATTTTTGCATTTCCGAGATCGGAATAATTGTATCTTCTTCAACTGTTAAATAACCAAGCTGTACGCCTAAATCAACCGCTTTTTCCAATGGCTTGCCTACAATTACAACCTTACGGAATGATTTCTGAGCTTGAGCAAATACTTGTTGAATTCGAATAAAATTCGATGCGTAAACAGCTACTAAAATACGACCCGGTGCTGAGTGGAATGTTTTGGATAATTGTTCTTCAATGACAATCTCTGATGTCGTATATCCTGGTCGCTCAGCCTCGCAAGACTCAGATAATAGAATGAAAACGCCGTCTTCACCTAGCTGTGCCATTTTTGCTAAATCAGGTTTAAATTTACCTGTCGCTGACTGATCAAATTTAAACTCTCCTGTATGAACAATCGCGCCTTCAGATGTATGGAACACTACCCCTAACGAATCGGGAATACTATGTGTTGTGTGGAAGAATGTTACATACGTTGAGTTAAAATTCATACGACTACGGTTTGTTACTTCAAAAAACTTTACTTGATGTGGTGCAGGTAATTCTTTTAAATGTTCCTTTGCTAATGCAATAGTTAATTTCGAACCGTACACAGGTGCCTTTATTTTTTGTAATACATAGGCAATAGAACCAATTGCATCTTCATGACCATGTGTTAAGAAAATACCTTTCACACGTTCTTTATTTTCTTCTAAGTAAGTAATGTCAGGAATCACGATATCTATACCTAGCATTTCATCTTCTGGGAACATTAAGCCGCTATCCACCACAAATAGCTCTTCATCAATTTCTACTACGTACATGGCTTTCCCAATTTCGCCTACACCACCAAGAGGGATGATGCGGATTAATTCATTTTTCTTTTTTGTCAATTTATTTCCTCCTAAAAAATATCCCGAACAGCAACCACTTAACATTTATTATACGGTTTGCAAAGCTTTTGCACAAATTAAAAATACATGTTTCACGTTGGAAATAGATTTTCCTGCTATTTGCTTATTACTAGCAGATGGAAAACAAAAATTGGCTATCCTGTATAAATAGAGATAAATAAGTATTTGTAAGGACGACGAGTTACAAATTTGGTAAATACTTTTTATTTTATAAAATATAAAAAACGAGGCTGAAATGCTATCAGCCTCGCTGCTATTTATCTAAAACTTTTCGCTTTTTCTTGATACGTATCCCAAATTCGGTCAAAATTAGCTTTCTCTTCATCTGTCATTTCCATCATCGGCAAACGAACATTGAGTGTATCAAATCCTAATTTTGTCATCGCATATTTAATCGGTGAAGGGTTGGGCTGAGCGAACAGCGCACGTACTAAAGGTAATAAGGCTCTGTGAATTTGGGCTGCTAGCTGATGATTTCCTTCTTCAAACGCTTTAATCATTAATTGCATATCATTGCCTACCACATGGGCAGCTACAGAAATAACACCTGCTCCGCCAATGGCCATTAGTGGGAGTGTTAAACCATCGTCCCCACTATACACTAAGAAATCATCAGCTGGATCAACATTCTCAATAACATCACCCATCTGATCTAAGTTACCGCTCGCTTCTTTAATCCAAGCAATATTAGGAATCTTGCTTAAGGCAACAGAAGTTTCATAGGCAACATTGACCCCAGTACGCCCTGGAACATTATAAAGCATAACAGGGAGATTCGTTTGTTTAGCTATGGTTTCAAAGTGAGCATAAATCCCACGTTGATTTGGCTTATTATAGTAGGGAGCTACAAGCATAATGCCGTCTGCTCCGTTTTCTTCTGCCTTATGTGTCATTGCGATAGAGTAAGCTGTTTCATTATCCCCAGTACCTGCAATAACTGGTACGCGACCTGCTACTTTCTCAACTGTAAAGCGTACAACTTCAATTTTCTCTTCTGTAGACATAGTTGGGTTTTCAGACGTCGTACCACAAGCAACAATACAATCAGTACCATTGTCTATTAAATGATTAATAATACGTTCTAGTTCTGGATAATTAATCGTGCCATCATTTTTGAACGGCGTAATCATTGCCGTTCCAATTCGACCTAAATTCATCCTTACACCCCTCTTATAGTAAGTTATCCTCAAGCATTGCTTCTGCAATTTGGATAGAGTTTAATGCGGCGCCTTTTAATAAATTGTCAGAAACGATCCATAGATGGAACCCTTTGCTGTTGTCTAAATCTTGACGGATACGTCCTACAAAAGTAGCGTCTTCCCCTTCTGCATAAATAGGCATTGGGTAAGTTTGTGTTGCAATATCATCTTGTAATACCACACCTGGTGCATTGCGTAATACTTCGAAAATCTCTTGGATTGACGCTTCTTTCTCTACCTCAATATAAACAGATTCAGAGTGACCTGAAACGACTGGCACACGAACACAAGTAGCAGCTACTTTTAGCTCTGGTGCATGCATGATTTTTTTCGTCTCATTAATCATTTTCATTTCTTCGTATGTAAATCCATTATCTGTGAATTTATCGATTTGTGGAATGACATTACGAGCAATTGGGTAATGACGTTTATCACTACCAGACGGTAAAATATTTGCTTCTACATCTTTACCTGCATCCCAGTTTTCGCTTTGTGCCTTTAATTCTTGAATCGCAGAAATCCCCGCACCTGATACTGCCTGATAAGTTGAAACGATTACCTTTGTTAAACCAAATGCATGACGAATTGGTTCAAGTGCAGCTACCATTTGAATTGTCGAGCAGTTTGGATTCGCAATAATTCCCTTATGCTTCGCTAAGTCGCCTCGATTTACTTCAGGCACGACAAGCGGTACCTCTGGATCCATACGAAAATGGCTCGTATTATCAATAACTACTGCACCACGCTTAGCTGCTTCTGGTGCAAGCACAGCTGATACTGAACCACCAGCTGAGAATAAAGCGACATTGACGCCTTCGAAAGCCTCAGGTGTCGCTTCTTCAATTGTATATGTTTCCCCATTAAATTCGATTGATTTTCCTGCTGAACGAGCAGAAGCTAGAAATTTAATATGTCCAATCGGAAATTTACGTTTAATCAACTGCTCCATCATTTTCGATCCTACTGCACCTGTTGCCCCAACAACCGCAACTGTTAACTGCTTTGTCATCTGTCATCTCTCCTTGAATACATGTTCCATAATGTGTGCTATTGTATCACAAAAATACTGAAAATTGTGTGTAATCTCTTATTTATTTGAAATATTGTATCAACAGCGGTTGTAATTGCTTTTTCTGCGTAATTGCTGCATGAACAGTATCCACCATTTGCTCAAAATCAGCAATTAAAGAATTTGGTTTGGAGTGAGGGGCATCCTGACCAAAGGGAATAAAATATATATTTTTGGCATTTAACAGTTTCATAATATTTATGCCATTTAAGCCTAGTGCATCGTTTGTGGAAATACCTAAAACTACAGGCGAACCATTACGCAAAGTTGCCTTTGCTGCCATTAACACAGGACTATCTGTTGCTGCATTAGCAAATTTACTTATGCTATTGCCTGTCATGGGGGCTATGACCATTGCATCTAATGGATTGGATGGGCCAAATGGCTCCGCCTCTTTTATAGAAGAAATAACTTTTTCTCCTGTCAAAGCTTCTATTTTGGCAATCCACTCTTCACCTGTACCAAAGCGTGTAGCTGCATGTAAAACGGAATGGGTAATGATTGGAATAACTGTTGCTCCGACATCAATAAAATTTTGGATTTTAGGTACTACATCTTCATACGTACAATGAGAAGCAGTAATACCTAAGCCAATTCGTTTCCCCGTTAACAATTTTCTTCCTCCTCTATTGCCTTGCACAATATTGTAGCAGCATCATGTGCAAAGTATTTCCCAGGCAATGATGGCAATAGTACATATGTTTGTAATTGATCAGAATCTATATCTAAACATCCTGGCTCTGATGCCAAGTCATATAAAACAGTTGGAACATGCTCTATAAATGACTCTGTAATCCATTTAGCAGGAATTGTATTAATAAAAATGCCATCTGTAATAGACCATTGGCGATCATCTAAATTCGTGGCTTTATAACCATATGCTTTTGCTTCACTCACTTGTACAACTGAACGTGCAACAATATGAACATTCGCTCCCATCTTAACTAGTAAAGAGGCGAGCATTTTTGCAATGCGACCAAAACCTGCGATTGTGAAATTTTGTCCGTAAATACATTTTTGCTCGAGTCCGTAAAACGTGGCGATAAATCCCTCCGCTGTTAATCGAGCATTTTGCCAAATAAATGATTCTTGTTGTAAATAGCAAATAGATTCATTTTTCTCTAGTAATTGCTTCCAATGCATTGTTAATCGACCCGTATAAAATTTCACTTGTGATATACCATAGAGCTGCTCAACTTCTATTTTTAATGGAAGAATAGGTAATACGATTTTATTAGGCTGGAATTCTAAAACAAGTTTATTTAACTCTTCGTTCCATACGGTCGTTCTTTTATAAAATACTGTTCTCGATGGACTTCTTAGCATTGTAGCTAGTTCCTTTAATCGGGAGTCCTCACCGATAACAAGCCATTTTTCGTTTTCCAAAAGCTCACCTCACTGTAAATATTCTGACTGTACTGTAGATGTCTTATTAAATAAAATACGATCTTCACCAATTAAAATAATTTCGTGCCAAGGTATCATTTCACTAACTTTCATTTTCTTTTTTTGGAATGGTAGTTTATCTTTCACAATTTCAAAACCATGTATTTTCCCTGTTTGCACATCTAATAGGCATTCTGTATGTGCCAGGATGCCAAAATGTACGCCACCCTCAATTTGAATTAACTCCTTATCCACCATCTCAGATAGTAGCATGCCTCATCTCCCTCCTTGAGCCGTTACCTCAATATATGCGGACTTTTTGCAAATCGTGACCCCTACCTAAAGTACGAATATGTTGCATTTTCACCGCCTTCTGTATATAGTGTATATATACAGTTATAAGAGGTGATGATTTGTGCATATCCATTTAAGTAATGCGAGTGAAAAACCTATTTATGAGCAAATCACCATACAGCTCAAAGAGGCTATTTTAGCTAATAAATTACAGGCAGGTGATGCACTACCGTCTATCCGCGCTTTAGCAAAGGATTTAAAAATAAGTGTGATGACCACTAAACGTGCCTATGCTGATTTAGAGCGAGATGGTTTCATTGAAACAGTCGCTGGGAAAGGGAGCTTTGTCACAGAACGAAATCAAGACTTTCTACGTGAGGAGCTATTACGGCAGGTAGAGGGGCACTTGCAAAAGGCAGCAAAAATAGCGAAAACCGCTGGACTTTCTAGTGAAGAATTACAAGAACTACTATCTTTAATGTTAGAGGAGGATAAGTAATATGAATGCCATTGAAATTCATGATCTACATAAGGGCTTTGAAGGCTTTTTTCTAAAAGATATAAGTTTTTCCGTCCCTCAAGGCACTGTAATGGGTTTTGTTGGAGAAAACGGGGCTGGCAAATCAACAACGATAAAATGCATGCTGAATTTAATAAAAAAAGAATATGGCGAAATTTTGCTATTTGGCAAAGATCATGTCGAACACGAACTATCGATAAAAAACGACATCGGCGTTGTATTTGACGATTTACATGTACCCGAAACGCTAAATGCGACGCAACTCGACAAAATTATGAGAAAAGTATTTCAAACATGGGATTCAGACTATTATTTTGAAAGATTAGCTCAATTTAAGGTGCCAAAGAGGAAGAAGATTAAGGAACTATCACGAGGAATGAGGATGAAGCTATCAATTGCCTTAGCATTGGCACATCATCCAAAATTATTGATTTTAGATGAGCCAACAAGTGGATTAGACCCTATTATTCGGGATGAAATTCTGGATTTATTTTTAGCATTTATGCAGGATGAAACGCACAGCATTTTATTTTCTTCGCATATTACAAGCGATTTAGAAAAAATTGCTGACTATATTACGTTAATTCATAATGGTGAGATTTTATTGAGCGAGAGTAAAGATGCTCTATTATATGAATATGGTATTTTCAAAGGTAACAGTGAGGAAGTAAACGACTTGCCAGAGCATGCGATTCTAAGAACCCGTCCTGGCGCGTTTGGAATAGAAGCATTAGTTCTGAAAAATGAAGTAAATGAGGCTTTCAGACTTGAAAGACCTTCTATAGAAGATATCATGCTATTTTTCGTGAAAGGTAGTGTTTAAATATGGTAGGACTTATCCTAAAAGATTTAATGACCATTCAACGACAAATGAAAGCACAAGCATTTGTTCTTATATTTCTTCTTGTGATGGCGATTTTTATGCAGCAAAGCGCAATGCTTCTAGCTGTTATTGTTTTTATTGTTACAATACAAGCGATAACTGCCCTTAGCTACGATGAACAAAGTAAGTGGGATAAATACGCTAATACTTTACCAATTGCTAAAGCGGATATCGTTTTTAGTAAATATATACTCAGTGTAATGTTAATGATTTTCGGACTTGTTATGGCATTACCTATCCTATTTTTCATCAATTTTTTTACCAATAACGACATTACTTCAGAATTTTTCCTAACGTTTAATTTGATCGTAACATCGGCGCTCTGTTTATTAGCCGTATTACTACCTATCTATATTAAATTTGGCTCTATTAAAGGAAGAATAGTCCTCATAGCGTTTTGTTTTATCCCTGGCTTCTTAACGGGGATGTTTAAAGAATATATCCCTGATATGACTCAAAAGTTTTTATATTTAAAGCAATATGTCTATTTAGCACCTTTGGGCGGGCTAATACTGCTCTGCCTCTCCTCTCTAGTTTCTACTGCTATTTATAAAAGAAAAGAGTTTTAGGAGGGATCTCATGCGAGCATTGTTGTTACAAAGAATTGTCGTACAAAAATGGACTATTCTTTTTACAATGACGATATGTGTACTTCTTCATTTTGTGCATTTACCTTTTGTAGATAGTCCTTCTATCGGATTATTTGTTGTCGTTATTTCAGCCAACATCGTAGATAATCTATATAGAGGCGACCGTCAAGTAAAATGGACAATGTATGTCAATACGTTACCTCTATCAAAGAAAACACAATTGCAATCCGATTTTTTATTTTGCTATGGCCTTATTGCATTGCTCTTTATTATCCTTGCGCCTATGTATTTCTCACAACCTGATGCATCTGAAAATTTTATCGAGCATCTTGCTATGTACTTTGCTTATATAAGTAGCGCCTCTTTCCTCATCTGTAGTCAATTTTATATTCAGTATCTTGATGAAACAGAGGGAATGCGAACGGTTAGAATGCTTACAGCTATTGTGCTTATCATTCTGCTGAATTTTGTTATTCATTACTATTTATCACTAGTAGCTGCAAATTTAATTATCTTACTCATACCAACACTGGTTAGTATCCTCATCACTTCTCTTGTGTTTCACAAATGTCTTTATTTATATATGGCAAAGGAAATTTGCTAAACATTCATCAAAAAATAGGCTGCCTTATTTGGCAGCCTATTTTTAATCGTGTTGAATAACAAAACAAAAGGAATGGCTTTCCGTTGCAGGCTACTTGCTTTCCTACGTGCATGCAGAGCCGCTTCCTTCGCTACCTCTCCGTTTAGAGGCTGACATGTCTCGCTATCCCACGGGAGTCAAGTACCTTCCGCGCCCCCCGTAAAGTGTTACCTTTTATAGCTGGAACAAATGCTATCTTATTAAAATATCTTTATTCGCTAGGACCTATGATTGAGATAGCTGGTTCTGCTTTTAAAATTTTAGCGATCAGCCGATCCACCGACTCCATCGATACGGCATCGATCGATTTAAGAACCTCGTCTACTGTTCGATGCTTGCGATGGACAAGTTCACTTGTTCCATTACGATTCATACGAGCCCCAGTACCTTCTAGCCCAAGGACAAAGCTGCCTTTAAGCTGCTCTTTCGCATTATCAAGCTCCTCCTCTGTCACACCACCCGCTACAATATCTAATAAAGTAGCATCGATCGTGTGCTGAAGCTGTGCTAATTGCTGTCGACTAGTACTACCATAAATCGTAAAAGCACCTACATCGGCATAACATGATTGATAGGAAAAAATAGAATAGGCTAGCCCACGTTCTTCTCGTACTTCCTGAAACAATCGAGAACTCATATTCCCGCCAATAATATTGTTAAGCGCAATAAAGCTATACATATCTGGATCTTTTACACCGATTGCTGGATAGGAAATCGCGACGTGTGCCTGCTCTGTATCGCGTATTTTTGTAATTTCTCCTGGATAAAATGAAGGGTTTGTCAGCACAGGTGCCATAGCATGTGGTGAAGGTTGATAGTGACCAAATAAATCTTCAATCGTTTGCATAAGCTGAGATGAAATATTACCTGCAATAGAAATTACAACGGATTCTGGCCCATAATGTTTATCCATGTATTGTCGTATAGCAGCTGCTGTAAATGTCTTTAATGTAGCAGCAGTGCCTAGTATTGGACGACCGAGTGCATCATTCGGATACATGACACCCCACAGCTTCTCATGAACATCGTCATCAGGAGCATCTTCGCTCATTAAAATTTCTTCTAATACTACTTGTCGCTCTTTTTCTAATTCTTCTTCCGCAAATGTAGAATTGAAAAACATATCTGCTAGTATAGTGACCGCAAGCTCCGCATGATGATCTAAAACTTTAGCATAGTAACATGTATTTTCTTTCGATGTGAAGGCATTTAGCTCTCCACCGATTCGATCAAATTCTTCAGCAATTTGACGAGCTGAACGAGTTGTTGTCCCTTTAAACAACATATGCTCAATAAAATGTGTAATACCATTCTCTTCAGGTAGCTCGTAGCGAGAGCCCGCATTCACAAAGATGCCTAATGCCACTGATCTTACATGATCAATTTGCTCTGATACAATACGAACACCATTCTGACATGTATGTACTTGAACCAAACTATCTCCCCCAATTATAAAAATCCTCTACTTTTCTTCTTGCTACTATCGAAAAAGGCTGCGCAATTTACGCAGCCTTTTAATCGATATTATTTTTCTTGTTCAGCGCGCTCTTTTTCCTCTTGAATTACTACTTTGCGAGATAAATTCACACGACCTTGCTTGTCGATTTCAATCACTTTCACAAGTAATTGATCGCCAAGTTTTAAGACGTCCTCCACTTGCTTTGTACGTTCCTCTTGAATTTCAGAAATGTGAAGCAAGCCATCTTTCCCTGGGAAGATTTCGCAAAAGGCGCCGAATTTTTCAATACGTTTCACTGTTGATAAGTAGTATTCCCCTACTTTTGCTTCACGTACGATATCTTCAATAATTTGTTTTGCACGTGCATTCATAGCTTCATCAGCAGAAGAAATATAGATTGTACCATCTTGCTCTGTATCAATCTTAACGCCCGTTTCTTCAATAATTTTATTAATTTGTTTACCACCTGGTCCAATTACATCGCGAATTTTATCAGGATTAATTTTTACAATAACAATTTTTGGTGCAAACGCAGATAATTGTTTACGAGGCTCTGGCAGTGTAGCAAGCATTGATTCTAGAATATGCATACGTCCAACTTTTGCTTGTGTCAGTGCTTCTTCTAAAATATTGCGAGATAAACCGTCAATTTTTATGTCCATTTGTAGAGCTGTTACACCTTTAGCTGTACCAGCAACTTTAAAGTCCATATCGCCTAAATGGTCTTCCATTCCTTGAATATCCGTTAAAATAGAATAATGTTCACCTTTTTTAATAAGACCCATTGCAATACCTGCAACTGGTGCTTTTAATGGGACACCTGCATCCATCATGGCTAATGTAGACGCACAAATAGAAGCTTGAGATGTTGAACCATTTGATTCAAGTACTTCTGATACACAACGAATTGTATAAGGGAAGATCGATTCATCAGGAATTACTGCTTCAAGTGCACGCTCACCTAACGCACCATGACCAATTTCACGACGACCTGGCCCACGGATTGGACCCGTTTCCCCTACAGAAAATTGAGGGAAGTTATAATGGTGCATAAAGCGTTTTGACTCTTCCACACCCAAACCGTCAATAATTTGTACATCACCAAGCGCACCTAATGTACAAATAGAAAGTGCTTGTGTTTGTCCACGTGTAAATAAACCTGAACCATGTGTACGTTGTAATAAGCCTGTTTCAGAAGAAAGTGGTCGGATTTCGTCGAGCTTACGACCATCTGGACGAATCTTATCTTCCGTGATTTGACGGCGTACTTCTTCTTTTACCATCTTGTCAAGAATTGTGTACACTTGTTTCATTGTTTCGTCATCTGCTTCTTGCTCTTCGTAGGAAGCGATAACACGCTCTTTAACAGCTTGAATTGCCTCATCACGAGCATGTTTCTCTGCCGTTTGAATTGCGTCATGCATATCAGTCTCACAAGCTGCTTTTATATCGGCTTGAATTGCTTCGTCAATTTCAAATAGTGTCACTGGTAACTTTTCTTTACCAACCTCTGCCACAATTTGCTCTTGGAAAGCAATGATTTTTTTGATTTCTTCATGACCGAACATAATTGCTTCTAACATGATTTCCTCTGGTACTTCAAGTGCACCCGCTTCAACCATATTGATAGCATCTTTGTTCCCTGCTACAGATAAATGAATTGTTGAGCGATTCGATTGCTCTACTGTAGGGTTTACAATGAATTCTCCATCAATATAACCAACTTGTACACCTGCTATTGGCCCATCAAATGGAATATCAGAGATCGCTAATGCTAATGATGAACCAACCATTGCTGCCATTTCAGATGTACAGTCAGGATCATTTGACATAACCATAGAAATAACTTGTACTTCATTACGGAAACCATCCGGGAACATCGGACGAATCGGACGGTCGATTAAACGGCTTGCTAAAATCGCCTTTTCAGATGGACGTCCTTCACGCTTAATAAAGCCGCCAGGAATTTTACCTGCAGCATATAGACGCTCTTCATAGTTGACTGTTAATGGGAAGAAATCAAGTGGTTTAGGTGATTTTGACATTGTTGCTGTAGCAAGTACAGAAGTATCGCCATAGCGTACTAATGCGGCTCCGTTTGCTTGTTTTGCTAACTGTCCTACTTCAATTACAAGTGGACGGCCAGCCCATTCATAGGAATAGACTTTCTTTTCGTTCATTCAATGAACCCCTCTCTATTATAAAAACACTTACTTCGTCTGTATGTACTAATAGTAAGTGTACCAAAAATGCTTGTTCTATGCTAAATAATATTTCATGAAATAATCATACATTTAAATTCAGTTATTGCCAATTTATTTAAGATTTATTTCTTTATTTTATTGAAAAAGCATTTTTGGTATATGGATTTTTTTATATTGATTCCTTCTTGACGAAAAGTAATGTATGTAAATGGAAATAACTGCTTCGCTAACATTAGTTTTTCACGTACAAGTTTAAACAATAGACTTATTATAACATGGAGCTTATCATACAACATCCTATAAGGTAAAAGAAAGTAGGATCATCTTGGAAAGTTAGTAAGTCAGGCAAATAATAGTCGGATATACATAGTGTTGAAGAACAAAATCATCAATAAAATTTTTGTGAAAGTTGCGTAAGCGAGTATCGGACGCCCAGTGGAACGGAAATCACCCCATCACCTTGCAAGAAGGGCTTTTCTGCTAGTAACATTTCTTTTCTCAACAACATGAATACCCCACCCATATAATGGGCGGGGTATATTCAGGCTAATGAGTAGTCTCCTAATATAATATAAGATATGTAAAGGTTTATTATGTAATTTTAGAAACAGGTTGAACAACTTCTTTTTTCTTATTTCTCGCCATCTTTTCACCTATGATAGGCATAATGAAGCGGTCAAGCCCGAATTTTCCAGCATTGTAACCAGCAACGGCTATAAAGATTGCAAGTAAAATATCCCAAGGGTTGCTAGATATAGTACCTGCCATTAAGAAGGCAAAATTCATGACCATACCGAAAAATGCAGCATATGTCGTTAAGCATCCCAAAATTAATCCTAGCCCTACTAAAAACTCTCCCCAAGGCACCAGAATATTAATTAGCTCAGCATTTGGCAAAGCAAATGATTCAATAAACTTTACATACAGTGGGTATGCGAGCTCTTCTCCACTTGTCACTGGATTTGCAATAGCATTGGCTAAAAAGCCAGATGCATCAAAGCCATTAAACAGTTTTCCCCAACCTGCTGTAAGCCAATGCCAGCCTAAATAAACACGAATAACTGTTAAAATACCTGCAACAATATTATTCTCTCTTAATAATTGGTTAAACATCCTACTCACCCTTCTAAATGATTTAGTTTACATTTCACCAACTATTATTTTCTAACCCATAGCCATCGTTTACGAGTATCCAATGATAGCATTTAGATTGTATGATTGACGCTTATGTACCAATTGTCTTGAGCCTCTATCCTATAATTTGCTTGATTGTATTTCGTGAAATATAATAGCAATCTAGCATTCAATTTATCTACTTCAATTACACTTGAAAATGATGATTGCAATGACTATAACATGGGCTGTGAAATGTGATTAGAATATATCACCCTTTTATCAAGTATCAAATCATTTTTATCTATCGTTCATCGGAGTGTAGAAAAGTTATGGCTTATTGTTGAACAAAATTAACAAGATTATCGCAAAAAAAGACTGTAGACAAACATCAGTTTGTCTACAGTCTAATATAGGATTACTTTTGCTATTAATTAGCGACGTAAGCCTAAACGGTTGATTAATTCACGGTAACGTTGTACGTCTGTTTCACGAAGATATTTTAATAAGTGACGACGACGACCTACCATTTTAAGAAGACCACGCTCAGAGTGGAAATCTTTTTTGTGAGTACGTAAGTGAGTATTTAGAGCGTTGATTTCCGCTGTTAATACTGCAACTTGTACTTCTGGTGAACCAGTGTCACTTTCGTGAGTACGGTACTCAGCGATAATTTCGTTTTTACGTTCTTTTGTAATAGCCATTTGTATGGACCTCCTAAATTGTAATTAATCCCCATTAGCACAGTAAACGTTGGAGTCATCGATATACCGAGCTAAGGTTAAGCATTTATGCACTTATGAATATTACCATAAATCACATAGTCAAGCAAGTAAAACGTCGACTTGGATAATGTGACTACAGTAATGAAGTACTTCTTATAGCTGGTTAAAGTAATGGATTGCTTCTTGTTTATCCTTTTCAATTTGTGCTTTCAAGGCCTCAATACCATCGAATTTCCGTTCACTTCGTATACGTTTATACCATGCCACATGTACTTCTTCACCGTAGATATTTTTATCAAAGTTTAAAATATGGACTTCAATCGATAATTGCTTATCATTTGGATCTTTGAAAGTTGGCTTATAGCCCACGTTGCAAACACCATCATACCAGTTATTTT
This sequence comes from Lysinibacillus sp. HST-98, assembly GCF_016757845.1. Lineage (NCBI taxonomy): Bacteria > Bacillati > Bacillota > Bacilli > Caryophanales > Bacillaceae > Lysinibacillus > Lysinibacillus sp. HST-98. The sequence goes on from NZ_JAENHX010000002.1 coordinate 491,505, forward strand.
GTACAAGCAGACGTACAGCATAAACACCACTTGCTGGAATAAACGTTCCTTCTAAAGCTTGGACATTTGCAGTTGGGAAACCAATAGTACGACCACGTTTATCACCATGTACAACAATCCCATTTATTTCAAACGGTCTCCCTAATAAAACTGTTGCTTCTTCCATATCGCCTTCTTGCAATAGCTTGCGTATACGCGTAGAGCTGATTTTCTCAACATCATCTGTTTTCTTCTCAACAATTGTAACGCCATAATCACCATTACTTAATAAACGCATATCTTCCATTGTTCCCTTACCAAATGCTCCAAACGAATAATCGAAGCCAGCTGTCACATGCTGAATATTTAATCCACGGATAAATGTATCAATAAATGCCGCTGGTGAAAGTTTGGCAAAATCAGAAGTGAAGTGAACAACGAATACCGTATCCACACCCTGTTCTTCAAACAGCTGTATTTTCTGTTGTAAGAGTGTAATATAAAAAACCTTTTCGTTACGTCCACCAAGGACTAATGAAGGATGTGGATCGAATGTCATCACTGCAGTTGGAATTTGTCGTTTGTTGCCTTCTTCCTTAGCTGCCTTGATAACTGCTTGATGCCCTCTATGTACACCATCGAAAAAGCCAAGAGCTAATGAATACGGCTGCATGCTATCTCGTTGCTGTAATTGATGTGGGTATTTTAAATGAATGACCTCCATTGAAAAATCCTCCTACTCTATCGTCGGAAACATCTTATGTGGCTTCATCAAACCATCCTTTGTTGGGTGAGCTTGATAAACCGCAACTGCCTTTCCATTGATTCCATACACAATTTTATCATGACTATTTAATAATGCATCTGCTGGAAGCACTTGTCCATTGAAAATTTCTTTTTCATTGGCTTTCGTAATCTCAATAAATGGATAGTCTGCTAATGCATACTCGACAGGTAAAATACAGGTAGCTACTTGCTCAGCCTCCATTAGTTCAGCAACCTGCCCTAACGTAAAACAGTTTTCCCGTGTAAAAGTACCCGAAGCAGTTCGTACAAGCTCTTTCATATGCGCTGGATAGCCAAGAGCCTCACCAATTTGCACAGCTAATGTTCGAATATATGTCCCTTTACTACAAGCGATACGTACTGGAAATGTGATTTCTTGCCCCTCATAATGTGCTAGTTCATCAAGTAGCTCTAAATCATAAATTGTTACTTGGCGAGTTGGTCTTTCAACACTTTCGCCTTTTCGTGCATATTCATAGAGGCGCTTCCCATTTACTTTTACTGCTGAAAACATGGGTGGTGTTTGTTCAATAACGCCAGTTAATGAAGCTAAAACCTCTAACAACTGCTCCCGAGAAAAATTTTTTATCGTAAGATCTTCTTCAACGGTTTCACCTTCTGCATCCTCGGTTGTTGTGGTACGACCTATTGAAATAATCGCTTCATAGATCTTCCCTGCATCAGTTAGATATTCTGCTATTCGAGTTGCTTGGCCAATACAAATTGGTAGTACGCCCTCAACACCTGGATCAAGTGTCCCTGTATGTCCAACTTTTTTTGTCCGCAAAATTTTGCGTAATTTAAAGACACAGTCATGGCTTGTAATGCCTCTTTCTTTCCAAAGCGGTAAAATACCGTTCATATAGCTCCTCCCAAATTGCCTACTCTATAATTTATTTACTCATTGGCAATATAACCTTTTCCATAAAGATAAAAAGTCTGCCTGCATAAACATGCATGTGGCAGACTTTTTTAGCTTATTCTTTGTGTAAATCTCTAAGCAATGAATCAATACGGTTCCCATATTCAATCGATGAATCAAATTCAAAGATTAATTCTGGTGTACGTCGTAAACGAATGCGTGATCCGATTTCAGAGCGAATGAAGCCCGAAGCTTTTACTAAAGCTTTAAGCGTTTCCTCTCGTTCACGTTCATTGCCTAAAGATGTAATATAAATTGTCGCTTGCTGTAAATCACCCGTTACTTCAACACCTGTAACAGTCACAAAACCAACACGCGGATCTTTTATTTTACGGCCAAGTATATCACCAAGCTCCTTTTTCATTTGCTCGGCAACACGGTTTGAACGTAGAGACATAATTTGTCACCTCTATTTCGATGTACAGATAGTTGCTATTTTATTGCTGTGCATGCTTCTCAACTATCTACTGTTACTTATAAATAATCTCGCCACACATTAAGCTGTTCCCATGACGGATTTGACTGTAAATAATGGAGCGCGTGATTAATTTCCCGTTCAGCTGCTTCTTTTGATGATGAAACAGCAACAAGTGCTAATTTCGTTCGCTGCCATACATTTTGATGGTCAATTTCCGCAATTGAAACGTTAAATTTCTGCTTTGTGCGGGTAATCATACGCTGTAAGACAGCACGTTTTTCCTTTAACGAATGGGCAGTTTGAATGATAAATTCAACCTCTGCATACACGATCATTAGGCGCGTTTAATCTCTTCCATAATATAGGCTTCAATAATATCGCCTTCTTTAATATCGTTGAAGTTTGTAATTGTAATACCACATTCGTATCCTTTTGCCACTTCTTTTACTTCATCCTTGAAGCGTTTAAGCGTATCTAACTCACCTTCGAAAATAACGACATTATCGCGGATCACACGTACACCTGAATCACGTGTTACTTTTCCTTCAGTTACATATGAACCAGCAATTGTACCAACTTTTGATACTTTAATTGTTTGACGAACTTCTGCTTGACCAATAATTTTTTCTTCAAATTCAGGATCAAGCATACCTTTCATTGCTTGTTCAATCTCTTCAATTACTTTATAGATAATGCGGTGTAAGCGAATATCTACGCCCTCTTCTTCTGCAGCACGTTTTGCGTTAACATCCGGACGGACGTTAAATCCAATAACAATCGCATTAGAAGCTGCTGCAAGAGAAATATCAGATTCGGTAATAGCTCCAGCACCTGTGTGAATAATTTTCACATTTACGCCTTCCACATCAATTTTCATTAGGGAGGCTGCCATTGCTTCAACAGTACCTTGAACGTCAGCTTTCACAATTAAGTTAAGCTCTTTCATTTCGCCTTGGCTCATTTGTTCAAATAAGTTATCAAGCGTTACACGTTGTTTTTCTGAACGTTGTGCTTGAATCGCTGACATTGCTCTTGTTTCCCCAACTTGGCGCGCTGTTTTTTCGTCTTCAAAGACAACGAAACGGTCACCTGCTTGAGGTACATCATTTAAACCTGTAATTTCAACTGGAGTTGATGGACCAGCTTCTTTTACACGACGACCTTTATCATTTACCATCGCACGTACACGACCATACGTATGACCTACAACGATTGGGTCACCTACTTTTAATGTTCCATCTTGTACTAAAAGCGTAGCAACCGAGCCACGACCTTTATCAAGCTGCGCTTCGATTACTGTTCCAAGTGCTAAACGTTCTGGGTTTGCTTTAAGCTCTCCAACTTCAGCTACAAGTAAAATCATTTCTAACAATGTATCAATGCCTTCACCTTTTAACGCTGAAATTGGAACGAAAATTGTATCTCCACCCCATGCTTCAGGAACTAAGCCATGTTCTGTTAATTCTTGCATCACACGATCTGGATTTGCCGATGGTTTATCCATTTTATTCACAGCCACAATAATTGGTACTTCAGCTGCCTTGGCGTGATTAATCGCTTCTACTGTTTGTGGCATAACACCATCATCAGCAGCTACAACTAAAATTGTTAAATCCGTTACTTTTGCACCACGTGCACGCATTGTTGTGAAAGCCGCATGTCCTGGTGTATCAAGGAATGTAATTTTCTTGTCGCCTTCTGTAACTTGGTATGCACCAATATGTTGTGTAATACCACCAGCTTCTCCTGCTGTTACTTTTGTATGACGAATAGAGTCTAATAAAGTTGTTTTACCATGGTCAACGTGACCCATAATTGTTACAACTGGCGGACGTTCTGATAAATCTGCCTCGTTTACTTCTTCTGTTTGCTCGAAGTGTGTTTCTAAATCCGTAATATCTACACGAATTTCCTCTTCCACTTCTACACCATAGTCTGCGCAAATTAATTCAATTGCATCCTTATCTAATTCTTGGTTAATTGTTGCCATTACGCCAAGCATGAATAATTTTTTAATGATTTCAGATGGCTCACGGTGTAATTTTTTTGCTAATTCTGCAACTGATAATGATTCAACAAAAGTAATTTTTTCTGGAAGTTCCTTTTGTTTCACTGGAATTGATGGTTGATGCGTTTTTGGATGGCGACGTTTGCCTCCATGAATCCCTGGTTTTGGACGTTGGTTGTAACCACCGCCACCTCTACGATTATTATTGTTATTATTATTATTATTTTGTGTCATATTTCTATTTTGATTACCTTTTGTATTCTTAGATTTTTCGTTAGACGAATTTGAGTTTTGCTGTGCATGTTGCTGATTGTTTGCTTTTGGCTTAGAAGTAGCAGATTGCTGCCTTTGTCCTTCTTGCTTTTTCACCGAATGCTGTGGTTTTTGCTGGCCATTTGATTGAGGTTTTTGTGCCATGTTTTGAGTTGATTGTTTTGCTACATTTTTCTCAGGTGTTGCTTTAAATGTTTGATTTAACTTTGCCACAGCGTCTTTTTCCAACATAGACATATGGTTTGTTACACTCACATTTAATTTACTTAGTGCTTCAATAACCTCTTTACTCGTTTTATTCACTTGCTTCGCATATTCATGAACTCTGATTTTGGTCATCTGCTCACCCCCGATTAGTTTTCGTTGAGTAGACTAGACAATTTACTTGCAAAACCTTTATCGGTAATCGCTAAAGCCACTCGGGCCTCCTTACCTGTAGCATGTCCTAGATCATATCGATCTCCAATTACATGATACTCAACGTTGTAGTACGTGCACTTATCTTGAATTTTTTTACTAGAGTTTTTAGAAGCATCGTTTGCAAGCAGTACTAGTTTAGCATTGCCATTGCGGACTTCCTTTACTACTAACTCTTCTCCTGAAATCACTTTACGTGCTCTTGCTGCGATTCCAAGCAAATTAAATATTGCTTGATTTATCATAAAATTGACTCCCTACGAATCAGCAAAATAAGTTCCTCGTATATTTCTTCAGGAATTTTCACATCAAGTTGGTGCCCTAATACATTTTTCTTACGCGCAAGGTCAACTGCCTGCTCTGATTTAGAGACATAGGCACCACGCCCAGGCTTTTTCCCGGAGACATCTACACTTACTTCGCCCTCTTTCGAACGAACAACACGTATCATCTCTTTCTTTGGTAGCATTTCTCCAGTTGCTACACATTTACGAAGAGGTACTTTTTTGTTTACAGCCATAAGAATCACCATTCCTCTCTGAAGCTTGTCGTAAGAGGTGGACAAGTCATGCTCTACTTGACGCTCTGACAGTATTCAGTCGGCGTAGGGGGCCCACTGAATACTGTCAGCTAACTTGTCACACGGGCTTTCTTACTTATTCTTCGTCGTCTTGATATAAGTCAACTGCTACATCATCAAAATCACTTTCTTCATCATCAGCAGGGATGAAAGTGCTTGTAGCCGAAGGATAAATACCTAATTCACGAGCATCAGTCTCACTCTTAATATCAATTTTCCAGCCAGTAAGCTTCGCTGCTAGGCGAGCATTTTGCCCACGTTTACCGATAGCTAGAGATAATTGATAGTCTGGTACAACGACTGTTGTCGACTTTTCTTCTTCATTCACTTGTACATCTAATACTTTTGATGGGCTTAATGCATTAGCTACAAATACAACTGGGTCTTCAGACCATTCTACGATATCAATTTTTTCACCATTTAGTTCATTGACAATCGTTTGTACACGAGCACCCTTTGCCCCAACACATGAACCAACTGGATCCACTTCCTCATTATGAGCGAAAACAGAAATTTTAGAGCGATCTCCAGCTTCACGTGCGATTGATTTAATCTCTACAATACCCTCATAAATTTCAGGTACTTCCATCTCAAATAATCGACGTAATAAACCAGGATGTGTACGAGACACAATCACTTGAGGTCCACGAGTTGTACGTTCCACTTTTGTAATATACACTTTAATACGATCATGTGGATGATAAGATTCACCTTGGATTTGTTCATTAACAGGCAATGCTGCTTCTACTTTCCCTAAACCTACATAGATATTACGAGCATCTAAACGTTCAACAACGCCAGTTACGATATCATCTTCACGATCTACGTACTGCTCATAAATTAAACCTCGTTCCGCTTCACGTACGCGTTGTGTAACTACTTGCTTTGCTGTTTGTGCAGCAATGCGTCCAAAGTTACGCGGTGTTACTTCCTGTTCCACGATGTCCTCTAGCTGATAGGCTGGATTAATGACTTTTGCATCTTCTAAAGAAATTTGCAAACGATCATCTTCTACCTCTTCCACAACATCTTTACGTGAAAATACACGAATTGAGCCCTTATCTAAATTTAAGTCTACTCGAACATTTTGTGCTTGGTTAAAGTTGCGTTTGTAAGCTGTAACTAATGCCGCTTCAATGGCTTCGATTAACACATCTCTTGAAATTCCTTTTTGTTCTTCTAGCGCATTCAGCGCATCTAACAAATCACTACTCATTTTGTTTTCACTCCTAAATATGCTTTATGCTGAAAAATCAATGGCAAGTCGTGCCAATGCGATTTTTTCTTGTTCAATTGTTACTGTTATTTTACGTGTTTTAATACGCACTTCCATCACTAATGTATGTTCATCGTATGACGTTAAGTAGCCTTGGAATTCCTTCATGTCCTTGATGGGCTCATAGGTTTTTACATAAATAAACTTGCCAACTGCTTTGACAAAATCTGTATCTTTTTTTAATGGACGTTCCGCTCCAGGCGAAGAAACTTCTAAATAATAGTTTTGTGTAATTGGATCTTTTTCATCCAATAACAAGCTTAGTCGTTCACTCACTTGAGCACATTGATCGATGTCAATTCCACCCTCAGGTGTATCAACATAGACACGTAAAAACCAGTTTCGTCCTTCTTTTACGAACTCAATATCCACTAGCTCAAGATTTAACTCATCCACAATTGGTTTAGCGAGCTCTTCAATTAAAGATGGTACTTTGCTCATTATTTCCTCCTGTATTTATCAAATTCTAGCGTATGAATTGTTCATCACTATCAAGATAAAGCAGTGATGAACCATAATAAAACAGAAATTCCACCAGTTGCTTTGGTGAAATTTTACGGTCTTACCTGCTGTTAGTCAAAATTTGTTTTGCTACGGTTAAACAACAGAAAAGAGCGGGTATGCCCCACTCTTTTGCTGGAAAAATATCAACAAATTATTACCATAAGAATAGCACAGTTCTCGACACAATGCAAATTTCCTTCATTATAGATAACCATATTGTGTCAGGAATTTGAATTTACATTGTGACCTTTCAATGCAAAACAATTGCAATACTAGAATAGCGATAACTGATTAGCATCAGGCATGCCTTCTAAACAACCAAGCTGGTCCATGTATTCAATAAGTGTTTTGGAAACACGACCACGTTGTTGTAAATCTTCCTTGGATAAAAACTCTCCCTCTTCACGAGCAGCTACGATCGTTTTCGCCACGTTGGTTCCAAGACCCGGAATTGCATCGAACGGAGGGATGAGTGAATTGCCATCAATGACAAACTCACTAGCTTGGGAACGATATAGGTCAACCTTTTGGAAACTCATACCTCGCTCACACATTTCCAATGCAAGCTCCAGCACCGTTAATAAGTTTTTCTCTTTAGTGGAGGCATCTAAGCCCTTCATATTGATTTCATCAATCCGTGCTCGAATCATTTGCGAGCCTTGCACCATTGCAATTAAATCAAAATCATCTGCTCTAACTGTGAAATACGCTGCATAATAAAGAATTGGAAAATGTACCTTGAACCAGGCAATTCGTACTGCCATTAGCACGTATGCTGCGGCATGGGCTTTCGGGAACATGTATTTTATCTTTTTACAAGATTCAATATACCAACCTGGTACTTTATTGGCGAGCATCTCGGCTTCAAATTCTTCTGATAATCCCTTCCCTTTACGAACAGATTCCATAATTTTGAAGGCTAGTGACGGCTCTAGACCTTGATAAATTAAATACACCATAATGTCATCACGACAACCAATTACTTCTTTTAGCACACATGTACCGTTTTGAATTAGTTCTTGTGCATTCCCTAGCCATACGTCTGTTCCATGGGAAAGTCCAGAAATTTGTACAAGCTCCGAGAATGTCGAAGGCTTCGTATCTTCTAGCATTTGACGTACAAAACGCGTACCGAATTCTGGTATACCTAATGTCCCTGTCTTACAGCCAATTTGCTTTTCCGTAACGCCTAAAGATTCAGGAGAACTAAAAATTTTCATGACGACAGGATCATCGGTCGGGATTGTTTTAGGATCGATTCCCGATAAATCCTGTAACATTCTGATCACCGTTGGATCATCGTGTCCAAGTATATCTAGCTTTAAAATATTGTCATGAATAGAGTGGAAATCAAAATGGGTTGTACGCCATTCTGCATCCTGCGCATCTGCAGGGAATTGCACTGGAGAAAAATCATAAATGTCCATATAATCTGGAACAACAATAATTCCTCCAGGGTGTTGCCCAGTTGTACGTTTTACTCCTGTACAGCCTTGAACTAAACGATCAACTTCTGCTCCACGAAAATGTAAATTATGATCACTTGCATAGCCTTTCACATAGCCATATGCTGTTTTCTCGGCCACGGTACCAATTGTTCCAGCACGGAATACATAATCTTCACCAAATAGCACCTTTGTATAATTGTGTGCTTGAGGCTGATATTCACCCGAAAAATTCAAGTCGATATCTGGTACCTTATCACCTTTGAAACCAAGGAAGGTTTCAAATGGTATGTCTTGTCCATCTTTTTTATAAGGTGTTCCACATTCCGTACAGTCTTTATTTGGTAAATCGAAGCCTGAGCTGACAGATCCATCATCAAAAAACTCGGAATGTTTACAACTAGGACAAATATAGTGAGGAGGTAATGGGTTAACCTCTGTGATTTCCATAAAAGTGGCTACTAATGAGGAACCGACCGAACCACGTGACCCTACCAAATAGCCATCAGCTAATGATTTTTTCACTAGCTTGGCAGAAATTAAATAAATTACACCAAAACCGTGTCCCAAAATCGATTTTAACTCTTTTTCAATTCGAGCTTTCACAATTTCCGGTAACTCCTCACCATAAATACGATGGGCCATTTCATAAGTTAAATTGGTTACTTCATCATCAGAACCCTCAATTTTTGGTGTATATAGGTCATCCTTAATCGGTTTAACGTCCCCAATACTTGCTGCTACTTTTTGAGCATTCGTCACAACCACTTCTTTCGCAAGATCCGGTCCTAAAAAATCAAATTCTTTCAGCATTTCATCAGTTGTTCTAAAATGGACTTCTGGTAGCTTAGAACGATTTAAAATATTTGCTCCACCTTGTGAACCAATAAGTATTTGCCTAAACATCCCATCTGTCGGATCTAAATAATGAACATTTCCAGTTGCAACAACAGGTTTATCTAGCTTCTTCCCGAGTTTAACAAGTTTACGGATAATATCTTCTAATGTCCATTCATCACGTACAACATTGCGTTCGATTAATGGTGCATATACAGCCTTCGGTTGCACCTCAATATAATCATAAAAACGAGCGACTTTCTCTGCTTCCTCTGGAGACTTATTCATCATTGTTTCGAATACTTCACCATTACTGCAACCTGATCCAACTAATAAACCCTCACGATATTGTTCAAGCACAGCGCGTGTCACCCGGGGAACACGATAGAATGTTTTTGTATGAGAGTGTGAAACGATTTTAAATAAGTTTTTTAAACCTGCATTATCTACCGCTAAAATTGTACAATGCATAGGTCTACCTTTTTTATAAGCATCCCCACCACCAATATGCTTGTTGAAGTCATCATGGTATTTAATAGCTAGCTCATCAGCATCCTTTAATAGCTGCAGCAGTAGATATCCTGTCGCCTCTGTATCATAAATTGCTCGGTGATGCTGTGTTAATTCAATATTGAATTTTTTACACAGTGTATTCAAGCGATGGTTTTTCATTGTAGGATAAAGCAATCTTGCTAGCTCTAATGTATCAATGACAGGATGGACTGTGTCTTCAAGACCAAATTTTTTATAGCCTGTATATAGGAAGCCTATATCAAATGATGCGTTATGAGCGACAACGATTGCATCTCCAATAAAGGCATGAAATTCTTTAATGACCTGCTCTACCTCTGGTGCATTTCGAACCATATCATCCGTAATACCTGTTAATTCAATGGTAGTAGCCGAAAGTGGATGATGTGGATTTGCAAAACTTTCATATTTATCAATCACTTGTCCATCTTTAATTTTAACTGCAGCCAATTCAATAATGGTATCATATGCCGTTGATAGCCCTGTCGTTTCTACGTCAAAAACAACATACGTTGTGTCTGCCAATAAACGATGCTCTGGAGCATAGGCAATTGGTACACCATCATCAACTAAATTTGCTTCCAGACCATAAATAATCTTAATGCCATGTTTTTTGCCCGCTGCATATGCTTCAGGGAAAGATTGCACCACCGCATGATCTGTAATAGCTATTGCTGGATGCCCCCACTTTGCAGCTTGAGCAACAAGCCGATCAACAGGTGTAACAGCGTCCATTTGGCTCATTGGTGTATGCAAATGTAACTCAACACGCTTTTCACCCTCTGGTGCTAAATCTTGTCGTGTTTCTTTTTTGATTTCATTAATATCATTCGCCATGACGATTAAATCACGAATAAACGTATCGGTTTGAACAGAGCCTCGAACTTTAACCCACATGCCCTTTTTCAGATGTTGCATTAATTCAGCATCATCATTGTCACGAGAAAACATTTTAACAATGATGGAATCTGTATAGTCGGTAATTTTGATTTGTAATAAGGAGCGTCCACTTTTTAATTCTTTTATTTCCGTATCAAAAACAAATCCTTCAATAATAACACGGCGTTCTTCTTCAACAATCCGTTTAATTTCCATGATTTCATCATCTTTAATATGCATCCCAAGTTGGAATGGACGGTCGCCAAGGTTAGCCAGTGCCGGATTGTCTTTCTTCTCTTGCTCACGCTTTTGGAAATCTTGCATCGCTTGCTGTGCCAGAGCCACTTCTTCCAGACGTTTCTGCTCCATAAATGCTTCTTGTGCCGCGATCATTTCTTCCGTTTCTTCTTGTAGCACAAAGTCGATTGCCATACGAGGGAAACCAAATTGACCATAGCTTTCTGCTAGTTTGTCCGCATACTTCGTTTTGAGCATCATAAATTCCATTTCCTGCATACAGGATAAAGTCATTTTTTGGCCGTTCCACGTTGGTATTTGGGTGATGAGACAATTTTTAAGCGTTGGAGCCATCTCATCAATTTGTTCCACAACATTTAGCCAGTACGCCTGCACCAGTTCCTCTGTGATATTTTTTTCTAATGTTTCAAATGTTGTATTAACTTGTGCTATCGCTGAAAATTTCTCTGTCAAATGCGTACGGAAAAGCTGATATAACGGAAACGGTAATATATCCTTTAACTTAATTGTGAAATGCCAAAGTCTATCCTTTTTATGAACTGTCAGGCGTGATAGTTCACCTTCCTCAAAAAATGACATATATACATCATCTGTTAACTCTAGTTGTTGCAAGAGCATTCGAAGTCTCATTCTTGCCTCTTGTTGCTGTTCCAATCTAATGACACCTACTTTCAGAAAGAGGCAATTTCTTTAGCCTCATGTTCTAATTCGTCTCAAACGCATGATGAATTCAAGAAAAAAATTCGCTCCCACACTGCGGGCGCTCTTCAAGTTTAACAGATATTTTACCATCTGTTGTTGCTTGCTTGGCTCACTGTCCCGCAGAAGTGTCGCGAATTATTTATATCTATCTTATCAAAATTATACGAAAGCCTCTATTAAAAGCATCCAATTCTAATGATCACCAATTTTTAGCTCGTCATTAATTTTTACGGAAAAATTCATTCAGGCGATCAATTACTTCTTCTTTTTTCCATTCAAATGTTTCACCCGTTTGACGGAATTTCACTTCTACAATACCTTCTGTTGCTTTTTTACCAACAGTTACTCGAACAGGTAAACCAATTAAATCAGCATCAGCAAATTTTACACCCGCACGTTCAGGACGATCATCTAGTAACACATCATAACGGTATGATTTTAATAAGCCATAAAGCTCCTCTGCTAATGCCACTTGTGCCTCATCTTTTGTGTTAACTGGCACAACATGAATATCATACGGCGCTAATTGTGTTGGCCATGTAAAGCCATTGTCATCTTGGAAGTGCTCCGCTACAGCAGCTAGAATACGAGAAACACCAATACCATAGCACCCCATAATAAATGGTTGAGCCTTACCTTGCTCATCTAAGAAAGTACCATTCATTTTAGCAGAGTATGTAGTACCTAATTTGAAAATATGACCAACCTCGATACCTTCTGCAAACTTAATGTTACCTTGTCCATCAGGAGAAGGATCTCCCTCTTGAATAAAACGAATATCTAAATAGTCATTAACTGCAAAATCACGCTCTGGGTTAACATTGACTAAATGGAATCCATCTTCGTTGGCACCTGCAATACCATTACGGATAGATTTAATAGCATGGTCTGCTACTACTTTTACGTCTACTGGTAATTTCACTGGACCAATTGAGCCAATGCCACATCCTAATAATTCTTGAATCGCTGCTTCACTTGCAAGTTCCACAGATCCTGCATCAAGTGCATTTTTCAATTTGATATCATTAATTTCATGATCCCCACGAGCAAGGACTACAACAAGCTCTCCATCTACATCAAAAACTAGAGATTTGATGACATTAGCAGGTTCTACATTTAAGAATGCTGAAACATCTTCAATTGTTTTTTGCTCTGGTGTTGCTACTTTTTCTACATCTTTTAAAGCTTCATCAGATGGTTGATAGTCAACAATTACTTCAGCCATTTCGATATTTGCTGCATAATCAGAAGTATCTGAGTACGCAATTGTATCTTCCCCAATTTCAGAAAGGACCATAAATTCATGTGTTCCTTTACCGCCAATCGAACCTGCATCTGCAATAACAGCACGGTAGTTTAAGCCGAGACGGGAGAAAATATTAGAATAAGCACGATACATATCTTCATATGTTTCATCTAAACTTTCACGTGACGCATGGAAAGAATAAGCATCCTTCATGATAAATTCTCTTCCTCGTAGTAAGCCAAAGCGAGGACGTTTTTCATCACGGAATTTCGTTTGAATTTGATACAATGTTAGCGGTAATTTTTTATATGATTTAATTTCATCACGGACTAAAGTTGTAATGACTTCTTCATGTGTTGGCCCTAATGCAAAATCACGGTCATGTCGGTCTTTTAAGCGCATTAATTCAGGTCCGTATTTTTCCCAGCGACCTGATTCCTGCCATAGCTCAGCAGATTGTAGAGATGGCATTAGTAGCTCAATGGAGTTAATAGCTTCCATTTCTTCTCGAATAATTGTTTCAATTTTTGTTAGCACACGTTTTGCAAGCGGTAAATACGAGTATACCCCACTTGTATTTTGACGAATAAACCCTGCACGTAGTAATTGCTTATGCGATTTTACCTCAGCATCAGCAGGTACTTCACGTAACGTTGGGATAAATGTTTTACTTTGCTTCATTCAGTGTTCCACCTTTTTCAATAGATAAGTTTATACTCTCAATAGCATAAACAAATTTAGCTTTGAGCGCAATGTTTCATCGAAATTGCGCTCAAAGCTAGGAAATCAAATTTCATTTAACTGTAAATGATTTAAAAGAAAAATCGTTGTATATCGTTCCATGTAACAACCACCATTAGAATCATGAGTAGGACGATTCCTACAAAATGTACAATACCTTCTTTTTGACGGTCAATTGGTTTACCCCGTAAAGCTTCAAAGCCAAAGAATAATAAACGGCCTCCGTCAAGTGCTGGTAATGGAAGTAGGTTCATAATTCCTAAGTTAATACTTAGCATTGCGGCCCAATTCATTAAGTTCATAATACCATATTGGGCAACTTGCTCTGTTGCTTTATAAATACCTACAGGACCTGAAAGTGCGTCTATTGTGAACTTACCGGTAATTAGCATACCTAATAGTTCAAATATTTTCACAGTCATATTATAGGTTTCCTGAGCTCCATATACAACTGCCTTTAATGGGTTAAATTCTCTTGGACTTTCATAGCGTACACCTATTTGACCATATTTCTCGCCATCCTGCTGGATTTCCTTAACAGTCATATTTAAGTTCACTGATTGTCCATTTCGTTCAACTGTCACGGCAATATCTTCGTTTGGATGATCTTGCACGATTGCAGCTAAATCTTGCCATTTTTCAACTGCTTGTCCGTTAATAGCTGTTACTCTATCTCCTGCCTGCATCCCTGCCTGTGCAGCTGGATCATTCTCTACTACTTCCGTGATAATTGGCTCGTATGTTGGTACACCATGGATCAATCCAATCACTAAATAAATCACAAACGCGAGAATAAAGTTAAACAAAGGGCCTGCAAAGATAGTCATTGCTCGCTGGCCGACTGTTTTTGCATTAAATTGACGATCCTGTGGCGCAATGACAAGTTCACGACCATTTTCCATAAGCACACAGTCTCTAGCAACTTGATAACGAACTAGACGTTCTTCTTCATCGTAACCCTCTACAAATAAATCCTTCTCTAAATCAGCGCGTTCAACTTCTAAAAATAATAAATCTGGTAACTGCTTATTATTTTGATTGAAAATAATTTTTTTAACAACATTATCCTCATTCACAATAAGCCCTATTCGGTAGCCTGGCTGTAATTCCGTACCATCCATATCCTCGCCGGCCATCCGTACGTATCCCCCGATTGGTAATAATCGAATAGTATACATTGTTTCTCCATGCGTTTTTCCATAAATTTTGGGACCCATTCCGATCGCAAATTCACGTACTAAGATACCTGCACGTTTGGCGAATAAGAAATGTCCAAGTTCATGGAAGAAGACGAGCATACCAAATATTAATATAAATGCAATGGCTGTTTGCATAATACCCCACCTTTAATAGCGATTAGTTAACGATACAGTGCTTTCGTTATTTTACCATGTCTAACACTATTTTTCTTGTCTCACTATCCACATGTAATATGGTTTGTAAATCTGGTACTGCAATGTTTTGGTGTGCCTGCATCACACGTTCAATCGTCTCATCAATTTCAAGGAATGTGATTTTCCCTTGTAAAAAGGCTGCAACTGCCGCTTCGTTGGCTGCATTCATCGCTGTCAGAATCGTACCACCCATACGACCAGCCTCATACGCTAAACGCAAAGCAGGGTATCGCTCAAAGTCCATCTCTTGAAAATGTAGTTGACCAATTTGCGCTAAATTTAGTCGCTGACCATTTTGTAATGGTATACGGTCTGGGTAGCTTAGAGCATATTGGATTGGCACACGCATATCTGGTGTACCTAGCTGAGCAATAACACTAGTATCATGATACTCAACTAGAGAGTGAATAATACTTTCTCTATGCAAAAGTACATCTATTTTATCATAAGGCATATCAAATAAAACATGTGCTTCAATGACTTCTAATCCCTTATTCATCATTGTAGCGGAATCTATCGTAATCTTTGCACCCATAGACCAGTTCGGATGATTCAGTGCATCTGCAACCGTCACATGTTTTAATTGTTCTCGTGTTTTATCACGGAAGCTACCACCAGAAGCGGTAATAATCAAACGTTCAATATTTTTCGGATTCTCACCATTCATCGATTGGAAGATTGCAGAGTGCTCACTATCTACAGGCAAGATGGCTACTTTGTATTTTTTGGCCTCTGCCATCACTAAATGACCAGCAGTTACAAGCGTTTCTTTATTAGCAATAGCAATCGTTTTACCCATACGAATGGCTGCTAATGTTGATTCAAGGCCTACACTTCCAAGCACAGCATTGACAAGTACAGTTGAATCTGGATGTGTTGCTACCTCTACAAGTCCTTTTGCTCCAAACGTAAATTGGATATTTGGAAACTCTTTAGCTAGTGTTAGTGCGTCTTCTTCTAATTGCACAGAAACTAATTCGGGCTTTAATGTTTCAATCATTTCTCGCGTTTTCTCTAAGTTCTTTCCTGATGAAAAAGCTACTAATTGAAAAGCATCACGTTGTTCTTTTAAGATATCGTAGGTTTGCCAACCAATTGAACCAGTTGCACCTAATAAACTAATTTTTTTCACAACAAATTGTCCCCTTTTTCTATCTAAGCAAATGATTTAGCAAAATGTCTTTTCCTATACAATTAATTACCAAATAAATGTAAAAAATGAAGTAGAGGCACGACAAATAATAGACTATCAAAGCGATCTAAAATTCCCCCATGCCCTGGTAAAATATTGCCTGAATCTTTTACATCAAAGTGACGTTTAATAGCAGATTCTACTAAATCGCCCATTTGACCAATAATTGAGGCAAAAATCGTTACAAAAACAAGTGATATATAACCATTTGCGAATGGGTAAATGAGTTGCATACCTACTGCAAAAATAACAGCGATGACTATTCCACCTATAAAGCCTTCGATCGTTTTCTTAGGCGAAATTTCTGGCCATAACTTATTTTTCCCTAATTTTCTACCTACAAAATATGCACCTGAATCCGTTGTCCAAACAACTAATAAGCAATAGACAACATACTCTAATCCAACATTTCTAGTTTCAATTAGATAATGGAATCCTAATCCCACATAAAATGCGCCTAATAAAATAAAGCCAACTTCGTCAAAAGTAATTTTATTTTTTACTAAAACCACGTAAATAAGAAGTAGCATCATTAGACCATAGACTACCATTAGATTAGACGAATAGCCTATTAATTCTACAACCCTTTCACTCCAGTCCTTCGGGATAACCAGTAAAATTAAAGTGATCAGTCCTAAGAAGCCAGGCACAGAAAAGATGGAAATACCTTTCATCTTAAGTATTTCATAAAAACCGACAATAGCCATTGCTAGCACAAGTATGGCAAATGGTACTTTTCCATAAATAACGAATGGAATGAAAAGTGCTGCTGCAATTATTGCGGTAATAATTCGTTGTTTCAAGTTGTTTCTTCTCCCTTCAACCCACCGTAACGGCGATTACGTTTTTGATAGTTTTCCACCGCTTCGAGTAAGTTTTCCTCACTAAAATCTGGCCACAATGTATCTGTAAACCAAAATTCTGTATAGGCGAGCTGCCATAGCATAAAGTTACTTAATCGCACTTCACCACTTGTACGAATTAAAAGATCTGGCTCAGGTAAATGGGCCGTCATTAAATGAGAAGTTAAGCAATCTTCTGTTATGTCTTGCATTGTTAATTGACCATCCTGCACTTTTTGAAGCATCATTTTCATGGCATTGACCATTTCAGAGCGACTACCATAATTCAGCGCAAAATTTAAAATAAGCCCTGTATTATGCTTCGTTTCTTCCATTGCCTCATACAACGCTTTTTGTGTATGGGCAGGTAATAAAGATGGGTCTCCAATCATTTCGACACGTACATTACGCTCCATCATTTCTGGTAAAAAGGAACCTAAAAATTCAACAGGTAGCCGCATAAGAAAATCTACCTCAGGTTTTGGTCTCTTCCAATTTTCAGTGGAAAATGCATAGACAGTTAAGACTTTAATACCCAGGTCTGACGCAAATCTCGTCACCTTACGCACCGTCTTCATTCCTTCATGATGACCAGCCACACGTGGCATAGCTCTTTTCTTGGCCCAACGTCCATTTCCGTCCATAATAATCGCTACATGGGCAGGAATCGGCTCGCTTTTAGCTAGGGCCACACGCTCCTCCAATGATAGTGTATCCATATTTATTTGTTTACCTAATAGCTTTTTAAACATGCTAACTCCCCCACTACAACTAATCGGACGTATACTAACCTATCATATCAAACAAAAGCGCCTTTTGTCTTTTTTTTCCCTCTAAATTGACTATGTATGTACTAGCTTATTTTAGAACTATACACATATTAAAGAATGAGTTTGTTAAATAATAATTGATTGTATCATTAATGACCTTTTCACATTCATGCATGCTCTCTATTTGAGTAAGCAATTTGGCTATGAATAATAAAGAGAAAAGACGTCCTGTTAAGTATAGGACGCCTTCATCTCATCAAAAAGTTCCATCATAGACGTGTAAAAAGTTTATTTACACCTCTAAAATTTCTTTTTCTTTATCTTTCGCTACTTGATCTACTTTCACAATGAATTCATCTGTTAACTTTTGAATATCTTCTCCATAGCCACGTAGATCGTCTTCTGTGATTTCGCCAGCTTTTTCAAGTTTTTTCAAATCATCATTTGCATCACGACGAACATTACGTACAGCAATTTTTGCATCTTCCGCTTCTTTTTTCACTTGTTTTACTAGATCTTTACGACGCTCTTCTGTTAAAGCAGGAATCATAAGACGAATGACAGAACCATCATTTGTTGGTGTGATACCAATATCTGATTTCATAATTGCTTTTTCAATATCACCTAAAATTGATTTATCGTAAGGTGTAATTACTAATAAACGAGCTTCAGGTATAGAAACACCCGCAAGTTGGTTAATTGGTGTTGCTGCTCCATAGTAATCAACCGAAATACGATCTAATAGAGATGCGTTCGCACGACCTGCACGAATAGATGCTAGTTCGCGTGAGAAAGCTGCGATTGTTTTGTTCATTTTTTCTTTAGCTTGTTCTAATACTTGTTTAGCCATTATACATTCCTCCTAACAACTGTTCCGATTTTTTCGCCTTGTACAGCACGTTTAATGTTACCCGGCTCCGTAATTGAGAAAACAATTAGCGGGATATCGTTATCCATACATAAAGTTGAAGCCGTTGAATCCATTACTTGTAAGCCTTGTTGGATAACGTCTAAGTATGTGAGTGTATCATATTTAATGGCTGTCTCATCCACTTTAGGATCCGCTGAATAAACGCCATCGACATTGTTTTTAGCCATTAAAATTGCATCAGCATCAATTTCTGCTGCTCGTAATGCGGCAGTCGTATCAGTAGAGAAGAACGGATTACCTGTCCCTGCTGCAAAGATAACGACACGCTTTTTCTCAAGATGTCTAACTGCTTTACGACGAATGTATGGCTCCGCTACTTGAGTCATCACAATAGAAGATTGAACACGTGTTTCAATGCCTAATTTTTCAAGTGCATCTTGTAAAGCTAGGGAGTTCATTACGGTTGCCAGCATGCCCATATAGTCCGCAGCAGCACGATCCATTCCCATCTCACTACCTATTTTTCCACGCCATATATTACCGCCACCTACAACAACAGCAACTTCTACATCAAGATCTACTACTTCTTTTACTTCTTCTGCAACAGACTTGATTATTTTTGGTGATAAACCGAAGCCCGCTTCTCCAGCTAACGCTTCACCACTTAGTTTAATAACTACTCGTTTATATTGCGGTACACTCATTGTAAACCTCCGTAAGACTTTATTTAAAACATCCCTATTCCCTTTTCCATTATAGTATATCTAACAATAATTGCTAGTTGTGAATAAGGCAGAATAGAAAATTATCTTCACTTTTTCATTCACTTCGGAAAAATAGGGAACACGCTATGTTGTGTTCCCCATTTTTTTGTCTAGATAATCTAGATATTATTTGATTAGAATCAAATGCAAGCTAAATTAGTTACCTTTAACTTGGCTCATTACTTCTTCTGCAAAGTTATCTTCACGTTTTTCGATACCTTCACCAACAGCGTAACGTACAAAGCCGTTTACAGAACCACCAGTTGAAGCTACAAAATCACGTACTTTTTGATCTGAGTTTTTAACGAAAGTTTGGTCAAGTAAGCAAACATCTTCGAAATATTTACCAAGACGGCCTTCAACCATTTTTGCAACGATATTTTCTGGTTTACCTTCGTTAAGAGCTTGTTCAGTTAATACTTTACGCTCACGTTCAACTTCCTCAGCAGAAACTTCATCGCGAGAAACATAAGTTGGGTTAATTGCTGCAATGTGCATAGCAACATCTTTAGCAGCTGCTGCATCAGTAGAACCTTCTAAAGTTACTAACACACCGATACGACCGCCCATGTGTAAGTATGAACCGAATGCATCTGCATCAGATTTTGTTTTAATTTCGAAACGACGAAGTGTAATTTTTTCTCCAATTGTTGCAATAGCAGATGAGATTTGATCTACAATTTTTACGCCTTCAGCATTTACAAGCTCTAAAGCAGCTTCAACTGAAGCAGGTTTAGCAGCAAGTAATTGCTCAGCTAAAGATGAAACTAATACTTGGAATTTGTCGTTTTTCGCAACAAAGTCAGTTTCAGCATTTACTTCAAGGATGATTGCTTCGTTACCTTGTTCTAAAATGTAAGTTGTACCTTCTGCAGCGATACGGTCAGCTTTTTTAGCAGCTGAAGAAAGACCTTTTTCACGTAGGAAGTCGATAGCTGCTTCTAAGTCGCCATCAGTTTGTACTAACGCTTTTTTACAATCCATCATACCAGCGCCAGTTTTTTCACGTAATTCTTTTACTAATTGTGCAGTAATGTTTGCCATTTAGTGTTTCCTCCTCAATTGGTTGAACATAATTTAATGATAGGTTCTAAAAAAGGTGATAAGGGTTTTGAGCCACTTATCACCTTTTTGTAAACGTGAATTACTCAGCAGCAGCTTCTACAGCTGGAGCTTCTTCTTCACCTTGTTTTGACTCGATTAACGCGTCAGCCATTTTAGCAGTTAAAAGTTTAACAGCGCGAATAGCATCATCATTAGCAGGGATTACGTAGTCGATTTCATCTGGATCACAGTTAGTATCAACAATACCTACTAGAGGAATGTTTAATTTACGAGCTTCTGCAACCGCAATACGTTCTTTACGTGGGTCAACCACGAACATTACGTCTGGAAGATCGTGCATATCACGGATACCGCCTAAGAATTTGATTAGACGTTCGTGTTCTTTTTTAAGTTGGATTACTTCTTTTTTAGGAAGAACTTCGAAAGTTCCTTCTTCTTCCATTTTTTCGATTTGTTTCATACGTGCAACACGTTTTTGAATTGTACCGAAGTTTGTAAGAGTACCACCTAACCAACGTTGGTTGATGTAGTAGTTGCCTGAACGTTCAGCTTCATCTTTGATCGCTTCTTGTGCTTGTTTTTTCGTACCAACGAAAAGAACTTTACCACCATCTTGACCAACTTGACGCATGAAGTCATAAGCTTCCTCTAATTTTTTAACAGTTTTTTGTAAGTCGATGATGTAGATCCCGTTACGTTCAACGAAGATATATTTCTTCATTTTTGGGTTCCAACGACGAGTTTGGTGACCAAAATGTACACCAGCTTCAAGTAATTGTTTCATAGAAATTACTGACATGTGAATTTCCTCCTAATATTTTGGTTTTTATCCTCCGCATTTATCATCTACAACAAGCTACCCTAAGCTTAGAGCACCACTTACTGCATCAAAATGCGTGTGTAGTAATAACACCATTTGCAACTATATCATAGCTTTGAACGATTCGCAACAATTTAGTGATGGAATTTCAGTAAAAGCTCGATTTCTGTTTTACCCTTTTGCAGTTGTTTCGCTATTTCCTCTGGTGATTTTCCCTGCTTTGCTAATTCTAGAACCTGTTGTTCCACTGTCAGCAATTTTTCAGCTTCTTTTTGCTCCTCTACTTTTAGAGTTGGAGCTGTTTTCACCATTTTCGAGCCTGTATGTTGCTGACGTGAATAAGCATTTGCGACTATATTTTTAGGAACATAGATACGAGCATCCTTCTCTAAAGATAGAGAACTATCACTTTTCACCTCGTGTGCTACTGGCAAAGATGGTTGCTCCTGAGGTGTCATATATTGTTCCGTTTGCTGCAAGCTACTAGCAGCTATTTCTGACTGAGAGACATTTTGTAGCTCTTTAATAAGACGGTCATTTTCATCTTTCAATTCCGTTAAATACACACTAATGGTGTCGTCCATTTCCCTCATTAATCGTTCTTGCTTCTTTTCCAAATCTTTAAACTTTGCTAATTTTGTATTTAAAATGATAAGAAAGTAAAATGAAATTAGCTGTAAAAAGAATAGCACCGCTATTAGAATGGTTGTCATTGTAAACTCCTATCCACTAAAATCCACGAAATTCCCTTTAAACGGATGTTGTGCCTGTTTTTCCTGTTGATCCTTTTTTTTCTTTTTATGAATCCCTGTTAAATACTCACCACCGGCATCTTCATCCTCACTAATTTCATCCATACCTTCTGATGTGTTGACAATTTTTTGCTTGCGCTCTACTTCTTTTTTTAATGCTTCATTTGCATGTGCTTGCTGAGCCAATACTTGCTGCTGTGCCTGATCCGCCATTTTTCCTGCTTCAAATGTTTTTGGAATAGCAATCTGTAACTCGACACCTTTTAAACTCATTGAAATCTCTCCCTCAAGGATATTTACGCATTAATCATTTCACTAGATAATAGCTTTCGTAGCTTTAATAGCGCTTTTGAATGAATTTGTGAAATACGAGAGGTTGATAGTTCAAGCATTTCACCAATTTCTGTCAAAGTTAACTCCTCCGTGTAAAATAAACTAAGGACAAGCTGTTCTTTTTCATTGAGTTTCTGAATATTTTCCGCAAGATCATCTAACAACTCAGATTTAATGATAGCTTGCTCAGGTGTTTTTGTTGTATCGTCTCGTATGACAAAAGTCTTGCCATCTGTTTCTTCTTGGTCTTGTTGTTCATTAATAGAAAGAACATTTGAAAAAAAATGCTCTTGCACAGTTTGATAGACATCTTCAACAGATACTTCCATATGCTCCGCAAGTTCCTCAGGTGTTACATGACGCATATATTTTTGTTCTAGTTGTTCAATTTGTGCATCTAATTTTTTGGCTTTTTCACGCGCTGACCGTGGTAACCAGTCTTCTTTTCGTAAACCATCAATGATAGCTCCTCTTACTCTAAACGAAGCATATGTATCAAATTTTAAATCTCTGTTAATGTCAAATTTATTTAATGCATCAAAAAGTCCTACCATCCCTAAGCTCGTTAAATCGTCTCGTGATACGCTTTTTGGCAGACCTGCACCAATACGTTGGACATGATAGGATACTAAAGAAATGTATTTTTTTATAAGTAAATCGCCAGCATCTGGATCACGCTCATGTATCCAGCGATTCCACAGTTTTTGCTCATCGTTCAGAATTGGTTGTGTCATGAAATCCACCTCTCTAAAAAACGCTTTTTCACGCCTGTTTACTAACGACTACTTGCGCTCTTAAAATTTATCATTCAACAGGATTTCTCAGTTTTTTTTATAAAAATCCACATTTAAGCTAATCTAGACGTGAGCCCTGAGTAGTTAAAGCCCGATAAGCAGTTGCCATCTTTCCTATATTATAACAAGAATCGACTATAATTTCATTTGTTTCTCTTAGTCTCTAATATATTCCTTTGTTTTTGAAAGACATAGAAAAACTGTATCCTGATTGTGTAATGACACTTGGATACAGTTGGATATGATTAAGCTTTGAGTTAAAGAGATTTGAACACCCTTTTGATCTAATAACGGAATAGGAATGGTATGATCCAATGGAACAGACGAAGTAATGTCAATACCATGATGAGCTAGTAACGCTGCCACTTCACTTGTTTCTTCTACAAGACCAGTAAATGGTGCCATAATTAATATCTTTTCTGTTGATAGATTCCCAGAACAAGCTACATTTTTATAATTTGGAGCTTTTAGATTTAAAGCTTTTTCCTTTGTATAAATATGCTAACATGAGGACTATATATGAATAAAATAAAAATAATTAATTTCACTTAAGTTTTTCGTATACTACAAACTCCACAGCCACAATAAAAAAGAGTCGTTATTCACGACTCTTACTTTTACGCATTTACTTGTTGATCTTCTTCTCGATTCATCATCGTTCTTACTACTTGTGCAATTTCCTCGGAATTTTCATCTTGAAATTCAACCGTAGAATTAGCTATTGGCACTTCTTGTATTACGCCTTCTATTGATTCAAGTTCCTTTTCTTCTATATCGCCTTCAACCGCTTCCTCATCTTCCTCTGGTGTAAACAAGATGTAAGCAATTAGAAAACGTACAATAAACATTACAAAAAATGCGATGATTGCTACAATAAAAGAGCCAACCAGGATTCGCAGAGGCGTAAATGGTTTTTGAAATGTACTAAAAAAATAAATAGAAAAGGCAATTAATGCTCCCCATAGGTTGTAAAATATAGAACCAAACATTAGATTTCACTCACTCCCTGGTTAACTGTTCGGATGTGTAATATCGACGTTGCAGGATTAAATTCAATCGTTCTACCACTATTTCCACCAGTATCCTCGGCCACTAAAGGGATGCCCTGCCTCTTTAATTCATTTTTGACAGCTTCTACATTGCGGGGACCAATACGCATTGTATCTTTGTCAGAAGTAAATTGGAACATCTGCGCACCCCCTGCAATTTTTGCCTTGAGTTTAAATTTTTGAACGCCTTCTAACTTTAGTAAATCAATCATTGCAGCAATCCCTGAATCTGCAAATTTCGCGACATTGATTGACTCAGCTCTTCCTAAACTTGAATCTGGTAACATCACATGGATTAAACCAGCAATTTTTTTTGACTCATCATACAAAATAACACCAACACATGAACCAAGACCAGAAGTTCGAATCGTGTTAGGTAGCTTTACTACATCCATTTGTGCAATTCCCACTTTAATCACTTGTCCACTACTATTGGTTAACATATCACGAAACCCCTAATGCTTTAAAAATGGCATCAAATGAGTCAGGATCTGGTAGTAGGAAGAAATGACCCCTCACCGTTTCATGGTCTTCCACACCTTCTTCAAAAATGGATGTATTTATAACAATAACATTATCGCTGACATGAGATAATTCTATTAAACCAATGCTTATTATAGCTCCAAACATATCAACACTTAGACCTGGCACAGTTGGATAAATTTTTAAATTAGTAAAATCCGATAAGGCAGATAAATAGGAGCCCGATAAAATATTACCCATTTCTTGCATAGCTGATAAACCTAACTCTGAAACAGGTCGTTTTTTAAAGTCAAAAGAGTCATCGAAAATAAGTCGACGTATAAAGCGGTTTGCTTGTTCGATAGGTAAAATAAAGAACATACTTCCCTCTGCATCACCTTCAATACGAAGGTAAATGCCAACAACTACGTTTTCTGATCCCCCAGCCAACTCCATCATATCGTTAAAGGACACCATCTCTACCTTTGGAACACGCATATCAATTTTTTTCCCAAGTAAATTGGAAAGTGCTGTCGCGGCATGCGCAGCACCGATGTTTCCAATCTCCTTTAATACATCTAAATGTAGTGATGTAATTTTTTGATTAAATGTCATTATCGATCCCTACTTTAGTGGATTTAATACTTTTTCTAAATGTAATAAGATTAATAATCGCTTCTCTACTTTAGCAACGCCTGAAATAAATTCTTCTTCAAGTGAGCCAACGACTTCTGGTTGCGGTTCAATAGCACTTGCAGGAATATCAATAACGTCGTTAGCGGAATCCACTACAAAGCCTACTTCCATATCTTCTAATGAAATAATAATAATGCGTGTTGTTTCCTCATGTTCAGAAATAGGTAATTCAAAACGTTCACGTAAATCCACAATTGGTGTGACAACACCTCGTAGATTGATTACACCTTTTACATATTTCGCTGTTTTCGGTACACGTGTGATATGCATTAATTTCTCAATTCCTTGAACATGGGACACAGGAATTGCATATTCTTTATCTGCTAATTGAAAAACTATTACTTTAATACTTTCTTGCTCCACTGCATTTGTCATACTTTACACCTCTCTTATTCATTCACCTTATTTAATTAGTGCGTTGCAATCTACAATTAAGGCTACTTTACCATTGCCTAAGATTGTTGCTCCTGAAATGGCAAAGATATTTGTTAAGTAATTTCCTAAAGACTTCAAGACAATTTCTTGTTGGCCAATGAATGAATCCACCACTAAACCAGCAAGTTTTTCACCCTTACGGACGATCACTACTGAGTGGAATTCTTCATCTTGTTGCTCTTGACGAGGCACCTCAAAGATTTCCTCTAAGAATACCAACGGCACAACTTTGCCACGGAAGTCGATTACTTTTTGATTATGCGCATTCATAATCTCTGATGAACGGATAATAGATGTTTCAATAATAGAAGATAGTGGAATTGCATAAATTTCCTTTTCAATCTCCACAAGCATAACTGAAATAATTGATAATGTCAGTGGTAATTGAATTGAGAAGATGGATCCAACATCTTGTGTTGATTCAATTGAAATATTGCCACCTAGTGATTCAATCGTTGTTTTTACAACATCTAAACCTACTCCACGACCAGATACATCGGAAATAACATCTGCAGTTGAGAAGCCTGAAGCTAGAATAAGTTCATTAATTTGTTTATCAGACATTGAATAGGATTGTTCTTGTGTAACAATACCTTTTGAAATAGCTTTCGCTAACACTTTTTCTCGATTTATGCCCGCACCATCGTCTTCAATTTCAATAAAGACGTAGTTTCCACTATGGTAGGCACGCAATACGACAGTTCCTTCTTCAGGCTTGCCTTTTGCACGACGAGCAGTTGGATTTTCAATGCCATGATCCACAGAATTACGAATCAAGTGAACAAGCGGATCTCCAATTTCATCAATTACTGTACGATCTAGTTCGGTTTCAGCACCAATAATTTCAAGGTTGATTTTCTTATTTAAATCACGTGATAGCTGACGAATCATTTTCGGGAAACGATTGAACACTGTTTCTACAGGTACCATTCGCATTGTTAAAATAATAGTTTGCAAATCACCCATCACACGACTCATACGCTCTACTGTTTCATTTAGTTCGCCATGATTTACTTCCGTAGAGATAGACTGCAATCGACCACGATCAATGACAAGCTCTTCAAACAAGTTCATTAAAATATCTAGACGTTCAATATTTACACGAATTGTTTTATTACCTACAGGTCCATGATTTTTGTCAGCCTTGGAAGGTGCAGCTTCTTTAGCAGGCTTTGCAACAGGCTCGGCTTTTGCAGCAGGCGTATTTGTTGGTATAGCGGCTACCTCAGCCACTGCAGTTGCAGTTGCTGCTACTTCTTGCTGCGCTTCAAATACTTTTTCACTAAATTTCCTTTGGTCAATTGTAGTCACAATAACCTCATCAACTTCAGAAACTTTCATTAGCTTTTTCTGCATATCCTCAGCTGTTGTTTTTGTGACAAAAGCTACATAAAATTGTTGATCAAACTGCTCATCTTCTAGCTTTTCAACAGATGGACTTGATTTAATGACATCCCCATCTTTTTCTAAAATCTCAAACACCATAAATACACGTGCTGCCTTAAGAAGGCAATCCTCACGTAATGTTACTGAAATTTCAAAAGCATTAAAGCCTTGTTCAGCCGATTGTGTAATGACTGTTTGTTCAAACGAATCATATTCTAATACACTTTCAACAACCGGTGCAGCAACCGTTGCTACCACCTCTGGTACTGCTTCCTCACCTAGTTCTATACGCTTTAGTTGTGCGACAGTTGAGGAAACATCACGCTTACCATCTCCACCGTTAGCAATATCCATCACCATTTCTTCTAAATGATCAACAGATTCAAATACAACATCTAAAATTTCAGGTGTAACATGAATCTTCTCATTACGGATGGCATCTAAAACATTCTCCATTTTATGGGTTAAATCTGCTAAATCTTCGAAGCCCATTGTGGCAGACATACCTTTTAATGTGTGTGCAGAGCGGAATATTTCCCCAACAATTGCCAAATCATCTGGATTTTTTTCTAATTCTAATAAATGTTCACTACACGCTTGTAAATGCTCTTTACTTTCTTCAATAAACATCTCTAAATATTGATTGACTTCCATAAGAGGACACCCCTTTTAAGGCAAATATTTCATTATTGTTTGTGCAATATCATCTACATCTGCAACTTCATCAACAAGTTGCGTTTCTACTGCTGCTTTTGGCATACCATATACAATGCAAGTTTCTGCTGATTCTGCAATAGCAATGACATTGCCAGTATTTTTTAATGCTTTTAGACCATTAGAGCCATCATGGCCCATACCTGTCATAATCACTGCTACTTTATCAAAATCTTTATATTGACTAACATCTTCGAACATTACATCTACAGAAGGTCGGTGGCCAGATCTTGGTGCTTCTTGATTATCAAGAACAATGCCAAAGGTTGTTCCTACTTTTCTAAGTTTTAAATGATATCCACCGGGTGCAATATAAGCTACTCCATTTTGCAAAATATCGCCCTGTTCAGCTTCTTTAACAGAAATTTCACTTAGCTGATCAAGTCGATTAGCAAGCGATTTAGTAAATCCAGCAGGCATATGCTGAACAATTAATATAGGAGCTTGAATAGACTTAGGAATTTTAGTAATAACCTCCTGAAGTGCACGAGGTCCTCCTGTTGATGTGCCAATTAACACAAGCTTCTTTCCTATTTTACTCCATTCTACCATTGGTTTAGTTACGGCTACCTTAGTAGAAACAACATTAGTAGACGTATTTGTTCGTCCATACTGTTGTGGTTCCTTTATTACGGTACTCACCCTTGTCACTTGTTCTTGTTGTCGTTTACTACCAGAAGGTTTTTTCAATTTGGAAATTGGCACCGTTGCAGCTTGTTCCACTTTGTGCACAAGTTCATTTTGAATTTTATGTAAATCAAGGGAGATGGTACCGCTCGGCTTGGCAACAAAATCGACTGCCCCACCCTCAATTGCTGCAATTGCATTTTCTGTCCCACGTTGAGTGGTACTTGAGAGCATTACTACAGGAACTGGACATTGTCTCATAATTTCTTTTAAAGCATCGAGCCCATTCATTTCAGGCATCTCAATATCCATTGTCACAACGTTTGGCTTCAACGATTGTATCTTTTTGATCGCATCTTTTCCATTTCGAGCTGTTCCAACTACTTCCACCTTCGAGTTGCCAACAAAAAAGTCACTAATTAGCTTTCTCATAAAAGCAGAATCATCCACAACTAAAAGCTTGCTTTTATGCAAAAAGTCCAATTAATCACGCCCTTTCGAGAAAATACTTCTAAGTTTCGATAAAAATTTTTTCGTTGTTTGATCATGTGCATGTATTTCCCCCGCACGTTGCTCCATAAAACGAACGACTATAAGTTGCAATGTCTTTGATATTAATGCGTCTGGATAAGCAAGTGAGAATGGCACTTGCTCGCGCACTGCCTTACGCACAACAGGGTCTTCAGGTAATGAACCAAGAATGATCGTTTCTTTGTCTAAAAAACGTTTCATTGTTAACTGTAAACGTTCATTCGTTTCTAATCCTTCTTCTTTACTGAGAGCGCGGTTACAGAGAATATAAAACTGCTTATCTGGATCTCGAACATGAATATATTTCATCATGGAGTACGCATCTGTAATAGAAGTAGGTTCCGCTGTTGAAATGACGATAATTTCATCAATGGATGTGAGTAAATCTAACGACCAATTAGTAGCACCAGCGCCCATATCAAATAAAATATAATCATAGTTTTTTTGAAGTTCTTCAAATGCTTGAATAAGTCGTTCAAACATACTATGAGACCAATCAAGCACACTCGTCATACCTGACCCACCTGAAATATACCTTAAATCGTAAGGTCCTTCAAATATTACCTCATCTAGTAGCTTATTTCCTTCTAAGTAATCTTTTAAACTATAAGAAGCATTTTTCCCAATTAAGATATGGATATTCCCCATCCCAATATCCATGTCTACAATGACAACTCTTTTTCCCTTTTGGGCTAAAGTCATGGCAAAGTTCATTGTGAAGTTACTTTTACCTACTCCACCTTTGCCACTTACAACTGCAATCGCTCTACCTAGTTCGCCTTGCTGTTTCATCATTTTTAAGCGTAATGCTTCAGCTTGGTCTCTCATTTTTCTTCACCTTGAAAAAACAAATTAAGTACTGCTTCTAAATCAGCTTCTTCAATATCTTCTGGTACTTCTTGACCATTCGTATAGTAAGCAAGTCCTTTATTATATTTAATCATTAAATTGATCATTGTGCCAATAGAATTTGTTTCATCAATTTTTGTAAAAATAAATTTTTGAATTGGTAATTGCTTAAATTGATCTACAATATTCTCCATATCCCTTTCTTTCGTTGTCATTGCAAGCACTAAATAAGATTCTGCATGATCATCGAATTTTATGAGGCGTTGGAGATCATCAACATACTTGACTTCTTTATAATTTCGACCAGCTGTATCAATAAAAACCAAATCTAAATGTGATAATCTCTGGATCGCTTGTTCAAAATCTGTTGCATTGTAAGCAATTTCTACAGGAGCTTGTAAAAGACCAGCATATGTTTTAAGCTGCTCTATTGCCGCAATCCGATAAGTATCTGTCGTAATAAAGCCAATCTTTTTCTTTTTTTCTAACACAGCTCTAGCAGCCATTTTGGCAATGGTTGTAGTCTTACCAACCCCTGTTGGCCCTAAAATGTTTATATATTTTCTTTCGTAGGATAATCCTCCGACTGGAAGAACTTCTAGCTTCTTACGTAGTAAATTTTTTGCTATCAATTTACATTGTGAAAAATTTATTTCGGATGCTTCTTTAAAATGCATAAAAAGCTCATCACCTATCGTTGTGATGAGCTCTTCACTTAGCTCTTGCTGTCTTAAGTATTCAATGAAGGGTAAGAGTTCATCGGGATATTGAGCTTGGGTAGTCTTTTTATGCATCGATTGCATTAATGATTTTAAATCAGCTATTTCTTTTCTTAATTCTTCTGACATGCTAGCATCCTCATGTACTGCTGCTACATCAAGGGGTGGTTCCTGATGTATTTTTGCTTGAATAGCATTAGTAATCTCTTGCAACTTTGCATTTTCTTTTTTTACTACAGGCAGTACAGCTGGTGTTGGTACTGAAGCCACTTGCTGTGGCTCCATTACATCAATACCCGCAACCACTTCAAAACTCTTCTTTTTTATCATGCCAAAAAATTTCTTTGTGATGACGACTTTTGAATTTAAAATGACTGCGTCTTCACCTAATTCTGCTCGCACTTGCTTCATCGCCTCTGGTATGGATGATGCATAATACTTTTTCATTTTCATTGAACATTCACCACCCCAACACTTTGAATTTCAACCGAAGCATCCAATTCATTATAAGATAGAACCGGAATTTGTGGGAAATAACGTTCCGTTAGTTGTCGTAAATACATTCGAACTGCTGGAGAGCATAATATAATAGCTGATTGCTCCATAAACGAAACACGCTCTACTTCCGCTGCAATAGTTTCTAATACTGTTTGAGAATCTTGTGGGTCCATAGCTAAATAATTTCCGTGATCCGTTTGTTGGATACTATCAGCAATCATTTTTTCTACTTTACCTGAAACCGTAATCACCTTTAATACTGAACTATCCCCAACATACTGCGCTGTAATTTGACGAGCTAATGCTTGACGCACATATTCAGCTAAGATATCTGTATCACTCGTTAATTTTGCATAGTCTGCAAGTGTCTCAAAAATAATTGGTAAGTTACGCACTGATACATTCTCTCGAAGAAGCTTACCCAGTACCTTTTGGATTTCTCCAGTAGATAAAGGTGCAGGTGTTAATTCTTCTACTAAAATTGGATGGGATTCGCGTAAGTGATCGATTAACTGCTTTGTCTCTTGACGGCCTAATAACTCATGAGCATTTGCTCGAATGATTTCAGTTAAATGTGTTGACACCACACTTGGTGGGTCCACAACTGTGTAACCATACATTTCCGCGTCCTCTTTTACTTGCTCTGTAATCCATTTAGCTGGTAATCCAAATGATGGTTCGACAGTATCAATACCTTCAATAGAATCATCGTCGCCAGGACTCATCGCTAAATAATGATCTAGTAAAAGTTCGCCTCGTGCCATTTCGTTCCCCTTTATTTTAATTCGATATTCATTTGGTTGCAGCTGAATATTGTCTCGAATGCGGACTACCGGGATCACGATACCTAACTCCAAGGCAAGCTGTCGACGAATCATGATAACACGGTCTAATAAATCCCCACCTTGAGCGGCATCTACTAAGGGAATTAATCCATAACCAAATTCGAATTCAATTGGATCCACATTTAATAAATTCACAACATTCTCAGGGCTCTTCATGCCATCAGTAGCCACTTCTTCCTCAATCTCCTGTAATTCCTCTTCATCCTCTGGCTTCTTACGTTCCATCATATAAGCTCCAGCAATTAACGAAAGACCTATTGGCAGCGTTACCCAGTTTGGTATTGGCGTAAATAACCCTAGTAATACAATGGTACCACCTGCTACATAAAGCAGCTTAGCTTGAGCAAATAATTGACCTGTAATGTCCTGGCCAAGACTTCCTTTAGAAGAGGCACGTGTTACAACAATCCCAGTGGCTGTTGAAATAAGCAAAGCAGGAATTTGGGAGACAATACCATCCCCAACAGTTAGCTTAGAGAAATGTGTTGCCGCTTCTGCAAATGGAAGCCCCATTTGGACAACCCCAATGATGATACCAAATAATAGGTTAATAATAACCATTACCATCGAGGCAATGGCATCCCCTTTTACGAATTTTGTAGCACCGTCCATCGCCCCGTAGAAGTCGGCTTCTCCTGATACTTTTTCACGACGTTCACGTGCTTCCTTTTCGGAAATAATCCCTGCATTTAAGTCAGCATCAATACTCATTTGTTTACCTGGCATCGCATCAAGTGTGAAACGTGCTGCAACTTCAGCTACACGCTCTGCACCTTTTGTAATAACAATAAACTGAATTAACACTAGAATTAAAAAGACAACTAAACCAACAAGAATATTTCCTCCAACTACGAAATCACCAAAAGTTTCAACGACCGAACCTGCATCTCCGTTTGCTAAGATGGCACGAGTTGTGGAAACACTTAGTCCTAATCGGAACAAAGTTAATAGTAAAATCACCGAAGGAAAAATAGAAAAATCCAATGCTTCTTTCATACTCATTGCTGTGAGTAGTACAATTAATCCTAATGTAATATTAATGACAATTAAAAAACTTAACATCCACGGAGGAAGAGGGATGATGAGCATCGCAACGATTAAAATAACCGCACCTAAAACCCCAATATCGCGAACTTTCATTTGTGTCCCTCCTACAAAAAGCCTTAAATTTTTCGCTTAATACGGTAAACATAAGCGAGTATCTCTGCTACTGCTTTGAAAAATTCTTCTGGTACCTGATCGCCTATTTCTACCTGGTCATACATAGCACGTGCTAAAGGTCGATTTTCAACCATTATTACATCATGTTCTTTGGCGATCAGTTTAATTTTTTGAGCAATAAAGTCTGTCCCCTTCGCAATAACACGAGGGGCATCCATACTGTCCTCATTATATTTGAGGGCAATTGCATAGTGAGTAGGGTTGGTAATAACTACATCCGCACTCGGAACCTCTGACATCATACGTCTCATCGCCATCTCACGTTGGCGTTGTTTGATTTTTGATTTGATTAGGGGGTCACCCTCACTATTTTTATATTCATCTTTAATATCTTGTTTAGACATTTTAAGATTTTTTTCATACTCATGTTTTTGATACATCCAGTCTAAAACGGATACACAAAGTAATACTAAAGAAGCTGCTATACCCATAATACCAACAAGCTTCCCTACCGTAATGAGAGTCATCCATGGACTTTTAAACGATAACGCCAAAACTTCTGGTAAGTTTGACCAAATAATAATTGTTGTAACACTTCCAATAAAACCAATCTTTAAAACAGACTTTATTAACTCCACAATGGCTTTGACAGAAAATATCTTTTTTAACCCTTTAATAGGGTCCATCTTTTTCAAATCAAACTTCATTGGCTCTAACGTAAAAAGAAAACCAAATTGCATAAAGTTACCTGCAAGTGCTCCGACAAATGCAATTGCCATGATTGGCACAATGATAAAAGCCATTTGAATCAAAGTTTCTGTAAATAGGTGCATCACACTATCAATAGTCAGTGATTCGATGCGTATGTTTTGAATAAAGGTTTGCCTGAAAAAAGCTAATAGCTCGTCACGCAAAGAGCCTGCAAAGAAAAACAAAAAGATAAATACCATTAACATTACAATGGCACTAGAAATATCTTGACTCTTGACAACTTGCCCTTTTTTTCGAGCATCCTGTCGTTTCTTAGGGGTTGCCTTTTCTGTTTTTTCACCCGCAAAAAATTGTAGCTCTAAATTCAGTAGTAGTCTCATATTATCCACCACCTAAAATGGCCATTAAATCACGCATCCCATAAATCATAATCGTAATAAGCTTTTGAATAACTTGAATCATAACGGCCATCATTGTAAATAACACTAAAAAACTAACACCAATTTTAATAGGAAAGCCGACAACAAATATGTTTAATTGCGGTACTGTTTTTGCAGTGATCCCTAAAGCTAAATCGACCAAGAATAAGGTCGCTACAACAGGAGCAGCCATCTGGAATGCTATGGCAAAGACTGCTGTGAAAGTTGTGATAATAAATTGAGGAAAGTTTTCGTTCATAAAACTAGGGAATTGATCCATCGGGAAAAATTGATAGCTGTAGTAGATTCCATTAAGAATCATATGATGGCCATCAATCGCTAACAATAAAAGTAGTGCTAGCATATTAAAAAACTGACCGATTAATGGACTTTGAGCACCTGTTTGCGGGTCAATTATATTGGCAATGGCAAAACCCATTTGAAAATCGATAAAGCTTCCTGCAATTTGAATTGCGGACATGATGATATAGCCCATTAGACCAAGTAAAAGTCCAACTAGTGCTTCTTTCATCACTAATAATATGTAATCATCATTGAATGCAAATGGCTCAACATCAATTGTATAGTACATCATCCAAGCTAAAACCAGTGCGAGAGTAATTTTGACTTGAGGTGGAATGGTTCTATAGGAAAAAAAAGGAACCGTTGCAAAAAAGGCTGAGACACGTACAAGTACTAATAAGAAAACCGTTAAATGCGGAATTAATTCATTCATGTACTCACCCTATATAACGCGTTAAATTCTCAAATATGTCTCTCGCATAGCTTGTAACTTGAGATAGCATCCAGGGGCCAAAGAATACGATGGCCACTAAGACAGCAATAATTTTTGGTACAAATGCTAACGTTTGCTCTTGTATCGACGTTGTGGCTTGAAAGATACTTACCGCTAAACCCGAGATTAAAGCAACTAATAGTAGCGGACCGCTTGTTAGAAGGATAATCATTATAGCACGCTCTGCAATGGAAATAACCAACTCACCTGTCATACTGTATCATCCCCTAAAAACTTTGTAGTAACGATTTCATAACGAGATACCAGCCATCAACCAGTACAAATAATAATATTTTAAATGGCAATGAAATCATTACTGGCGGTAACATCATCATCCCCATCGACATTAATGTACTCGCGACAATCATATCGATCACAAGGAATGGAATAAAAATCATAAAACCAATTTGAAATGCTGTTTTAATTTCACTTAAAGCAAAGGCAGGTACAAGCATAGTCAGTGGAATTTCCTCCACTGATGCTGGTTTGTCTGCTTGATTATATGTTAAAAACAAATCAAGATCTTTTTGCCTAGTATGTTTACTCATAAACTCTTTAAATGGCACACTAGCACGGTCATAGGCTTCTTCTATACCTATTTCTTCAGCAAACAATGGTTGTAATGCCTCTTTATTGACCTCTTGAAAGGTTGGAGCCATGATAAAAAATGTTAAAAATAGTGCCAGCCCAATGATCACTTGATTTGGGGGCATTTGCTGTGTTGCCAATGCTGTACGCACAAATGATAAGACTATGACTATACGAGCAAAGGATGTCATTAAAATTAAAATACTAGGTGCAAGTGATAAAACTGTTAGTAAAAGTAAGAGCTTTACAGATGTAGAGACATTCGTTGGATCGCTGTTGGAAAAAATATTGATTAAATCATTCATTTACCATCCTTCTCCTTCTGCTTCCATCTCTCTATCTCATCACTACGCTCCTGTTTTATTTCGGATAGCTTTTTTTCGAATAGATTGCCAAATGAATCTTGCTTTTGCTGCTCATTTTGCACCTTCGCGCTATCTTTTCTCTTAAACTTAGAAAATACTTCTGCAATATACGGTGATGTTGCTGCAAATTCTTGCCTTTCGTTATATAGGGCTAAAAGAGCTTCAACTTCTTCAGGATCTGTAATTTCTCGTAAAAGCTGAACGTCTTCTCCGACCCCAACTAAATACAATGTTTTACCTACCTGTAAAAGCTGAACTGACTTTTGCGCACCTAACGATAAACCGCCTAAATTTTGTACCATTTGATTACGTTGGAAGTTTAAATTTCGTTTATTTAAAAACTTCATCAATCCATAAAATAAAGCTACAACAAAAATAAGCGCCAAAACCATTTTTATGTATTCCCATGCAGATATATCTCCAGCTGCTGTTACAGTTGTTTCTTGTTTAGCAGCTGGATCAGTCGTATCTCCATTACAAGCTTCTGGATCTTTAATGCAATCCGTGACACTATTTGTATCAGCGTCTGCATAGACAGAAGTCGGTGTCGGGTACAAAAACAGGAAGGATACAAGAAATGCGAAAATCATCGTTAAACGAAATGATTTTAACATTTTCATGCAATCATCCTAGCGCTTTTTGAATCGCTTCAATTACACGATCTGCTTGGAAAGGTTTTACGATAAAGTCTTTCGCACCAGCTTGAATCGCATCGATTACCATTGCTTGTTGCCCCATTGCTGAACACATGATTACAGTTGCACTTGGATCTGTTCCCTTAATTGCTTTAAGAGCTGCAATACCGTCCATCTCTGGCATTGTGATATCCATTGTTACTAAATCTGGTTTTAGTTCATTGTACTTTTCGACAGCTTGTAAACCATCTGCTGCCTCTCCAACAACTTCAAATCCATTTTTTGATAAAATATCCTTGATCATCATGCGCATAAATGCAGCGTCGTCTACAATCAAAATTCTTTTAGACATGGTTAACTCCTCCAATTGAAACTATCTTAAATTATTTAAACGCTCTGCTTGACTTAAAACATCTGTAATACGGACACCAAAGTTTTCGTCAATAACAACGACTTCCCCTTTAGCAATTAAACGACTATTGACTAAAATATCAACCGGTTCTCCTGCTAATTTATCCAGTTCAATGATTGAACCACTTGATAGTTCTAAAATCTCTTTAACAGAACGTTTCGTACGTCCTAACTCTACAGTAACTTGCAATGGAATATCAAGTAGCATATTTAAATTTCTAGCTTCAGATTGAGAGATTACATTTGAATCGAAGCTAGCAAACTGGGCTTGTTGCACATTTACAGGTTGTGCAGGTTGTGCAGGTCTTGCCGGTTGTGCAAATTGTTGTGGCTCCTGATAAATCGGTTGCTGCATCGGTGCTGACTGCTGTTGATAAACTGGTTGTTCAGATGGTGGTGCTACAGGTATTTGCTGTTGAACAGGCGGTGGTGTAACTGGTGGAGCCTCAGGTGCAATAGTTGCTGCCACAGGTTCCTCAAACACTCCTGTTTCACCTAATAATGATTTTACAATATTTTGACTAAATTTAAGCGGTAATAATTGCATTAAATTCGAATCAATTAAATTACCAATTCTTAATCTAAATGAAACTTTCACCAGCAAATCGTCTTCTGGAATATTTTCTCGACCTTCATCTTGCGAGATGTTCATTAAATCAATTGTCGGTGGAGAAATATCTACTTTTTTGTTGAAGACTGTCGACATAGATGTAGCAGCTGAGCCCATCATTTGATTCATAGCCTCTTGAACAGCACTTAGCTGAATTTCACCTAAGTCTGGCTTCGGATTTAATCCATCGCCACCTAACATTAAATCTGCGATAATTGCTGCATCAGATTGTTTAATTACAAGTAAATTCATACCTGTCAAACCAATTGTATATTCAACTTGTACAGCTACATATGGATGAGGAAATTCCTCTTCTAATTTATTACGATTAATCATTGAAATACTTGGAGTTGTAATATCTACTTTTTGACCCAATAACGCTGAAAGAGCTGTGGCAGAGCTACCAAAGGATATATTACCTACCTCTCCTAATGCATCTTGTGCAAACGAATCAAGGTAATCCTCCACTCGTATCTCATTTATTTCTTCATTTGTTGAAGCATCAGTGTCGTTGTTTTTATCTCCCAACGTCTCGCCCCTTAATAGCGCTTCAATTTCTTCTTGGGAGAGCATTTCATCACTCATCTTCGTCTCCTCCTTTCAAAGGGTCGATAATCTGGATTGCTAATTTTTTGCCCTTTTTACCTGGTTGAACAGTGAACTTCGGCAATGTACCTACTTTTAGTAGTAATGGCGCTTCAATTTTTTGATCTAACTGTATGACATCTCCAACTTGCATTGTTAGGAAATCTTCAATGGTGATGTCCGTTAATCCTAATTCAACTGAGAGTGGTAATTGGGCTTGTTTCACACGGGTTTCAAGCATTTTTGTTTGCTCTGGTGACATCTCTTTCGTATTGGTTTGCATCCAATAGCGAACCGAAAGATTTGGAACAATTGGCTCCAATACAACATGCGGAATACAAATATTAATCATACCGCTTGTCTCACCAATTATCGTATTTAACGAAATCACGACAACCGTTTCATTAGGTGAAATCATTTGTAAAAATTGTGGATTTACTTCAAGTTCCACTAATATTGGATCTATTTCCGCAACATTTTCCCATGCTTCGCGTAAATTGTCGAATGAGCGTTCAAAAAGGTTTGTCATAATTTTTGTTTCAATTTCCGTAAGGTTATCTACATTACTATGACTTGCCCCACTACCGCCCATTAGGCGATCTAACATCGAATAGGCAATGTTCGGATTAATTTCCATCAATATATTACCATCTAATGGTGGCACTTCAAATACATTAATGAGTGTCATATTTGGAATGGAACGAACAAACTCTTCAAATGGTATTTGGTCTACTGATGCAACCGTAATTTGTACATAGCTTCTAAGCTGTGCAGAGAAAAAGGTTGTTAATAGTCGTGCGAAATTTTCATGTATTCGGGTCAAACTTCGGATTTGATCTTTTGAGAAGCGAAGTGCTCGTTTAAAATCATAAACTTTAACCTTACGTCCCTCGTCCTCTTTTTTTATGTCATCCGCTGACATTTCCCCTGTCGATATAGCGGAAAGCAGCGCATCTATCTCGGATTGAGATAACACATCTCCTGCCATTTGCCCACCTCCAATTCAAGCAGTTTCTGTTTTATTGAGTAATGAAGGAGGTAAAATATACTTCCTGAACTTCTCCCTCTTGCATTAACTCATTTAATCTTGTTTTTAATGATTTTTGGAAAATTTGTTTCCCTTGCTTACCTTCTAAGTCCTTTTGCTCCATTTCAGAAAGCTCTTGAATGGCGATGTTTTGCACTTGGAAAACGCGCTTTGTTAATTCTGCAGCAGCATCTTTGCTTGTCGTTTGAATTTTCAATGACAAGCGCACAACTCTTTTATCTGCAAGATTTGTCGTGATCTCTGGTATCTCCACTGTTGCCTCTACAATCTCATCAATGGACGGCTCAACAGCTCCTGTGGGTTTATTAAATTGCGTAAGCAATACAAACAAAATAACCCCAATCAGAATGACTGCTACTAGTAAAATAATAATCATTGTTAGCATTTTATTATTCTTCATCTTCTTCACCTCGTAGATGCGGGTTGGATAGTATTTGTATATTGTTATAAAAGGCAGTTACCTTTTGTCGCACCTCATCTTCACTCTCTAAAACAATTAATTTTGTTCCAGATGTTAATGTAATAGTCGTATCGGGAAATGATTCGACTGTTTCTATGTATAAAGCATTTAATGTAAATGCTTTGCCATTTAGACGTGTTAGTTCAATCATGAATTAGGGCCGGGTCTAGCATGAGAGCCGGCCCGACCCTCCCTCATATGAAAAATATGTTTGTTAAAATGTCCGTTTTTGAAAGGACTATATTATTATCGTTTTAAGTTTACTAGTTCTTGTAACACTTCATCTGAAGTTGTAATAATACGTGTGTTCGCTTGGAAACCACGTTGTGCAACGATCATCTCTGTAAACTCTTCAGATAAATCAACATTGGACATCTCTACTGTCCCAGGTACTACTTTACCCATACCTGCAACAGTGGCTACTTGTGCATAAGCAGCTCCTGAGTTAGCTGTTTGTTGGTAATAGTTGCCGCCTACCTTAGCTAAACCCCCAGCATTAGGGAATTTTGCCATAATCAGCTGTCCTGCCCATTTACGATTACCGTTTAGGTCAACATATTCAATCGTACCATTTGGTCCTATGCTAATCTCTTTAGCAGTCGTAGGGATACGTATCGGACCTACATCTCCAGCATCAGGGGCTAATACACCATCATCGTCAAATAAATTTGCACCTTCATCACCTGAAGCAATTGGTGCATTCTCTGGATTGATACCATCATCATCAGCTTCCATTACAATTTCATCTCCAGCAGATACACCTACTAGATATTTACCATCAGCATTAACTAAATAGCCATTGCTATCCATATAAAACACACCATTACGAGTAAATAGGGTATTGTTGAAGCCCTCTTCATCAATAAAGCCACTATCTGGGTCTGGAGCTCCATTTGCATCGGCGACCATGAAGAAACCATCTCCCTCAATCCCTAAGTCAAGTCCTCGACCAGTCCCTTGTAATGAGCCACCACCATGTATTGTATCAATTGCTGCTAATTGGGCACCTAAACCAACTTGTTGTGGATTCACTCCTCCTCGCGTAGCTGTTGCTGCGGATGCACCTGCCTGCGTTTGAGACATTAAATCTTTAAAATTTACACGCCCTTTTTTAAAGCCAATTGTATTAACGTTCGCTATATTATTACCAATTACATCCAACTTTGTTTGGAAGTTTTTAAGACCTGAAATACCTGAGTACATAGAACGTAACATATGTTTTCGTTCTCCCTTCGTTTTATATAGGGTGAGCCTCTATCAGTCAGCTCACCAAGGCTTCCTTACTTAAGAAGGTCCAGCCTTCAAAGCACAATTGTGCCATCAATATTAGTAAATAACTGTTGCTTTGCTTCCGTGCGATCCATTGCTGTAATGACAGTAGCATTTTTAGCACTGACAATTAAAGCTGCTTGATCCATCAAGACTAATGGTTGTTTGACACCTTTTGAGTGTGCTTCAAATACCTTATCCGATACAACCTGCCATTCTTGTTCAGAGATATCAATTTTTCTCTCCATGATACGTTCATGCGCATGTTTGCTCACTTTTAGCTCTTGTCTAGAAGCTTCCTGTAAATGAGCTTTAAACGATTGTTGTGTATTGATTGGCTTAGGCTGTACTGTGCGAATAGATGGATGCAAGGGTACACGATGAATTGAAAACTTATCCATCACGATTCTCCACCTTTATTCACTAATAACTGTAAAATCTTTATCTGTTAGCTTTTTATCATTGTCTAGTACGTAATTAATGACCCCATCTTTATTAGAAACAGAGACAATTCGTCCTGTTAGCTCTTGGTCACCGTCTTTATACGTTACATTCTTTCCAATTAATTGGCTAGCCTTCACTAACGGAGATTCTTGTACATTATTATTGCCATTTGAACTAGGATTGCCAGCTCCACTTAAAATTCCAGATATATTACCAGGTGAGATTTCTTTTCCATCTGCTAATTTAAAAACAACACTACCATCTACAAATTTAAGTGATTCAATTACACCTATGCCTTCATTGACCACAGGATTTTCTTTTTCATCTTTTTCTTCTGTTATTTCATGCCATTTGACTTCCTTGCCAATAAAGGTTGCATAGTTCATCATTTGTGATTGTTGTTGTGATGACAATAATGATTCCATTGCCTTTGTCATATTTTGCATTTGTTCCAAAGAAGAGAACTGCGCCATTTGAGAAATAAACTCCCTGTCGTCCATTGGATTTGTAGGGTCCTGATGCTGTAATTGTGTAATCAACAATTTTAAAAAAGCGTCTTTACCTAGCTCACTATTGCCTGTTTGCTTCGTTGGCTTTTTATAATTTGAGTAATAAAGATCATCCGTTATGGATGTATTTGTCACTTTTGTTGTAGTATCTGCCATTGTTACACCTCCTCACTTATTAAATAGTCACTAAAGGACATTCCTTCATCTTCGTCATCACTTTTTTGATCCTGTTCTTCGTCCTGCTGCTGTTTAAAGAAATTATTGAAGAAGCTTTGATCACGTTGTTGACGATCAGCATCTTGTAATGATTGTGCAATATCAAGGCGATCTACTTGTATATTTTGCTGAGCAAATGCCTGTTTTAGCTGGTGTGCTTGGTTATCAAGCAATTCACGTCCATGGGCTGTAGAAGCCAGTATACGGGCTGTAAGAACTCCATCATTTTGTACAAGTTCAATACGAACTGTCCCTAGATTTTCTGGATACAATTTTATGGTTAAGCGTGTAATACCTTGAGCATTTGAAATCTGCGCTCGATTGATAATGGCTTGCATTTCTTTTAGTAAAGCTTCGGATTGAGCAGGCTTAGCCGTTGGTAACGTTACATGGAATGTGTCTGGTTTCGTTTGTACAGTTTGTGGCGTAACCATGTCATTTGTATTTGTTTCACTTTGTTTCGTCATTTGGACTTGCTGAACAACTTGCTGGAAGCCTTGTAATGGCAATGTAACAGTTGTTTTAGTTGTTGTTACCTGCAAAGTTTCTACCTGCGTTTGTAAAGTCGTTAATAGGCTTCTCACCGTCGTTAATAGGTCTTCTTGGGGTGCTGTTAAGTCTGTCTTTTGCCCTACTAATTGCGCTAACTTCAACACTTGAAGAAGTTGTGATGCCTCTTTTGGTGTCACTTGACCTTCGCCTTGTAAAGCAGTGCTTATATTCGCCTGTAGTACCGGCGCTTGGGCATCTACTAATGTTAAGAGCTCCCAAACATCACTTGCTTCCTTTTCTTCTCCTAGTAACTGTTGGATGATTTTTTGAAGCTGCTCTTCATCAATAGCTAATGCATTTAATATATTTTCTAAATGAAGCATTTCATCCATTGCCACTGCCTTACCGTCTTCTCCAAGTTGAAGCATTAATAAGCCATCATCGTGAGAAATCCCCAGTAAATCTAGTACTTCCTCCATTGAGTCAGCATTTAATAACGCTTGTAAATCCGCAAGTTCATTTGATGAAGTCGTTTTTGTTGATTGAGTTGTTTCAGTTGAAGAAGTTAATACTTGCCCAAAAACTGAACCAAACTTTGATAAATTTTCTTTCTTCGGTGTGCTGCCTATTTTTCCTTCAGCGTTACCAACTGTTGTTGACTTTGTTGCTGCAGTTTTAGTAGGTACTGTTTTATTAATCATTTGCATCATCGCTACATCCACTATTTTTTCACCTCCTTTCAATTATCCTACTGTTTAGCCATAAGTTCCGTATATTTTGCTGCATCTTTTGCATCCATTTTCTCTAAAATAGCTGCTAATTTATCTGGCTTTAAATTCGTTAAAATCCGCAGTGCTTCTGTATCACTCATATTGATTAACACAGGTGCCGCAGCTTTCGGCGACATCTTATCAAATGTTGATAAAATATCGTTAAAGTCACGCTTCACATCATCTTGTTCACGATTTAATTTTTCAATTTCAAATTGAAGCTGTTCCTTTTCTGTCAGCAGCTTCTCTTTTTCAGTAATTGTTGAATCTAATTTTTTTTGAAGCTGGGTAATCTCTGCTTCTTTTTCTTGTACCTCTGCCTGTAAACTCACTATTTTAGAGTCGTTATTAACGACAGCATCCTTTGCTTGTTGTTCTTCTGAGGGGATAAAGGGTAAACTACCTATTGCCTTTTTTCCTAAATCAAAGACATTTGTATTCATTAAAGTTGCCACAACAAGCAAAACCGCTACTACAAACATAATCGGCAGTACAATCCAAGTAAAAAACTTAAGAAAGCCCCCAGATTTTTTCTTTGGTTGCTCTTCTACTAATTCTGTTGCTAATCGATTGTCTTTCTTTGCCATGAAATCACCTGATTTCTTTCTTGTTATACGTTTGTAATGAAATTTCATCTAAAAAAAGGCTTTCTATACGATCTTGCTCTTGTTGGAAATGCTTAAAATCCTTTTCTCTCATTTTTTCAAATTTACGTACTTCCAAGTTTTTTTCTAATAGTTTTTCTTCGTGCCAATTCATCTTAGCACGAGCTTGTATCACTTTCTGTTGTACATCTGCAATTGTTTTTTCGAGACTATCAATAAAACGACTATAATGATGAATTTCATCTATGGATGAACCAACCATTAAACGCTCCTGCTGAAAT
This sequence comes from Lysinibacillus sp. HST-98, assembly GCF_016757845.1. NCBI lineage: Bacteria > Bacillati > Bacillota > Bacilli > Caryophanales > Bacillaceae > Lysinibacillus > Lysinibacillus sp. HST-98. The sequence goes on from NZ_JAENHX010000002.1 coordinate 536,090, forward strand.
GTAATTAAATCTTCTTTCTTTTTTAGCAAGTCATATAATTTCGTTGCTATTTCTTCAAAAGAACGGACAGATTCCTTATAAGCCATTTCGGTTTCGTTTTTTTCTTGCTCGCGAATAGTTAACACTTTTTCAAAACGATACACATAACTGACCATCTATTTCGCACCACCGTTCGATAATGTTATTAACTCATTGACACTTTCTTCAAGTGTCACTTTATCTAAGTAACCCTGTTTAAGATAAGCAGTAATGAGCGGTTCATAATGAATTGCTTCATCAATCTCTTTAGAGGTTCCTCTTTTATAAGCACCGATATTGATCAAATCCTCTGATTTGTCGTAAGTATAATAGAGTTCTCTTAATCGTTCAGCAGCTTTCTTATGAGTTGGCTCTGCAACATGATTCATCAAACGACTCACACTTTTCAAGACGTTTATGGCTGGATATTGCCCTTTGTTGGCAAGATTTCGATCCAATACAATATGACCATCTAATATCCCTCGCACAGTATCCGCAATGGGTTCATTCATATCGTCACCATCTACTAAAACAGTATAGAATGCTGTTATAGAACCCTTTTCATTGGTGCCTGTACGTTCTAGTAATTTAGGCAATATCGCAAAAACCGAAGGCGTATAACCTTTTTGTGCTGGTGGTTCTCCTGTGGCAAGTCCAATTTCACGTTGTGCCATAGCCACACGTGTCACGGAATCCATCATCAGCATGACATTTAAGCCTCGATTTCTAAAATATTCGGCGATTGCTGTTGCTGTAAATGCCCCTTTAATCCGCATTAATGCTGGTTGATCGGATGTGGCTGCAACAACAATCGATCGACTTAAGCCTTCAGCACCCAAATCACGTTCGATGAATTCCCGAACCTCACGACCACGCTCGCCTATTAGCGCAATGACATTCAAATCTGCTTGTGTATTTCTTGCGATCATACCCAGTAAAGTACTTTTACCTACCCCAGAACCGGCGAAAATACCAACACGTTGTCCATTTCCAACTGTTAGCATACCGTCAATAGCCTTAACTCCCACTTCAAGCCTTTCATTAATCGGTGGACGAGTTAGTGGGTTTGGTGGATCTTGCTCTGTAGGGACTGTCATGAGACCTCTAGGTAATAGAGTGCCATCAATTGGATTCCCCATAGAATCCAATACTTTGCCGATTAACTCAGGACCCACTTTTACTTCCAGTGGGGCTCCCGTCCCTTCGACAAGGCAGCCAATAGATATTTCACGTAAGGAGGTAAAAGGCATCAAGGCGACTATTTCATCTTTAAAACCAACGACCTCTGCTAAAATAATCTGGTGACCGTGATTTACAGTTTCCACATGAATTTTACAGACATCACCTATAGAACTATCTGGACCTTGCGACTCAATCATTAAGCCAACAACTCTAGTAACCCTACCGAACTTTTTAAAAGTTGGGATATGCGGAATTTGTTCAATTAATTGAGCCGCTTTCATCAAGATCATTCCTTACTCTCTAATATTTCATGTAACTTTAATCTAAGTGCATTTAATTGCTCATCGATACTAACCATAATTCGCCCATGATTTGTTTCAATATAGCAATCTGTCTCATTATCTAAATCTTCATTTACAAAAATCATAAATGGTACGTCTATTGGGAACATTTCTGCTAATTCATCTCGGTTGGTCGTAATTAAAGCATAATAAGCTGGTGAAACATAAATTTTAATTTCCTTCATTTCTCTTGCTTCTTTCAGCCCTCTACGCACAATCGATAGAAATAGTTCGTTATCCTGTTCTAACGAAGTACCAATAATTCTTTCTGCAGCAGTTAAACCTAACTCTAAAATTACCGCTTCTTGATCCTCAATATATTTTTGAGCATTTTCTTTCGCTAACATCATTATTTCGTTCGCTGTTTGAAGTGACTGAGCCATTGCTTCAGTGGCCTTATTCACGCCATCTTCATAGCCTTGTCCAAATCCTTCATCATAAGCTTCTTGAACACGATTGGGTCTCTCTTCCTCCCAACTTAGCTTTAAATGTTCAATCTCTTGAAAGTGCCTATGTTTTTCCTGTTCAAACATCTCTCGTTCAGCTTGCAAAGCAGTTCTTGCTTCAGTAAGTAAACGATCTCGCTCTGCCACGACTTCATCCAACGTTAATTGATGCTGAGGAGGTCCTTCTTCTTGGTATTCTTCCACCGCTTCAAACATATCACGAATCTGTATTTCTTTGACATTATCGCTATCAGACTTAGTGTAAATAGAACGGATGATTCTAGACAATGACGTCATCTCCTCCACCACGAGCAATAATAATCTCTCCAGCATCCTCTAGACGACGAATAACAGCAACAATACGAGATTGTGCCTCCTCTACGTCACGTAAACGTACAGGTCCCATAATTTCCATTTCTTCTTTAAATGTTTCAGCCATACGTTGTGACATATTACGGAATATAATATCTTTTACCTCTTCACTTGATACCTTCATTGAAAGCAGTAAGTCTTCGTTTTCACAATCACGAATAACACGCTGAATGGAACGATTGTCGAGTGTAACAATATCCTCGAACACAAACATACGTTTTTTGATTTCCTCTGCAAGTTCTGGGTCTTGTATTTCCAGTGCATCGAGTATCGTTTTTTCTGTTTGTCGATCTACTCCATTTAAAACTTCAACGACTGCATCAATACCACCAGTTTCTGTATAATCCTGCGTTACGGTTGAGGATAATTTACGCTCTAACACAGATTCAATTTCGCTAATCACTTCTGGTGAAGTCGATTCCATGACCGCTATACGTTTAGCAATGTCAGCTTGTACTTCCTGTGGTAAAGAAGATAAAATAACCCCTGCTTGCCCTGCCTCTAAATAAGAGAGGATTAGGGCAATTGTTTGAGGATGTTCATTTTGGATAAAGTTAAAAATTTGCGATGGATCAGCTCTTCTAGCAAAATCAAACGGGCGTACTTGTAAAGAAGATGTTAGTCGATTGATGATTGTTTGTGCTTGTTCTACGCCAAGTGCTTTTTCTAATACTGTTTTTGCATAGCCAATACCACCTTGTGTGATATAGTCCTGCGCGAGAGCAATATTGTGAAATTCTTCAATAATTTCTTCTTTTACATTTGATTCTACTTTTTTAACACTTGAAATTTCTAATGTTAAACGTTCAATTTCTTCCTCTGTTAAATGCTTATAGACAGAAGCTGAAACTTCAGGCCCTAATGAAATTAACAAGAGAGCGGCCTTTTGTTTTCCGGTTAATTCTTTATCTTTCTTGGACACAGCCGAACCTCCTAGTTAGTCTTCAGCAATCCAACTACGCAGTAACTTTGCAAAATCGTCTGGCTTTTCTTTGGCCATTTTTTCTAGCTGCTTACGACGCATTGTAGCTTCCGTTTCAATTTCTTCATTAATATCATCAACCATTAATTCTTCTTGTTCTTCTAGGATACTTAACTCTTCTTCTTCCTTCGCACGTTTACGTGAACGGATAATGAAGAATGCTAGTAATAAGATAACAGCTAACAAGATACCCCCGATAACCCAAACCCACCATGGAATGATTGGTTTTTCATCAGCTACCTCTGTTGCCTTACCGTATAATGGTTGTACAGATACCGCCACTTTTTCATCGATCTGCTCTTGAGTAAGTTCTGCTGCTACGTCTTTGGAAATTGTTGTACGTACAATTGTACTTAAAATTTTCTCAATATCTTCTTGAACACCATCTGGTAATGACGCTGCGTCAGTTGCTGTCGGTGGTTCAACAATTACTTGAATCCCAATATCCTGAATTTTATAAGGAGCTTCTTGAATATCCTTACGTATACGGTTCACGTCATTATTAATCGTCTCTTCCGTACGTTCATAATCACCATTTCCTGCTGCACCTTCATTATAAGTTGTGAAGTTATCAGTAGTTGTTTCAGCTTCAGGGGTTCCAGCAGCGGCAGCTGCTCCTGTACCAGAATATTGCTCTGTAATTCGCTGAGCACTTATGGCAATACCTTCCATATTCTCTTCATCAACAGGTGTCACAAGATTTTCTTCACGATTTTCTTTCTTGAAATCAATATCCGTTGTGACAGAAACCATTACTTTATCTTGTCCCATCAACGTTCCAAGCATATTTTGCACTTGACGTTGTAGATCTCGTTCTACCAATTTCTTCATTTGTAATTGGCCTTCAGCTGTTGTTGTGGAAGTACCATCAGCTGTTGCGGCATTCAGATCAAAGTACTCTGAAAATTGGTTAGAGATCACGATATTTTCAGTCTTTAAATTCGGAATACTTTTTGACACTAAATTGTACATTGTAGTTATTTGCTGTTCTGTAAATTTATAGCCAGGATCAGTATTTAAAACGATAGATGCGGTTGCCTCTCCTTGAACATCCGTTACGAATACACCTTCCTCAGGAACAGTAATCATCACTTTTGCATCTTTTACACCTTCCAGATTTTTGAAAAGTTTAGCAATTTCAGTTTCAGTAGCTGCTTTTTTTAATAGGTTAAATTCATTATCAGTCATACCAAATCCTGAACTATTAGCAAATGAGTAATCGATTGAACCTGTTTGTGGATACCCCTCTGAAGCTAATTGCACTAATAAGGAGTCAACTTGCTCTTCTGGCACTAAAATAGATGTTCCACCTGGAGCAATTTGATAGGTCACACCTTGGGAATCTAGCGCTTCCTTTACTTGTCCAATTTCCCGTGTTGATAAATCTTTATAAAGTGGAACATATGTAGTTTTGGAAGCAAAAAATGTCACAATTGCTGCTAATGCGATTACACCTACTACGGAGCCAATCATAACTATTTTTTGCTTTTTACTTCGACTTGTCCAAAATTGACTGGTGTCGTTTTTTATTTTTGTCAATCGTTCATTCATTATGAATCCTCCGGTTATAGTGAATAACCTAGCCATCAATAATTTGCGAACATAATGAGCCACTCTAAGTGGTGGTTGTTAATCTATATTGAAAAGAGTTTACTTACTCTTTACAATAAAATTAAACACTCATGCGCATTATTTCTTGGTAAGCTTCAATCACCTTATTGCGAACTTCAATTGTTGCATTTAGGGTAATGCTTGCCTTTTGCGAAGCAATCATCACTTCATGCAACTCCACATCTTCACCTTTAATTAGCTTCTGAGTAAACTTATCAGAAGTTATTTGTTGATCATTTACCTTTGCAATTGCTTCTTTTAACGAGTTCGCGAAGCTTTGTTGCGCTTCATAAGGTGTAGCATTCAGCTTATTCGTGTTATTTACAACCTGAGTAGGTGTCATTAGCGAAATGGACGAAATGGCCATGTATGTATCTTCCTTTCTACTTAAATTTATTTACCAATCTCTAAAGCCTTTGTAAGCATGGATTTATTCGCATTAAATACAGTTATATTAGCCTCATAAGAACGAGTAGCCGACATTAAATCAACCATTTCTTTCAATGGGTCGACGTTGGGCATGTTTACATAACCATCTGCATTTGCATCTGGATGAGTTGGATCATATACAAGTTTGAAAGGTGTTTCTTGATCTTCTGAGATTCGAGTAATTTTTACACCATTACCAACACCACTTTTTGCATTTTTACCTAGTGCTACATTCAAAAAATTTGAAAATTGTCCTTCTTGTGCTGACAGCGTCACGGACTTACGTCGATATGGTTCCCATTCCCCATTTACTTGACGAGCGCGAGTTGTATCCATGTTAGCCATATTAGAAGAAATAACATCCATACGTAAACGCTGCGCTGTTAAAGCGGAGGCAGTGGTATTCATCCCATGAAAAATAGACATCTATTACTTACCTCCTTTAATAACAGTATTCAATGTGTTTAATTTCCCATTAACACGATCGATTAGAGCATTATAATAAATTTGATTCTCTGCTAATTTCGCTTGCTCAGCATCCATATCTACAGCATTCCCATTGTTTCTATATCGCAAGTTCTCAACAATATTGACACCTGGTGTAGCTTGTCGAAACGTGAAATCATAATGTCTATTATCAGTGCGGTATGCAGAAATAGCTATGCTCTTCTGCTCTTCCAACATATCCTTAAAACTAACATTTTTCGCCTTATAATTAGGTGTATCGACATTCGCGATATTATTTGCGATTGTTTTATGATTTAAAGTGGCATAGGAAAGTCCATTTTCCAGGCTACTAATAGTTCCTCCAAATAAATTCAAAACTGCTCACCTCATTTTATTTAAAATCTATGTACTTGTTAATTTATCCAATAATACAATTGTAATTAAGATGATACCTAGTGTCTATTGTCTTTTGTCACTTTTTAATAGTCTATACGCCCTATTTTTTCTACTCCTTAACCATGACAAAACTTCCCCATCCTTTGTGTCTCTAGGCTTCAGTAAGGATTAATAATCATCTAGTTATTTTACACCATTTCGACAGTGTTTACGATTTTATTGTGAAAAATGCCTTTTTATGAGGTTAATCGCCTTTTTTAATCCTTTTAAATAAAGGTCCCTTTTTACTAGCTCGATCACTGTGGGAGTATTTTTTATAGAGTGACCATTAGTTTATTCACCATTATTCCAAAGTAACATACCAGCATTTTTTATATGCTAATCGTCGTGACAAATTATCGAACATTTTTAGGATAAAAGCAACGAAATCCATGTTTTTGTATTAATACTCTAAAAAATAAGTGCCCTAAAATTTCGAAAATACACAAAAAAACGTCTATATTTACCATAGACAGCATCATAGTTTTGAAAAACAATACATTTTACGAAAGATGAAAAAGGCTTTCATTCCACGCTACATACTTGCCACTACACTTCTCTCTCACTCAGTTTAAAGTCTCCCCTTTCTCACAAGGGAATCAATTAGCCTTCTACTCCACCGTTCTACATTAAAAGCAAAAATTACGATCGCTAGTCTGAAAGGTCACTTTTCCTCATGGTCGACTAACGGATTCATTGTCCACGCCTCTAAAATGGACGATGACGAACCCTAATGCACCCCCTCACCTTTCTAAAAGATCTTTTTCAAATTATCTTTTTCAACAACATAAAAAGCGTCTATGTTTACCATAGACGCTTCGAGCATAGTTGCTCTCTTAAGCTACTTGCCACGTCCAAGTAGCCAGTTTCTTTAAATTCATGGCAGCAAAAGTAAGCATCGCCTGCATGGACAATTTTTTTATACCTCTTAAGGTTGTCCATCGCATACCATGCTTTTCCTTTGCATCGGCAAAGACACGCTCAATCGTTTCTTTGCGCTTTGCATAGATTTGTTTGATGTCATTGGAATGACGTAAATGTTCTGCTTCCTCTGCATATGATTCCCAAATATGACGTTGAATGAGTTTTTGATGTTGCTTACTTTCTGTACATTGGGATAGGCTCGGACACTTCGCACAAATCAAAGGATTCGATTTATATTGACGATACCCTTCTTTAGTCGTTGTCGTATACTTCAATATCTGTCCTTGTGGACAAAGATAACAATTATAGTGCTCATCATATATATACTCATACTTTCGGAAGAAACCATCTTTCGTTTTAGGACGTGTATAAGGAAGAACAGGCAACATTTGATTCTCTAATAAAAAGTTTGTAATTGCGGGTGTTTTATAGGCTGCATCTGCCGCAACAGCTAATGGTTTTTGAACGTTTTTAATGATTCTTTCCACAAGTGGCTGTAATACATGACTATCGTGCACATTTCCCGGAGTCACAATGGCACCCAAGACAAAGCCCTTTTCATCTGTCGCTGCATGAAAAGAATACGCAAACTGTTTCGTACGTTCATCCTTCACGTAATATCCACTTTCAGGATCTGTCGTGCTTTCCTTTATTTCTTTCCATTCTTCTTTTTCAAATTTCTCCGGGGAAAAGGGCTTTTTTCCGTGTTCCTCACGATCAATATTTAACTCTAATTGAAGTTTCTCTTCATAAGCCCGTGTTTCTTTTCGCACAACTTTTTTATCATACTTTCGTTTATTCGCACTCGCTTTCACATGCGTAGAATCGATAAATAAATGGTCTGCATGGAGGAGTCCTTGATGCATAATCTCTTTTAATATACGATAGAATATCTGCTCAAATATATCAGTGTCTTGAAAGCGACGGACATAATTTTTACCAAAGGTAGAGAAATGCGGAACTTCTGTATGGAAGCCAAATCCTAAAAACCAACGATACGCCATATTCGTTTCAATCTCTTTGATGGTTTGACGCATGGACCGTATACCAAAAACGTACTGAATAAACGTCATTTTAAAGAGAACAACAGGATCAATACTAGGGCGTCCTTTAGCAGAGTAGAGGTTTTCTACTAAAGGATAGATAAATGAAAAATCAATAGCCGCCTCTAGTTTTCGTACTAAATGATCTTGGGGAACTAATTGATCAATCGTTAGCATTTCTAATTGTTCACGTTCATTGATTTGATTTTTCGTCATCATGGTTGATCACCTCGAAAGTGTACTTTTTATCAATAGATGAATAAGGAATTCTTTATGTAGAAGTTGATTGGAACGAAGGGTGGCGACTCCTGCGGGAAAAGCGGGAAAGTCGAGATCCTGGACTGAGCGAAGCGAGGGAAGCAGCTCGACCCCGCCCGCGGAAAGCGTCCGCCCGTAGTGGAAATCAACGGCTTTACATTATTTTATTGTAAAAGAAAAAAGACTGTAGGCAAACTCAAAATTCATTGAGTTTGTCTACAGTCTGAAGCGTCTATGGTTTACCATAGACGCTTTCATTAGCTTCTTAAAAGAAGTATTTATTTCATTTTAATTTCTGCTAAAGCATTTAAGAATTTATCGTTTAGCACTTTAATATAAGTACCTTTCATGCCTAAAGAGCGAGATTCAATGACACCAGCTGATTCAAGTTTACGTAATGCGTTTACGATCACTGAGCGTGTAATACCCACTCGATCAGCAATTTTAGAAGCAACTAGTAAACCTTCATTACCATCAAGTTCTTCAAAAATGTGTTCAATTGCCTCTAACTCACTGTACGAAAGTGAATTAATAGCCATTTGCACGACAGCTTTGCTACGAGCTTCTTCTTCAATTTCTTCAGACTTTTCACGTAAAATTTCCATACCAACTACTGTTGCACCATATTCAGCTAAAATTAGATCATCATCTTCAAATTGTGAAGATAAACGAGCAAGAATTAATGTGCCTAAACGCTCACCACCGCCAACGATTGGTACAATTGTTGTTAAAGCATTTTGGAATAAATCTTTATTTTCTACTGGGAAAGCAGTATGTTCATTATTAATATCTAAATTTGAAGATGTTTCAGAGATCGTAAATAAGCTATGTGTGTATTCTTCTGGGAATTGTCTCTCTTCAAACATTTTTTTCATACGTTCATTTTCAATTTGTTGGTGAATTGAAATACCTAATAATTTACCTTTACGGCTTAAAATATAGACATTACTATCAATGATATCTCCTAGTGTATCTGCCATTTCCTTAAAGTTTACAGGCTTACCAGCAGAAGCTTGAAGCATCGAGTTAATTTTACGTGTTTTTTCTAATAAATTCATTATATGTTCCTCCTATAAATAATCCGAAGAGTATTTACTAAATATTCTAAAGGTTTTTACTATTGAATGATACTAATCAGCTTTATCTTACAGTATAAACTGTGACAAATCTTTGTTTTTTACAATTCCCGCAAGTTTTTGATCCACATACGCCGCATTGATTGGGATACTCGCTGGCGCAATCTCAGATGCCTCAAACGATAGTTCTTCCAGTAAACGTTCTAATATCGTGTGTAAACGACGAGCTCCAATATTGTCTGTTTCCTGATTCACTTCAGTTGCTATCTCAGCAATCCGTTCAATAGCATCTGTCGTGAAATGAATTTCTACGCCTTCTGTCTCTAAAAGCGCTTTATATTGCAGAATTAATGATTGATCTGGTTCTTGTAAAATACGGACAAAATCCTGTTTTGTTAATTTTTCAAGCTCTACCCGAATTGGAAAACGGCCTTGTAACTCGGGAATTAGGTCTGATGGTTTTGACATATGAAATGCCCCAGCAGCAACAAACAGCATATAATCTGTTTTCACTGCACCATACTTCGTAGTGACAGTAGAACCTTCTACAATTGGTAAAATATCACGTTGAACTCCTTCGCGGGAGACATTCGCCGAAGTATTTCCTTCTTTACTAGCAATTTTATCGATTTCGTCAATAAAAATGATACCCGTTTGCTCAGCTCTATTAATGGCTTCCTGTGCTACTTCATCAGCATCTATCAGCTTATTTGCTTCTTCTATTGTTAAAATACGACGCGCGTCTTTTACTTGCACACGGCGTTTTTTCTGTTTTTTAGGCATTAAACTAGATAGCATATCCTGCATACCACTATTCGCAGACATATCCATTCCTGTTCCTTGTAACGCATCAAAAATGGATGGATTTTGTTCTGTTACCTCTACAGTAACCCACTCATTTTCTAACTTACCATTGCGTAAATCAATGGCAATTTGAGCACGTTTCGAGCGAACTTCTCCATCATCTGCTGATGAATCATCATTTGTTGGTTGTTCTTTCCCACCAAATAGCATTTCAAACGGATTTTGCATCGCCTGTTTTTTACGTAAAGAAGGCACCAAAAGTTTCACGATTGCTTCATTTGCTAATTCTTCTGCTTGTTCCTTGACAGACTCCATCATTTCTTCTTTAACTAGACGGTGAGAAGCTTCTACCAAGTCACGGACCATTGATTCAACATCTCTACCCACATAGCCTACTTCAGTAAACTTTGTCGCTTCAACTTTTACAAAAGGGGCATTGGTAAGCTTTGCAATTCTTCTGGCTATTTCTGTTTTACCGACACCAGTTGGCCCAATCATCAAAATATTTTTCGGAATAACTTCAGCCTTCATATCTTCATTTAACAACGAACGACGATAGCGGTTTCGTAACGCAATAGCTACTGCTCGCTTAGCTTCATTCTGCCCAACAATGTAACGATCTAAATGCTCAGTAATTTGTCTTGGCGTTAAATTTTTTTGTGTCATTAGTTCAGCGCCTCCACGATAATATTATGATTTGTAAATACACAGATTTCAGCAGCTGTTTCTAATGCCGCTTCAGCAATTTCACGAGCAGTCATTGTTTCACCTGCATATTTTTTTAATGCTCTACCTGCAGACAATGCATAATTGCCCCCAGAACCAATGGCCAAAATGCCATCATCAGGTTCAATCACTTCTCCTGTACCCGAAACGAGTAATAAAGTCGTTTTATCCATTACTAGTAGCATCGCTTCTAGCTGGCGCAGCATTTTATCACCACGCCATTGCTTCGCTACCTCAACGGCTGCGCGTTGTAAATTACCGTTATACTCATTTAATTTGCCTTCAAACATTTCAAAAAGTGTAAAGGCATCAGCAACTGAACCTGCAAAACCAGCGAGGACTTGCCCATTAAACAGACGTCTGACCTTCCTTGCTGTACCCTTCATCACAACTGCATTTCCCAATGTTACTTGACCATCACCAGCCATGGCACAGCCTCCGTTATGATGAACCGCAAATATTGTTGTTGCATGAATTTGTCCCATCTACCTTCCTCCTTAGCTCTATTATGCCCTTGGATGAGCATTCATATATGTTTGACGAAGATGCTCTTTTGTTACATGTGTGTAAACTTGTGTAGAAGATAAATGTGAGTGACCTAATAACTCCTGCACCGTCCGCAAATCTGCGCCATTATTCAATAAATGAGTAGCAAAAGTATGGCGAAGCATGTGTGGGTAAATTTTTGTATGGAGTGAGGCCTTGTCAATCATTTCGTTTAAAATATGACGTACCCCTCTAGGAGTAAGTTCCCCACCACGCATATTGACAAACAACTGCAGATGATTCGTTTTTTTCATCAATCGTGGACGAGCTTGCTCTATGTAGTCCTGCATTGCTAAACTCGCAAATTGACCAAATGGAATGATTCGTTCTTTTCGACCTTTGCCCATTACTCGTATAATCGAATAATGAAAATCTACATCCTCTACTTGAATTGATGTCAGTTCACTCACACGAATACCTGTTGCATATAACAGCTCTAATATAGCTATATTTCTTAATGATTTCAAATCATCACCAGTATTCGCATCAAATAACTGTTTCAATTCCTCTTCGTAGAAAAAATTAGGTAAACGTGATTCTTTTTTCGGATGATAAAGCGAACGAAATGCTCCGTCATCTAATCCGTACTGTCTATTTAGAAAGCGAAAAAAGGAGCGTATCGAGGAAATTTTCCTTGAAATAGAAGCCCTTGCCCTTTTCTCATCGTACAACTTTGTTACATAAAGACGTGCATGTATATATTCAACACTTGCTAAATCATCGATTCCCTCCGTTTGTAAAAAGGTTAAAAAATCTAGCAGGTCTGATTCATATTCTCGCACTGTATGAACAGAGAAGTTCTTTTCAACTTGGATGTAAAGCATGAACTGTTCGAGTGCATCTTGGGACGAAACTAACACAGAAAGATTCACCACCAATAATTTATTAATAATTTTCTTAAATGACTGACACTTGTAATATAACGGATATACAATTCTTTGTCATCTCTTACAAGTTTGTATCGTTTTTCTTATCATTAATAAACATACATATTGACACTAAACCTATCTTCATAATATAGCAAGTGTAAATAGTTATATTTTGAGAAAAACTCCATACAAAATAATAAAATACGTCTAATTAAGCATTTTGTCTACAAAAAGAAAAAGCCTCTAAGAGTATAACAACTTTTAGAGGCTTTTGGCAATTAAATTGTTTGTGAATTCACAAAATTTCGAATTGTGCTTATTGCGCGTGCTGCATGCATTTCCGCACGCTCTGGTTTAGAACGACGACCAGGTGGTAAGTCAGGGAAAATACCGAAGTTTACATTCATAGGCTGGAAGTTTTTCGACTGCGCTTCTGTTATATAACGCGCCATGCTTCCTAATGCCGTTTCGAATGGGAAAATAACGGGCTCTTGTCCTAATGCTAAACGAGCTGCATTTATTCCTGCAATTAATCCACTACCTGCTGATTCAACATAGCCTTCTACACCAGTCATCTGACCTGCAAAGAAAATATTCTTTTGCTCACGAAGTTGATATGTTTTTTCTAAAACTTTCGGTGAATTAATGAAGGTGTTTCTGTGCATGACGCCATAGCGAACAATTTCTACATTCTCTAACCCAGGAATAAGCTGTAGCACTTCCTTTTGTGGCCCCCATTTTAAATGCGTTTGGAAGCCTACAATGTTGTAAAGCGTGCCTGCTGCATCGTCTTGACGAAGTTGAACAACTGCATATGGACGTTTTCCTGTTTTTGGATCCTCAAGACCTACTGGCTTCATCGGACCAAATAACATAGTTTTCTCTCCACGAGCTGCCATGACTTCTATTGGCATACAACCTTCAAAGTAAATTTCTTTTTCAAATTCCTTCAATGGTACAACTTCAGCTTCGATTAATGCTTGGCGGAAACGATCGAATTCTTCCTTTGTCATAGGACAGTTTAAATAAGCCGCTTCCCCTTTATCATAACGAGATTTTAAATAAACTTTATTCATATCAATACTATCTTTTTCGATAATAGGTGCTGCTGCATCGTAAAAGTATAAATAATCTAAACCTGTTAAACCTTGAATTTTTTCAGCTAAAGCTTTTGAAGTTAAAGGTCCTGTTGCAATAACTGTAATACCTTCTGGAATTTCTGTGACTTCTTCATGAATAACCTCCACAAGTGGATGGTTTTTCACAGTATCAGTTACATACCCTGCAAATTCGTGACGATCTACTGCTAAGGCCCCTCCAGCAGGTACTGAACATTGGTCTGCTGCCTTTAAGATAACAGAATCTAACATACGCATTTCTTCTTTTATAACGCCTACAGCATTTGTTAAACCGTTTGCCCGCAATGAGTTAGAACAAACAAGTTCTGCAAATTTATCAGTATGGTGCGCTGGAGTCTGCTTTACTGGACGCATTTCATAAAGTTTCACTTTTATACCCCGCTTAGCAATTTGCCAAGCTGCCTCACTACCTGCCAGTCCTGCTCCAATAACATTTACTACTTGTTCAGTCATGTTTCTTACCATCTTCCTATCATTGAGTTGGTGCTTCTTCATAGTCACACTTCGTACATTGAATTTGCACACCTTTTTTTATCTTTTTCTCTACTAATAATGCACTACATTTTGGACATGGTCTATTAATTGGCTTGTCCCATGAGACAAATTCACATTCAGGATACTGATTGCAACCATAGAATAGACGCTTTGTTTTACTTTTTCGCTCCACAATCTCGCCAGTTTCACAGGAAGGGCATTTCACACCAATAGGCTTCATAATTGCTTTTGTATTTCTACAATCTGGGAAATTAGAACAAGCCATAAATTTGCCATATCGTCCAAGCTTAAAGACCATTGGAGATCCACAAAGCTCACAGTCTTCCCCTGCAGGTTCATCTTTAATGACAACCTTTTCCATAGCTTCATCCGCATGTTTTACATGGACTTCAAAGTCCTTATAAAATTCTTCCACAACTTTTTTCCATTGTCGATTGCCTTCTTCAATATCATCTAAATCTTGTTCCATTTGTGCGGTGAATTCGATGTTTATGATATCTGGGAAAAATTCTAGTACGAGTTGGTGTACGATCTCTCCTAGCTCTGTTGGCATAAAGCGTTTAGCATCTAATACAACATAGCCACGGCGCTGAATTGTATCGAGGGTCGGTGCATATGTGGACGGGCGCCCAATTCCTAGTTCTTCCATTGTTTTAACAAGTCGCGCCTCAGAATAACGTGGTGGTGGCTGTGTAAAATGTTGTTTAGGCTCGATTTCAAGCGATTTTACTTGATCACCAATTTCCATCTCAGGTAAAAGTTTTGTCGTCTCTTCAGTTTGATCATCAGTACCTTCAATATATAGTTTCATAAAGCCTGCGAATTTAACTTGTGAACCATTTGCACGGAATAAAACATCACCATTTTGAAGATCTACAGCTACAGTATCAAGTACTGCTGGTGCCATTTGACTCGCAATAAAGCGCTCCCAAATTAAGCGATATAAGCGTAGCTGATCACGGCTAAGTACCGCCTTTAATTCATCCGGTGTCCGCATTGTACTTGTTGGACGTATTGCTTCGTGCGCATCCTGTGCATTTGAAGCTTTCTTTGTTTGTTTTATATCTGTTGCAATGTATTCTTTTCCATATTTGCCCTCAATGTACGTAACCGCTTCTGCTTTTGCCGTATCAGAAATACGTGTGGAATCAGTACGCATATAAGTAATTAGCCCGACTGTCCCCTCTTTTTTTCCAATATCTATACCTTCGTATAATTGCTGAGCTAGCATCATGGTCTTCTTAGCACGGAAATTTAATTTTCGTGCTGCTTCTTGCTGTAAAGATGATGTTGTAAAGGCTGGTGCAGCATTACGCTTACGTTCCTTTTTCGTTACATTGACAACATCAAAGTTTGTTCCTTTAACATCTTTTAAAATTGCCTTTACTTGCGCTTCATTTGTTAATTTTATTTTGTCTTTACCATTCCCATAGTAAAGGGCATCAAATGATTTTTTTCCTTTTTCAAACGTTCCTTCGATTGTCCAATATTCTTCAGGTTGGAAGTTTTTAATTTCATTTTCACGATCAATGATCATGCGTAGTGCTACAGATTGTACCCGACCTGCTGATAAACCTTTTTTCACCTTTTTCCATAGAATTGGGCTAATGTTATAGCCAACAAGTCGATCCAATATACGTCTTGTTTGCTGCGCATCTACTAAGTCCATGTTAATTGGACGTGGATTTTTAAAAGACTCTATAATTGCATCTTTAGTAATTTCATTAAATACAACACGACAATCTGAGTGAATATCAATATTTAATGCAGTCGCAAGGTGCCAAGCAATGGCTTCTCCCTCGCGGTCTGGATCGGCCGCTAGATAAACTTTCTTTACTTTTTTAGCTGCAGACTTTAATTCCTGTAACACAGGTCCTTTACCACGTATCGTAATATATTTAGGCTCAAAATTATTTTCCGCGCTAACGCCCATCTGACTACGTGGAAGATCCCGTACGTGTCCAACCGACGCTTTCACCTTATATTTCTTTCCTAAATAACGTTCAATTGTTTTTGCTTTTGCTGGTGATTCTACAATCACTAAATAATCCGCCATCTATGTCTCCCCCTTAGCGAGGTCTATTACTAATTTTTTAAGTTACCTGTTGCAAAATGTATAACAGATTTTAAGATAATGCAACTTTTTTTCAATTTTTGTTAGAAAAGAGGTCTAATGTTTCAATGATTTGATGACCATTCACTATGGGAATTGCTCCTTCAAAAAGCAATTGATTTGTCCCTTTTGATTGAGTTGCGTCTATAGGTCCTGGTACCACAAACACATCTTTTCCTTGCTCTAATGCAAGCTCTGTTGTAATAAGCGTGCCACTTTTTAATGCCGCTTCTGTCACAACTAATGCTCGAGATAAACCACTAATGATCCGGTTACGCATTGGGAAATGCCATTTTTCAGGCTTCATATAAGGGGGGTATTCTGTCATTAATAACTGGTGCTCTGCCATTTGTGTAGCAAGAATGCGGTTTTCTGATGGATAGAGATAATTAAAACCATGTCCAAGCACTGCTATTGTATGACCGCCCATATCGATAGTCGCCCTATGTGCCATTGTATCTGCACCTCTTGCAAGCCCACTAACAACCGTATAATCACGTTGAATAAGCGGCGGGACAATTAAGTCTATCGCTCTTTTTGAATACGCTGTCGCCTTCCTAGAGCCTATAATAGCTATCTGTTTTTTATTTGCTAACAGGGAATATTGACCTTTCACATACAATACAGTAGGTGGACTTGATATTTCAAATAATTGCGCCGGGAAATAGGGATGATAAAACGGGATGGGAAAAATATTAGCCTGTGCATAGGCCTCTTCAAGTGGTGTTGTCATAATTTGTCGAAAGCGCCGAGAAAGTTGATGTGCTTTATGTGCCGATATTTGTAAAACTTTTGCGATGTCGTCATAATGAATGTCTTCAAAAGAGCTTAAAATATTCACAGGGGACAACAGTTGCTGAAGTTTCTGAAGTGGTAATGGGTATACATAATGTAAGGCTAGTAATCTCTGCGTATCTACTGCGAGAATCATTCAATAAACCTCCTTTTATAATAGAAGAAATTAAATGACCGCATGATAATTTTCAACACAACATTGCATTATTATTTATAAAATCTGCCCCAAAATTGTTGATTTTTTCATAAGTAAGTAGGTAATTGTTGAATGAAGTATGATAAACAGTGTATAAGTAATGAAAAAGATGTAGCCGTAATGGCTACATCTTCCATTTTAATGGGTTTTACACTTTTCGTATAGCCCTTTTTCTTTAATTACTTTAATCAATGTTTCACCAATTACAGAAGGTGTTTCTGCAACTTCAATACCAGCTTCGTTCATTGCTTTAATTTTCTCCGCTGCTGTTCCTTTACCACCAGAAATGATTGCTCCAGCGTGACCCATACGTTTGCCAGGAGGTGCAGTTTGTCCACCAATAAAGCCTACAACAGGTTTTGTCATATTTGCTTTAATCCATGTAGCTGCTTCTTCCTCAGCTGTACCACCGATTTCACCAATCATAACGACTGCGTAAGTTTCTGGATCATTATTAAAGGCTTCAAGCACATCAATGAAGTTTGTACCGTTGACAGGGTCTCCACCAATACCTACTGCAGTTGTTTGACCAATTCCAGCTTGTGTTAATTGATGTACTGCTTCATATGTTAATGTACCAGAACGAGAAACAACTCCTACATGGCCTTTTGTATGAATATAACCAGGCATGATACCAATTTTACATTCATCAGCTGTAATAACACCTGGACAGTTTGGACCTACTAGGCGAGTGTTTTTGCCTTCCATATAACGTTTAACCTTAACCATATCAAGGACAGGAATATGCTCTGTGATACAGATTGTTAATTCTAATTCAGCATCAACAGCTTCTAAAATTGCATCTGCCGCAAATGGTGCAGGTACATAGATAACTGAAGTTGTAGCACCTGTTGCAGCTACAGCTTCTGCTACTGTATTGAAAACAGGAACTCCCTCGATTTCAAGTCCACCTTTACCTGGTGTTACACCTGCTACGATTTTAGTACCATACTCAAGCATTTGCTTCGTATGGAAAAGAGCTGTTTCGCCCGTAATCCCTTGTACAATTACCTTCGTATCTTTGTTAATAAATACAGCCATTGTTCTCCCTGCCTTCCTTAGCCTACTAGTCCCACAATTTTTTGTGCACCGTCAGCCATTGAATCCGCTGCAACGATGTTTAAACCAGATGCATTTAAAATTTCTTTCCCAAGTTCAACATTTGTACCTTCTAAACGTACAACTAATGGCACAGCTAAACCAATCTCTTTAGCAGCCGTTACAACACCCTCAGCAATAATGTTACACTTCATAATTCCACCAAAGATGTTGACAAAAATGCCTTTTACGTTTGAATCAGAAAGGATAATTTTGAAAGCCTCTGTTACTTTTTCAGCTGTAGCACCGCCCCCTACATCTAGGAAGTTAGCAGGGCTTCCGCCATAATAACTAATTGTATCCATCGTTGCCATGGCAAGACCAGCACCGTTAACCATACAGCCAATATTTCCATCTAATGAAATATAGCTTAGGTCATATTTTGAAGCTTCGATTTCTTTTGCATCTTCTTCGTCAAAATCGCGTAATTCGACAATATCCTTATGTCGATATAATGCATTGGCATCAAAATTGAATTTAGCATCTAATGCTACTACTTCGCCTTGTCCAGTTACCACAAGTGGATTAATTTCTACAATTGATGCATCTTTGTCGATAAATGCTTGATATAAGCCTAACATTAATTTAACAGCTTTCCCTACAAGGTTTGCTGGAATGTTCATATTAAACGCCATACGACGTGCTTGGAAGCTTGTTAATCCAACAACAGGATCTACTACTTCTTTGAAGATTTTTTCCGGATTTGTTTCTGCTACTTCTTCAATATCCATACCGCCTTCTTCAGATCCCATCACTGTTACACGAGATGTAGCACGGTCTAATACTAGACTTAAATAGTATTCTTTTTGGATATCAGAACCCTCTTCAATATACAAACGTTTTACTTCTTTTCCTTCTGGACCTGTTTGATGAGTCACTAAAATTTTTCCTAATAACTCTTTTGCGTATGTGCGCACTTCGTCAAGGTTTTTAGCGATTTTGACACCGCCTGCTTTACCGCGTCCACCTGCATGGATTTGCGCCTTGACTACTGTTACGTTTGAGCCAAGTTCCTTCGCTACTTTTACTGCTTCATCAGGGGAAAAAGCAACTTTTCCGTTTGGTACAGCTACACCATATTTTCTCAGAATCTCTTTCCCTTGATATTCATGGATATTCATAATACATCCTCCCATCAAACATTTGCATAGAATTGTTTTACTAACATAGACTATTCTAACGAAAGATTCTGATAAAGTCTACACTTTGTCTTTAGTTCGAATTTTCTCTCTTATTATGACGCTTTTTTCTATTTTGTGTACTAAAACAGCTTGTAAAAATAATCAGAATAATTCATTTTTTCTATATTTTTGCGCATGTTGTTGGTCCAAACGATAAATAAATGCGAAAACTTCTGCTACTGCCTGATATAATTCTTCCGGAATAGACTCGTTTAAATCTAATTGACCAAGCAACTGCACAAGGTTAGGATCCTCATAAATCGGCACATTATGCTCATTTGCTCTTGCCAAAATGTTCTCAGCAATTTTCCCTTTCCCCTTTGCTACAACAGTGGGACTATCAAATTGACCAAGCTTATACGTAAGCGCAATTGCCTCTTTCCGAGTAAGTTTTTCTTCGCTCATACGCGGATATCCACCCCACTCTGCTCCTCTCGCTGTTCTACTACAGGACCTACTTTTTCCGTTTGCCCTTTGTCAAATTGTTTAATAAACACACCTGAAAGTTGATAATTTTTTTCAGCTAGCCCAATTTTTAAAGCAGCCTTCAACGGCTCAGCAAGTGATTGAATTTCCGAATTTTCATTAAAGACCGTTACTGTGACAACTCTATTTTGAACTTGCATATCAATCACTGTTTCTTGCATAGATGCCATTTGTAAATAAAATAATACGCGTGCATAATTAGCATCAATTTTGCCATTATCTTTCATGCGACCATTCCATTGTAAGGTTGCATCCATCTTCTTTCCAAAAAATTCAAGTGGGACTTGCATGATGAGCTGATGTTGATGACCATTTTCTCCTGAAGATAACTGCATTCCATTCATACGCGTCATAAGCATCTCTGCCGCTTCCTTCATTTGAGGTGGTATATTAGTTTCCTGCAATAATGTATGGAGTTGTGGCTTTAGCTGATGCGCAATCATTTGTAAATCAGCCGACCTGTTTCCTAGTGTTGCCTCATAGCTAATTCCTAAATTTTTCAACACCGTTTTAAGTGCATGCTCCATCGCTTTACTATCCATTGAATTTTGTACTTGTGCATCTGCTAGTGTCACAACTTGCTGTATAAATGATTGCGAAGAATTAATACTATTTTTCACCAGATTGCGCATGAGTGCCTCATTCTGTGAAGGAGAATTGGCCTCTTGCTTAAATAGGGATAACAAATGATCTTTCACTGAAAGTGCATGGGCGTCCTGTGTAAATAAACGATCAGCTGTATTTTGAGTAAATGCTTTTAATAACTGATCCTGCATTTGTTTAGCAAAAACCTCTAGCGTTTGTTTTGATACTGGTAACTGATTAAAACGATCCACCAGCTGATTGATATGCTGTTTTTGCTCATTCGTTAATAAATTTTGACTTCCGGTCCATGATTTAAGCTGTTCCACCAGTTGACTAGCATTTTCTGGCTTTGTAGCAAGAATAGTTTGAATAACTTGACCAGCTTGCTGTATTGGCTGAAAGGCTTTTGCTTCAATTTTTGACCAGTTTTGCAATGTAGCCTGCTGAGGAAGAATCCCCGACTCTTTTAGCATTGATAAAGCTTGCATTTTTTCATTCACTGTTGCAGCACTATTCGTTAAACTTTGTAAAAGCCTTGCAAGCACTGCACTACCTGTTTCAACTTCAAAGGGCTTGGCAATCGCTTGTACTTGTTGCAATAAATTTTGCCTCAATGACTCAGATAGAGTTGTATCCTTCGCTAAAAGTTGAGCAAAGTTATCCATGATAGCGGTCATACCAGATGTCTTTTGACCGCTCATCAATGCTTGAAACACATCGTTTATCATAGGCATTTTTAGCTCTATCATTTTTTGAATGGTTTGTAGAGCATCTACTTTTGATATACCCTCTGGTAATGCCTTTAACCACATTTCAGCTTGCAGCATTTGTTCTTTAGAAATGGGTAGCTGCGCTTTCATAAAATGCCCTAATAATTGCTGCATCTCTGGTGATTTAGGTAAATTCATGGATTCTAATAACTGATTAATTTGCTGACTTGGTGTAGATGCCTGCGCCATCGGTCCAGTCACTATTTTCAATTCCGTTTGTGGATTTGTCCCTGTTACCTGAAAGAAATGGGCATCCCCAGCTTTTAACGGCACTTCGAGTTTAGCTATAAATTTTTGATTACCTACTTGGATTTCTGCCATTTGATCTGGATATAATTGCTTAATTGTTCCGTGAAATACTTGTCCTTGTTTTAAAGCAAGTGGTTGATTTGTCGAAGTCATTGCATTTTGCTGCAGTTGAATTGGATTAAATGATGTGGCTGTCATATACATACTCCTTTCATCAATTACTCCTTCGTGTAATTGTCTATTGTTTTTTAGCTTTATGAAAACATAGATTTTATTGGTTCAAATGATTTACGATGGTGAATAGTCGGTCCAAATTCCTCTAACGCTTTTAAATGTTGCTTTGTCCCATACCCCGCATGTTGACCAAAGCCATACATTGGAAATTCCTCGTCTAATTGCTCCATATACTCATCCCGTGCCGTTTTAGCTAAAATGGATGCGGCTGCTATCGCTAAGCTCTTTGCATCTCCTTTTATAATCGAATCTTGAGGAATTGTAATAGGTAATGTCATAGCATCTACTAAAACAACATCAGGCTTTGTCGACAATGATTCAACACTTACCTTCATAGATTGTTTTGTTGCTTCATATATATTCAGTTCATCAATTTGTTGGGCAGATTGAAAATGAATAAAATAGCTTACGGCATGCTCTTTAACTAATGTTGCAAAGCAGTTTCGTTTGTCCTTCGATAATTGCTTTGAGTCGTTCAGACCAACAAGTGCCTCACAATTTGTCGGTAAAATTACTGCTGCCGTTACGACTGGCCCTGCTAGCGGTCCCCGTCCTGCTTCATCTACACCAGCAATAAATGTATCTGTTCTCCCATAGCTTAAATCGAATGCAACTTTTTTTTGATGCTCTTGCAGTAATTGATGTTTTTTATCTTGTCTCTTTTGCCAAGTTAGCCATGCCTTTTGTACACCTGCTCTTTCATCTGCTGTAATTTCTTTCATCCAATCTTGCCATTCCTCAGCAGCTTTCAATGCAGTTGTAATTTCCTTAATGGTTTTCATTGTGTACTCCTTCTTGCTTCTATTCATTCAAACTATAGCATGTTCAGTTCTTATGTAGTCTCTTTAACTTGAAAACTATTTTCCTCTCTATAGTCATTATCGGTTAAAAAATGTATTCCTAAAAGAAAAACTGTCACAAAAGAACGTGTGACAGTTTTAAATACTTATAATTGTTCAGTTTCTTTTTCTAACTGCTCATCCACAAAATCAAAGGTAAGTTTACCTAATTGTAATCCTCGGATATCTCGAACAATTAGTTGAGCTACTTGGTCATAATCTATTTCTCCACCAGGACCAAATACACGACGTAGCTTACCAATATGGTCAAAAGTATCCACTAACTCCTCATGGATAAATTCGAGACCGTAACGCTCATCCATACGCTTTGGATAATGATTAGATAAGAATCGCAACCCATAGACAGCTAGGTCTTCCATATTTGTAATAGTATCCTTAATAGCTCCAGTTAAAGCTAATTTAAAGCCTACTTCTTGATCCTCAAACTTTGGCCATAAAATACCTGGTGTATCCAATAGTTCAAGCTCTTTACCAACTTTGATCCATTGCTGTGCCTTTGTCACACCTGGTGTATTGCCCGTTTTAGCGATATTTTTTTTCGCTAATCGATTAATCAATGTGGATTTTCCCACGTTTGGAATACCCACAATCATGGCACGAATAGCTCTAGGCTTCATTCCTCTTGCTTTCATGCGATCAAATTTTTCTTTTAAAATCTCTTGCGCCGCTTTTGTGACTTGCTGTAAGCCCTTACCCTCAAGTGAATTAATGGCTACAGCTTTATGGCCACGCTTTGCAAAATACTCTACCCATTTCCGTGTTTCTTGTTCATCTGCCATATCCGCTTTATTTAAGATCAAAAGACGCGGTTTTTGGTTAATGACTTCGTCAATCATCGGATTACGTGAGGATAGCGGTAAACGTGCATCTATTAATTCAAAGATAATATCGACAAGCTTTAATTTTTCAGTTACTTCACGTCGGGCTTTAGCCATATGCCCTGGAAACCATTGTATCGTCACAGCTATACCTCCTAAACTAAAAGAAAAGGGAGTGATTATGCTCTCCCTTTCATACATTACTTTACAATTTTTATGTCACTAAATGGCCAGAAAATCAGACTGGTATTACCAATAATTTCTTTTTGGTTCACAAGGCCAATATGTCGACTGTCTTTACTATATCGACGATTATCTCCCATAACAAAGATATACCCCTCAGGAATGGTATTGCTATCCAAGGAAACATCAATGTCATTTAAGGTGAAATCTTCTGTTAAAGTGCCCTCTGTGATTTGCGCTTTATAGGCATCTAAATAGGGTTCATCAATTGGCTCACCATTTATATACAATTGATCATCCTTATACTCTAGTGTATCTCCTGGCAATCCAATTACACGCTTTATGTAATTTTTTTGTTCAGGTGCATGAAATACAACGATATCAAAACGTTTAGGCTCACCTATTTTATAACCAATTTTATTCACAATCATTCGGTCGCCATCTTCAAGGGTTGGCATCATGGACTCTCCATCAACTGCAATGGGTGTAAATAAAAAATATCGAATAACTGCAGCAATCGCAAATGCAATTAATAGTGCTTTTGTCCATTCCCATAATTCATTTTTTTCTTTCACTTGTTTTTCCATTGAGAATTGCCCCCTTGTCTAACACCATTTTAGATGATAGTCAATAAAGATGACAAGCAAAAAGAAAAGAGGCTTGAACACAAGCCCCTCACTTTTAAGTCATAATTATCGAATTTCTTTAATACGAGCAGCTTTACCACGTAGGTTACGTAGGTAGTAAAGTTTAGCACGACGTACTTTACCACGACGTACAACTTCTAAGTTAGCGATTTTTGGTGTGTGTACAGGGAATGTACGCTCAACACCTACACCGTAAGAAATTTTACGAACTGTGAAAGTTTCGCTAATTCCGCCACCACGACGTTTAATTACTACACCTTCGAAAATTTGGATACGTTCACGAGTACCCTCTACTACTTTCACGTGTACCTTAACAGTATCACCAGGACGGAAAGTTGGTAGATCAGAGCGAAGCTGAGATTTTGTAATTTCTGCAATAATGTTTGACATTGTTTTCTCTCCTTAGACAGATGCTCATGCACGCAATCTATGCCACAGCGGAACACCGTAATTCAGTACTCCACATAGAAGTACAGATTAGATGTTATCATAAATAGATTCGGCAATCAAGCATCTAGACGATTGTTTTTTAGTTTTTCTAGATACAATTTTTGCTTGTCTGTTAATGGGTATTGCTCCAGTAAGTCAGGACGGCGCTCAAAAGTTCTCTTCAGCGACTGTTCCTCTCGCCATTGCTCGATTTTAGCATGATTCCCCGATAATAAAACATCAGGTACCTTCATGCCACGGAACTCCGCAGGACGTGTATAATGTGGATGCTCAAGGAGACCTGTTGAAAAAGAATCCTGGATATGAGAATCCTCTTGTCCTAAGACACCTGGTAACAATCTCACTATACTATCAATAACAGTCATAGCGCCTAATTCTCCACCTGTTAAGACAAAATCGCCAATGGAAATCTCGTCTGTCACGAGGTGCTGCCGTATACGCTCATCATAGCCTTCATAATGACCACACAGGAACACTAACTCTGTTTCCTGCGCTAGCTCCTCTGCTTTTTTCTGCGTAAATCGTTCACCCTGGGGACACATTAATATGATACGTGGCTGTTTACCTGCAGTAATAGCCTCTACTGCACTAAACATCGGTTCAGGCTTTAATACCATACCTGCACCACCACCATATGGATAGTCGTCAACCTGATTATGCTTGTTCCCTGAGAATGTACGAATATCCGTTACCTCTAAATTTACAGCTCCCTTTTCTTGGGCCTTCTTTAAAATAGATGCACCAAAAACGCCTGAAAACATATCAGGGAACAGGCTCAATACATGAATATTCATCATAATAAGCCTTCCATAACATGAATGACTATTTTTTTGTCCATAACATCAATATCTTTCACGATATCTTCTATATAAGGGATATAGTGTTCTTTCTTAGTCCCTTTGACTACCCATACATCGTTTGCCCCTGTTTGCAGGATATCTGCTACAACACCGATTGTTTCGCCCTCTTCAGAAATAACTGTGCAGCCTATTATTTCATGGAAAAAGAACTCATTTTCTTCAAGAAGATCATCACTCATTTGATCTTTTGTCACTTTCAGCATGCCTTCTTTAAATGGCTCAACCAAGTTGATATTGTTCATGCCTTCAAAAGTTAATAAAATAAAGTTTTTATGACGACGCACAGATTCAATCGTTACCCAGGTTGGCTTCTTATCGTCCTTTTTAAAGGCAGCAAGCTTATTTCCTACTGTAAAGCGCTCTTCTTCAAAGTCTGTTGTCGATAATACACGTACCTCACCACGAATACCATGCGTATTGACAATTCGACCTACATTAAACCATTCCATTCTATTTCACCTCGTAAAAACATGCTTATCTTCTCAAAGCATCTGGCTCATCCCAATAAGGTTCCGTTCTTGCAGATGTGCTTTGGAAGAATGTAGTTTTAGCTAAGACGCATTTGTCTTGTCAACAATAATATAAGCAATATCCTTTAGCTATACTCCTTATTTAAGCTTTATTTTCCACTTAAACAGATCATAGCGATATGCTGATGCTAAAAAAAGATAAAAAAAGGAAGGAACCTACAAGCTCCCTCCTTTTTCGTCCAGATTTTACGCTTTATACTAAAAGGCCACTTCGAACTCCTAAGCGACATGTAAACACACCTATCAGGACTCACTAGTACTTGTTGCAAGAGCGTGAAAATCTTTTCTATTAATCCAATATATCGACGTAGGTCTTCTTTTGATGGTGACTACCTGCCGCTGAATAAACAATTGTACGAATCGCTTTTGCTACTCGCCCTTGCTTGCCTATGACTTTCCCTCTATCCTCTGGATGAACAAAAAGTTTATAAACAATTCGATTTGCATTTTCATCCGTCTCAATACGAACTTCTTCTGGATAATCGACTAACGGTAAAACGATTGCTTCAATCAGCTGCTTCAAAGACGTCGCCCCCGATTATTTACTGAATTTTTGGTTATGGAATTTTTCCATGATACCTTGTTCTGAGAACAGGTTACGTACTGTATCTGATGGTTTTGCACCGTCAGCTAACCATTTAAGAGCTTTCTCTTCATCAATGTTTACAGTAGCTGGTTGAGTTAGTGGGTTGTAAGTTCCAACTGTTTCGATTTGACGACCGTCACGTGGTGAACGAGCGTCTGCAACTACGATACGATAGAAAGGAGATTTTTTAGCTCCCATACGTTTTAAGCGAATTTTAACTGCCATTTTAATAGCACCTCCGAATAAGTTTCACACAAGATAGTATATTATCAATGTTTAGGTTGTTTGTAAAGTGTTTTTTCTTAACACCTAAAAATTATTATTTAAACAATGAATCAAAGCCTGGTAATTTCATTTTTTTCTTCCCTTTACCACTTGCCATTCCAGTCATTTGTTTCATCATTTTTTTCATTTCATCGAATTGTTTAATGAGACGATTCACTTCTTGAATAGATGTCCCAGAGCCTTTCGCAATACGCTTTTTACGGCTACCATTAATGATTTCTGGGTTGGTCTTTTCAGCAGGCGTCATCGAGTAAATAATGGCCTCTACACGACCCATTTGCTTATCATCAACTTTTACATTATCTAAGCCTTTGATTTTGTTAGCACCTGGTAGCATTTTTAAAATTTCATCAAGAGGGCCCATTTTCTTGACTTGCTGTAATTGCTCGACAAAATCATCAAAAGTGAATGTTTGAGATTTAAACTTTTCTTCTAATTCTTTTGCCTTGGCTTCATCTACATTTGCCTGAGCCTTCTCGATAAGAGACAGAACATCGCCCATACCTAATATACGAGATGCCATACGCTCTGGATGGAATGGTTCAAGCGCATCCATTTTTTCGCCCATCCCAACAAATTTAATTGGTTTTTGTGTCACTGAACGGATAGATAATGCAGCACCACCACGCGTATCACCGTCAAGTTTTGTTAAAACAACCCCAGTAATACCGATTGCTTCATTAAAGCTTTCTGCTACATTGACTGCATCTTGACCCGTCATGGCATCAACAACTAGGAAAACCTCATCTGGCTCTTTTAATGAACGAATATCCTTTAACTCTTGCATTAGGTCTTCATCGATATGAAGTCGACCAGCTGTATCGATAATCACTACATCATGATGCTCTTCCTTTGCCAATTCAATTGCCTGACGTGCAATTTCTACAGGAGATACCTCAGTACCTAACGCAAAAACAGGTAGTGATAACTGTTTTCCTAATGTCTGTAATTGTTGGACAGCTGCTGGACGATAAACGTCAGCGGCAACTAATAATGGTTTACGATTATATTTTTTTCGTAGAACATTTGCCAATTTACCTGTAGTAGTCGTTTTACCCGCACCTTGTAGACCAACCATCATAATGACAGTGGGTGGCTTCGTATTAAACTTAATGGGACTTTGTTCGCCCCCCATTAATTCTGTTAGTTCATCCTGTACAATTTTAATAACTTGCTGACCTGGTGTTAAACTTTGCATAACATCAACACCGACAGCACGTTCGCTTACCTTTTTCACGAATTCTTTGACTACTTTTAAGTTAACATCCGCCTCAATTAAAGCAAATCGGACTTCTCGCATCATTTCTTTAACGTCTTGCTCTGATACTTTCCCTTTGCCTTTAATCTTTTGGATCGTTCCTTGGAGTCGTTCCGCCAATCCTTCAAAAGCCATTGCTTTCGCCTCCTAATCCCATTCTTTCAGCTGCTCAATAAGTGCTAGCTGCTCTTCAGCTGTCATACTTTTTTCTGTAATCCCCTGTGTTAGCTGTAACAGCATTTGGGTACGTTGTTTAAATTTTTCAAGTAAACATAATTTTTCTTCATATTCCTCAAGCATCGCTTCAGTTCGACGAATATTATCGTAAACAGCTTGGCGTGAAACACCATACGATTCAGCGATTTCTCCTAGAGAGTTATCATCCAAATAGTATAGCTCCATATAACTTCTTTGCTTATCTGTTAATAATGCTTGATAAAAGTCGAAGAGAAAGTTCATGCGTGTTGTTTTTTCAAGTAGCATCGAATGTTTCTCCTCCCGCTATTAGTCATTTGTATCATAACGAAAAGCGCCCGTCTGTGTCAAGGTAATCTCCTTGTCTAAAAGCCTAAATTGCACCTTTCAGGCATTTTTTGCCTTTGGCTAGTATTACGCTTTTAAACAAGTCAATTATCCAATACACAATCGAGCGTTTTTATCTATTATGTGTCAGTGTCATTTTATCCAATTTTGTTCAAAAACTGAAGCAAACTAAGTATCCAGCTTTCTCAATAGAAGACATACATGGCAATCAATTTAAAACTATTCAGCCACTGTTAGCTGTTACTCATCATTATTTTGTAGTTCCTTATCCAAACCATCAGCAAATAGTCCATAGACATATCGTTCGGCATCAAATGGCTGTAAATCATCCATTTTCTCACCAAGACCCACAAATTTTACAGGAATGTGCAGCTTGTTACGAATAGCAAGAACAATACCCCCTTTAGCAGTACCGTCTAACTTTGTTAAAACAATCCCTGTCACATTCGTTGCCTCTTTAAATGTTTGTGCTTGAACAAGCGCATTTTGGCCAGTTGTTGCATCTAATGCTAATAATACTTCATGTGGAGCATTTGGAATTTCACGTGAAATAACACGATGAACTTTTTCAAGCTCATTCATTAGGTTCACTTTGTTCTGCAAGCGTCCAGCTGTATCACAAATCAACACATCCGCTTTTCTGTTTTTTGCTGCACGAATCGCATCATACATGACTGCCGCCGGGTCAGAGCCTTCTGATTGTTTAATAACCTCACAACCAACACGATCTCCCCATACTTGTAATTGATCAATAGCACCTGCACGGAACGTATCACCCGCAGCTAATACAACCGTTTTCCCTTGAGATTTTAAACGGTGTGCTAGCTTACCTATCGTTGTTGTTTTCCCAACACCATTTACGCCAACAAATAGAATAACAGTTAGTTCACCATCTGGCTGCATAGTTAGTTCAATTATATCTTCTTCACCTTGCTCATAAATTTCTACAAGCTTCTCAGAAATCACTGCTTGGATGCCATTTGTATCTTTAATATTTTTACGTTGCACCTCATAACGCAGTTTATCCATGAGTTCCATGACTGTTTCAAATCCAACATCAGCCTGTAATAGTAAGTCCTCTAATTCTTCAAAGAAATCCTCATCCACTTTACGATAGCGTGCCACAAGGTCATTCACTTTTGATGTAAAAGAATTACGTGTTTTTTCAAGACCAGCCTTGAATTTTTGTGTTATTGACCAAGCAGAAGGTTTTTTCTCTTCCAGTGGTTCATCCTCTACTACTGCTAGCTCCTGAACATCTAGCTGTGCTTCTTCTATTTCAGGTGAGAGCTCAGCTTCCACTACGGCTTCTTTCACAATCGCCATTTCAGGTGATGCTTCATCTTGTTCAGACACTTTTAGATCAACGGTCTCAATGGCAGCAGGTTCGTTTGATTCTTCAAGCTCCGGCTCCAAATGGTCGGATTCCTGTTCTTTGTCTGTTGGGTCTAGCTTCTCTTCCTCTGCTGGATTACCCATTAATTTATCTTTTAAACGTTTAAAAAAACTCATGCTTGTTCGCTCCTTTGCTCCGCAAGTACGGGTTCATCTTCTAGTTTTACTGATACAAGTTTCGACACACCTGATTCTTGCATTGTTATACCATACAAGACATCAGCTCCCTCCATTGTTCCTTTACGATGAGTAATTACAATGAATTGTGTGTCGAGACTAAACTTTTTCAAATATTGGCTATAACGCACAACGTTCGCCTCATCTAAAGCCGCCTCTACCTCATCCAGAATACAAAATGGTACAGGTCGAATATTTAAAATGGAGAATAGTAAAGCAATGGCTGTAAGTGCACGCTCACCACCAGAAAGCAAACTTAAATTCTGCAATTTTTTCCCTGGAGGCTGTGCCACAATTTCAATACCTGTTTCCAATAAATTTTGTGGGTCAATTAAAACCAAATCAGCTTGTCCCCCACCAAACAATTCACGGAAAACACGTTTAAATTGCTCTCTAATAGCATAAAACGTTTCACTAAAGCGCAACGTCATTTCTTCATCCATTTCTTTGATTGCTTCATGTAATGTTTCCTGTGCAGCAAGCAAGTCCTCTCGTTGTTCAGTTAAGAAAGTATGACGTTCTAGTACTCTATCATATTCCTCAATCGCACTTAAATTAACAGGTCCTAGCTCTTCAATGGATCTTTTTAACAATTTAACACGTCTTCGCACAAACTCTTCATCTTCTATTGCCAGAGCTTCTTTTTCAGCCTCTTCGAATGTTAACTGATAATTTTCTTCGAGTTGTTCGATAAAATTATCCATTTCAAATTCTACACGATTACGTTTTAACTCATTGGCACGAATTGCTTCAAGGTATCCTTTATGAATACGTTGCAGTTCCTTGAGTTGTTCTTCTAATGTAGAGAGTTCTTGTTGCTGTCCTATTTTCTGCTCTTTCTTTTCAGAAATAGTCTCTTGTAAGGCATCTCTTCTTGCTTTCCATGTCACAACCTGTTCCTCAACCTCTTCATCACTTAAATGATTTGTCGATTCATCAGATTGCAGCCACATTATTTCCTGAGCAATATTTTTAACTTTTTGTTGTGCTTTGTTTAATTGTAGTGCCAGTTCAGCAGTTGTAATTTGAACTTGTGACATTTGTTCTTGCATAACCGCTAACTGTGAACGCTTTTCGGCAAGCTGTTCTCGTAAGACGTCTTTCTCTGTCTCCCCCTGTAACTTTACCTTACTTAATTGTTCGACAGTTTCATTGATTTCGACAAGCTCTAGGGCAAGGGTATTTAAGCGCTCCTCTGCTGCTTGTTTTTGTGTTAACAATGCTTCCTCACGTGTTTTTACATCCTTTGTTTCAGTTGAAGTAAAGGTTACTCTGGCCGATAAGCTTTTTTCAACGACTTCTAGCTCACGAATACGACTTGACTGTTGCATCTCATCTTTTCGTAGTTGCTCTCCTTCAAGCTTTAATTGCTCTACTTGATCTCGCAGTACCGCAAGCTTCTCTTTTTCGGCTGCAACAGCCTGTTCCGCACTATTAATGGAAGCCTGTAACGATTCTAGCTTAATGATTAAATCATCTAACTCAGCCTTTCTTGTAAAGAGTGAGGATTGCTGTTTCAGTGCACCACCTGTTAAGGAACCCCCTGCATTAACAATATCTCCTTCAAGAGTGACAACTCGGTATCGGAAACCACATAATCGGGCAATTTGACTTGCGCCTTCTAAATTTGATGCCACGATGACATTACCTAAAAGATTCTCAACAATTGTTCGATTGTCTTCGTTAAAAGTGACAAGTGCATCTGCCATTTGAACAAAGGTAGGATGTTCAGTTGCTAGCTGAATAGTTCCTGGATTAATTTTGCGTGATTTCATGACTGTTTTCGGTAAAAAAGTAGCACGTCCAGCCCGTTTTTGTTTTAACCAGTGAATGGCCTGTTGCGCATGGCGCTCATTGGTTGTGACAATATGTTGAGAGGCAGCACCTAAAGCTGTTTCAATCGCTTGTGAGTACTTTCCTTCAACTTGAATTAACTCTGCTACAGCACCCTCAATCCCTTGTAAATCACCTTTATCTCGAGCAAGCAAAACTTCTTTAACACCTTGGAAAAACCCAGAAAAATCAGCTTCGAGTTCAGCTAATGTATCTTTTCTAGCCTTTAGTTGTTGTTGGTGTTGATACGCTTTGTACAACATATCCTGCTTTTCAGCAAAGGAAATGTTGACATTTTTCAACTTTATTTGTAAGGTTTCATATTGCTCTACTTTTTTCTGTAAATTATTGGTTGTCAAGGCGTGTTCAACCACTAGCTTTTCTTTTTCAGCAATGATTTGCATAAGCTCTTGTCCAATTTCATCTGTTTGATCAGACATTTTTGCCGCCATTGCCTTTTGTTGAGCTAATTGCTGATCGATATTTTTCAATTCATTCTTGACTGTTGCTTCTTCATTTAATGAATCAATATATCGATTTTTATAGTCTTCTATTTCTTCCTCGATTTCTGTCACAGATCGATTTAATGATTGTTCTAACTGCTTGATGCTCTGCTTTAATACTGATACGGCTTGTTGCTTCTCAGAGAACACTTCTTTTTTCTCCTGTTCTTGAACCAGGAGTAATTCTACTTCTGCCTTAGCCTCTTGTAATGTCGTATTAAGCTGTAGTAGTTGATTCGATGCATTTTGGCGTTTTTCAGCCATTAATGCCTTACGACCATCCCAACGCTCTACCTCCATAGTGGCATTGACTAGCTCAGCCTGCGAAACATCTAAATAATCATCTAGATCTTTTAATAGCTTACGTATATTAGCGGTCTGTTTATCAATCATTGAAATATTTTGAGCTTGTTCTAGCTCTGTTGCAGAAAGCTCCGTAAATTCCTCTTTAAGCGCATGCAAAGATTGTGCACAATTTCTAAAATCATGCACAAGAATTGCAATATCGAAATCCTTTAGCTCAGAAGACATTTGTACATAATCTCTTGCACTAGATGCCTGCATTTCAAGCGGCTCTAATCGGTTGTCTAATTCATGGAGAATGTCTAATACACGATACAAATTTTCATCTGTTTCAACAAGCTTATGCTCAGCTTTTTTCTTTCTTATTTTATACTTTAAAACGCCAGCTGCCTCTTCAAAAATAGAACGACGATCATCAGGTCGACTATTTAATATTTCATCAACACGACCTTGAGAGATAATAGAAAATGCCTCTTTCCCAAGTCCTGAATCCATAAACAAGTCCGTAATATCCTTCAGGCGACACTGTTGGTTATTTAATAAATATTCACTATCACCTGAACGGTATACGCGTCTTGTTACACTGACTTCTGTATAAGAAAAAGCAAGTTGCTCGTCAGTATTATCTAAAATAAGTGTTACCTCTGCAAAGTTGAGTGGCTTACGTGATTCACTCCCAGCGAAAATAACATCTTCCATCTTTGCTCCACGTAACGACTTTGCCGATTGCTCCCCAAGTACCCAACGAATCGCATCTGTGACATTACTTTTTCCACTGCCATTTGGTCCAACAACGGCTGTAACACCAGGTACAAAATCAATTCCAATGCGTTCCGCAAAAGATTTAAAGCCAATCACTTCTAGTCGTTTTAGGAACATCTATTAAGCCTCCTCTTTTGCAGCTTCTTCACGCATCATCCGCATTGCACATTGTGCAGCTTGCTGCTCGGCTTCTTTTTTTGATTTTCCACGACCAATACCAAGCTCTTGTCCATTTA
The DNA here is from genome assembly GCF_016757845.1 of Lysinibacillus sp. HST-98. NCBI lineage: Bacteria > Bacillati > Bacillota > Bacilli > Caryophanales > Bacillaceae > Lysinibacillus > Lysinibacillus sp. HST-98. Next base: position 570,169 of record NZ_JAENHX010000002.1, read on the forward strand.
ATAATACGCTTGATACAAAGGTACGATTATGTGCTGGGCCCTTTTCATCGATAATCTCATAATGAAGAAGTCCATTATTCGTTTGCTGTACCATTTCTTGCAATTGACTTTTAAAATCCATCACATGCGAAAAAGCACCGACTTCTACTTTTGGGAACACGACTCGTTCTAAAAATGACACGACCGTCTGTAAATCTTGATCTAAATAGAGTGCACCTACAAATGACTCAAAGACATCTGCAAGCAACGCTGGACGTTCCCGACCACCTGTTAATTCTTCACCTTTTCCAAGTAATACAAAGCGTCCAAAGCCTAGCTCGTTAGCAAAAATCACTAGTGATGGCTCACATACAATGGAAGCTCTTAGCTTTGTTAACTCACCCTCGCTCATATTTGGGTATTTCTCAAAAAGATATTTAGAAACAGACAGTTCAAGTACTGCGTCTCCTAAAAATTCAAGACGCTCATTATCCGTAAATAATTTACGGCGATGCTCATTCACATAAGATGAATGCGTGAATGCTTGATACAATAAATTTTTATTAATAAATGTGATATTTAATTCATGCTGTAACAGCTCAAATTGGTTGCGTACTTTTTCAGGAAGTACGCCAGATTTCTGCATAGTTCCTTTTCTTTTCATAGCCATTGAACAAATCTGCCTTCCTAATAGTTTCTACCGTTTTAGTGTACCTTTTTCAGGGCGTTTATGCAAAAGTATTTCGGCTTAAACACAATGTTTTGGAAATTTTCCCGAAAATTCCTCTTCATACAGCATGCATCTCCCATTAGAGAGAAGTCTGAAGCTGACTGGTCATTAGATTTTTAACATAAAAAAGGGACGTTAATAGATCGAAAACCGATCCATTTCGTCCCCTTTAAATACATCTTCATTCATTGAATCTGCTCCTTCAAAAAAGGGATGCAGAAAAAGTAATTTCTACTTTATTCAAGCTACCATAAAACCATTGTATGATTACGATGACCATTACACCATTAGAGGTGATCTATTTTCACTAAATAAAGTTTTAACGAAATTAGTTTAATTTACTTTCGATGTATGAGATTGCAGTACCTACTGTTGAGATTTTTTCAGCATCTTCATCAGAAATTTCCATATCGAATTCGTCTTCAAGCTCCATTACAAGCTCAACTACGTCTAATGAGTCAGCACCTAAATCATCACGGAAAGAAGCTTCAAGCGTTACTTCGCTTTCTTCCACACCTAAACGGTCCACGATTACTTTTGTTACGCGTTCTAATACTGTAGACAAATGATTCACCTCCCCTCAAATGATTATACAAAAAATCAGCGTATATGCCTAATTGAAATTACATGACCATACCGCCATCAATATGAAGCGTTTGTCCAGTCATATAATTTGCGTCATCCGATGCTAAGAAAGCTACTGCTTTTGCAATATCCTCTGGCTGACCAAGTTTCGCAAGAGGAATCTGTGTTAGCATACCTTGTTTGATATCCGCTGGCAATTGTTCTGTCATTTCTGTTTCGATAAAACCTGGTGCAATAGCATTAACTAAAATATTACGAGAAGCTAATTCCTTTGCCGTCGTTTTTGTTAGTCCAATTACACCTGCTTTAGCCGCAACATAGTTGGCTTGACCAGCATTACCTGCTACACCAACGATGGAAGAAATATTAATAATGCGACCTGCACGTTGCTTCATCATTTGACGTGTGACCGCTTTCGTACAAAGGAAAACCCCTTTAAGGTTTGTATTTAATACATCATCCCATTCGTCTTCTTTCATACGCATGATCAAGTTATCTCTTGTAATACCAGCATTATTCACTAAAATATCAAGGGAGCCGTATGTTTTCACAGCAGCATCCATTAATGCTGTCACTTCTTCTGTTTGAGAGATGCTAGCTTGTACAGCAATTGCTTCGCCACCATTTTCTTGAATCATCGCTACTACTTCTTCTGCTTTTGCTTGAGAGCCACTATAGTTCACAACAACCTTAGCACCTTCATCTGCAAGCTTTAAAGCAATAGCTCTTCCAATCCCTCTTGAAGCTCCTGTTACAACGGCTACTTTTCCTTCTAATTTACGCATTGATTGACCACTCCTTCGACGCTTCTAAAACTGCTTCTAACGAAGCTTCATCATATACACAATAAGCTGCAACAGAGCGATCAATTTTTTTCAAGAGACCGCTTAATACTTTACCAGGTCCACATTCAATAAAAACGTCAACACCTTGCGCAAGCATTTCACGCATAGAAGCTTCCCATTGAACAGCACTGTATACCTGTTCAACTAGCTCTTGTTGTATTGCTGCTACATCTTTTAATTCCTTCGCCATCACATTGCCAATTACAGGAATTTCAGGTGCAGATAAAGAAATCTCTGCCAATGCTGCTTGCAGTTTCTCTGAAGATGGACGCATTAAATCAGAGTGGAAGGGACCACTTACAACTAAAGGTATTGCTCGTTTTGCTCCAGCTTCTTTAGCAGCAACACTTGCTTTATCCACACCTTCTTTAGTGCCCGAAATAACAATTTGTCCTGGACAATTCACATTAGCCACCTGAACAGAGTCACCTGATGCTGATACCTGCTCTGTTACCTCGTTCAATGCCTCTAGTTCCATTCCTAAAATTGCTGCCATTGCGCCTTGTCCTGCTGGCACAGCTTCATTCATATAAAGACCTCGTTTATGCACGATTGACACGGCATCATCAAATGACATAACACCTGCTAACACCAATGCACCATATTCTCCAAGTGAATGACCCGCTGCGTAGTGTGGTTGAATACCTGCTGCGCGTAACTTTTCAGCCACCATTACACCAGTAGTAAGTAGTGCTGGCTGTGCATGATATGTCAGTGTTAACTCTTCTGCTGGACCTTCTAACATTAATTTAGATAATTCAAATTGAAGAGCTTGATCTGCGCGATCATAAAATGCTTTACTTTCTGCAGCATTCTCAACAAACTCTTGACCCATTCCAACTACTTGTGAACCCTGTCCTGGAAAAATAAATGCTATTTTTGTCATTTGAATAATCCCCTTTACTTAATCAATTTCTATGTGGCGTACTGTCTCGGTAATCGTCGAAATAACCGTATGCTCTACCATCGTATTGGCTTGTCGAATGGCACTGAAAATCGCTTTCGCATTTGATGATCCATGTGCCTTAATAACAGGTGCTTGTAAGCCAAACAATCCTGCGCCACCATATTCTGTATAGTCCATTTTATTTTTTAAGTCACGTAAATTATTTTTCATGAGCGCTGCTGAAATTTTCGTTTTCGTTGAAGACATAAAGGCCTCTTTTAACATAGAAAATAAAGCACCTGCTGTCCCTTCAATAGACTTCAACACCATATTTCCTGTAAAGCCATCTGTTACTACAACATCAGCTACTCCTTCAAGTAAATCACGCGCTTCTACATTTCCAATAAAATTCAAATCTGCTTCCTTCAATAATTCGAAGGCAGCTTTTGTTAATTCATTCCCTTTTTTATCCTCGGTACCGATATTTAATAAGCCAATTCGAGGTTTTTGTAAACCTCCAACCTTTTTAGCATAAATATCTCCCATAATGGCATATTGCACTAAATGCTCTGGGCGAGCATCTGCATTCGCCCCTAAATCAAGCATTAAAAACCCTTTACCGTCTAATGTTGGTAGCGTTGTAGCTAATGCTGGTCTGGCTATTCCCTCAATGCGACCTACTTTAAATAGGCCACCTGCCATCAGGGCCCCTGTATTCCCTGCAGAAAGGCAAGCATCTGCTTTACCCTCTTCAACAGCATCCATCATACGCGCCATTGAAGAATCCTTTTTTCTACGAACAGCACGGGCAGGATCATCAGTTCCTTCTACTACTTCCTCACAATGTATAACCTTTAGTCGATCATGTTGTTTTAAAAATGGTTCCAGCTTATCTTGATGACCATATAGTTGAATTTCTAAGTTCGGAATTTGCTCTAATGCTAAAAGTGCACCTTCAACAACTGATTTTGGTGCATTATCTCCACCCATTCCATCAAGCGCTAATTTCATTGTTATTCACCTTTACCTTTCGTGCGGTACATATCAAACTCACCAACAAAAACGGTTTCACCATTAACGGTAGATGTTACCTCAACTTTTGTTCGATGTGTTTGTTCATCTCGTCCGATTACAATCGCTTTTGTAATAACACGATTTCCAGCTCGTACAGGTTTCACAAACGTAATATTGGAATGTACGGTTAATGCTAGTTCGTCATCAATTACTGCAACCGCTAATGAATTTGCTTGCGCAAATAAATGATGCCCACGCGCGATGCCATTACGCTGAAAAACATGCTCTTCTTGTACATCAAAAATCGAGAGTGCTCGATGATCTAATTCAATATCTACTATCTCCCCAATGACCTCATCAATCGGGAGAGATTTTACTTCATTTTCATAGCTTTTTGAAGCAACGTCTTTAATTCGCTCGCGTAATTCTGGTATTGATAATTCCATACGGTCTAAACGAATTGTTTGGACACTTACCTGAAACTGTGTTGCTAGCTGTTCATCTGTGACGAATGGATTTTCAGCTATCGTTTCAGATAGTAGTCGCTGTCGCTCTTTTTTCGTTCGTCTCAACTTCATTCGCCACCTTTTGAGTTGTTATTAGCACTTGGTACTAATATCAGTATATAGAGTATAAAAAAAGAATGCAAGACTTGTTTTGAAATCAAGTACTTACATTCTTTCTTTGCTAACAAGCTTCCCCATTAATCGAAGCGCTCTCCTTGTAAAACACCAGTATCTTCTAACATTTTACGCAAGTATTGATAGTCGTCATCCTGCCAAAATGCTTTTGTTTCAAGCATTTCTGAGGCATCTTTTCTAGCGGTCTCCAAAATACGATAATCATGTACTAAATCAGCTACTTTAAAATCAGGTAAACCACTTTGCTTTCTACCAAAAAAGTCTCCTGGCCCCCTTAATTCAAGATCTTTTTCAGCTAAACGGAAACCATCATTTGTTTCTGTCATCGATTGCATACGTTCTTTCCCCTCATCAGACTTAGGATCAGCAAGTAAGATACAGTATGATTGGTGCTCACCACGACCAACGCGACCTCGAAGCTGATGCAACTGTGCTAAGCCAAAGCGTTCAGCATCATAGACAATCATAAAGGTAGCGTTTGGTACATTTACTCCTACCTCTACAACGGTTGTAGAAACTAAAACTTGAATAGTCCCTTCACTAAAAGCACGCATAACCGCATCTTTTTCATCAGCTGATAAACGCCCATGCATTAAACCAACATGATAACGATCTTTAAAATAAGTCGCTAGCTGCTCATAAATTTCCACAGCATTCTGAACATCAAGCTTGTCGGATTCCTCGATAAGCGGACAAATCGCATAGGCTTGTCTTCCAGCAGCTAATTCTAATTCTAGCTTAGATAAAACGGAGCCGAATTGTTCTTTCTTCATCCAATGTGTTTCAATCTGCTTACGCCCTGCTGGCATTTCATCAATCATTGATACGTCCATTTCCCCAAATGCAGTAATAGCTAATGTTCGTGGTATCGGGGTAGCTGTCATAAAAAGCACATCGGGATTCTCCCCTTTATCACGCAAAATACGTCGTTGTTCCACACCAAAGCGATGCTGTTCATCCGTGATGACAAAGCCAAGTTTATGAAAAATAACATCTGGCTGGATTAGAGCATGTGTACCAATAACAATATCAAGATCTCCATTTGCCAAATCAGCTAATATCGCACGTCGCTCTTTTGTTTTAGTGGATCCGGATAAGAGTGCAACACGAACGCCAAATGGCTGGAACCATTCTTTCAAATTCTCTAAGTGTTGTTCTGCTAATATTTCAGTTGGTGCCATTAAGGCTCCTTGAAAACCTGCTGTTACGGCCGCATATAGCCCTATTGCTGCTACGACGGTTTTACCTGAACCTACATCCCCTTGTAGCAAGCGATTCATTCGATGAGGCTCCTTCAAATCCTTACAAATTTCATTCACCACGCGCTTTTGAGCATTCGTTAATTCATAGGGTAAGGAAGCGATAAAATCTCGTAACTTATGCACATTAAATTGAATAACTGTACCGTGTTCACTATCCTTCCTTATTTTCCGTAAAGCTTGAATACGCAATTGGAAATTTAATAGCTCCTCATAGGCAAAGCGTCTCCTTGCTTGTTTAGCATGTTCAGCATCCAGTGGAAAATGAATACCCTCCAAGCCCTCTCTTATTGAAACAAGCTTATACGACTCTTGTAAATAATATGGAATGGTCTCTGGCAGTACTTCCCCACAATCGTCTAACACTTGTCGCATATATTTTCGAAATCTTTTTTGGGGAATCAAACCTTTCAGACTATAGACAGGCTCAAAGTCAACTTGATCTGTTTTAGGACCAAATGTAACTGCAGTGCCATTGATTACTTGTCTACCACGATCCCATTTACCAGTCACCGTAATAATGGAACCAGGTACAAGCTTTTGCTTTAAATAGCCCTGATTGAAAAATACGACTTTCACTAAATGTCTTCCTGCTAAAACAGTTACTTGGAGTCTTGACTTATTGCGACCTAAAAATAAAATCGTAGGCTCCCGCTCCACCTTACACTCAACTGTAACCCGTTCGTTATGTGGTGTTTGTGCTAAATCTTTTAAACGAAAATCTTCATGTCGATGTGGGAACGTCCATAATAAATCAGCTATTGTATTGATTCCTAGTGATTCAAGATGGGCTGCTGTTTCTTTCCCGACGCCTTTTAATTCATTGACGGGTCCATATAATTCAGTCATCTTATCCCACAACTCCCTTCATTGATTGTTTATGTAGTGGTATACTCTCTCTATCTAATGTACCATAAATTATTTCCCTAACCCTACACATAAGCAAAAACCCTACCAATGATTGATAGGGTTACACTTTTGATTATTTAATTTCACAGGAGAAACATGTAATTTCTTTCACATATTGCTCATCAACCTCTATTCCTAATCCAGCTTTATCGCTTAACTGCAGGATGTCCTTATAGTATGTAACATTTGCCACATCTTTTACAAACATTAATGGTCCGACCATCTCGTTTGTATGGATAATCGACTTACTGATGGCTAGGTGAGCCCCAGCCATTGTTCCGATTGCTGATTCAACCATAGAGCCTACTTGACAAGGCATCTCTGCAGCCTCCGCAAGACTTGCAAGAGCTAGAGCTGGATAGATTCCACCTGATTTCATTAATTTTATATTTAGCATATCCGCAGCACGCATTTCTATGACATCGACTAAATCATAAATACTATGAACACCCTCGTCTACCATAATACTACAAGGTGAAAGGGCTCTGATTTCTTTTAACGCTCTTAAATCATGTGCTTTTACTGGTTGCTCGTACCAGTCTACATGACAAGCTGTAGTTTCTCTTATTACTTTTAGTGTCTCCATTCTATTCCAACCTTGATTGGCATCTACTCGCAGTTGCACATCCTCACCTATTGCTTCTCTTACTGCACGAATACGAGCAATATCTAAATCAGCATTTGTACCAACCTTAATTTTAATATTACGGAAACCCGCTTTTACAAATTCGCTTGCATCTTGAGCCATTTCCTCTGGACTCTTAATACTAATTACTCTTGGCACCTGTAATTCCTCATGTGCTTTTCCACCAATTAATTGATAAACTGGTTGACCAGTCATTTTCCCCATCAAATCGTAGAGTGCAATGTCCAATGCGGCTTTTGCTGAAGGGACTCCATCAATTTTTTCATTAAACTTTTTATGAATACGGTCTACTGCAAATGGATCTTCATCAATCAGTAATGGTGCTAGTTCATGTTTAATAACGTGATACGTGCTCTCCCAAGTTTCACCCGTCACATTTTGATCAGGCACAGCTTCGCCCCAGCCAACTACACCCTCATCCGTCTCGATTCTGGTAAGAATAGTTGGCATATCATCTAAATGAACATAAGAAATAACAAATGGTTCCTTTAATTGTAAACGTGCTGCAAACACTTCAATCTTTTTTATCACGATGTAAAACTCCTTTTCGTATAAATAGTCTGATTATTTATGTTGCAAGATAATATTTATAAATAGTTGAATCGCATCAGGGAAAACATCTTCATCTAGATCAAATCGTGGATGATGGTGTGGATATTGGCTTTTTTCACCACCCATACCTACAAAAACAAATGCTCCAGGCTTATGTTGTAAATAATAAGAAAAATCTTCTCCACCCATGACTGGTTCGACTATCTTAAATGCGGTATCTCCAAATTGTTCCCGTACAATCGATTCAATAAATCGCGATTGTGTTGGATCATTGACGAGCGGAGGTGTTCCTAAAATAAAATCGATTTTTCCTTCTGCTCCAAATGCTCTGCAAATTCCTTCTGTTAAACTTACCATTTTTGTTTTAATGATTTTTACAGTGTTCGGTGTCAATGCTCTGATCGTTCCAGTTAATTTTGCTGTATCAGGAATAATATTATAAGTGGTTCCCGCCTGTATATTACCAACTGTAATGACACCCGCATCGATAGGATTGACATTTCTACTTATGATACTTTGAAAAGCTTGCATTAAATGGCTGGCTATATAAATAGGATCAATTGTTTCATGTGGCATTGATCCATGGCCACCATACCCTTGAATTATAATTTCAAAATCATCAATAGAGGCCATCATCGGCCCATGTGTTAAACCTATCTTTCCTTTCTCTAAACCTTGCCATAAGTGAATGCCAAAAATAGCATCTACATCTTCCAACACACCTTTTTGAATTAATAAATCAGCACCACTTGGGGTGATTTCCTCTGCCGATTGAAATATAAGCTTGATATTCGGCTCGATTTTCTCTCTATTTAAGCTTACCCATGTTGCAACTGCTAATAAAATCGCAGTATGACCATCATGGCCACACATATGAGCAACACCTTGCCTATCTGAAATATACGGTTTGTCTCCCTCTTCTTTTATAGGTAAGGCATCTATATCGGCACGTAATGCGATAGTTTTTGTTCCCTTTGTCCCTTTTATAAATGCCACTACACCTGGAGGTTCGTAATCTAGAATTTCTATATCTAACTTCTCTAGTCTTTTGCGAATAAACGCACTTGTTTCATATTCTTCACCTGAAAGCTCTGGGTATTGGTGCAGATGACGGCGATCTTCTATTGCCTTTTCTGTTAATTTTTTTATATTCATTATTTCCATTGTTAAACTCCTTTAGAAAGGTCCGTATTGTATGACTTGTGCAATAATGAGCGATATTACCGCAACTGTTACTTGAATAAGCATAAACGGAAAAATCCACTTTATCCATTTACCCCAAGGAATACCCGCAATTGATAATCCCGCCATTAAAAAACCTACTGTTGGGAAAATAATATTCGACATACCATCTCCAAATTGATAGGCAAGTACGGCTGTTTGTCTTGTAACACCAATCATATCTGATAAAGGTGCCATAATTGGCATCGTTAAGGCAGCCTGTCCACTTCCTGATGGTACTAAAAAATTTAAAAATAACTGGAAAATAAACATCCCTACTGCATTTAGTGCAGGTGGAACTGAATCAAGTAATGCAGATGTGTAAAAGAGAATTGTATCAATCAATCCTGAGTTATTGAAAATCACTAAAATAGACTGAGCTAACCCAATGATAAGAGCGCCACCAACTAAATCCCCTGCACCCTTCATAAATGAATTAGCAATATGCGAAGGTGATAATTTTCCAATAAGCCCCATTAAAATACCAAACAATAAAAATAAACCAGCTATTTCAGTAATGTACCAACCTAGTTTTACAACCCCGTACATCAATACGATAAAATTCAAAAGAAATGTACCCATAACAAGCTTATGTCTGATTTCCATTTTCGCATTACCCTGTACGAAATCACCCTCATCATTGCGGAAATTCCCATAAAAGCCAAGTTCAGGATTGTTTTTCACTTTTTTTGCATAGCGATAAACATATATTGTTGCTACTGTGTATAAGACAATAAAAATGACAATTCGAAAAGCAATTCCCGAAAATAATGGCAAGCCTGCAACCTCTTGTGCTATTCCTACTGTAAACGGATTCATAACAGCTGCCGAAAATCCGACAGATGCACCTAGAATAACGATAGCAAAACCCGTAATTGCATCAAACCCTAGGGCAACAGCAAGCGGTGCAAGAATCCCTACATATACAATCGTTTCATCAGACATCCCCATTAATGACCCAGCACAGGCGAAAAACAACATTAATACTGGTATTATTAACATTTCGCGTTTAGCCATTTTTACAGATAGCATGGCGATAAAGGATTCTAATGCTCCTGTGGCTGATAGTATTCCAAAGGTACCTCCTACTATCAATACGAAGAAAATAATACTTGCTCCTTGCATCATGCCAGAATGTACACTGCTAAAAATATCTAAAAAGCCAATGGGGTTCATATCTGTAAAACTAAATGTCCCAGGTTGAATCACTTGACGTCCATTAACTTCTTCCCGTTGAAATGAACCAGCTGGAATAAAATACGTTAAAATGGATGATACAACAATAAGGCAAAAGATTAACACATAAACATTAATTCCTTTTTGTTGTTCTATTTCTTTATTAGCTATAAATTTACTCATCCGCCATCCTCCTTAGTTGAATCATTGAATAGAAATAAATTTTATGACCACTATCAATACGTAACATATCTCTCCAACATAAAAAGCCATCCCCTTTTTTTGAAATTTCCGTCTTATTCATTGTAATTGATAAAAAAATAAATAAAAAATTACTATTTTGAATAGTTACTATTGATAAATTTACATATAAATTCATCGGGATACATCCAAAAATGAAAAAGAACGTTACATCCCTGTGGTTTCACCAGGCTGTAACATTCTTTTCATTTTTTCGATATACAAACTAATTAAATTGTTTTCCATGTGTCTTTAACTAAATCAATAAATGTGCTTACATTACTAAATGTTTTAGCATTTTGAGGAAAAATTAAATAAGTAGGTAACTTTTTAGGGAATCGGTACAGAACTTGAAGACTCCCTTTGGTTACCTCTTTTTGAATAATAATATCACTCAACAACGCTAGACCCACTTGTTCCAATACTGCTCTTTTAATTGCTTCCTCGCTTCCAAATTCCACTATTGTTTGTGGCTTACAGTTAATTTCTTGCAGACAGCTGACAATACAGTCATCCATTCCATAGGTTATAAAGGGATAATCATCAAATATTTCCTGCACAGTACGATCTTTTATAATAAGCGGATTTCCAACCAATACTAAATCCTCTTCCTCCAATAAAATCCCCTCTACACCAGCGTAATTAGGGTATCCAGCTACAAAACCTATATCTGCTTGGTTTGAACTAACAAGTTTGGCTGTTTCTTTACTATTGGCACAAAGAAGTTTTAGGTTTACCTGAGGGTACTGTTTTAAAAACGAGCCGATAATATGCGATAAATAATAGCCACAATAAAACTCTGGTGCAGCGATTGTCAGATGACCAAATGGCTTTTCGAAATTCTTCAAATCCTGTTCCATTTCTTCAATAATCCCAAATAATTGATCTGTATGTTCTTTTACTATTTTTCCTACTTGAGAAAGAAACATTTTCTTGCCCATTCGATTAATTAAGATATGCCCTAACTCTTCCTCTAACGCTTTAATCTGTTGGCTAATTGTAGGCTGGCTATAATTTAAAATTTCAGCCGCTTTTGTAAAGTTGAGGTAAGTTGAAACAACATGAAATGTTTTCAAATTACGCAAATCCATCTCTATTCACGTCCCTGCTATATAATTAAGATAAATGATAAATACATTCCCTTCTTAAAATTTAATTATACTTACATCGACTATGTACGTAAGAAGGTTTTTCTTTCCAGCAAGCTATCCATCAACACAAAAAACATGCTACCGATTTAGATAGCATGTTTCTTATTTTTTATTGAAGTGCTTTAATGCTTTGCAAGCCACCATTTTCAAGAATGGCTTTACTGATCGCCTTACCTGTTGGTGTTGCTGCTAGACCGCCTCGTGCCGTCTCTTTAAGATTAGGACTCATAGATTGTCCAATGCGATACATAGCACCAATTACTTCATCACACGGAATACGACTTGTTACACCAGCAAGTGCCATATCCGCCGCTACAAGGGAGTTAGATGCACCCATAGCATTGCGTTTGACACAAGGGACTTCAACCAAGCCAGCCACTGGATCACAAACAAGACCTAGCATGTTTTTTAGTGTAATGGCAAACGCTTCGGAACATTGCTGAGGTGTACCTCCAGCCATTTCGACAATAGCAGCGGCAGCCATACCTGCAGCTGAACCAACCTCTGCCTGACAACCGCCAGCAGCCCCAGAAATGGAAGCGTTATTGGCTACCACAAATCCAAATGCTCCTGACGTAAATAGATAACGAATCATTTGATCACGAGTTGGATTTAGTTTGTTTTTTACTGCAAACAGTGTTCCTGGTACTACACCTGCTGAACCTGCTGTTGGTGTTGCACAGATTGTTCCCATTGCAGCATTTACTTCATTAGTTGCAACCGCTTTACTTACTGCATCTAATAATAAATCACCTGAAAGTGACTTTCCTTGTGCAATATAATTTTGGAGTAATACGGCATCCCCACCAGTTAAACCTGTTACTGATTGCACACCTTGTAATCCACGTTCAATTGCTTCTTCCATCACTGTTAGATTTCGATCCATTTGCTGGATGATTTCTTCACGCGTTCTACCAGTTATCAATATTTCCTGTTCAATCATAATTTCTGATATTAATTTATCTTCTTTCTCTGCTCGTTCAACAAGTTCACGAACATTATGAAATAAAACGTCCATCAGGGGACACCTCCTTAGTTATTAATTTTTGAGACCTTTGTAATATATGGAATTAAAGATATTTGCTGTAGCACCTTATCCTCAATGTTTTGATCAACTTCAATCACCATTAAAGCAGTTAAACCACGTTCGATACGTGATACTTCCATATGCCCAATGTTGACTTCATGCATCGCCAAACAATTGGCTACATTGGCAATACAGCCAGCACGATCATCATGAACAACAAGAATAGCTGGCATACCACCAGTTAAACGTAACTTAAAGCCATTGACTTCACTGACTTCAATTTTTCCGCCACCAATTGAAATACCGACTACTGACATTTCCCCTTCATCGTCTCCAATGACAAGTCGAGCCGTATTTGGATGCTCAGTATTAGCTGTTTCAGGAATGAATTCGTATTCTAATCCTGCTTTTTTGGCATCTTCAAATGCCGTTTTAATGCGATCATCAAATGTATCGTAATTTAATAAGCCTCCTACAATTGCAACATCTGTACCATGCCCTCTATACGTTTCTGCAAATGATCCATATAAATGAATTTTTGCCCATTTAGGTTGTCTACCAAATAAATCCCTTGCAACACGCCCGATGCGAGCTGCTCCTGCCGTATGAGAGGAGGAAGGCCCAATCATGACTGGTCCAATAATATCAAATACTGAAGTAAACTTCATACAAACACCCCTCTATTCTATCCGTATAATAATATTTAATTTTATTTATATCATGCTTGATAGGTACTATAAAAGTAAAGCATTTAATTTATCAACTTTCAGAAAATTACCACTACTATAATTTATAGTAAATATTTATGCTTATTTATTGTCCGCACCATATATACACAACTATGAAAGCTTTGCTATTTTAATATTTCCAAATTTTATATCCTGTGGGTACGTACATTGAATGATTCATATTTAGTACGTTTTTAATAAATTTAATCCAACATTCTCTTTGTAGCATAAACAAAAGCAGTACACGTTTTGTGCACTGCTTTCTTTACGGAATAGCAAAGTAGCATGTAATTATTCTACTGAAATAATATATGGATATAACCCTTGTTTACCATCAAATAATTCAACTTCTACATCCGGATAGTTCTCTTCTATGAAAGCTACCAACTCAGAGGCAGCTTGTTCAGTTGTATCTTCCCCATAGATCACTGTAACTATCTCAGCATCTTCATCGACTAAATCCTTAATTACTTTTTCAGCTGCATCCTTTAGTGCTGGTGTAGAAAGGACAATTTTTCCTTCTGCCAATGCCATAAAATCATCTTTGTGAATTTCAACACCATCAATAGATGTATCACGCACTGCATAGGTAACTTGACCTGTCTTCACATTTGTAAATGCTTCTGACATTGTTTTTTTATTTACATCAACAGTCGCCTCTGGGTTAAACGCTAAAATCGCTGCCATTCCTTGAGGAATCGTCTTCGTAGGAACTACTGCTGCATCAATTTCTAATAGTTCAACCGCTTGCTCCGCTGCCATCACTATATTTTTATTATTCGGTAAGATTAATACTTTCTCTGCTCCGATTTCTTGTACAGCCTTCACAATATCTTCAGTTGAAGGATTCATTGTTTGACCGCCTTCAATGACATAGGAAGCACCGATAGAGCGCAATAATTCTGCCACACCCTCACCCATAGCAATCGTTACAATAGCATATGGATGTTTTTCTACTTTTTTAGCAGGCGTAGGGGCTTTATGTTCCTCGCCAACGATTGCTGAATGCTGCTCACGCATATTATCAACTTTAATTTTTATAAGACTACCGTATTTTTGGCCAATTGATAGAACAGAACCTGGTTGCTCGGAATGGATATGAACCTTCGCAATTTCCTCATCTGAAATAACAAGTAAAGAATCACCTAAAGGATTTAATTCATTACGGAATTGTTCTTCATTAAAAGGTTCTTTTCCTTCTTCTAAGCGTACCATTATTTCTGTACAGTAACCAAATTCAATATCAGCAGTGTTCATGAAATCTTGGGCTCTATGATGTTCTGCATTGATTAAATCATCTAGCGTCGCATCATTTTTCTCCGGAAGAGCCTCCCCCTTTAAGGAAGCTAAAAATCCCTCATACACAAATAGTAAGCCTTGACCACCACTATCTACCACACCCACTTCTTTTAAAACAGGCAGTAGGTCAGGTGTACGATCCAACGATGCCTTTGCCTCTGCTGTAAAAGCTTCCATTACGGCAATGATATCGTTTTCAATTTCTGCTACTTCTAGACCTTTTTTCGCAGCTTCACGTGCCACTGTTAAAATTGTTCCTTCTACTGGCTTCATAACAGCTTTATATGCCGTATCAACACCCGCTTGGAATGCTCCAGCAAAGCCCTTTGCATCAATTGTTGACTCCTTCTCAATAAACTTCCCAAAACCACGGAATAACTGAGATAGAATAACGCCTGAATTCCCACGCGCTCCCATTAACAAGCCTTTTGATAATGCCTGTGCTGTTTTACCAATATGCTCTGAAGCAGCATGCTCTGTTTCCTTTGCACCAGATGTCATTGATAAGTTCATATTTGTACCTGTATCACCATCTGGAACGGGGAAAACATTTAATGAATCTACATAATTTGCATTTTGGTATAGGTGATGCGCCCCCATTTGTACCATTTCAGCAAACTTTATACCGTCTAAAGACTGCATTCGATTTAGTTCCTCCTCTTAATTCGCTACACGAACGCCCTGTACAAAGATATTGACAGATTTTACGCTCATACCTAATGTTTTATCTACTGTATATTTCACTTTCGATTGTACTTGATAAGCCACTTCCGAAATTTTTGTCCCGTAACTAACAATAATGTACATATCTATATGTAAATCGTCGTCCTGTTGTCGAATTACAACACCTTTTGCGAAGTTTTCTTTACGTAAAATATCAGTTAGACCATCACGAATTTGATGTTTAGATGCCATGCCAACAATACCGTAGCATTCTACAGCAGCTCCACCAGCAATTTGTGCAAGTACATCTGTTGAAATATCAATTTGGCCGAATTCATTGTTTAATTCAATTGACATAGAAATGCCCCCTTGGCTCTTTTTGACTAAACTATATTGTAACACTTTCGTTATAATTTAAGCAACCTAAGGGGGTATTGAAGGGCTTCGTAGCAACGTTTTCTGACTTCAAATAGACGCATTTGCTTCTTCATCAAAAATTGCCATTTTGCAGAAATAGTTATTTCGTCCGTTTTGCTTTGCCAAATATAGCGCTTGGTCAGCTAATTCACAACATGTTTGTAAATGCTCATATTTTGCGATTTTAGCTTGACACATTCCAATACTAACAGTAACTTGTTGGGCAATAGTAGATTGTAAATGTGGGATATTAAGTTGTCGAATTTCTTCTAAGATTTCTTCACATATGGGTTCAGCAACCTTATGAGTATGCTGGCTTATCATAACAAATTCCTCGCCACCCCAACGGGCAACAAATGCATTATATTTCCCTGCAATTTCCTCCAATAGAGATGCGACTTTGACAATTGCAGCATCTCCCTGCAAATGACCATAATAATCATTAAATTTTTTAAAGCAATCAATATCAATCATTATGACTGTTAAAGGCTGTGTTTGAGAAAGTTGCTGTCCTATCTTATTCAATTTTTGATTAAATGCACGTCGATTAGGTAGATTCGTTAAAGAATCTTTTAATGCTTGCTCTGCTAATTCATTATTTTTAATTGCCAACAATTTTGATAGTCGCTTCGTTTTGGTCATTTCCTCATTCAATAAAATATGCTGGGTATGGATTTGTTTACGAACCTTATAGGTCTGATATTGAATCATTACACCAACAGGTATTAATAATGACATGGGTAATATAATTTTTATATTTCCACTCGCTATTCCAGCACTCATATATGCACTCACAATAATGGCTGATGCAGAAAGCAAAATAATCCAAACAATTTTTCGTAAAGGTAACGCGAATACTGTACAAATAATGATTAAAATAACCTCATACAGTGCTGCATGACGGAAAAAGTAAACATCCAATACCGATATCGCAGTAATCAAAAGCATTATTGTGTAAATATAAACAACAACCAACCGTTCATACTTCTGTATAGTAACAGGAGTAATATGAATTCGCTTTTCTCGGATAAACAATAATACTGCAACATCTATATAAAACATAGCGATATGAATGGCAATATAGACGGGAACCATGGCTCTTTCCGCCTTCACAAAAAATACCTCTCCATAATGTATTAACGAAATAATGGCTGATACATACATGAGTGTCCAAGCAACTATTCTCATCCCTTTTAAATTCGACTGAACCATTTCTTCGCGAATAGAAAAAGCTAATTTTTCTTGATTTTCCATCATGCTCTCTCCTCATGTCCACTTTCAAATAATTATAATGTCCTATATGTATCGTCATGATAACGAAAAATACAAGTCAATCTAAATTTTTCTGATAAATAAAAAAGTTGATACCTTTATAGCATCAACTTTTTACATTGTATTCAATTAAATATCGAAAAATTTATATGGCTAAAATAGACTTTTAATAAGCGTGTCAATCATAACAGGCATCTCTTTAAACGCACTATCCACATGCAATCGCTCTGTTTTTTGATGGGCATCCTTACCAAATGGTCCGACATTTAATACAGGACCTTGTAATGCTGCCATCTCTTTGAATGGAATATGGTACGTATCGCCCCATACAGGTGTGTTCCGCTCAAATGCTAGCCACTCATTGGATGCATCTGAATAGTTGACATAGCTTAAATCACAAATTCCGTTAAAGTAGTGGATCTGCTCCACCTCAATATCAAATGTTTGAGC